>NASX01000079.1 GCA_002085155.1 Sorangiineae bacterium NIC37A_2
CTNTTCAGAAATGCATTGAGCCGCTCCCGCAGCTCAACCGAAAATGGACCTCGTCGCGTGCGCCTCTCCGAACGAACCAGCGCGCGCAGCTCTTCAATTTCTTTGTCGCTCATGCGACCGACGATGCACTCTCGACCCTTGACTCACACGACGGGCGCCCGCGAGGTGTTACCGCCTACCGCTGCGAGACGAATTCAGCCTGAAGTGCGCGGGCGCGCTCCCACCCTCATGAACTCATGAGGAGCGATCAAAAGTCTGGCAGCGCTCCTCCTGTCAGGGTCTGCGCTCTGATCCTTCGCCCACGAGACAAACGTGACCTAACGCGGAGCGCAGGGGCCCCCGAGGGTCGCGCGCACCACACCCTCGCCGGGCGCGGTCCCAGGCGGCACGGAAACCTGCCCCTCGAAGCGCCCTTCGGCGTCGGTCGCGACGGAACCGAGTGCGGTCTGCACGCCTCCCGTCCGAACCCAGGAGAGATCTATGCGCGCCGACGCGCAAACCCCGCCGGCTCGTCGCACCGTCCCGCTCACACGTAAGGGACGACCACGAAGCGTTCGCTCGCGCTCGAGAGTGAGGACAATCTTCACGTCATCCGCCGGAGCGACGCTCGTAGCCGCCGGCTCCACGTCCGAACCCGACGCGCTCGGCCAGCCATCCCCTACCGCGGCCGAGCTCCGCGACGCAGAGCGGCCGAGCTCGAGCCCGCCGCTTTGGCCAGGAGGCCAGAAGAACGGATCGCGTGGGGGGGTGTGGAGCGGTAGACTCGGATCGAGCGCCGGCATATCGAGATCCAGCGCCGCTCCCCCGAGATCGATCCGCACGAACCCGTCTCCGTCGAACACTTCGACCCAGGCGTGCGCCTCGTTCTGGACCAGGCGCGCCCTGAGTCCCAGCGCGCTCGCCGTCACCACAAACGCATAAGCGCGATGGCGACAGACGCCGCGGCGGTTCAAGCTCAACTCGCGGTAGAGTTCGAGCGGACTCGTGGCCTTCGGCGACTCATTGGAGGGTGAGAAGGAGCGGAAGTACCCGACGAGACGGCTCAACGCTTCACTCGGAGCGAGCGTTCGATCGACCCGGCTCGCCAAGAGGACAGGGCCCGCGGCCACGCGCACTTCGTCCTTCACCTCCGAACCGCTAACGCGATTCCAGTTGCCGAGGGGACCGATGCTTCCGAAGGCGCGCCGCTTCGCGGAGACCTGCATGACGAGGTGGATGCGGCCACCTTGCTCCGATTTCACGAACCAGTTCTCCGCGCTGTCTTCGAGCACATCGAGAGTCCGCTCTGGATCACTCTGCATCTTCAGGACGCGCGCGCCAGGCGCGACACTCACGATGCGCACTGGCTCCGCGGGCACGAGCTCCACCGTCAGGCTCGCGAAGAAGACGTCTTCGTCCGGCGCCGCTTGTCCACCGACCGGGACTTTGACGAGGGCCGGGGCCTCCACACGCAAGCTCAAGTCCGGCGCGACGTGGTCAAAGGCAAAGAGCCTCTTGTAGGGGACGGTCGCCGGTCGAAAGGGGTCGTCGTAACTCACGCGGGCGGGCGGCGCCGTGAACGGATCGAGCTGGTACACGGGATCCCGGCGCGCCTCCGCGGCACCTCCATAAATAGGTCCTGGTTCCCCGGGGGCCTCGGGTGCTGCCACGGCTCCGCTCTGGGTCATGATCGCGGCGGGGATCCCTCCGCGCTGTGAAGTCGCTCCCAGGACCAGGTCCTCGGCGGGGTCGGGCTCGAAGAGCTCGTGGAGAATAGGCTTGCCGAGCGCCCATGGCGCCCATGCAGCGAGTCCGAGCGCGAGCGCGCCCGCGAAGAAAGCCCTCGGGCTCTTCTGGCAGCTAGAGCTCATCCGGAAGGCTCTCTATAGTACGGAAAATGACCTCAGGGTACACCGACCCCCTCGCCCAAGACCTCGCGACCCTCACAGATGCGGAGAGGAAGGAGCTTGAGGCGCACGGCTTCGACGCGTCGTTCCTCGTCGAGCGGGCCCGCCTCGCGCGCGAAGGGACCTTTGAGAATCGCGTCCGCGGCAAGGTCGCGCCTCCCTCACCAAAGAATCTGCTCCCACTTCCGGAGCGCGGCACACCGGAGGCGCGACGGCTCGAAGACTTGGGTGAGACGGCGCTCCGCGAGGGGCGCTGCGCGCTCGCAGTACTCGCCGGTGGCATGGCCACCCGCATGGGCGGCGTCGTGAAAGCTCTCGTCGAGGCGCTCCCGGGCTCGACGTTCCTCGATCTTCGTCTCGCCGAACAGGCTGCTCTCACACGTCGCTACGGAAAACGTCCCCCGCTCTGGCTCATGACGAGTCAACCGACCCACGGTCCTATCGTCAGCGCCCTCGGCCCCCGTCTCGGCGATGGCGTCGAAGTGTTCCGCCAGGGCCTGAACGTTCGGCTCACGGAAGACGGCCGGCTTTTCCGAGATAGCTCTGGGTCTCCCAGCTTCTACGCTCCGGGCCACGGAGACTTCCCGGATGCCCTCGCGCGGAGCGGCCTCCTCGGTCCGTTCCTCGAAAACGGGGGCCAATACGTGCTCGTCTCGAACCTCGACAACTTGGGCGGTGGACTCGATCCGCTCGTCATCGGCTTCCACCTCGACAGCGGCGCCGACATCACCTGCGAAGTGGTCCAGA
The DNA here is from genome assembly GCA_002085155.1 of Sorangiineae bacterium NIC37A_2. Classification (GTDB taxonomy): domain Bacteria; phylum Myxococcota_A; class Polyangia; order Polyangiales; family Polyangiaceae; genus NIC37A-2. The sequence continues at coordinate 2,634 of NASX01000079.1, forward strand.
AGCGGGACGCTGACCGCGGCGGTGTCCCGGTCGACTATGAGGGACGCACGGTCATCCTCGAAGAGTTCCGGCTTCCGGAGGACTTCGACGCCCATCAGGTCCGCGTCTTCAACGTCAACACGTTGGCCTTCACGGCCAAAGCGCTCGACGGCGTGAAGATCCCTTGGACCTACTTCGAGGTGAAGAAGGAGACGGAGGGCAAGCGTGTCCTTCAGTTCGAGCGGCTCATCCACGAGCTCACGTTCCACCTCGAAACGCGCTATGCGGTGGTGCCGCGGGAAGGCACCGCTTCCCGCTTCTTACCGGTCAAAGATCAAAAGGAGCTCGCCGCCCGGGCCGCCGAAATCGAACAGCTCGCGCGCGCGCGGGGAATGCTCTCCGAGAAGGTATAAGGACGCTTCGACATGAAAAGACTCACTGCCCTGGCTCTCTTGTTTGGCTGCTTGGTCAAAGCTGGGCCGGCCCATGCGCAGAATCCCCTTGAGCGTCCCGTTCCGTTGCCCGCGCTCGGACGCTCCCTCGCGACGAACTCGGACACGACGGCCATGGTCCACAACCCAGCGAACATCGCGTTCTTGCCGGGTCCCGAGCTCCGCTGGTCAGGCTACTTTTTGAATGACAGCGCCCTCAGCAGCAACCAAGGCCACGCCATCGCCTTCGCCCTTCCTCTCGGGTTCATTCCCGTTTCGACCGGCGTCAGGCTCGATCTTGTCTCGCCCGACGCAGGCCCCTCCGCGCGGATCTCTGGCGCTGGCCTCTCCTACCAATGGTTCACCTGGGACATCGCCTTCGGGAACGACGCGGCCGCGATCGGTGTCTCCTTCCAGCGCTCCTACTCGAACCAAACGGCCGTTCACGGATTCGGAACTTGGTCGACAGGCCTTACCCTGCGCCCTCTCGACTATTTCGGTCTCGCCGGAGCGATTCGTCAGGTGGACGCTCCGACGAGCGAGTCCGGCGTTCGCCTCGGCACGACCTATGACGTAGGCGTAACGATTCGCCCGACGGGCAACGATCTCGTCGAGCTGAGCGCCGAGGCTGCCTACGTCGATGAGCGCGGAGGGTATTGGCTGCCGCGCGCGGTGCTCGACATCGGCATCCCCGATCTCGGTCACTTGCGCGGCGACCTGACCTGGGTCGATCCGGGAGAGCAGCTTGGGCCCGCTTCTTGGACGATGTCGACGTCGCTTGTGGTGAGCGGGAACTCGCGCCACGCCTCCGGAGAGCTCTCACTCGGAGCTCGCTACGGAAATGCCCTCGGCAATGCGGCGAGCGATCGCTTCTACGAAAACCTCCACGCAGAAGCGGCCTTCCGCGGCTTCCGCGAGAGCAAAGCCGCCGAAGGACAGGGGTACGCCGTTCGAGTTCGTCTCGAGAACACGCCGAGCGTCCGTCAACACACGCGCCTCTTGCGTGATCTTTGGTCGCTCGCCGAAGAGCGCCGCCTCCGTGCGGTCCTGCTCGAAGTGCGCGCAAACCCTGCCCGCTCCCTGGCCCACCTCGAAGAGCTGATCGACGCGATTTATCACCTCCGAAGGCAGGGCATTCAGGTCCTCTGCCACCTCGAAGACGCGACCGGGTCCGGTATGTTTTTGTGTGGTGCCGCTGACCGCACCTTGATCAACCCCGGCGGCGGCATTCGCTACACAGGCCTCAAGAGCCAGAGCTACTACCTCGAGGGTCTCTTCTCGAAGCTCGGGATCTCCGCCGACTTCGTGCGCATCGGCGCGCACAAGTCCGCGCCCGAGAGCCTCGCCCTCTCCCGGGCCAGTGAGACTGCTCTCGCCGACCGAACTCGCCTGATCCAAGAGGTCGAGCTCGAGCTCTCTTCGGCTTTTGCTCGCGCCCGCGGCACGACCATCGAAGATGTGCGCAGAGCCGCGCGCACGGGCCCCTTCACCGCGCTCGAGGCCAAGCGAGCCGGGCTCGTCGATGGCTTCGCCTTCGATGACATGTTGCCGGAGAAGGTCGCGGATCTCGTGGGTGAGCGGCTCCCGGTTGATGAAGGACGCAAAGCGGTCGAGCGGAGTGACCGCATGGGCCCCGAAAAGCGCATCGCCATCGTCTACGTCGAAGGCGATATGGTCGACGGACGCAGCCAGTCTTTCCCCTTCATCGGAGTGAAGACGGCAGGGTCCTATACGATCGCTGACAGCCTCAAACAGGTCCGCGAGGACCGCTCGATCGGCGCTGTCGTTCTGCGCGTCGAGACCGGTGGCGGTTCGGCGATGGCGTCGGATGTGATGTGGCGTGAGATTCAGCTCACCGCCGCAAAGAAGCCTGTCGTCGTCTCGATGGGCGGGGCAGCCGCGAGCGGCGGCTATTACATCGCGTCCGCCGGCAACTACATTTACGCGAACCCTCTTACGGTCACCGGTAGCATCGGCATCTTCTTCGGAAAGGTCGAGGTGAGCGGTCTGCTCCGGAAGATCGGCGTGAACGTCGAGACACTGAAGACGACTCAGATGGCGGACAGCGAGGCCATCTTCCGCCCGTACACGGATGAGGAACGGGAGACCCTGAAGCGCAAGATCGAGCAGGTCTATGGCATGTTCCTCAGGCGCGTCTCCGACGGTCGGAAGCTCTCCCCGACCCAGGTCGATCAGGTCGGCCGCGGCCAGATCTGGACAGGGCGCGAGGCCCTCGGCCACGGCCTGGTCGACGACTTGGGAGGCCTCCGCCAGGCCTTGGCCAAGGCGCGCGTGCTCGGCGACGTGCCCGACAACGCTCCGATCGTCGAGCTCCCCGTGCCCGAAGGCACCCTGCTCGGCAAACTCCTCGGCATCGAAGGGCTCAAGAAGGACCTGGCTGGCGCGGACCTCGAGCTCCCCGAACAGCTCAAGCGAGTCCTCGTCGACGTCGCCCCGCTCACGCTGTACGACGCGGACACCCCGCTCGCGCGCATCGAGATCACGCCCGAGCTCATCCCCTGAGAACCGAAAGCCCCACCGTGTCAGAGTCCGTGTCGCGTGAAGCACTCACTCGCGCGCGCCGCATCGTCGTCAAGATCGGCTCGCGCGCCCTGGCCCAAGATCGCACCATGCCCCGCAAGCTCGCAGCACAGCTCGCGGCGCTCGTCCATGCGGGCAAGTCACCGATGCTCGTCTCGAGTGGCGCCACAGCACTCGGCATGAGTCGGCTCGGCATGACCCAAAAGCCGACCGAGATCCCGCTGCTCCAGGCGGCTGCCTCCGCGGGACAGTCGATCTTGATGCGCCTGTACGACGAAGCCTTCGACCAGGAGGGCGCGACCTGCGCTCAGGTGCTTCTGACCCACGGCGATCTGGCAGACAGGCAAAGGCTGAACAACGCCCGCGCGGCTCTCGGAGCGCTGCTCGACGCCAAGGTGGTGCCGATCGTCAACGAAAACGACGTCGTGGCGACCGAAGAGATCCGCTTCAGCGACAACGATCAGCTCTCGGCCATGGTAGCGCCGCTCGTAGGGGCGGAGGCGTTGATCCTCCTGACCGACGTGGACGGCGTCCTCGACGACGATGGAAATCGCATCGGAGTGCTCGACGACCTCAGTCGATTCCACGACCGCGGCTCGCTCACGCCGGGCATCGGGCGCGGCGGCATGTCGAGCAAAGTCGGCGCAGCGCTCAAGGGGCGGCGCTCGGGCGCTGCGGTCGTGATTGCCCGCGCCACTGAGCCGAACATCATCACGCGAGTGCTCGCGGGCGAAGACCTGGGGACCTACTTCCCTCCGAAGGACCAGGCCCTCCGCGCCCGGCACCATTGGATCGCCTACACGCTCCGTCCCGTCGGGGACGTCCTCATCGACGACGGCGCGCGGGCCGCGCTCGAAGCGCAAAATTCGAGCCTGCTGCCGGTCGGCGTGCTGGGGGTGCGCGGCGAGTTCCACATCGGCGACGCCATCCGCATCCTCTCGATCGACGGTCGCGTCGTCGCGCGCGGTCTCAGCCGGATGAGCTCGCTCGACGTCGCCCGCGCCGCACGGAAAAAAGGCCCCGAGCTCGCCCAAGCGATCGGCGTCGAGAGCGCCGTAGTCGTGCATCGCGACGATCTCGTCCTCGAAGATTGATGGCAGAGCTCGGACCTTCGCCTCAAAGACGCGGCAATTTGCCGGTGGTGGACGCGCTCGGTCTCGAAGCTGCATGCGAGCCCTCTCTTTTTCCGAGATGCGCTGTAGACTGAGGGCTCGGACCGATCATGGCAGCTTTTTACTCTCTGACTCGGTTCCTCGTCTGGTGTGCGATCATCATCGGGCTGATCATCGGAGCGCTCCGATTGACCATGATCCGCTGGGTCCGGCTCCCGACGATGGCAGCCGATCCGGTGTTTTCGCTCTCGGTGCTCCCGACCCTCGAGGGAGGCGACCTGATTCTGACCTTCCGTCTTGGCACGCCCGACTTCGGGGATCTCGTTCTTTGCCCTGAGCCCGGTGCCCCAGAGCGCTACATCATCGGTAGGATCTTCGGAGAAGGAGGAGATCGCGTGAAAATCACGAACTCCGTGCCCACGGTGAACGGCGACTCCTTTGTCCTCGAGCGCAGCTGTGACCCTTCAGTGATCACGTACCGGCACCCGGAGACGGGAGTCGAGGTCAAACAGCAGTGCCATATGGAAGCTGTCGCAGGAGGATTGCACCCGGTCGGCGTCGGAAACGGACAGCAGGTCGTCCCGGAGAATCGCGAATACAACGTGCCGGAAGGGCGTTGGTTCCTCCTCAGCGACAATCGCCTCTATCCCTACGACTCGCGAGACTACGGCTATGTCGACGCCGCGAGCTGCAAAGAGCGCGTTTTTGGTCGCTTGGTGAGCCAGCGCGGCTGGAAGGACGTCAATAAGCGCCTGACCTATATCCCCTAGCCTCTTGTCGGCGCGGACTTTCCATAGGATTCTTCTCGATCGAGGCGGTGAGACGTGCGCTCACCGAAGCGAACATGGAACAAGCCAAGTACTACCCTTGTGATGCCTGTCAGACTCCCATCGAACCCGGCTTCAAGTTCTGTGGCCGCTGCGGTGCGCCGACGCCTCCCTCTGTGCTCGAGATGGAGGTCAAGTACTTCAGCGATCTCCAAGATCCGACCAAGGCGAGCCTCGTCATCATCCGGGGTGAGACCCTCGAAGGCGTCACCTACCACCTCCGGTCTACAGATCACCTCATCGGTCGTGGCGCGCCCATTGACCTGACCGATCCTTTCGTCTCGCCGGAGCACGCGAACCTCTTCTACCGCGGCACCGACCTCTACCTGCGCGACGAAGGCTCCCTCAATGGCGTCTACCTCCGCGTCCGCGAGCCCGTGCGCATTGCCCCCGGCGATACCTTCCTGGCCGGGAACCAGGTGTTCCGCCTCGAGCCCATGCCGCAGATCGCCGATCACACCGACGCCCAGGGTACGTATTTCTACGCCTCCCCCACGTACCACTCCCCCTTCCGCATCGTGCAGGTCCTCGAAAAGGGCGGCGTCGGACTGGCTCATTGTCCCCGCGGTCAACGCGTCACGATTGGTCGCGCCGGCTGCGACATCAACATCGTCGGCGACGTGTACCTCTCGGTCGAACATTGTGCCGTCGAGCAGAACGCCGAAGGCTTCTGGCTCACGGACCTGAAGAGCCGCAACGGAACCTACGTGCGCGTGAAGCGTGACCACAAAGTCTCGCACGGCGACTGCTTCGCGGTCGGCCGCAGCGTGCTTCGCGTCGAGTTGAACGGCTGAGCTCAGGATAGGCGCGGGCCCAAGGCCCACGCGCCACCGCCGTGAGCTCAGCTGCGCGCCCGCGCGTAAAGCTCTTCATGGGACCCAGCGAGGGGGTGCGCGCCCGCGCGGCAAGCTCTTCATGGGACCCAGCGAGGGGGTGCGCGCCCGCGCCACCGCCGTGAGCTCCGCTGCGCTCCCACGCGCAAAGTCGTCGTGCGACGAATGTGACGAAAAGGCGCGGGGTACCCGCTGCTCGTCAAGCGCGCGCCCGCGCGAGCGCGCGCTTGCGCAGCTCCGTGAGCTCGACGAGCAGCGGATAAAGCGGGCTCTTTTTGAAGCGGCTCGCTTTGCCCGCCTGGTGGCGTGGGAACGTCGCAGCCAAACGCGCCACACCATCGGCGATGCGCCGTGGCAATGCGATGCGTTCGACGACCGGCTCCATGAACTCGAGGGCAGCGCGCATGCGATCGGTCTCGTGAGCGCAGGCCTCGAGCAGGGGCTCAAAGAGGAGCGCGGCCCAGAGCAGCACGTCATCGAGGGGAGCGCCTGTCTCCTTCGTGCGCTCGTCGACCTCACTCAAGAGATGGAACACGAACGCTCCGTGCTTCGCGTCGACGACAAAAGCCGCGAGCTCCGGCAAGAGCACATCGAGCAGGCCCATCTCGAGAGCCAGCCAGAAGGAGCGATGAGAAGCACCGCCGCGCATGAGGCGCAGGATCTCTTCCGAGAGTCGAGGACGCGCGGCCATGGCGAGCGCCCCGCGACAATGCACAGCGGCGTCATAAAGCGCAGGATCCAGGCCGAAGTCGAGGCGCGCCGCGAACTTGACCGCACGCAAAATGCGCACCGGATCTTCCTGCAGCCGAACCATCGGGTCACCGATCGTCCGCACGGTGCGGGACTCGATGTCACGCATCCCGTTCGTCCAATCGAGAACGCTCTCCCGCTCGATGTCGTAAAAGAGCGCGTTGATCGTGAAATCCCGGCGGAGCGCGTCTTCGTGGGCTTCTCCGAACACGTTGTCGGAGCGGATGAGTAGGCTGTCCTCTTCGTCGCTCTCGGTCGGTTGCGGCGTGCGGCGGAACGTCGCTGTCTCGATGATCTGACCGCCGCCAAAGAATACGTGCACGAGGCGGAAGCGGCGCCCGATGATGCGCGAGTTGCGGAAGACCGAGCGCACTTCTTCCGGCAGCGCGCTGGTTGCCACGTCGAAGTCCTTCGGAGACTTGCCGACGAGCAAATCTCGAACGCAGCCGCCGACCAAATAAGCTTCGTGACCGGCCCTGGTCAGTTTCATCACCACGCGCCGAGCCGCTTCGTCGACACGCGCCGGGTCGAGTCGCACAGCGTGGACGAGCGGAGCGGGACCGCCCGACTTCTCCCAGGGCCAGGGGCCGCTCGGTTTGACTCCATTTTCGGGCGCCGACGGCAGAATGGGCTCGCGTCGCGCTCGCGCTGCGCGTCTCTCTTCTCGTGTGACCTCTCGAGCCGGTGCACGACGAACTTCTCCGTTCGATGCGGGTCGCTCCGACTCAAGCCCTGCCTTGCGCGCTTCCCGCCGAGCGCGCAGGCGCGCGCGACGGGCCTCCGCTTGGGCGGGGGTCTCCGATTCCGGAGGGCGTGCCTCGGTCTCTGTTTCGGATTCAGGGGTGTGCATCAGGGGACGCGGGTCCGGACGGACGCCGGGTCGCGACGCTACACGAACATGCCCAAACTGCCACGGCCACCCGCGAAAACCCGCGCGAAATCCTGCCCAAGAGGCCCTTCCCCGGGGCCCCCGCGCCTCGCTCCCCCCCGGACTTTCGTATAAGTACCCAAGGGAGCCCATGAGTCCCCCTCCGACGGCCCCCGAGAACGGACCGAACGTCATCGTCGTACTCGGCTGCCGTTTCACTGAGAGCGGACCGGGGGCTGCCCTCACTCGGCGCCTCCGACGGGCGGCCGAGCTGGCGACGGAGCTCGGGGAGCCATTGATCGTCCTCATGAGCGGGGGCGCCGGTCCCCCGGGACATACGGAGGCCGAGGTGATGGCTCGGTGGTGGGCCGAAGGGGGCCATCCGGGAGTCGTCTGGGCCGAAACGCAATCGAACAACACCCGAGAGAACGCGCGGCGCTCCAGGGAGCTGCTCGCGCGCGCGGCGATCGCCCGGGTCCACCTCGTCACCTGTGACTCCCACCTGCCGCGCGCCCTCCGCGAATTCGAGCGGGTCGGCCTCGAGGCTCAGGGGTACCCGGCGCCGAGTCCCCACGGACCCGTGCGACGTTTGCGCGCTGATGTGCGCGAGTGGATCGCCGCTCGCCTCACGGCGTTCCTCGGCGTCGCCTTCCTCTTCACGAGCGCGCCCGGTTGCGATTATCGATCGGGCAAGGACTCCGAGGAGGATCGCGAGCGCCTCTCGGAGCGCACCGTCACGGTGCCCCTCGCCGAGGCGAGCGTCGCGCACTTGCGCCAGGCCGCCCGGGAGCCGCTCCCTTCCGATCAAGAAATGTTCGCGCGGGCTCTGCTCGAATCGGGCCCCGTGCGAAAGGACGCAGCCCTCGGTCTCGGCCAGCTCTGCTCCGAACCACCGAGCGCCTCTTCGACGCTACCGAGCATCGAGTCTCTGCTCGAGATGGCCGCGTCCTTGTGGGCGCTCTCCGATCCTCCTCCCACCCAAGATGAGCTCCAGGCGCTCGCGCTCGCGCTGGGCCAATGTGGGACCGAGCGCGCTGAGCGAGCCCTCTTGGCCTGGCTCGACGTTCCCCGCGACCCGTCCCTGGCCCCGGCAGGACGCGCCGCGGCTTCTGGTCTCGCAGCTCTCGCGAGTCGCCGCGGTGGTCTCTCCGAGAGAACTCTGGCGCGCCTGCTCGACAAAGCGGAGACCGAAAAGAGCGCGGTCTTTTTGGCCCCGATCGGGCGCATCACACGTCTGCCCCGCGCGGTCGCCGAACGCACCATCGACGTCGCCGGAAAGATCCTCACAGCACGCGGCAGCGACCCGAAGCGCGACGCTATCTTCGCCCTCGGCAGCGCGGGCCCCCGCGCGCGCGGCGCGCTCAGCGCCACCGTGCTCACAAAGACATATCGTCTCAATGAGCGGACCGCAGCGCTCGCTACCCTGGCTCGCCTCGGCAAAGACGGACAGGAGAAGCTCGATGAGCTGAGCTTGGCGCTCCTCGAACAAGGCATTCCCAAGAAGGCGACGGACCCGGCCTGGGTCCTGCTCCTCGCGGCCCTGGACGCGCTCGAAAAGGCGAAGGTCTCGTCCGACGCCCTCGACCTGGTCCGAAAAGGACCTTTGCCCCCGCAAAGCACCGACACAACACAAAAGGGCCGTCTCCTCGCGGCTCAAAGGCGCCGCCTGATCCTCCTTCGCTGCCGCGCAGCCGAGATCCAAGCGGGCACCGACTGGAATCACAAACTGCTCCGCACCTGCGATCCCGAGAGCGGCAGCGCCGGCAAACTCGCCTTGCTCCGCGCCCTCGACCGCACAGTCATCTCCGGAGACGGGCGCAGAGAGCTCGTCCGCCTCCTCGACGACCCAGACCCCGTCGTCCGCACCGCCGCGCTCGCCCTGTTCGGGGCCCATCGCGAGCTCGCGGGCGACGCGGAGCTCTTCTTGTCGCGGGCAAGAGCGGGGGCCCCCGAGCAGAAGGTCGTCGCCCTGCGCGCGATCGCCGCTCACCCTGAGCGCTTCATGAGCGAAGCGGAGGACGACGGAGCCGTCCCCTTCGTGCGCGAGCTCCTCCTCGGCACAGCGAAAGAGCCGTTCGTCGAGCTCGCCGCCCTCGACGCCGCTGGCGCCCTCGGCCAAGCGGAGCTTCGTCCCTCCGTCGAGCGCTATTGCCACGCCCAAGGCCCGCACGCCTTCGCCCTCGGGCGAGCCGCGCGACGTGCTCTCGCTCTCTTGGGGAAAACTCCGCCCAAATGTGAGCCTCGGTGGCTCCCGGAGAGCAGCCCCGCCGCCGAGCCGGTCGAGGTCTCGATGATGAGCGATTTGGGTCCGCTCTCGCTCACCTTCGACCTGAAACGCGCTCCTCACGCCGCGAGGCAGGTGCTCGACCTCTTCACGAAGAGCCCCGGCGGCCCCGTGCGCGCCGCCCGCCCGGGCTCCCTCCTCGAATGGGCCCCGATCGCTCCTGCTCCGAGCGTCGCCCCGCTCATTCCCAACGAGCTCGAGCTCCTCCCACCCAAGGCCTCCGAGTTCGGGATCGGCCCCGCCTACGCCCAAGGCGCGCCCGTCCTCTTCTTCGCCGTTTCGGATGCACCCGAGCTCGCCGGCCAGAGGATCATCCTCGGTCACGCAACGGGCCCCTTCGAACTCTTCGTCATGGGCGACTTCATCGACCCCGTCCAAGTGGAAAAGCCCGCCGCCTTCCCCGCCCCCAGGAGCGCTCCAGAGGAGCCCGCGCAAACTCCCAGCAACAACTGAAGCGGAGCGACAACCGCGCCCCGCATCTGCTCCCCGCGCGACACCTGCGCTCCGCACCACAACTGCGCTCCGTGCCACAACTGCGCTCCGTGCCCGCCCAGTGCGCCAACTGCGCGCCAACTGCTCCCCGCGCGACACCTGCGCTCCGCACCACAACCGCGCTCCG
>NASX01000080.1 GCA_002085155.1 Sorangiineae bacterium NIC37A_2
CGCCCGCGATTCGGCCGAGGGTACGCTCGCGCTGGGCGGCTCGTAGTTCCTCTTGGGTGACACGATGCAGCCGGAGCGCCTCATCGCGGCGCATCTCTTCGGAAATCGTTCGTTCGAGAGCCTCCGCGCGCGATCGCGTTGCCCCGTCGATCTCTGAAAGGACTAAGATGATCGGAAGCGCCAGGAGGCCGACCGCAATCGAGAGCGGCGCAAGCTCTCCTGCACTTGCAGCAGGAGTCCCGAGAGAAGCCAGGAGCTCCTCAAAACCAAAACGCGCAGGCTCGACGATCACGGCCAGCGTGAAGGCAGCGGCGACCGCCGTCAGGAGCGCCGGCAAGAGGCCTTCGATCAGAAGCAGGGCATAGAGGGAGAGCAGCGCTCCGAACGCGGCGACGGCAAAAACCCGCGCGCCGCTGCCAAAACCAAAGAACAAAAGCCCCGCGAGGAGGCCGAGCATCAGGGCTGCGCGGCGGACATGAAAGGAATGACGCCCCGTCCCCGTGGCGCCAATCAGCGCGAACAGGACGAGAGCGAGGCCCCCCCAGAGCGTGCTCGAGCCGCTTCGCATGGCCCCAAGGGTCGGCAGGACGAGCACACCCTGTGCCCAGAGCCCCCGCTGCGCGAGCCTCCTCCGAGCGAATTGGAAGGGGGTGATGACGGCGCTCATGAGGGGCTAGATGGCGCAGCTCTCAGAGACACGGCGATCGTGCTCGAAGAGGCGGGCGAGGAAACGAGAGGAAAGACGTCGAAGCTGATGCAGGCGGAATCTGGGGTCGGACACCAGGAGAGCACTCGAACCTCAGCAGTGGTCACGATCTCCCGATCCTCCACCCACATATTTCCGCTCAAGACCCCGGGGCGTACCTGGGCCTTACCGTCCGCCCGGAGCTCGAGCGCAAGGAGAAACGGGTGCCGCCGCATCCCTGAGCGGGGGGCGGGTCCGTCCACTTCGTTCGCACGGGGCGCGGAGATGATCAGCGTTCCGCTCCTCACGGCTCCGATATTCATGGCAGCCGCGGTCTCGAGAATGATGTGAACGAGGTCGGCCGAGCCGACCGGCAAAGGCTCTTCGTCGTCATCGAGCACCGGATCGACGACGATGCGGATCGTCTCACGCACAAGACGGCGCAGAGCACGGGCTGCGATCGGGAGCGCGTCGCGGACTCGCGACTGACCCGACGCTTCGGGGTCCTTGTGCCCGAGCATCAGCACGTCTGCGGCCAGGTTCGTCACCCGGTCACAGGCATCAACGATCTGGGAGGCCGCGTCGCGGGATGCGAGCGGCCCGTCTTCTTCCCGTACCTCGTCGGCCCAGGTTCGGATCACCTGCGCCATGTTGTTCAGGTCGTGAACCGCGGACCCTGCGACGACACCGAGGGCCTCCAAGGAGCGCGCCTCGTTCCGGATGGCGATGGCCTGGTCGCGCGCTTCCTCCGCCGCCGCGCGCAGTTTTCCAGCAGTTTCGAAGGAAGCCCGCGCCTCATCGAACTCCTCGAAGACCTGATCTGCGTCCTCGAGCACACTCCGGAGCAGCACCCCGGAGCCCATGACCATCGCGAGGAAGATGATCGTGACGAGCACCGAGGAGGCTCCGCTGGAAGCTCCCAAGGGGGCGGTCGCCAGCGCGAGGGCCAGCACGACGAGCGCAACAGCACCCTGGCGAGGCCCGAGGAGCACCGTCACCGAGAGAGGCAATGTCACAAGGAGCGGCCCGCCGACGACATCAATTCCCTGCCCGAAAGCGGCTGCCAGGGCCCCGAGACCCAGCGCCACACAGAGCGTGATTCCCCGTGCGCGCTCAGGGAAGACCCGAAAACTGAGCGCAAGGCCGAGAGCTCCTCCGAGCACCCCCAGCGAAATTCCGGCTTTGTCTTCGGTGGAACCGGTGAACAAGCTGAAAAGCGCGAAAAGGAGAGCAAACCCGACCAACGTCGCGGCAAACTCGGCGGCCCGCAGGTCTCGATACTCCCGAGCCCGCGCATCAGCTTCCAGTCGACTCACCCTCGTCGCTCCTCGTTTGCGGAACGGCTAGTTGAGGCGCAAGTTTACCAAAGAGAAAAAGGGTACTGGTGATGAACCCGGAACTGTGCGAAAAGCCGCGGTCCCGGCGGCCCGTGGGGCCCAAACGGGGTGTACCTCAACTTGGTAGAGGGCCGGCTTTGGGTGCCGGACGTTGTAGGTTCAAATCCTATCACCCCGACCAAAACCCATTCGACGCCCAGCGAGCTTGTGGCTCCCCCGCACGTCGCGTCTCGAGCAGCTTGAATCGGCCCGCCCTTGCGGTGACGAGCGCCGCTTGTGTGCCGTGCTGGTGGGGGGCGTCGTCGAGCCGGTGAGCGGACGAGGAAGCTTCCGCGCGGCGCACGCGTACCCACCAGATTGGGCTCTAGGAAGGCAAAAGGAGGAGAACTTCATGAAGTGCTCCTCCCCGGTCCTCGGGGGCCCTTCGGAGGGCCGCTGGATGCGCGCCTCTCCCTCTAGTTCTGAGCGGAGCCGCGCAGGAGCCCCTCGAGCTCACCGGAGGCAGCAAGGTCGGACACGATGTCGGCCCCACCGACGAGCTTCCCGTCGACGTAGAGCTGGGGATAGGTCGGCCAGTTGGAATACTCTTTTAGGCCCTGGCGGACCTCGGGGTCGGTGAGGATGTTGTGAGTCGCGAAATCGACGCCTGATTTTTTCAGGATGTCGAGGACATGGGCCGAAAACCCACATTGTGGGAAGTTCTTATTGCCCTTCATGAAGAGCACGACGCGATTCGAATGGATCAAGGACTCGATGCGAGCTTTCAGAGCTTCGTCGATCATGTTGTTTTGGCCTCTTTGGTGCGATTCCAGCTTTCGGGGGTGAAGGTCTTCAGCGCAAGCGCGTGAACGGGCCCCTTCATCTCTTCCGCGAGGGCGCGGTAGACGAGTTGGTGTTGCTCGATGGGGGTCTTGCCGACGAACTGTTCGGAGGCGATGGCGAGCTGATAGTGGTCTTTGGTTCCGGTCAGGTCCTCAAGCTCGATGCGCGCGTCGGGAAACGCCGCTTCGAGTCGGGCCTTCAGAAGTTCTGGCTCAATCACGGTGGTCCCTCTCCTTTGCGCACGGGTCCCCCCCTGTCAATCAAAGCGGCCAGGGTCAGGCGAGGCTCGGCTCCGGGACCCTGGCGGCGCGGGCGCTCTCCACCGCCTGGACGAGAGCTCCGACAAGCCCCTCGTCGAGGTTCAAGGCTGGCGCTCGGACCCAGCGGAGGCCCAGGCCTCGAGCCTGATCGGCCGCTTCGATGTCGAGGTCGTAGAGGGTTTCGATATGGTCTGAGAGGAAGCCGATGGGCGCCACGCAGGCGAGCGTCCCAGGCTCGAGTGCGCCGAGCGTCTCAGCGAGGGTCGGTCCGAGCCACTCCCCTTCCCCGGCGCCCTGGCTCTGGAAGGCGACGTGCATCGAGAGCCCTCCGTAGCCGAGCCCCCGCAGCCGCTCGAAGACGTGCTGCGCGCTCCGGCGAAACTCACGTTCATAAGCGTCTCCTGCCCGGATCACCGCCGTCGGCAAGCTGTGAGCCGTGCAAATGACAGCCGCATTTCCCAGTTCGTCGATCGATCCCAGCGCAGCAGCGATTCCCCGCGCCCAAGCGTCGATCAGCTCGGGCGAGCTTCCGTAGGCGCCCGTGACAGCCAGGTCCGGCGCGTCCTGTCTCGAAGCGAGCTCTCGGCGCGCCGCCGCGGCGTAGACGGGGATTGAAAAGGGCGCGAGCGGCACGAGGATCACGCGATCGCTTGGGCCCAGGTCTCGCGTGACGTCTACCAAGCGGGGGTTCCAGAGCCGCATCGCCACTCGGGTCTCGAGTCCCGAAAGTTGAGCTACCTTCGCCGCGAGCTCATGGGTGAGGGTGAGCAGAGGAGATCCCCCTACACGTTCGTAGCGGCCGCGGAGCTCCTCGATGAGCCCCGCAGGGGCAGGTCGGCCCCGACGGATCTCTCGCACGAACTCCGGCAGTTCATCGAGAGAATTCACCGTACCATGGGCGATGAGTACAATGACTTCTCGCATATAGAAGACCAGAGCGCGCGACGCGCGCCCGGAAGGCTCCCAAAAAGGACGTCCCGCGGCAAGTCCGCGCCCCTTCGGGACAGGACAAAAAGGCCGTATGATGCTCGAAGCTGTCCATGCGTGTCCGCGCCTCGCCCGTTGTCCCCCTGCTCCGCATTCCGCGCCTCTCCGCGCGGGAGGACCAGGAAGCGAGCTTTCGCGAGGCGATGACGGCGCTGGCTCGAGCGAGCCTCGAATTTGGGCCGCCTCCGCTCGACGCGGTCGATCCGCGCGCCCTCGAGGGCGCCGTCCATGTCGCGATGGAGCGAGGTTTCGCCGAAGACCTTTCTTGGCTCGAGCAAGGAGCGAGGGCGCTCGCGCTCTATGAGCTTTCTGTGAGCTTGCCTCCAGGCCCGATCCGGAGAGACGTGCGCAGGCGCGTCTTTTCTCACCTCTACGAAGGGAACGCGAAGGCCTTTGTACCAGTAGCGACTCGTATCGCTCTCGGTAATGGCGCGCCGCTCGCGTCGCCGACGCTGCGCGCGAGAGTGCTCTTGTGTCTCGAGCTAGCGGTCGGCGCTTCGGTCAACGCTGCGCCGCTCGCGCTGGCGCTCGTCAGTCGCCCATCGAGTTATAACGCCTGGCTCCTGGACCCCTCGACGCAGGGTCTTCCTGCGCGGCGGGGGGCGGCTTTGCTCTACGAGCAGGCGGCCCGGGAAGCTGTTTTTCGCTATCAGATGGGCGACTATGAGCCGAAAAATCGGCTCATCAACCCGAGCCTGCGGGTCGCCTTTGAGCGGCTGCTTCGCGACCGAGAGCCCTTGGTTTGGCGCCACGCGGCGATCGCCCGAGGGCTCCTCGCTTCGATGGACGCGGACTTCCGCGAACAGGTGGAGCACGAGCTCGATCCAGAGCTCGGCATCAGCGAGTGGCGACGGGCGGGAGTCTCGCTCGTCGCTTCGATGGTCCAAGGCGATCGCGAGGCGGACAAATCGGTGAGTGCGCTCCTGTCGGGCCCGCTCGTCAAGAAAGATCCAGGGCTCCCTTCGGTGCTCGCTTTGGCCTTGCCGCGCCTCGCGGAGTTCGAGCTCGATCGAGCACGCGCGCTCGTCGAGCGCCTCGCGGCTCTCAGGCGCCCCGACGTGGCGATAGCAGTGGGGCTCGGCCTTCTGAGCTCTCGGGACCTCAATTTCGCCGAGTCGGCGCTCCCGCTCCTGCGTGAGACGCTGGAGAAGAGCGCAGGCGATTTGGGCTTTGATGAGCTCATGCGGAGTCGGGCGCTCGCCTCCCTCAGAAAGGAGGTCGACCTTTCGCATCCGAGCGCCCGCGTCGAAAGCGCGCTCTACGCTTATGAGACCGAAGGCGCAAAACAAGCCTACGAAAAGGCAATCCTCGGGCTGCGCGAGGCCACGGATCTTGCCGAGCGAACCTTCGGCGGGCAGTACGACTCCGATCTGATCGACAGCACCCTCCTCGAGCTGGACGCGGCCGCTTTCGAACGGCCGATCCTACCGAGCTTGCTGCTCCTCGGACGAAAGCCCGGCGACAGCGACACCCAAGTCGAGCCCGTGGAGCGACTCAAGTCCCTGGTCACGACGCGGGTGCTGGACCTCCTCGAAAAGTCGGGGCGCGCCGAGTTCACGCGGGAGAGCTTGGTGTCCGATCAGAAGCGTCTGCGTGCCTTGCTCCATCTCGTCGACACCGACGCGCACTCGGCTCACGAAGGAGAGCGCCCTGCGGCGCGACGGCTCGAGCGCGCGATCGTGGTGCTCGTCGATCGGCTCGCCATGGGCGCCGAACCTGCCATCCACCGCATCCTGTGTGCGGCGCTGGCGCGTTGTTTCGATGCGGCGGTACGGGACGACGTCCGTCAGGCGGGCGATCTGCTGCTCGTGGTGTTCTCGTGCCTGAGCGATCCGTATGCGATCCTCGCGCTCGCTGAGGCCTCGACGGCGCCCGACTTGGCCGTACCTTTGGCGGCGCTTGCGCGGTTTGTTTCGGCGGACCAACCCGAGTCGATCCATTCGAGCGGTCTGCGCCTCGATACCCACGACGCAAACTCCCCGAAAGACGCGAGCGCCCTCGCGGCTGCGACGAAGGTGCTGGAGCTGAGTCAGGGGCTTACGGGCGGAGGATACCTCTCCGAAGCGCTCCGGCGCGTGTTCTTCCGGATGGGCCGGAGCCTCGAGTGCATCGCGACCGCGAGCTCGCTCACGGAGCTCATCGAAGGACGCGGCGCTGGCGAAGGCGAACATCCTCTCGCCGAGCTCACCCGCGCGGTCGAAGACTTGACCCAGATGATGGGCAGCGCCCTCTTGCGCACGCTGGGGCGTCAGCGCCGCTATCGAAGCGGAGTTTATGATGACTCCGATCTGCAGGATATCATCGCACGCAGCGTCGACTCAGGGGAACCTCCCACCCACGACGAGCTCGCTTTCGCCATCGAGTCTCTGGTCCGAGAGCTTCCAGATTCGCTCGCGCGCGCCGTCGAGGAGGTCACTTTCCGCCTCTACAGCCTGCCTCGCGTGGGCAAGCCTTCGAAGAAAGCCCCGATCGACCTGCGCCCTGCGGCGCTGCCCGAGTGGCTCTTGCCTCGCCGCACGATCGGTTCCTTCTACGTGCTGCGCGCTCTCGGGAGCGGCGGCGCGAGCTCCGTCTTCGTCGCGAGGCGCGTAGAAGAGCGCAACAATCCAAACGCAGAGTCCTTTGCGCTCAAGGTCCCTGACTACGATCCGAGCGTTGCGCGCAGCATGTCCGAACAGGAATTCTTCCAGCTCTTCAAGGACGAGGCGGGCGCGCTCCTCTCGCTGCCGGCGCACCCAAATTTGGCCCGTTTCGTCACGTTCGATCTCGCCGCGCGCCCCAAGCCGATCCTCGTGATGGAGCTCATTCGCGGNATCGGCCTCGACCGCCTGATCCGTTCGCGCAGCCTCACCATGGCTCGGGTCGCGATGCACCTCGACAGCATCCTCAAGGGGCTCGAGGTGATGCACGCAGCGGGCCTCGGCCACCTCGACGTGAAGCCCTCGAACGTCATCTTGCGAGACGGCAAGGAGCCGGTGCTCGTGGATTTTGGCTTGAGTGGGCGAAAGATTCGCCATGGCTGTGGCACCGTCGAGTATGCAGCGCCTGAAATCTTGGGGGTGATCCCCGATGGTCACGAGCCGCTCGCGCCCCCCGCCGATATTTACGCATTCGGAGCGCTCGCCTACGAGCTCATCACGGGGCAATTGCTTTTTAGTGCTCCCGACGAATACGCTCTCGTCGCTCAGCACGTCTCCCATGACGGCTGGCTCGCCCCGCTTGCGGCGATGGACGCGGTACCAGGTGCGCAAAACGTCGCGCGTGTGATTGGCTCTTGCCTCCGCCAAGATCCCCGCAAGCGCCCCACTGCCACGATTCTCCGCACCCAAATGGCCCAAGCTCTCGAGAAACTGACGCGCCACCCCTGGCCGCTCACCTTCGACTCTGCGATCGCTGAACCGATCCAGGCCTCGTCGTGATGGGTCCTCCCCTGCAGATCGTGCGGCGCCGGATCTATAGCGTCCTCTTGGTCCTCTCCGTCCTCGCTTCGGGCTGCCGCAGCCAGGAAGCGGAGGAGATTGAGCTCATTCTGGGGCCCGAGCAGGTGGTTCGCTTTCAGCCCCGGGCGGCTTTCGCTGAGTATTTTGAGCTCTCGGGAGTCTCCGATCAGCTCCGCATCACTCTCGCTTCTTATGAAGCCGACTGCCGCAAGCTGGTGCCCCCACCACCCCACGGAGTGAGCATCACGATCACCGTCGAGTCTCCCCTGGGGCGTCCGCTCGGCGTCGGGGAATACCCCTATACTGCCGAAGAGCCGCGCCTGGATCAGCCGCGCGCCCTTCCCTTCATTCGTTTGCATGAAGGCGCCGATCGCTTGCCCGCCTACGGAAAGCTGAAGCTCACGGGTTTCGAGCCGGACTTGCATGGTCTCGTTCGAGGAGAGCTCGAATTCTTGAATCCGGAGGAGGGGCGCGGCGCCGCGCTTTCTGGGAAATTCACGGTGCGCCTCTGCCGCTCGGTGCTCGACGCGACCCGCAATAAGGAAGACTGAGATCGCTTCAGGGCGCGCGAAGATCTGCTTCGGGGCTCGGGGCGACGCTCGCTCCGCTTTCCGGACAAAGCATGATCTTCGTGATCGGTAGGCCTTTGGGCGGGACGACGTCGACCTTGATCTTATCGCCATCCCTGCAAGCCACCTGCCCGGCGTAAGGAGTGTTCCCGACGAGGCGCCCCTGAACGAAAACCTCCGAACGCGGCGGACCGAAGTCCACCATGAGCGAGCGCAGCTTGACCTCGGCGCGGGCCTGAGGCCGGGCGCCGGCTTCGCTCTTCTCCGCCGCTTCTCTGGCTGCCTTGGCCTCCTCGGCGAGCTTCTGCACCTCGTCCATGTCTTTTCCGACGAGGAGCCCGTCGAGAGGGCCTCGGTCCTTCGAGCTGCTCGGTCGCGGCGCGATCTCTTGCTCAGAGGCGGACCGCTCCTTGGCGACGGCGATGGCGGTGCCCGCGAGTCGAAAGCTGATGAAAAGCGCGGAGGCCATCACCACATGGCGGCCTACCCAAGAGCTGTACGCGCAGAGAGCCAAAACCTTCTTGGCCATGTTATCCGACCACCCTCACGACTTCCCGCAGGCTTGTGACGCCGCTCCGAGCGAGCGCGACGCCCGCGTCGAGCAGAGTCTCCCCGCCCCCTTGTTTGTAGGCTGCTGCGATCTCGTCGGTGGAACGCTTGTCGACGACCAGCTTGCGGAGCTCGGCGTCCATCACGAGCAGCTCCGCGATCGGCGTGCGCCCGCTGTAACCTTGTCCATCACAATACGCGCAGCCCCGCGCCTCGTAGAACGTGACACCTTCCAGCTCGACGCCGAGCCTCGACAGCCGATCGGCGAGAAGTCCCGTCGGGCGCTCGGGCTCCCGGCAATGGGTGCAAAGGGTCCGCACCAAGCGCTGTGAGAGGCAGCCGAGGGTCGCCGAGGCCGCAACGAAGGGCGCAACGTGCATATCGAGCAGGCGCGCGAAGGTGCCGGCCGCGCTCTCGACGTGGATGGTCGTGAGGATCAAGTGTCCGGTGAGGCCCGCTTGAAGCGCGATTTCTGCTGTTTCCTGATCGCGCACCTCGCCGATCATGAGCACGTTGGGATCTTGGCGAAGGACGCTGCGGAGCACCTGCGCGAAGCCCATGCCCACCTTGGGATTGACCTGGATCTGGGTCAAAAAAGGGAGTTTGAGCTCGATCGGATCTTCGATGCTGACGATGGCGGTCGTGGCTCCGCGGCTGTCTTTGATATGACCGAGGGCCGAGTAGAGGGTTGTCGTCTTTCCGGAGCCGACCGGACCGCTCACGAACAAGATGCCTTCAGGCTTCGTGAGGATCTCGGCGAGGCGAGCGCTGGCCACCTCCGGGAGCCCGAGCTCGGCGAGCTGGGGGACCTTTCGCGTCCCGCGCACGAGGCGCAAGACGATGCGCTCGCCGGTGTCCGCCGGGAGCGCTGAGACGCGGGCCTCGAGGGGCACCCCATCGATCACGTGACGCAGACGGCCATCCTGAGGTCGGCGTCCGTAGGTCTCGAGCTGGGAGAGGACCTTGATCCGGATCGTGAGCGCCTGCTGAATCGCCGCGGGGACTGTCGCCATCGAGTAGAGCGTGCCGTGTACGCGGTAGGTCACGTGGGCCTCGCCGCCCGCTGGACTCAAATGGATGTCCGAGGCCTCAGCCTTGAGCGCTCCGCGCAAGAGCTCGTCCAAGATGAGCGGGGCGCTTCCCTCCGGCTCCTTCACGAGCTCGATGATGCGCTCACGGATCTCGGTCAAGACCTCGCGCAGTTCCCCCGAAACGAGCGGACCGAAGTCTCCGGAGCGCGCCGGCCCGCGCCGCCCCAGCACGAACAAGGAGATCTCAGAGGCGCCCCAAAGCACGGCTCCGCCAAGAGCCAGGACACTCACGGTTCGCGTCACAGGGCGTTTCAGCTCCTGATCGAGAGCACTCAGAAACGCCTCCCATCCGGCGCCTTGGGTGGCAGGCCCGTAGTCAGCTGCGACCAGAAAGATCAAGACAGACGCGACAAGAAGCAGGCTCGCGGCTCCCAATCCCCATACGGTGAGATCGAAGGGCACCCGAGGTCGCGCGCCGGGGCCTCTTGCCCGCGTGGTCCCCCGCGGCTCGGCACTCTCCACCATCTTCTCGTTCACTATCAATCTTCCCGAGCCAGCACAATTGCCGCGAAACCGCGCCCCGCGCTGCGTCGCCACACACGCCCGAGTGTTCCTTACGGCATCCTTACGGCTCAATCGACCCGGGGTTAGGGGTGGCGCGGGGCGAGCAAGTGATGTAACCAGGCCACGGGGCTTAGAGTATTTGGGCCCGAGAGGTTTTAAACGATGAAGAAGATCTGGGGAATTCCTGATGACAGACGCCTCGCGCGCTCTGCTCTGGGGGCAGCGTTCGTCCTCATGGCGTTCGGTACGGGCAATGCGCTGGCAGAGGGCGAAAATCAGCCGCAGCCCAAGGGGGGCCCGGCAGAAGTAAAAACTCTGCGCGCCGAGGCCACGGGGGAAGCCCCGGGCAAGTCAGGCGAGGCCAAGGCCAAAGTCGCCGAGTTGAAGGCTGAGAAGACTGAGAAGTCGGACAAGGCTGACAAGGCTGACAAGGGCAACAAAGCCGACGCCAAGAAGTCCGAGAAGAAGTCGGACAAGGGCAAGACGCAGAAGGCCGCCAAGACGCCGGCAGCTCGTGCTGACCAGGCTCGCGAACGGCTTCTCGCAGCGGCAGAAGCTGTCGCCAAGGACGAAGACGGTGATCCCGATCCGAAGGTCCGCGCAGAGCGTCGAGCGGCGCGCCGCGCTTACATGAAGGCCCAGATCGAGCTCCGCCAGAAGGCCGAGAAGGCCCCTGAGAAGGGCGAGAAGAAGCCTGGCTTGAGCGCTGAGCAGAAAGCGGAGCTGAAGGCCAAGGCCGATGCCCTCACCGAGGAGCGCAAGAAGACTGCCGAGAAGCGGATCGCCGAACAGAAGGCTCAGCTCAAGAAATCCTACAGCGACTCACATCTCTTCCGTCCGATCCGCAACGAGCTGCGTCGCCATGCTTGGCGCGTCGCCCGCCTCGAGCGAGCTCAGGACGTCGCCAAGGCGAGCGAGCGCCAGGATCTCCTTGAGCGAGCCACGAAGCTGCTCGCCGATGAGCAGGCGCGTCACGACGAACGTATGAAACAGCTCGTCGAAATCTGGAAGGCTGCTGGCAAGCCCAAGGGCGAACCCTTTACCCCTGGAGCAGCCAAGCCCGCCGCCCCGGGCGCAGCCGCCGCTCCCAAACCGACCACACCCACGCCGGCAGCTACCAAACCCGCGGAGGGCAACTGAACCATGAACGACAAAATGCTTCGATCCATGAAGTGGCTCGCCTCAGCCCTCGTCCTCGCGATGGTCGCAGGCGGTTGCAAGAAGTCTGAGCCGCCGCCCGAGCCTGAAAAGAAGGTCGAGAAAAAAGCGGAGAAGAAGGACAAGAAGCCGAAGGAACGGCCGATTCCGCTCCCTCGCGTCTCGCCCGAGGAACCGCGCACGGAGGTCAGCGAATATCCGGTCCCGGATGAGTTTGCCGACGAAGCTGTCAAGTCTGTCTCCCTCGACCACCTCGAGGCCGAGCTCGACAGCATCGAAGCCGAGATCCTCGGCGGCGGCTGATTTTCGCACCCGAAGCTCACTTTAGAAGAGCCCCGTCGGACTTCGCGTCGACGGGGTTTCTTTTTGACCGAAGGGCGAGGGTGACAAGGCGAGCTCATCGCCCTCCTGAAGCACTCCTATCGCGCGATCCAGGAGAACATAGGGAGAAGAGCGCTCGGGTTGGTCCCCTCGGAGAACCGTGTTATTTCCGAGCGGGCATGGAAAGGAAACTCACAAGACTCTCAGCATCGCTTGGTCTCCTCCTCAGCGCGTCGATCCTGATCACGGGATGTGGCTACAGCGAGGACGAGTGGCAGGCGCAGCTCGATAAGTACAACCAGCTCGCTTCCAAGCAGAAGGCCACGGAGGACGAGCTCGAGGCTGAAAAAGCCCGGGTCGCCGCCCTCGAGAAGGAGCTCGAGGCCCTCG
Source organism: Sorangiineae bacterium NIC37A_2 (assembly GCA_002085155.1). GTDB lineage: Bacteria > Myxococcota_A > Polyangia > Polyangiales > Polyangiaceae > NIC37A-2. The sequence continues at coordinate 12,114 of NASX01000080.1, forward strand.
GTTATCGCCTCGGCTCCGAGAAACAGAAGCTCGAAGAGGCTCTCGAAGAGTACCGGGCGCGTGCGGCAGCCCTCGAGCGCATCAAAGGCCGTCTTGAAGCTCTCCGTAAGAAGCTCGAAGAGCTGACCAAGCTGGGCTTGAGTATCCAGATCCGCAAAAACCGTATGGTGATCTCACTGCCCGGCGACGTCTTGTTCGCGAGCGGTAAGGACGAGCTCGAGGCCAAGGGTAAGGAGATTCTCGGCCTCGTCGCCAAGGCGATCCGCGAAGACGAAGATCTCTCCAAGCGCACCTATCAGGTCGCTGGCCACACCGACAACGAGAAGATCTCGTCGGTGGTGACCAAGAACAAGTTCAAGGACAACTGGGGCCTGTCGCTCATGCGCGCCCGCACGGTTCTCCTTTTCCTCGTCACGCCGACCGACGATGAGAAGAACCCCGGCGGTGGCCTCGACGAGTCTCTGTGGAGCGCTTCGGGCTACGGCGAGACGGATCCGATCGCCTCGAACGATGACCCCGAGGGTCGCTCGAAGAATCGACGCGTCGAGCTCATCATGATGCCGAACGTCGAGGAAATGCTGGACCTGAAGTCGCTCGTCGATTCCGCGGAGGCGGAGACGGAGCCGGTTCCGGCCGCGGCGAAGAAGGCTGCTCCGACCAAGGAGACCACCACTCCGAGCAAGGCGACGCAGTCGACCCCCAGCAAGGCCACCCAGCCCGCTCCGACCAAAGCCACCGAGCCTGCTCCGAGCAAG
>NASX01000081.1 GCA_002085155.1 Sorangiineae bacterium NIC37A_2
CCCCGAGCCCTCCGAGCCCTCCGAGCCCTCCGAGCCCTCCGAGCCCTCCGAGCCCTCCGAGCCCTCCGAGCGCCCCGAGCCCTCCGAGCCCACCAAGCCCTCCGAGCCCACCAAGCCCACCAAGCCCTCCGAGCCCACCAAGCCCACCAAGCCCACCAAGCCCACCAAGCCCTCCGAGCCCTCCGAGCCCTCCGAGCCCTCCGAGCCCTCCGAGCGCCCCGAGCCCTCCGAGCCCTCCGAGCCCTCCGAGCCCTCCGAGCCCACCAAGCCCACCAAGCCCTCCGAGCCCCCCGACCCGAGCGAGCCGAGCGAGCCGAGCGAGCCCCTAAGCTCCCCCATCCTCAACGGCTGCCCGCCGGTGTCCACTCCGCGCGCCCTGCCCGCAGGAGGGCGCCCGCTCCCCCCTTACTCAATCCTCACCTTCACCCGGAAGCCCCGCGCTGCGTAATAGGACTCGGCACCGTTATGATACACAAAGACGTGATCGTAGCGGCGGTCACCGAAGAGCGCTCCCCCTTTCGATCGAATGGCTGGTGGTGTCACGATCCAGCTCGACGTCTTCGTATCGAAAGCGCCGTAACTCTGGAGCGCTCGATAGTCGGCTTCGTCGAGGAGCTCCGCGCCCCACTCCTTCACGAGGTCGAGGGCGTTGCCCGAGGGGCGCGCTTCCTTCCGCTTTTCCCAGGCGGCTCGATCGAAACACAGACTGCGTCGTCCGGTCGGGCTCTCCGCTGAGCAATCGACAAAGGCAAGCTCATCTTCGCAAAGAAGGACGACGTCGGGTTCACCGCCGCTCGCCTCCATCGCGTCGAGGGTCTTCAAGAGCTTCGGCTTCAACTTCCTGACCACATCTTCCCATGCGACGCCCGGGTGCCGCTCCGGGTGCTGTCGAAAGCGCTTCTCCAGAACTGCTACGAGTCCCTCGCTGCTGCTGCCCTCTTTCCCGTTGGACAGCGGCGCATTCGTCTTGACCGCATTCGTCGTCTTCACCGCCTTCGCCGTCGTTTTCGCCATCGCGCCATTTTTGCCAGTCCGGGCGGAGAGCGAAAGCCGGAGCAGAGGGGAAACATCTGAATTTCGTTTTGAGCCCCATCCCCCCGGGAAGAACTTCGCGCCCGGGCGGTTGACAAGGGAAGCCGCAGTGATCACCTCAGGCGGCGTCGGAGTTCAACACCATGGAAGAAGATACAAATAAGGTAAATTCTGACATCAGTGTTCAATTCTTCGAAAACGGTCCGGAGCTGACCTCAATCGAGGTCGGGCGAAAGGGCCGCGCCCCGATCATCTCCCGACTGCACCGGGCCCTCTTCACACTCGGTATTGTCATCTCCGCGTACCAAGTCCGAACCCTTCCGAACGGAGTCGTCGAGCGCATCGTGCTCCAGCGGCGCGACGGCGGATCGATGAGCGGAGAGTTGAGTCACCTCGCGCGCGCCACGGTGCTCCCGATCGCGCTCGAGTCGGACACTTAACAAAGGCCGAACAGGCGCCCTCCTAGAGCGCATTTCTGTGATCTAGTTCGTGGCCGGTGGCCAGCGCACACCGAGTCCTCGCTGCGGTGAGTCCTCCGCGAGGCGCACGTCGTCGGCAGGATCGGGCAGAGGCTCCCAAACGTCGGGAGCCTCGTCCGGAGGGAGTCCCGCATTTTCTTTCAGGGCCCGATAGAGAACTCCCTGGTGCATCACGAACGCACCTTTCGGATAGGTCACGGCGCGCCCATCGGGGCTGAGGGTCGCCGCGCTTGTCCACCATTCGAGCCGCCGCACGTCTTGTTCGATCTCGGGCCCCATGAACTTTCGGAAGCGCACCGGCGGAACCTCCACCTGCTCGTTGTTCTCAGCGGTGACGCTCGGAAAGCTATAGAGGAGAAAGGGGAAGTCCGCCTCAAACTGGTTGTCCAGGAAAAGGTGGGGATTCGGGGAGTTTGAGCCGACGCCGAAAACCTGCACAGGCGCCTTCGTGTCCGGATAGACGCTCTCGTAGTTGAAGCGGAAGCCGCGGAAGACATTTTTCGAGAACTCAATCGTGACGCCGGTGTCGATCGCGTGAGTGTAAACGCCGCCGAGGGAGGAATCGGAGAAGTAGTTGTTCGTGAAGGACACCTTGTCGCTCGCCTGGCGCGGATCGCCATCGACGAGCGTCGGGAAGAACTCGACGAAGAGATCGCCGGTGCCGATGACGATATTGTGGTGGAACGAGCCGCTCCCGTAGCGCTGCCCATATTGGACGTTGCCGTCTTGGTATTTCTGGAACGCGGAGCGCCAGCGAATGGCCGCGGGGCCGAGCACGTTGTGGTGCACGTCGAGTCCGTGTCCTTGTTGTCCGATCTGCAGAGCTTCGGTGCCCGTACGGAGGAAGCGGTTGTCGTAGATCTTGAGGTTCTCGAAGGCGTGCTGAGGCTGGGCCTTTGGTGCTGCCGAAGTAGATGCCTTCCGAGCCGGTGTCGTGGACGTAGAGGTCGTGGACTTTGACGTTGCGCATCAGGGCAGAGCCGTCGCCGTCTGTCTTGGCGATGATGCCCGCGAACTCGACGCGCCGCACCTCGAAACAATCGAGCTCAAAGTCGCTCGCCTTGCCCCCGATGGCGAGGCCGCTCAAGCCCTCTTTGCTGAAAGCATCGTCGATGACGATGCCGTAAGTATCCTGGCTATGAGCGTAGCCGCCCTCGACGTGACCTCGAAAGCCCGCGTCGCCGGTCTGACTCACCGGATCGTAGCGCCCCGTGAGGATCCAGTTTTTTCCCCCGCTCATCGACATCACATAGTTCGCCGCCTGACCTCCGACTTTGACCTGGCCGCCCTGGTTCGTGATGACCAGAGGTCGCTCAGGGGAGCGCTCTGGGAGCGAACCGAGCATGATGGTCCGATACTCGCCAGCGGGAATATAGAGACGATCGAGGGTCTCGAAGTCGACCTCAGGGAAGGATCCGACAAGATCCGGGTAATAGATGGTTTGTCCTCCGGGCAACGTGAAGACGTGCTCGGGTTCGCCGAAGCGTCCGTAGTTCGGCTCGCTCTGCTCGCCGCCGCTGCCGTCCTCGCCTGAGCTGCCTGCGAGCGCCCCCTGCCCTCCTGCACCCGAACGTCCACCGGTCGAACTGCGTCCGCCCGACGACGAGCGCCCTGCTGAGCTCGATGAATCCGCCACGTCACTCGTCCCCGAGGCGCAGCTATACACAAGTGCGCACAACCCGAGCCCCATGAGCTCACGGCGCGCTCGACCCCACGCCCCTCTCGTCTCCACCAGAACAAGATCGGCCACTATGGACCGAGAGTGAAGGAGTAGGCATCTAGAAGATGCTCGTCTCATTTCGAGAAGTGATCACCCTAGTTTTGTCGCAGAATCATTGAAACATGATGCCCACACTGGCCTAAATCCCTGAAATGATGGGGGGTGGGTTGGCGGCGCTGCCATCCCACACTAAACCTACGACCACTGACGATGTACGGCCGACTCGTGCGGTCGCTCCTCGATCTCGGAAACGGTCTTATGTCTCACCTTCCTGCCTGGTCAGCGCCCCTCCTTCTCTCCGCTTTGCTTGTTCCCTCGGCGCTCATCGGCTGCGCCAACGACCAAGACACGACTCCGCCCTTCGGAGCGGGGGGCGGAACCGGTGGGGACGGACAGCTCGGAACAGGCTCGATGGGCAATGGTGGCATTGGCTCGGGTGGTGGTCCGGTCGGCAATGCAGGCGGCACCGGGAATGTCGGCGGCGGTCTTCAGAACGCCGGCGGAAGCGGAAATGCAGGCGGAGGCGGCTTCGGCTCCGGCGGCGACGGAGCGGGCGGAGGTCCTCCGAGCATCTGTCTGGTCGGCGACCCGAACACGATGAACTCCGAGCTGATCGACGACATGGAGTCGGAGGCGGGCATCTCGGGGACCCAGGGCGGAACCTGGTACGCTTCGAACGACGGCGCTACTCAGCAATCACCCACAGGCGGCTTCGGACGCAACGCGGGCATCGAAGGCCCCGGCGCGAACGGGAGCTCCTACGCGCTCCACACGACAGCTCAGGTCCCGAACAACGCCGAATGGGGCGCGACGGTCCAGCTCGACTTCGCTCAGACCGTGAACGCTTCGAAGTGGGACGGCGTGCGGGTCTGGGTGAAGGGCTCGGGAAGCCCGCGCCTGAACCTCGTCACGGCTGGCACGCTGCCGACGGACCAAGGCGGAACCTGCCAAAACAACTGTTACGACTCCCACGGCGTGCGCCTCTCGCTGAGCGGCGAGTGGAAACAGGTCAAGATCCCCTTCGATACCCTGCTCCAAGAGGGCTTCGGCACGAAGATCAACTTCGATCCCGCGACGCTCAAGGCCATCGCACTGCAGATGAAGACGGGCGGAAGCTACGACGTCTGGATCGACAGCATCGAGTTCTACGCGGAAGAGGGCATGCCCGACTGCGCGAACTACCCGGGCGACTCCCGCTGCGAGCCGACTACGGAGTATTGTAGCGAGTGCTCTCAAGATCCCCGTTGTGAGTGCTTACTGAGCACCTGCGTCGAAACGGGCATCCTCGAGGGCCCCCTCGCCTGCAAGCAGGACGTGCTCAGGAACCGTAACGGCGGCAGCACCCGCTATTGGATCAGCCAGGCGAGCTCCGACCGTGACACAAGCGGCGGCTACGAAGCTCTCGGCTGCGGCTTCCCCGTGATCAGCAAGGGCCATGACCAAGGCTCGGCCGCGAGCCAAGACAAGGTCGTCGGCGCCCCCGGCGGCGGTACTCTGTTCGGCGCCTTGAATAGCGCCGACTTCGGTCAAAACGCCGCTCTCTGCGGCGCCTGCGTGCTCATCAACGACCGCGTCAAAATCCAGATCGTCGACGAGTGCCCGAACCGCCAAGGCGCTCAGGGGAACCCCTCTTGCGTCTCCGGACACATCGATCTCTCCGTGGCGGCAGCGAACGCCGTCGGCGGCGACAACCCGGGGATCTCCTGGAAGGTCGTCGAATGCGACAACGCTGCTCCCGAGTACTTCTGGCACTGGGACACCACGACGTTCTGGGGCGCGCTCTCGATCGCAGGCCTGAAGTGGCCCGCGGCGCGCGTCGAGCTCAAGGACGGCGATCAGTGGCTCGAAGGCAAGCGCAAGCCTTACTGGGGCGCTTGGATCTTCGGCAAGGATGACCAAATCCCCGGAAGCTCCGGAAATGTCCCGCCGCCGCCCTGGACCGTGCGCATCACCGACATCCACGGTCAGGTCATGCTCGACAAGTTCACTTCCCCGAACGGTCAGGCGCCGAACCCCGTCCAAAACGGCACGGCGGTCCCCTACCCGAGCCTGGGCATGATCCAGCTGCCGATGTGCAGTCAGTGAGGACCTCAACGGCCCCCTGGGGTCCTTTTTGAGGGCCCCGGTCCATCACAACAGACGAGGCCCAAACGAGCCTTTGTCTGCGCGCCCCGGCTCCTATGAGCCCACGCCCTGCGGCGGAAGGACCTGGGGCGCTCCTTCGCCCTCCGAGCGGCGCTCGGACCGAGGAGCCGCGTCTTCGCCCCTCGAAGGTTCACCGCAACTACGAGTGCACGCGTCTGGGGAGCGAGCCAGTGAAGGTGCTGGCTAGGGTCTTCATCATGCCGAGGAAGGTCGCGGTCCAGGCGACAAGGGCGAGGTAGACGAAGTAGCGCGGGATCACGTTCAAGAACTCGAGTCCGCTCGCGCTCGCCAGGCGCACCGTCGAGACAGTGTACATCCCCAGGGGGAACACCATGCCCCAATACTGGGGGTCATACTTGAACGGAAACCGTTTGAGCACGTGGCGCCAAATTCCGAGCAAAATCAGGAGAGGGATCCACCAGGTCGCCGTGGTCCAGAAGAAGAGCGTGAAGCCAAGCAAAAACGGGCGAAGCTCGCGCAGCAGAGGCCAGCTGTCCCCGGCGAGGAGCAAGGTCGAACCAGCGAGCGTCGTGATCGCCACCGAGCCCATGTTGATCCAGTAGGGCGGCGTGAGCCGCCCGATCGGCATCTCTACGAAGGTGAATCGGTAGAAGATGAGCGTCATGATGATCAGGTAGAGCATCGCTCCGAGCAGGTACATGCAGAGCGTGAAGAAGAGCGCGATTTCTCGGCCGCTCGTGAGCCCTGGCGAAAGGAGGGTCCCGAGCACGGAGACCGACTGCGTAGCGACGATGGCGATGAGCCAAGCGCCGTTGATGCCTGCCTCGAGGGAGGGCTTATTCTCCCGGACCACCACAGCCGCGAAAAACCCGTACATGACGACGGTCCAGAGCGCGATACCGACGCACCAAAAGACAAATGCCGCGCCCGGATTCGAAGCCACGATGCGGAGCTGGGTCCCGAGCACACAGGTCCCCGCGACGGTCGTGAAGAAACCCGGGCCCCGCTCGTGGTCACAGAGGTCCTGAAAGACGCGGCGAGGAAAGAGCACGAGCCTCGTCACAAGCAGAAGGCTCAGACAAGCGTAGCCGACAATATTGATGCCGAGCAGGACTCGGGCCAGCGCCACCATGCCCTGAGTGTGCGCCGCGATCGAGACGATCGCCGTGCCCATGACAAAGGCGAAGTAGCCGGGGAACAGATCTCTGATTTCTCGCCGCCAGCGGGGCCCATCGATGTCCGAGTTCAAGCGCACTATCCTCGCTCAATCGAGGCGATATAGATACCGAAGAAGCCAGAGATTCACGCCGAGACAGCCCAGACTCGTGAGGGCGGCCGGGATCGTCGTCGCGGTATCCCCGCCGAGAAACGCGTTCACCGTCGCGGTCAGGAGCCAGAGCTGTAAGATGACGAGAAGGACCGCGAAAATGAGCGCGCCGTTCACGATCGTCATGCGCTGCGAGCGCGCGAACCGGGTGCGCGTCATGAGCCCGAGGCCTCCACCCCCGTCGCGTAGACGGTTTCATCGACCACTTGAAGCGAAACCCGAGGCAGAGCGCGCCGCGGCGGGCCCGCCAGGGGGCGCCCCGTCGCCAAATCGAACCAGCCGTTATGACAGGGGCAGTGCAGCTTGCCCTCGGCGACCGCCGGTACAACCGGACATTGCAGGTGTGTGCATTGTTGGTCGTAGGCGACGAAGCTCTTGTCTCCCGTGCGAACGAGCAGGCGCGGCGTGCTGCCCTCCGGGTACTCGAAGGTCTTCGCCTGACCGATTTCGACCTCCTCGATCGAAGCGATCGGCAGCGGCTCGAAGGCGGTGGTGCGCTGACCGAACAGCCCCTTGAGCGCAATCCAGACCTGACCGACGACGAACGCTCCGCTCGTCAGCACGATGAACTTCACGAGGTCGCGCCGCGCAACATAGTCATCCTCCGGCCAGTCGATCGGAAAGTCGCGGCGCCAGCGGGGCTGGTCTTCCGGGGCGCTCCTGTCAGGAGGGACGCTGAGGGTCCCGATGACGGCCGATCGTGACTCGTCTTGGCTCATGGCTGCTCCTCCGCGAATACATCGTCGAGCACATCGTGCCCGATAGCTGGCTCGTACATGGCCGCGGTGACGTCGACATGGTCCTCCGAGCTCGTCCTCGGGGCCATCACGTTCACCTTGGTTCGAATGAGCTGATTACCGAAGCGGAAGGTGTTCAGGGGCTGCGCGTTCGGGCGCAGCCGGGCCATCTCTTCCCGCGTCCCAAAGGCGAGGGCCTGACTCGGACAGACCGAAGCGCACATCGGCTTGAGCCCGATCGAGGTTCGGTCGTAACACATGTCACACTTCATCATCAGGTTCATGCCCGTGTTCATCTTCGGCACTCCGAAGGGACAGGCGAGAACACAGTTATTGCAGGCGATGCAGCGGGGCTTTCTCGCCGTTTGCACGATGCCGTCCTCGGTGCGCTTGATGGCATCGGCGGGGCACACCTCAGCGCAGGTGGGCGAGTCGCAGTGCATGCAGACGATCGGCACAGTCTGGGTCGAAGCGGAGCGGTCGATGAAGTCGAGCTGGATCATCGACTGGCCCTTGTGGGTGTCACACTCGGTGCACGCCTGGACGCAGGATTGGCAGCCGATACACCGCCCGGGATCGACGAAAAATTCGTTCTTTTCAGGGACCGGCATCGCGTTCTTCCTTTCACTGCTGCGCTTCGAGCGCGCTCGCGTATTTCGGCGCTGTCTCGGCTTTCCGGACGCGGACCGCGCAGACCTTGTATTCAGGGATCTTCGAGATCGGGTCTTGTGCGGAGATGGTGAGTTGGTTCGCGCTCTTGCGCCCGCCCCAGTGGTAGGGGACGAAGACGGTGTCGGGGCGAATGGTGCTGACAACCGTCGCCTTGATGGTGCAGGTGCCGCGACGACTCTCCACAGTGACCCAGTCTCCCTCGACAATCCCGAGTTTGTTCGCGAGACGGGGGTGTAACTCACACTTCGGCTCCGGCGCGTGATCGACGAGGGGCCCGATGCGCCGAGTCTGATTGCCCGAGAGGAAATGACTCACCACGCGGCCCGTCGTGAGGATGATCGGGTAGTCGGCGTCGATGTCCTCCGCGGGCGGTTGGTAGGGGGTGACCAGGAAGCGGGCTCGGCCGTCGGGGAAATAGAAGGGGCCGTTTCCCTTCGCGACGGGGTTCCAGGAGCCCGGCTCGAAGAGACGCACAGTCCCCTCGGGTGCAGGAGGCGGGACGCCCTCGGGCGTCTGGTCCGGACAGGGCCAAAAGACGCCGAAATTTTCCTCGATTCGCTCGTAGGTCACCCCTGAATAGTCAGAGACTCCGCCTCGCGAAGCTACGCGCAGCTCGTCGAAGATCTGCCGAGCGCTCTCGAAGGCGAAGCCCTGAGGTCGACCGAGCGCCTGGGCGATGTCTTGGATGATCTTCCAATCGGCGCGCGCGTCTCCAGGTGGTGTGACGGCCTTTTGAATACGGATGATGCGCCCTTCGACCTGCGTGACGGTGCCCTCGTCTTCTTCCTGAAGAGAGCCCGGCAAGACGACGTCAGCGTAGCGAGCTGTCTCGCTCATGAAGAAATCGATCGCCACGAAGAAGTCGAGCCGAGAGAGCGCCTCGCGGACGAAATTGTTATCTGGCAAGGAGACAACAGGGTTAAAACAGATCGAGAGAAGTCCCTTGATCTCCCCGGAGTGCGCCTTGCGCATGATTTCGTAGGCGTCGACTCCCGGCTGAGGCAAGTCGTCCGGACTCATGCCCCAGACCCCCGCCACATAAGCTCGGTGCTCCGGGTTCCCGAGGTCACGGCCGCCCGGGAGCTGGTCACATTTCTGGCCGTGTTCGCGGCCGCCCTGGCCGTTCGCTTGTCCGGTGATCGTCGCGTATCCGCAGCCCTTTCGGCCGATGCGCCCCGAGGCGAGGACGACGTTGATGGTGCTGAGGACGTTTTGGACCCCGTGGCTGTGATGTTCGATGCCGCGGGCGTGCATCAGAAAGCTCGTCTTCGCTTGCCCCCACCATTCGGCCGCCTGACGAATGCTCTTCTCGGCGATTCCCGTCACCTGCGCCGTACGCCGTGGGGTCCAGGCTTTGACCTCAGCGGCGACCTTGTCGAAGCCGACCGTAGAGCTCTCGATGAAGTCGTGATCGAGCCAGTCGTTCTCGATCATCAAGTGCAGGATGCCGTTGAACAAAGCTGTGTCGCGCCCCGGCTTGACCGGCAGGAAGAGGTCACAGGTCCGGGCGAGCGGCGTGATGCGCGGGTCGACGACGATGACCTTGGCTCCCTGCTCGCGCGCTTGCCAGATGTAGTTTGTGGTGATCGGAGCGCACTCGGCGACGTTCGCCCCCGCCACGAGCACCACCTCTGCGCCGAGAATGTCGCTCCAAGGATTCGCGGCCCGATCGATGCCGAAGGCCTTTTTATTGCCGGCCGCGGCGCTCACCATGCAAAGCCGCCCGTTATAATCGATGTTCGCGGTGCGCAGGCACATGTGCGCGAACTTGCCCATCAGGTAGGTCTTCTCCGTCGTCAGGCTGGCGCCCGAGAGAACAGCAAACGCGTCGCGACCGTGTTCACTCTGGATCCGCTCGATGGCCCTCGCGACGCGAGCGACCGCTTCTTCGTAGCCGAGCTTGCGGAAACCGGAGCTCGTGTCCGCGCGCTCGTAGGCGGAGACGAGGCGATCGGGGTGCGCTTGTTGGAGGTAACGTTTGACGCCCTTCGGACAGAGCATGCCGCGATTGAAGGGGAACTCGTACCAAGGCTCGACTCCGACGACGGTATTGTCCCGCACCTTGAGCTTCAGCCCACACTGTTGGCCACAGAAACAGCAGTGCGTCTTGACGTGGTTCTCCGGCTCGCTCCCGGTATCGACGCGGAGCTCGCTCGCGTAGGCGCGGTGGGGGCCGAACTCTCGGATCGTCTCGACGTCGAGCCCCGGCACGGGGAGACCAGGAGCATGGGTGGGCTGTTTCATGGATGAAAGTTCTCCTGATCTTCGGAGCCCAAGGGCCCCTCACCTAGGCAGCTGTTTACGTGCACGGGCATCGCGATCGCCGCCGGTTCGGCCAAACGCTCGCCTCCCCGCGTCCCCCGCCAGAGCAGCGACTGTGCGAGGGCGAAAGAAGCTCGCCGACACGGGGGACAGATCCACTGGTAGTGCTCGGCCGGGCTCCCTGGGATCTCGTAGCGATAGCCGAGGGCCCGCTCGACCTCGATCAGATCTTCCGCGTGCATCTGAGAGGTGAACTCGTGGCCACAACGCCGACAGCGAGCGAGCGCCTCCGAGCGGCCCACGTCCTTGTAGAAGCCAACTCCGAGCTGCGCGGGGCGCTGAAAGATGTGGAAGAACTTGCCAAAGGGGAGCCAGAGGAAGGTCGCGATGACGGTGATGGCGTGCAGGATCGCGATGAACGTGAAGCCGTATCCTTTCATCCACGTGTAGCTCGCCGTGAGCATCAGCCCGGTCAGGCTGACCGCGAAGAGGAGCAGCAGGGGCATAAAGTCCTCCGCAAACCGCTGGACCGCGGCCGCCCCCTCGTCGCGCATCCGACGTCGCACGGCGAGCGCGACCCCTCCGAGCACAAGAAACGAAGCCCAGACCAGGCCGTGAAAGAGGAAGAAGGCGACGGCTGAGTCGTGCGGGAAGCGGAAGGCCGGAAAACCGAAGACCATCGCCTCGTAGAGGCTCAAGTCGCCGGGCACGGGCCGAAAATGAAGCCAACCGAACACGAGCGGGAACGTGATCGCCACCGCCAAGATGCAACCCCACATGATGAGGAGGTGAGTCAGGCCGCGCAAACGATCCCGCTTGATGATGAAGCGATTGGCCAGGACATCTTCGCCGATACGCCGAACCCAGAAAAGAGCGTTGCGCAGGCGCCAGCCCTTCTTGAAGAAGGCTTGCCAGCCGCGTCGCCAGTAGAGCGCCGTCGGTGGCCTCGAGAGCCACATGCTGTAGCGATAGGTGAGCCCAAAGGTCGCAAACAGAATGGAGAATGTGTACGCGACGAGCGCCGCGTCGAAGTGGGCCAGGCTGCGCGAACCGACGAGGATCGAAACTCCGAGCAGCGCCGTGACAACCGCGCCGCGCGCCACAGCCTGAAAGACCTCTGGCCTCATCCTCCACGCCTTCACGTCGCGCGCCTCCGCAAGGCTGTGCTGATGCTGCTCGCCTCCCAATCGGGCCTCCTCCCTTCCTTTGCCCATCCGGGCTCCCTCTCGCTGTCGCAGACTACACGCGAGCGGACCTGCTCTCAACCTCCCATGACCATCCACGCGCCCGCGCACTCTCCACTTACGAGTCGCTCACTGCCCGCTCACTTCTCCGCCCCATTCCAGCCGAGGGTGAGCAAGAACGCGCTATCCAAGTCAGCGTGCACATCGTGCGGCAAGTCAGCCGCCAGAATCAGCAGGCGCCCTTCGGTGAGCTCCACAGGCCCGTCGGGCAAATTCATACGAATTTGGCCTTGAACCACATGCACCGACGTCGTCACGCTCGCGCGATGTTCGGCGATCGAAGCGCCCGCGCGAAGAACCATCACCACGAGGCGCAGGTCGGGCGTCCGAACGAGCGTTCGAGCAACGTGTCCATCGCGCTTGTAGCGCTCTTCGCCGCGCAGCTCAGCGATCACTTTTTCGAGGTCGAAGGTGACGCCGTCTTCGGCGGTTTCGGGGGGATGCATCATGGAACGTTCTTCCTTTCCTTCGAGCGAGCGCGCATCGCCTCGCCCCGTCTTTCGCGGAGCTCATCACGCAGAGTCTCCTGGGTTTCAGGGGAGAGTAGCGCTCGAATCGCCGGGAAGATGACGTTTTCTTCCTCGGCGAGGTGCTTTTCGAAGGCGGCGTCGAGCTCGCATGCGCTTTGAGCAAGGGCTGCACGCGCCCGCCGGTCTTTCGGATCATTTTGCACTTCGGCCGCCGCGCCAAGAAGCAGCGCAAGAGGCAACTCATGAGAACGGTGTTCGACGTGCATCCAATCGAGCGCTCGATCGACCTCCGGAGAAAGCCCCCGCAGGCGCGGCTCGATACTGAGCTCTTCGTCAGCCACATGGAGCGGGAGCGCCTCAGCGAAATATCGCTCCACATCGGCGCACGCCCTCGCGATTTGCTCATGAGGAGCTTCGAAGTTCGTGCCCGCCTCGCGCGCCAGACGCACAAATTGCCGAATGCGGCCATGACACTCCAGGAGAAGGTCAACGAGATCCTTCGGCGTGGACTCACGAGGCGAAGATGAGAGCTGTATCAACATGGCGCGTCTCCTGAGGTCCCCCGGCCCCGCGGCGATCTCCCGCCGCACGAATCGGGTTCACTCTCTCCCTTCGCAATCTCCGCGCCAACCCGCATCCCGTCCCCCGCGCCCACTCTCACGAAGAGCGCGCCCTCCTTTCGCTCTGCCCAGCGACCCGTTGGGCCCCAGTTCGCTCGAAGATCGAGCCATTGCCCCGCTGAGCCCCCTCCCCGAATTTCNCCCCCCCCC
>NASX01000141.1 GCA_002085155.1 Sorangiineae bacterium NIC37A_2
GAGCGCGAGCGCGCCCTGGCCGCCTCGACGGGCTCGCAGCCCGTCGTCACCGACGCACCCCGGGCCGCCGGTCAGGGGAACGACGCTGCGAGCACGAAGGACGACGCATGACCGGGCTCTTCTCCACCAACGGCGACAAGCGCCTCGTCCTCGTCTCGGGGCGAGCGCACCCCGCGCTCGCCGACGACGTCGCCCGCGAGCTCGGCGTCGAGCTCGTGCCGACCACGGCCTACGACTTCGCGAACGGCGAGATCTACGTGCGCTACGGCGAGTCCGTGCGCGGGGCCGACGCCTTCGTGCTGCAGAGCCACACGAGCCCGATCAACCAGTGGATCATGGAGCAGCTCATCATGGTCGACGCCCTCAAGCGGGCCTCGGCCAAGACGATCACCGTGGTCCAGCCCTTCTACGGCTACGCGCGCCAGGACAAGAAGCACCGCGGCCGCGAGCCGATCTCGGCCCGCCTCATGTCGGACCTGTTCAAGACGGCCGGCGCGGACCGCCTCATGAGCGTGGACCTGCACGCCGCGCAGACCCAGGGCTTCTTCGACGGGCCGGTGGACCACCTGTGGGCCATGCCGCTGCTCGTCGACTACGTGCGCACGCGCGTGGACGTCACGAACGTCGCGGTGGTCTCGCCCGACGCCGGTCGCATCCGCGTGGCCGAGCAGTGGGCGGCCAAGCTGGGCGGGGCGCCCCTGGCCTTCATCCACAAGACGCGCGACATCACCCAGCCCAACCGTGCCGTGGCCAACCGCGTGGTCGGCGAGGTCGAGGGCCGCACCTGCGTGCTCACCGACGACCTCATCGACACCGGGGGCACGATCGCCGAGGCCGTGCGCGTGCTCCTCGCGGCGGGTGCCAAGGACGTCATCGTCGCCGCGACCCACGGCGTGCTCTCGCCCCCCGCAGCCGAGCGCCTCCAGGAGTGCGGCGCGCGCGAGGTCGTCGTGACCGACACGCTGCCGATCCCCGAGGAGCACCGCTTCGGCAAGCTCACGATCCTCTCGATCGCCCCGCTCATCGCGCGCGCGATCCGCGAGGTCTTCGACGACGGCTCGGTCACCTCGCTCTTCGAGGGCTGAGCGATGACGCGCGAGGGCCTGGTGGAGGACGGCCTCCTCGTCACGGGCTCGGGGGCCGTCGAGGTGCGTCCCGACCTCGTGCTCGTCGAGCTCGGCGCCCAGGCCGAGGCGCCTGACGTGCAGGACGCCGTGCGCGAGGCGAGCGCGGGGCTCGGGCGGGTGCGCGAGGTGCTGCTCTCCGCAGGCGTCGAGGCCTCGGACCTGCGCACGACGACGACGGCCACCTGGGTCG
>NASX01000082.1 GCA_002085155.1 Sorangiineae bacterium NIC37A_2
GGGGGAGGCCGGAGCGCCCGCGGCGCACCGCGCNGNGGGNGNGAGCCTCGAGACGAAGACGATGGACGTCTTCTCGGGGGAGACGGGCGATCTCGATCTCCGTCCGAAGAGAGCGCGGCGCGTTTGGGTCGCGGCGATTTTGGTCGCGCTGGGGGCGTCGGTCGGCATCTTTGCGCTTCGGGGACTGCTGGATGAAGGAGCGCCCGCGGAGCGGAAAGAGGCGGACCTTTCGAGGGATGCCCTCGTGCCCCAAGCTTGGATGGCTGAAGAAGCGGGCGCGCAGGGCGGGCGGCCATTCGCCTCGGAGAAGTCGAGCGGGGCCGAGGAGACGGTGAGCGAGCCGGCGCCAAGTGGAGTCGGAGCGGAATCAGGGCGAGCGACGGCGAACGCGCCAGCTGACGCTCAGAAGAGCGCGACCGCGGCGAATGCGGAGGCGAGTCCGAGAGCTCCCGCGCGCAAGGTCACCCCTCAGACGAAGCCTGCGTCTCCTGCGGAAAAGAGCGAAGAGGGAACATCGAGCGCCCCTGCCCAGCCAACACCCAAGCAGCCGCGCGTCGATTCATTCACCGGCCTTCCGATCTCGGATTGAGAGACGACGCAGCGTGGCGAGGTCCTTCAGGGAAGTCAGGGAAGCTTGACTCCGCCGGGGGGCGTCCGGACGGACCCCGTGGAGCTTTTGGACTCGGGTGAAGGCTCGGCTGGGCCCTCCCGGGGGTCGCGGGCCGGGGCCAAAAAAGGAAGGTTCTGGGGCGGCTGGACGTAGATCACCGATCAGCCGTTCAGTTCTTCCGCGAAAATAAGGCTTTCGGGATCGTCGATCTTCATTGTCGATCTGTTGCGCGCCAGAAACCGGTCTGCTAGTTAGCGCCTCCCTTTCGCGGGCACCCTTCCGTTTGTGGAGCGGCGGCCCCGAAAAATTAGAGCCCCTCCGATAACCCGCCAGGCGGCCCTCTCCGAGAGGGAGAGTCCGAACCAGCGGTTTTTAGCCCGGGAGGGCATTGGTTTCAGGAAAAGCGGGTGACCTCGCGGTCTCCCGAGAAGAGCGGAAGCACTCCCATGATCAGCACTGCCAAAGGCAACTTTCAGCGAATCAGTCCCCGCAAGGCGCGGATGGTCGTGGACATGATCCGCGGGCGCGATGCGCTCGAAGCACTCCACCTCCTCGAGTTTACGCCCAAGGCTGGTGCTCCCTTCGTGAAGAAGGTTCTTGCGAGCGCCGTGGCCAACGCAAAACAAAAGGGCGCGACGAACCCCGACGCGCTTTATGTCTCCAAGGCGACCGTGGATCAGGGCCCGAATGGGCATCTGCGTCGCTGGCGCCCGCGCGCCATGGGTCGGGCTACGCCGATCGTGAAGGGCGTGAGCCACATCACGATCGAGCTCGATCAGAGGTAACGGACGCGGCAGCTAGGAACAATAAGAGGGCAGAATGGGTCAAAAAACACATCCCTATGGCTTTAGGCTCGGCGTCATCCGTACCTGGACGAGCAAGTGGTACGACGACCGCGGTTACACGAAGTGGCTTCATGAAGACGTGCGCATCAAGCGCGCCGTGAAGACCTACCTGGCGAGCGCGAGCGTCGCTGGCGTTGAGGTCGAGCGCGCCGCGAACAAGGCGAAGGTCATCGTCTACACCGCGCGTCCGGGCATGGTCATCGGCAAGGGCGGCAAGGGCATCGAGACGCTCAAGATCGGAAACCTGAAGACGGCAGCCAAGGGTGAGACCAAGTTCCCCGGCGTCCAGTCGTTCACGGACAACGAGGTGTTCATCGACGTCCAGGAGGTGCGCAAGGCTGAGACCAACGCGCAGCTCATCGCCGAGAACATCGCGACCCAGCTCGAGCGCCGTATCGCGTTCCGCCGCGCGATGAAGAAGAGCCTCGGGATGGCGATGAAGTTTGGCGCCAAGGGCGTGCGTATCCGCTGTGCGGGTCGCCTCGGTGGCGCTGAAATGGGCCGGGTCGAGACGTACCGTGAAGGTCGCGTTCCGCTCCACACTCTCCGCGCAGACGTCGAGTACGGCTTCGCAGAAGCTCGTACGACCTACGGCGTCATCGGAGTGAAGGTCTGGGTTTTCAAGGGCGAAGTCTTGCAGCGCAAGGCGCGCCGAGTCGGAGAGTAAGACATGCTGCAACCGAAGCGCACCAAGTTCCGTAAGGTCCAAAAGGGCAAGAACCGCGGCACGGCGTGGACCGGCTCCGACATCTCGTTCGGAGACTACGGCCTCCAGGCCACCGACCGCACTTACATCACGGCCCGTCAGATCGAGGCCTGCCGTATGGCGATTCAGCGTCACGTGAAGCGCCAGGGCAAGCTCTGGATCCGCGTGTTCCCCGACAAGCCGCTGACCAAGAAGCCGCTCGAGGTTCGAATGGGTTCCGGTAAGGGCTCCGTCGAGCTGTGGGTCGCCGTGGTCAAGCCCGGCAAGGTCCTGTTCGAGATGTCGGGTGTTCCTGAAGAGCTCGCACGGGGCGCGTTCGCGGTCGCGGCGACCAAGCTGCCCGTTTCCTGCCGCTTCCTGGCGCGAGGAGTTCTCTAATGAAATTCAGTGACTTGAATGAGAGGACCGACAAGGACCTCATCGAGCTCAAGAGCCAGCTCGAGAAGGACCTTTTTAAGGGTCGTATGAAGAACGCTGTCGGACAGCTCGAAGACACGAGCTTTCTCGGCAAGACCCGGAAAGATATCGCTCGTATCGAGACGATTCTGAGCGGCCGCAAGGCGAGCCAAGGCGCGTAAGGAGAGAGAAGCGTGAGCACTGAGAACCTTGGGCGCAAGGCCCGTATCCGCAAGCTCATCGGGCGCATCAAGAGCGACAAGATGGACAAGACCGTCGTTGTCGAGGTGATGCGTTACAAGATGGACCCCGTCTACAAGAAGTACGTCAAGGAGCGCCGTCGCTACAAGGCGCATGACGAGAACAACGAATACAAGACCGGCGATCGCGTAGAGATCGTTGAGCATCGCCCGCTCTCTCGCGAGAAGCGTTGGAAGGTCGCTCGGCTCATCGAGCGTCCGGATCTGGCAAGCTGACCTAGGGGAGGAGACAAGACATGATTCAGGTAGAGTCCGTCCTCAACGTCGCCGACAACTCCGGCGCCAAGGTCGTCAAGTGCATCAAGGTGCTCGGCGGATCCCGCCGTCGCTACGCGAGCCTCGGTGACGTCATCGTGGTCTCGATCAGCGAGGCGATGCCGAACAGCAAGGTGAAGAAGGGGTCGATCGCCAAGGCGGTGGTCGTCCGTACGGTGAAGGAGAACCGTCGCGCTGACGGCAGCTACATTCGTTTCGACGAGAACAGCGCCGTCATCATCAACGCTCAGCGTGATCCCGTCGGGACGCGCATCTTTGGACCGGTGGCTCGTGAACTGCGCGCGCGCAAGTTCATGAAGATCATCTCGCTCGCTCCGGAGGTCTTGTAATGAACCGCTTGCGTGTAGGGGACCAGGTTCTGGTCACCGCTGGTAACCACAAGGGTAAGA
Organism: Sorangiineae bacterium NIC37A_2; assembly: GCA_002085155.1. Taxonomy (GTDB): domain Bacteria; phylum Myxococcota_A; class Polyangia; order Polyangiales; family Polyangiaceae; genus NIC37A-2. The sequence goes on from NASX01000082.1 coordinate 3,483, forward strand.
AGGGCCGTCTGGCGAAAATCGACCTCGAGAGTGGTCGGGTCATCGTCGAGGGTGTGAACTTGGTCAAGCGCCACGTACGCGCCACGAGTGAGTCGGCCGGCGGCATTCAGCAGAAGCCCGCGCCCATCGCTATCTCGAACGTCATGCCGCTCGATCCCGAGACCGGCAAAGCCACCCGCGTCCGTTTCGAGACGCGCGACGGCAAGAAGGTCCGCGTCGCGAAGAGCGGCGCCATCATCACGAGCGCAGAAAGCTAAACCGACATGACTGAAGCGCAGAAGTACATCCCGCGTCTCAAGCAGACGTACGAAAGCAGTGTCCGTTCGAAGCTCCTCGAGCAGTACGGATACAAGAATGTCATGCAGGCTCCGCGCATCACGAAGATCGTGGTGAACGTGGGTCTCGGTGAGGCGACCGCGAATCCGAAGGCGATCGACGCGGCGGTCCGCGACATCGCGGCCATCACCGGTCAGAAGCCGGTCGTGACCCGCTCGAAGAAGTCGATTGCAGGCTTCAAGCTCCGCGAGAATCAGCCGATCGGCGTCATGGTCACCCTGCGCCGTGAGCGCATGTGGGAGTTCCTCGATCGTCTGATCACCGTCAGCCTCCCGCGCGTTCGTGACTTCCGCGGCGTGAGCCCGCGCGCCTTCGATGGCGCTGGGAACTACACGCTCGGCCTCAAGGAACAAATCGTCTTCCCGGAGATCGACTTCGATAAGGTCGACAAGGTCCGGGGCATGAACATCACCGTGGTGACGACCGCTAAGACCAACGCCGAAGCCAAGGAGCTCCTGTCGCAGCTTGGCATGCCGTTCAGGAACTAATTCGGAGGACCAAGAAGAAATATGGCACGTGCATGTCAGTGGGCGAAGATGAATCGCCCCCCCAAGTTCTCCACCCGCCAAGTTCGCCGCTGCTTCGTCTGCGGTCGCTCGAAGGCGGTCTATCGTGACTTCAAACTCTGCCGACTCTGCCTGCGCAATATGGCGCTCAAGGGTGAGCTTCCCGGTGTGACCAAGGCTAGCTGGTGAGGTGAGACTATGATGACCGATCCCATCTCCGATATGCTCGCTCGGCTCCGCAACGCCGCCATGGCCCGCCATGACGTGGCGCGGATTCCCGCGAGCCGCATCAAGAAGAGCATCGCTGAACTCCTTCAGCGCGAAGGCTACATCTCCTCGGTCAGCGAGGACGAGGTTGGTCCCGAGCGTCGCAAGACGATCACCGTCGTTCTCAAGTACGGCGGCGACAAGTCCTGCGCCTTCGCGGGCATCCGCCGGGTCTCGAAGCCTGGACGACGTGTCTATGTCGGCCACAGCTCGATCCCGCGCGTCCTGAACGGCCTGGGTGTTTCGATCCTGAGCACGTCTCATGGACTCATGACGGACAAAGAAGCTCGCCAGAAGAAGGTGGGCGGCGAACTGCTCTGTGAGGTTTGGTAATGTCGACGACTGCAGCTGAAATTCGTCTGTCTCGCGTGGGGAAGCGGCCTGTCCCGCTCCCCAAGGGCGTGACCGTGAACCTCAAGGACGGGAGCATCGACGTCCAGGGTCCGAAGGGCAAGCTGACGCGCGTCCTCCCGAGCGGCGTGAAGCTCTCGAAGGACGGCGACAACATCCAGGTCACCGCGGACGCGGTCGGCGCGGATCACGCTCGCCTCCAGGGCCTCGGCCGCGCGCTGCTCGCCTCCTGGGTGAAGGGCGCAGCCGAAGGCTACGAGCGCATCCTCGAGCTCCATGGTACCGGTTACCGTTGTGAGATGAAGGGGCGCACGATCCACTTCAACCTCGGCCTGTCGCATCCCGCAACCTTCGAGGTCCCCGCGGCGATCGAGGCGGAGATTCCGAAAGATTCGAAGGGTACCGTGCTCATCCTCCGCTCTGCGGACAAGGAGCTGATCGGCCAGGCATGCGCCACGATCCGTCGACTTCGTCCCCCGGAGCCTTACGGGGGCAAGGGCATCCGTAACCGTGGCGAGCAGATTCGCCGCAAGGCTGGCAAGACCGCCAAGGGCAAGAAGTAATCGCTCAGGAACAGGAACATGGCAAAGAAGCTCACTGGGCGCGAGAAGCGCAAGTATCGCATTCGGCACAAGATCAGCGGGTCGGCGGAGCGTCCCCGGCTCACGGTGTTCCGCAGCGCGAGCCACATCTATGCTCAGGTGATCGACGACGTTACGGGCACCACGCTCGCTTCTGCGTCGACCCTGTCTCCCGACCTCAAGGGCAGCCTCGGGGACGCGGACAAGACGGAGCAGGCCAAGAAGGTCGGCGCGCTCATCGCCAAGGTTTGCGCCGAGCGAAAGATCGAACGGGTCGTCTTCGACCGAAACGGTTTTCTGTACCACGGTCGCGTCAAGGCGCTGGCGGATGCGGCGCGAGAGGCCGGACTCAACTTCTGAGCCTGGGTCGACGAGAGAGAAAGAACGGTAAAGATGGCATTCGAGAATTTCGACGAGGACAAGCTCAAGGAGCGCGTCATCCACATCAACCGCGTGGCCAAGGTGGTCAAGGGCGGGCGCCGCTTCAGCTTCTCCGCGCTGGTCGTGGTGGGCGATGAGAACGGCCACGTCGGCATCGGCTTCGGCAAGGCCAACGAGGTCCCCGAAGCGATCCGTAAGGGCAATGAGCGTGCTCGGAAGAACCTGTTCCGCGTGCCCATGATCGGCCGCACGATCCCCCACGATATCGTTGGTCGCGACGGCGCAGGTAAGGTCCTGCTTCGCCCGGCGGCCCCCGGTACGGGCGTTATCGCCGGTGGTGCGGTGCGCGCGGTGCTCGAGTCGGCTGGCATCCAGGACGTCCTGAGCAAGTGCATCGGCACGAACAACAAGAACAACGTCGTCCACGCGACGGTGGCTGCTCTTCGTCAGCTCCGCACGGCCGAGCGCGTCGCTCGCAGCCGTGAGAAGCAGATGGACGAGGTGGCCTCTGATTATCCCGTGGCCGCAATGGTGGCGCGAGGCGTTCAGGCAGCGCACGGTGACGCCCTCGCCTCTCAGGATGGAGGTGCTCAGTGAAACTCGAAGTGAAGCAAACGCGTGGATTCGCCGGTCGCCCCGAGGCGCAGCGTGAGATCCTGCGCGGCCTCGGCCTTCGTGGGATCGGTTCCCAGGTCGTGGTCGACAACACGCCGTCTTTCCGCGGCATGATCAAAAAAGTTCTTCATCTCGTCGACGTGAAGGAGATTTCCGCATGAGCCAAGTTCTTTCTCGCCTGAGCCCCCCCGCGGGCGCCCGTCACAAGGAGCGCCGCGTCGGTCGTGGTACCGGCAGCAACATGGGCAAGACCTGTGGCCGTGGCCAGAAGGGTCAGAAGGCTCGCAGCGGCGGCGACATCCATAAGCTCCACTTCGAAGGTGGTCAGACGCCCCTGCAGCGTCGCCTCCCGAAGCGCGGGTTCCGGGTGCCGTTCCCGAAGAAGGTCGTCGGCGTCAACATCGGTGATCTCGAGATCTTCGAGGCTGGCAGCACTGTCGGCGAGGCGGCGCTGCGTGCTTCCCGCCTGGTCCAGGGACGCGGCGTTCAGATCAAGATCCTCGGCGACGGTGAGCTGACCAAGAAGCTCAACGTCAGCGCGCACATCTTCAGTGCGACCGCCAAGGAACAGATCGAAGCCCTCGGTGGCTCTGTTACCGTGCTCGGCGGCGAGCAGTCGGAATCTGCTTAAGGTCTAGGGAAGGCTCGAGGATCAGATGTTTCAGGGATTCGAAAATATCGGCAAGGTGCCTGAACTGCGGCGCCGCGTCGTATTTTCGCTCGTCGTGATCGCGCTCTATCGATTGGGCGTGTTCGTCACGACTCCCGGCGTCGATCGCTCGGTCATGAAGAGTCTGATCGAGAAACAGGGCGGCCTGCTCGGCATGCTGAACATGTTCTCGGGCGGTGCGCTCGAGAACCTCTCGATCTTCGCGCTCGGCATCATGCCGTACATCTCGGCGAGCATCATCATGCAGCTCATGGGGCTGCTCGTGAAGTCCGTCGAAGAGATGCGCAAGGAAGGCGAGTCCGGCCGTCGCAAGCTCGAGCAGTACACCCGCTACGGGACGATTGTGCTCAGCATGGCGCAGTCGTACCTGCTCGCGACACAGCTCGAGGGCCAGAACATCATGGGTCAAGGTGACCTCGTGGCCAATCCGGGCTGGAGCTTCCGTCTGATGACGATGCTCACGCTGACGACGGGCACCGCGCTCATCATGTGGCTCGGTGAACAGGTGACCGAGCGCGGTATCGGAAACGGTATCTCACTGATCATCTTCGCCTCCATCGTGAGCGGTATCCCGACGGCCGTGACCCAGTACTGGGCGAGTACCGGCGGGGACGTCGAGCCTTTGACCGTGATTCTCCTGCTCGGCTTGATCCTGGTCGCGATCGCGATCGTGGTCTTCTTCGAGAAGGCTCAGCGTCGCATCCCCATCCAGTACGCCCGGCGCCAAGGCGCCCGCCGCATCTACGGTGGCGAGACGGCTCACCTCCCGCTCAAGGTGAACATGGCGAGCATGATCCCGCCGATCTTCGCCTCGTCACTTCTGCTCCTGCCGGCGACCCTCGCCAACATGGATATCCCGGGCATGCAGATGTTCAGCGGGATCCTGAACCGCGGCGACTGGGTCTTCCACACGCTCTTCGCGGCCTTCGTCATCTTCTTCGCCTTCTTCTACACGGGCATCACGTTCCAGGCGGTGGACGTGGCGGAGAACCTGAAGAAGCAACAAGCGAACATTCCTGGTATTCGACCTGGCCGTCAGACCGCGGAGTACCTCGACGGTATCGTCGGTCGCCTCACGGTGGGCGGCTCTCTCTACATCGCCGCTATCTGCGTGATCCCGGCGATCCTGGTTCAGGCCATGCGCGTTCCGTTCCAGTTCGGTGGCACCAGCCTTATGATCGTGGTCGGTGTTGCGCTCGAGACCGTGAACCAAATCGAAGCTCACCTCATCACCCAGAGTTACGAAGGCCTGACGGGCCCTCGGGTCACTCGACTCAGCGGGAGGCGCCCGGCGTAAAGGCCGCGCGAGACTCAGGTTATGCGGATTGTACTTGTTGGACCGCCGGCGAGCGGCAAAGGAACCCAAGCGAACGTTCTTACGGAGCGCCTCGGCGTCCCGAAGATCTCGACCGGGGACATGCTGCGCGCCGCTCTGGCTGCCAAGACCGAGCTCGGCTTGAAGGCGGCAGAGGCGATGAACTCGGGCAAGCTCGTTCCGGACGACGTCGTGATCGGCCTCGTCGAGGAGCGCATCGCCCAGGCGGACGCCCAGAAGGGTTTTATTCTGGACGGATTTCCGCGCACGGTTCCCCAGGCGGAATCCTTGGCGGCGACCCTCGACAAGAGCGGCACCCCCCTCGACGCCGTGGTCCAAATCGACGTTCCCCGGGACCTTTTGATCGATCGCGCCACCCTCCGGCGCACGGACAAACGGACTGGACAGATATACCACCTGAAATATAATCCGCCCCCCCCTGACGCCGACCTCGAGCACCGAGCCGACGACCAGGAGGAGACGGTGCGGGCACGCCTCGATCAATACGACGCGATGACCGCGGCGCTCTTGCCCTACTACGAGGCCAAAGGTCTCTTGGTTCGGGTCGACGGCTCGGGGGCGCCGAAGGGAGTGACCGAAGAGATCCTCCGGTTGCTGAGTGAGCGAAAGAGCTGAGCTCTTGATGTGAGTTTCGGGTCCGCGAGGACCCTGGTGAGAAAGAGACCTCCTCGCGCGGAGGCAAGTAGAGAATCAAGGAGAGACGGAGACGAAGCGAGTGAAATGACAGAAGCTAGAGGGACGGTGATTGAGGTGCGGCCTAAGCTCCTCTACCGAGTCCGCCTCGAAAGTGGGGCGGTGGTCACCGCGGGTCTCGGACCCACCCTTCGGCATCGCATCGCGAGGCTGGTCGTCGGAGACGGCGTCCTCGTCTCAGTCTCAGAGAGAGACCCGCACCGCGGGCAAATCGTCGAAAAGGCCTAAGCGAACCCTAAACGTGAGATAAACCCCGGGAGAATCCGGGAATGAGGATAGACCGATGAAGGTGCGACCCAGCGTGAAGAAGATTTGTGACAAGTGTAAGGTGATCCGCCGCGCTGGCGTCGTGCGCGTCATCTGCGATAACCCCCGCCACAAGCAGCGCCAGGGCTAAGGAAAATTTATGGCACGTATTGCAGGTATCGATCTCCCCCGGCGCAAAGCCATCGCTTACGCCCTCCCCTACATCTACGGTATCGGGCGTAAGACTGCGCTCGAGATTTGTGAGAAGGCCGGGATCCCGGTGGACAAGAAGGTGGACGACCTGAGCGACGCTGAGGTGAAGTCACTCCGCGATACCATTGAAGGCGGCTACAAGGTTGAAGGTGATGCGCGCCGCGAGGTGCAGCAGAACATCAAGCGTCTGATGGATCTCGGTTGCTACCGTGGTCTCCGTCACCGCAAGGGGCTTCCTGCCCGCGGTCAGCGCACGCACACGAACGCCCGAACGCGCAAGGGTCCGCGCCGCCAGGTAAGGAAGTAATCCGAGAGGTATTGAGCTATGGCAGCCACCAAGAAGCGCGTTCAGCGCAAAGTCGTTAAGAAGAACATCCCGAGCGGGATCTGTCACATCCAGTCGACGTTCAACAACACGATCGTGACGATCACCGACATCAACGGCAACGCGATCTCCTGGTCGAGCGCTGGTTCTCGCGGCTTCAAGGGCTCGCGTAAGAGCACGCCCTTCGCGGCTCAGCTCGCTGCCGAAGAGGCCGGCCGCAAGGCGATGGACCACGGCATGCGCCAGGTCGCGGTGTTCGTGAACGGTCCCGGCTCTGGTCGCGAGAGCGCGCTCCGCGCTCTGCAGCAGGTTGGCTTCCGCGTCACGCTGATCCGTGACGTGACCCCGATCCCCCACAACGGCTGCCGCGCTCCCAAGCGTCGCCGCGTGTGAGGCCAGGTAACTGTCTTTGAGTGTTGCCCGCGCGAAAGCGCGGGGTTCGACAAGGAGGTTCCCGAGTGGGTCCTCCTTTCGGCTTAGCGGCCCCTCCTGGTGGGCCTTTGAGCAGAGTCTGACCAGGAAACGCGGGCAGGCCGCGGAGTCGACCGAGGGAGCGGGTTCCCCGGCGGCTCGGGACGGCCGCGCGAGGTAGACGCCCGAATGGGCGAACAGAAGAAAGGTAGAGGAACCGAATATGGGTGCACAAATGATGAGCCGTAACTGGCGCGATCTGATCCGTCCGAAGGCGATCCAGCTCGATCCCGAGACTTCGACCGAATACTACGGTCGTTTTGTGTGCGAGCCGCTCGAGCGTGGCTTCGGTACCACCATCGGGAACAGCCTGCGCCGCGTTCTTCTGGCCTCGCTCCAGGGCGCTGCCATCACCGCGGTGCGCATCGACGGCGCGCTGCACGAGTTCACGACGATCCCCGACGTGGTCGAGGACGTCACCGACATCATCCTGAACCTCAAAGAGGTTGTCTTCCGCGCCGAGTCGCCGCGCACCTATACGGTCCGCCTCGAGAAGGAAGGCCCTGGACCTGTCACCGCCGGTGACATCAAGCTCGTCGATGGTCTGACCGTCCTGAACAAGGACAAGGTCGTGGCCAGCCTCGACAAGAAGGGCCCGCTCTCGATGGAGCTCACCGTCGGCGTTGGCCGCGGTTACGTTCCCGCCGAGCGCAACAAGACCCCGACCATGCCGATCGGCAGCGTTCCGATCGACTCGCTGTTCTCGCCGGTCCGTAAGGTCAACTACACCGTCCAGAACGCGCGCGTTGGTCAGCAGACCGACTACGACAAGCTCATCCTCGAGGTCTACACGAACGGCGCGGTCAAGCCCGCCGACGCTGTCGCCTTTGCGGCCAAGATCCTCAAGGAGCAGCTCTCGATCTGGATCAACTTCGAGGAGACCGACGAGACCTCGTACTCCGCGGGCAGCGGCGACGATGCTCCGATGAACGAGCACCTGTTCCGCTCCGTCGACGAGCTCGAGCTCTCGGTTCGCTCCGCGAACTGCCTGCAGAACGCGAATATTCAGCTCATTGGTGAGCTGGTGCAGCGCACCGAGCAGGACATGCTCAAGACGAAGAACTTTGGCCGTAAGTCGCTCAAGGAGATCAAAGAGATCCTCGGCACGATGGGCCTCTCGCTCGGTATGAAGCTCGAGAACTGGCCGGGCATGCTGGAGCGCTGGAAGCAGAGTCAGGGCGCCTGAGAGGCGCGAAGCACCCCCGAGAACCTGAGGACGAACGAAGATGCGACACGGAAATTCGGGCCGACAATTCGGCCGCAATTCGAGCCACCGCCGCGCCATGCTGCGCGCACTGACGGCGAACCTGATCGCTCACGAGCGAATTGAGACGACCGACGCCAAGGCCAAAGAGCTCCGGCGCGTCGCGGAGCGCGTCATCACCAAGGCTCGCCGCCTGGGTGAGATCGCTTACACGCCCCACGACAAGCTGAGCCTGGCTGACCGCGCACGCCGTCAAGCTGCGCAGCAGCAGGTCGCCCGCTTCCTGCAACGCTTCGCGAGCGTGACCGGTGAGGGTGGCGCTTCGGTGAAGAAGATTGACCTCGTTGAGAAGGTCTTCGTTGATCTTGCTAAACGCTACGCTGGCCGCCCCGGTGGCTATACGCGCATCATCAAGGTCGGCAACCGTCGCGGCGACAACGCTCCGATCTCGATCATCGAGCTCGTCAGCGAAGGCGAAAAGGCAGAGTGAGCTCGCTCCGAGGGCGCGCCTAAAAAGGCGGGCCCCCACTGACTCTCTCGCGGGAGCTTCTCGAAGAGGAGCCGCCGGCCGAGGAAGATGAGGCGAAGATCCGAGGAGGGTCTTCGCCTTTCTGTCATTTTCGGGGCCGGCGGCGGGGGCGCGCGGTGAGGGCGCGCGGCGGGTGCGCGCGGTGCGAGTGGACGGAGGGGCGTTGCGGGCCCTTTGGGGTTGGTGGCGGGGGCATTGGGGGCGCGCGGTGAGGGCGGCCGAGTTCAGCGGCGCCGGGTGAGGGCGCGCGGCGGGTGCGCGCGGTGCGAGTGGACGGAGGGGCGTTGCGGGCCCTTTGGGCTGGTGGCGGGGGCATTGGGGGCGCGCGGGGCGCGCGGCGGGGGCGGCCGAGTTCAGCGGCTCGCGGCGGAGGGCGCGCGGTGAGGGCGGCCGAGTTCAGCGGCGCCGGGTGAGGGCGCGCGGTGAGGGCGCGCGGTGCGAGTGGACGGAGGGGCGTTGCGGGCCCTTTGGGCTGGTGGCGGGGGCATTGGGGGCGCGCGGGGCGCGCGGCGGGGGC
>NASX01000083.1 GCA_002085155.1 Sorangiineae bacterium NIC37A_2
GCCATCCCCTACACCACCGCCGCTCGCGGATGTCGCTCCCCCGGAACCATCATCACCTCCGCCACCCGAGTCACATCCGATCGCCACGAACAAGAAACTCAATGCGCCGACTGCGCAGCTCGCCCCGACGTGTCTCCGCTGCGTCATTCCTAGATCTTTCATTTTATATTCTCCCTTTACTTTAGCTCCGAGACGCACCCTACCAAGATTCGGAAACGGGCCTCGCTATCCCCAGACACCAGGTCGCAGGCCTCGGGACACAAATGCAGACGCTTGGGACGAGCCTCGTCATCGTAGAACCACGACGACGAGCCTCCGCAGTCCTCGGCTCGCTTCACCTTCGTAAAACTCACCTCAGGTCCGCTTCCCGGCAGATACGTTACATTCACGAGGGCCGGATCGACGACGTCGCCTGCGAAAGTCGCTGCCGGGAGCGCGAAGTCGCATTCGATCGTTCTGCCTCGAATCGTCTCAAGGGTCTCGAGCAGGTCATCCTTCGCGCTCGAACCATCAGTAATATAATAGGCTCGCTCGGTCCCTCCAGCGTTCGCCAGGTAGTCCATCTGCGCCTGACGAAGGCCCTCCCCATTCCTGCCCAGAAAGCCGATGAAGAAGGTCTGAATCCCGGCATCGAGCGCGCGCGCGACATGCTCCATCAAGTAGAAGACACGCTGCTCACACCCCTCGGGGTCACCGTCGGTGACGATCATGATCACGGTTCGATCGTCGGGACTTTTCGATTGGTAACTCATCGCCCACTCGACGGCCCCCTCCAGGGCGGCTCCCAGCGTCCGCCCCACCGACCGTCGGACTACCGCCCGCCGATCCATCATCCGCCTCCGGTTTGGATGATCAGGACGTCCATACAATGCCTAGGAGAGCGACGCAGACGAACGCCAATCCTGATAAGCGTCTTCCTGAAAGTCTCGTGCTTCGCAGAGTCGATGACGATGCCTTCATTCTACCGCACAATCTGCTGCTGTTACGCGAAAGGCGCTCGGCGAGAGGCGCCTGCGGCTCAAGCCGACATCGTCACCGCCGTCTCTCGCCAGCCCTTCGGGGCAGTCGACGGTCATGGTCACCTTTGATCCGGCTGCCTCGGCGGAAGACTGTCCGGCTTCGCCGAATCCGACGAGTTCCTCGACCGTAATCGTGCAAGGCTCTTCATTCTTGAATGAGCTTGCCATGCTGCAGGAACTGAAGACCGAATTATTGCTCCTCGCAGTCGTATGAGAACCCAACTCCGCGACGCTTGCCACCTGTAACAAACTGCACTCTGTCGAGATATCGATCCCCACTCGTCCATTTGCCCTGACCTGACACTCGATCCCGGTCACTAGGCAGCGCTCGTCTTCCTCTGGGCGAAAATTATCACACTGGAAGGTCAACTCCGATCCCAGATTGAGCGCCTCGGGACCGCCGCTTGCGCCTGCTCCACCGCCCCCGACGCCCGAAGAACCGATCCCGCCGCTTGCCAACGCACCGCCGGAAGCTCCCAAGTCACCCGATGCAGACGGCGAACCGCACGAGGCCATTGCCAAGGCGAGCCCGAGCACTCCGGCTCTCACGGCGTCCCCTGGATGAACCCTGCGCTGTCGAGGACGAAGCCGCCCACGACCGGGTTCGACGTGATCTCGAAATGAAGTTGGCATGTTTCGGAAGGAGACGTGAGCGCTGCCTCTTGTAGTGATGTCAGTGTGAGTTCGATCTGATTGAACTCGCCATTCTCCAAGTACTGAAGCGCATGGTACCCGATCGGGCTACTGTAAAGGCCAAGGTCCGGGCAATCGAGGAAGGTGTTCATCCCTCCTACCCAGTTCTGGTTGCCAGCTTCACTCGGGATGAAGATCTTCAGCGCGAAACGCGACGTCACGCCTTGAAGCTCCGAGGTCGAAAACGGCCGACTCGACACTCGGATCCAAGGAACGGGCCCGACATCGAGCGCGGCGCTTCCCTCGACGACGTGGTTCACTTCAGCGCTGATCGCTGCGGTCCCTGACCAATCCCCCACGTTCTCGAATCTCAGCAAAGAACTCGAAAGGATCGCAGGAGGAATCGAGGGGTAACTTTGACACGTCAGGTCTCCGCCCAGACGCACAGCCCCGAAGAGAACATCCTGACCACAAAGACCGATATTCGAGGTGATGCGCAACCGAACACCCGGATAGTTGCCAAGAAGGAGCTGCTCCGTCGCCGCATCAATAGGAAATTCCACCGTTTGCCAGGTACCTCGAGGCACTCCCGTTAGGCTCACCTGGCCGAGGTAGTGATTCCAAACGTTGGCCGCTGGCACCTCGATATACGCCTGCAAGTCGCCGACCCAGCCTCCCTGGGTCGCGGGACGCGTGCGGGCGGTGGGAAAGCAGCGGACTGGGTTGGAAAACGGAGGAGGCCCGATGGGAAGCAGCTGGCTGGTTCGGAATGCGGAGGCTTTGTATTGGGAAGCCAGCGAGCTGGTTCGGAACGCGGAGGATGCGCGTTTTAAACCAGCTGGCTGGCTCGGAACGCGGAGGCTGCGCTTTTTGGACCAGCTGGCTGGCTCGAAAAACGGTCGATAGAGTTTTTGAAAGCAGCTAGCTGGCTCGGAATCGGAGCGATGGGGTTTTCTAAACCAGCTGGCTAGTTGGTGATGCGCTCACTTCGCACTTTGAGCCAGCGAGCTGGCTCCGGATGCGGGTGATAGAGTTCTTGAAAGCAGCTGGCTGGCTCGGAATAGGGGCGATGGGGTTTTTGGAGGCAGCGGGTGGGTGCGGGCAGCTGATGGGGCCGGTCCTGAAGGAGCTAGAGGCGCGGGAACGGGGCGCAACGGTTCTGGAGACGGCTGGGAGAGGCAAGCGGCTCTGGGGACGCTCAGGCTCCTAGCTAGTTGTCAGAGTCTACGCCCCCAACCGCCTGGATCGCGGCGTGCATGGAAGACCGCGAGCACGACCACAAGGTCGCCCCGATCCTCGAAGAATACCGAATACGGAAAGCCAAAGATTCGAGCTCGTCGAGCCCGACCTTCGACGACTGGAAAGGCCAGCGGGTGTTCAGCGACTTGAACAAGCGTCTCTCGAACGGCAAGGAGGAATCACCCCCCCCAATCCGAGCTGCTGCGCTTCGTACCATTCGTACGATTCTGCTGTCTCCGCTTCAGCCTCCTCTCGAACAACCAAGCGCTTCACGCCGACGGAACCCGCGCCCGAGTCCGAGCCTCGACCTCTGCCCAAGGCGAGCCTTCAGGCCCGCGCTGCTCGACGTCTGCCATTCGTCGACGAAGCTCGACACGCTGCTCTTCGCTCAGCGGCAATTGAGGAGCGTCAAGGCTGTCCCATAGCTCGCCAATCAGACTGAGCCGTTCCTCGGGCGAAAGTTGGGAAATATCGAGAGCCGGCTTTGCCATCGGGCTATTGTGATCCAAGACGGAACTTCCGCCAAGGTTCGAAGAGGCGAGGCGTAGGGTGCGGGGAACTCGCTGCCAAAGGCCGAGGTAGCGGAAGGGACGCTCGAAATGAGATGATTTGGGAAAGTCTCACCAAACCTCGGTCCGGAGCTCGCCGGTATCGTCTTGGAAGACGCGGACGTTGAACATCAGATAGGCCGGATACTCTTCGGTCGCGCCACCGAGGACCACCGACCTCGTGCCGAGCACGCCTTCGTTCCACGACGCGATCTGGACCGTCGCGGTACGCCCCTCGGCGCGGTCGTAGTTCGCGATCGCGAATCGGTATTCGCCCAGCCGAAGGTGGTTCGGATCGCAGGACGCGTAGTAGTGCTCCGGCCCGAGTCCGACGATATTGTCGACGTCGAGGTAGCCGCTGTGTCCCGCCGGATTTGCGAAGAAAACGTGCGCGCCGGTCGGCTCGAGCGTGTGGAGGTCAACGTCCCCCGCGCCATCCCAGGTCAAGGTTGCGGTGATGAAGCCGGGGACCGCCTGCGCCTCAGGCGCGACGAGCGTGTTCAAGGCCGAGACGACGTGGCCGAAGACCCGTTCGGAGACCGCGAGTCCCTCGTTCATGTAGATTTCGAGCAGCCCATGTCCGAGGATATCCTTGTGGCCGGTGACTCCAGGGGGACGGTCCAGGTATCCGGGGATGCTGTCCGTCACCGGAGCTACCGTGCCGAAGGGACGGAGTCCATTGATCACCAGATCGAGGTCGGCGAGCGTGTGCGGCCCGCGCAAAGTCGGCGCAGCGGGCGCGATGTGGACCACCTTCACTGAGTCCGAGGAGACCTTGGTCAGCGCGAAGTCATAGGCGGCGTTCGCGAACAGATTGCCCTGCGAGTGCGCCACGAAGAGCAGCTTTTTCCCCTCGAGGGTCCAGTTCTCGATGCGTGCTCGGTGTTCTGCATAGTTCGCGCTCGTCGGCGGATTTCCGACCAGTGTGGTCAAATTGTTGAGCGTCTCCGCCTCGTACCATTCGACCAAACCCACGAGGACACTGGCCGCAGAGCTCGTCACGCGCTGCATCTGGTCCCACCACGGGCCCCCTCCGCGGAGAGCCTCGAAGAACAGCTCGAAGCGGCCCTCGAGGATGCCTTCCTGTTCTTTCAGGCGCTGTTCGAAAGTCTCGACGAAGTCCTCGAAGCCCTCGGAGTAATTATAGAGAACCTCGTATTTGATGGTCTCGCCCGCGGGTGACGTTTCGCCGAAGAGGCGGTGAAACTCAGCCTTAGCGTAGTTCGCGCCCCTGAGGGTCGTCTGCACTCCGTTGAAAAACACAAAGACCACCCCTGGATCCGAGCAGAGGTCAGCACCGTCCTCCTCCGCAAGAGTCGCCGGTGACCATGAGAGGGCAAGCACCGAAGAAAGGAGAATCGCTAGAGCTTTCATTCGCACGTATCTCCGGTCGGAAGAGCCCATGAGGTTCCGTCGAGGGTCTTCGACGTTCGGAGGAGGGCGAGAAGCCGTTGCTTCGTATTCGCCGTGAGCGATTCAAGCTCGGAACCCACCTGGGCCGCTTCCTTTGTGCCGCCCGATGGAAACTGTCTGTAGACGCAGTTGCAGGCGCGGGCGTCTTCCCGAGCGGCGGCTTTCGCCGATTGGACGTCCCCAGGCTCGACGAGAAGGGTCTTCTGGAGAGCCCGCGCAGTCTGGAGCGCCGCTTTGCGCTGAGGCTCGAGCGGATATTCTCGAGTGATGAAGGCGTCGATGTCGTCACGGACGCCGTTTTGGTCTGCGTCCGTGCCGGTGAGCGAATCAGTCCGATCGAGCTTCGGGACTGCACCCGAGGCCTCGAGTTCTTCGATAGTTTCGCTCTCGGCTCGACTGCAAGCGGCAGCGAGGAGCGCTAGGGCCAAGGCTACGCTGAGAGCGAGTGTCCGCGGAATGTGTGGTGGTGCCTGGAGCGGAAGAGAATCGCGTCTTTTCTTTGTCGCTTCGTGTGTTCTTTGCATGATGCCTTCCTCGGAGCGAGTCCTGTCTCGCGCGCGGTGTCACTCGGCCGACGCGGGTGGGCCGTTGCGCAAAAAGTCGTCTCACGTCTCCTTCGAGGAGTAGCTCGAGCGCGTCCGCGAGATCGTCTGTCCGAGCGCAAGTTCAACGCTGACTTCCTCACAGACTTCGCCCATTCGGCGAAGTCGATTTCAGGCGAAGGCTCGGCCTCGTCAGCTGGGTGTGATGTGCCGGGGCCCTCAGGGAGTGGAGGAGGGCCCTTTGGCTCGAGGTCGCGCCAAGTCGCCCTCACATGCAAGCTACGAACAGCTTCACCTTGTAGTCGTCGGACTGACGTTCCTTTCCCGAGGAGCCGGTGAAAACGGCGAGGGCAATGTTTCCACCATCGACCTGACCGCGTGAATCCTTGTCGGCGCCTTGATAGATGGCCTCGGAGTCGCGAACGACGAGCTCTTTTTTCTGTTTCTCGCAGGTGTATCGAGCTTCGTTCTCTGCGTTCGAGTAAGCGGTTTGTTCGTTGTATCCCTGTCCAATGACCTCATACTCGCCGCCGCCTTTGGGCAGAACTGTGCCTGTCTGGGAGTGACAGGCGATCGACGAGGAGCCGAGAGCCAGAAGAGAGATGAGGGTCTGGGTCAATTTTTTCGCATTCATGTTGCTGGGTCTTTCTCGTACTGGGGCCAGACCTGTGTCCCCGAAATGGAAGGAACGGTCTGACCGACACGAGAGAGAAACTCGGCCCGACGCAGAGCGCATTGCGAGAAATTTTCAGCGACCGAGGTCGATTGGCCTGTGGCTCGGCGTGCGTCTCATCAGCTCGCTGTCAGCGCAGACGGGCGGCGCGCTCTCACGAGCCATATCCCCTGTTCGGGGGGCGATTGCGCCCGCGATCAGATCGGCGTCATGCTCTTTGAAGGCGAGGAACTCAGCCTCACACGTCTCACTCTGAGCCCCGGGTGCGCGACCGCTGCCGTCGCGCTCGCTGCCGAGGCACGTCGAGGCTATTTTGCAGTCCGCTGCGGCGACAGCATCCACCTTGGGGCCTGGCTCGGTGCAGAGTGGGAGGTCAAGGATATCCACCCGCTCACCCCGGTGACCTACGATCCGGACGTCGTCACGAGCGGCGACGGCAGCCAAGCTCTCTTCGTCTGGGCGGAGGCCGACGGAAAGCAGCACATTCACAAGAGTCTCCTCTTCGCGGACTACTGAACGAGAGCTCACGTCCGCGGGTTCAAGTCGCGGGTTCAAGTCGCGGGCCAGGATTGAACCTTCTCCTTCCTGTGCTACTTTCGCCTTTGTATGCAGGGGTTATTTCTTATTCATAGATTGGGTGCGTTCGGATTTGCTTTGGCCCTTTTTGCCCTATCGGGCTGTTCATCGGGGGCGGACTCGGACGATTCGGGATTGGCAAGCGGGGGCATGTCCTCTTCGGACGACGGAGAAAAGGCTCCGGGCTCCGGGAGCTCGAGCGGCACAGGAGGGGAAGCTCCAGGGGGCGACGGGGAAACAGCCAGCGGCGGAGCTCAAGCGACGGGCGGAAACGGGGGCGACGGCGGAGCTCAAGCGACGGGCGGAAACGGGGGCGACGGCGGAGCTCAAGCGACGGGCGGAGGGTCAGGCGGCAATAGTGGCGGGAACAATGGAGGCGGGACAGCCACGTTCACCGGGACCATCCAGATCACCCGCTTTCTCGGAACTAGCCAATCCCGTTCTGCGATCGTGAGCTTCAGTTGGATCAAGGAGCAGGAACCCGCCGCGAGTCGGTGCACCAGCACTCAGCACGGCCTTTGCCGAGTCTCCTCCTGTCCTCCCGCGGAGCCCGCCGCTCCCGATACTCCGGCAGAGATGCGCCCGAACGCAGGAGCCATCACCATCAAGAGCGACGACCCCGAGGCGCCTCTCGCAGTCACGCTGACGCCAAAGGATAACTCCTACTCGACCGACGAGTGGACGGGAGACCTCCTCGGCGGGGAACTCCTCACGATCTCAGCAGAAGGCGACTCTGTGCCTGGGTTCGTAACCACCGTTCGGTTCCCTCTCGCCCCCCTCCTCATGTCTCCTGCGGTGAGCTCGGAAGCGACGGGCGTCGTTCCTCTTCCGACCCCGCGCGATCAGGACCTCGAGTTCACCCTCGATCTCCGTGAGACTGCGACGACGGTCGTAGCTGCAGGGCAGCATCTCGGCAGCGATGGCTCACAAACAAGTCTGTACTGCACCTTCTCCGGTTCAGGGGGCATCCCGGCGTCCGCTCTCGCACAACTTCCGGCGACGACCAAGATCAGGCTCTACTCGACCAACGTGCAGAACGTCGAACTCGAAGGCGGTCGCGTCACGGTTCGCACTGTCTTCGAGATGGCGAGCGAGTCCAAGAGAGCCTACCCACACTTCGAGCTCGAGTGATTTGTCTTCAGAGGGTGTCCGTTGGACGTCTGCTTGACGCCGCCCCGCGGCGCTTTCGAATGGAGTCGAGAGCTCCCCCACGGCGCCTGCGCCGTCAGGGGGAGCACCCGCCGCCCGCAGCGCGGCCGCGCGGGAGATGGACGGGCATGAAGAGGCGCAAGTGCGTGAGACGTCGAGCTCGGTCGGTTGCATGAGCGGCCGGCGCGAGGACGGCGGGGAGGGGGCCTTCAAAAGAAGGGCGCAAGGAGCGCGGCTGCGTTTCGGATGAGCGAGGTGAAGAGGAACTCTGATGACACTCGGGCCCGGCTCCTGAGCCTGCCGTGCGGATGCTGGGACAAGAGCGGCGATCTGACGGAACGCCGAGGCAAGACGAAGGCGCTCGGATGAAAGGGGACAAAATAGAGAACGGGCGGCCGCAAAGGACCGCCCGTTTCGTGAAGCTCGCTTCCTGTGAGCTTTTTAGGCCGCGTGAGCGGCGCCGGACTTGAGCTCGGCGAGAATGGCGTCGACGACCTTCTTGGCGTCGCCGAAGAGCATCTCGTTATTCTCTTTGTAGAAGAGGGGGTTGTCGATGCCGGCGTAGCCGCTGCCCATCGAGCGCTTCATGACGATCGTCTGCTTCGCCTTCCAACACTCGAGCACGGGCATGCCGTAGATCGGGCTCGAAGGATCTTCGAGCGCCGCGGGGTTGACGATGTCGTTCGCGCCGATGACGAGCACGAGATCGGTCTCGGGGAAGTCGTGGTTGATTTCCTCCATCTCGAGCACGATGTCGTAGGGGACCTTGGCCTCGGCGAGGAGCACGTTCATGTGCCCGGGGAGACGACCGGCGACCGGGTGGATCGCAAAGCGGACCTCGGTGCCCTTCTCGCGGAGGGTCTTGACGATCTCGTAGAGGGGGTACTGCGCCTGGGCCACGGCCATACCGTAACCGGGGACGATGATGATGCTCGAAGCCTCGCGCAGAAGCTGGACGGCTTCCGGAATCGTGACGCTGGTCGCCTCACGCTGCTCGCCCGCCGCCGCCGGGCCCGCCTTCGCCGTCTGGCCGAAGCTGCCGAAGATGACGTTGAAGAAGGAGCGGTTCATCGCCGCGCACATGATGTAGCTCAGGATCGCGCCGCTCGAACCGACGAGGGCGCCGGTGATGATGAGTAGGTCGTTCGAGAGCATGAAGCCCGCGGCCGACGCCGCCCAGCCCGAGTAGCTGTTCAGCATGGAGACGACCACGGGCATGTCCGCGCCGCCGATGGCCATGACCATCAGGATGCCGAAGATCGAAGCGATCGCGGTCATGATGCCGAGGCTCAAGAGCCCACCGTGGTCCGGCTGGCCGACGAACTCGTAGCCGAAGTAGGCGCTGACCAAGATCATGCCGACGTTCCACAGGTTGCGGCCGGGGAGCGCGAGCGCCTTGCTGCCGATCATCCCGCGGAGCTTTCCGAAGGCGACGACGGAGCCCGTGAACGTCACAGCGCCGATGAACACGCCGACGAACACCTCCACCTCGTGGATGGTGTGCTCGACGCCGGTCAGAGCGTTGTCCGGATCGAGGTAGCTCGCGTAACCGACGAGCACCGCCGCGAGTCCGACGAAGCTGTGCAGGATGGCGACGAGCTCCGGCATGCTCGTCATCTCGACGCGCGCCGCAAGGATCGCGCCGATGACAGCGCCGATACCGATCACGACCGCGAGCACGCCGTAACCAGTCACCTCCGGAGAGAGGGCTGTCACGAGGATGGCGATGGCCATACCGAGCATGCCGTAGGTGTTGCCGCGGCGCGCCGTCTCTTGGCGCGAGAGGCCCCCGAGGCTCAGGATGAAGAGGATGCCGCTCAGGAGATAAGCGATGGTGGTAATAGTGGCAGGCATTTTCGAAACTTCTCCGCTTCTTTTTGGCTCGTTCGCTTACTTCGAGAACATCTTCAGCATGCGCTGAGTGACGAGGAAGCCGCCGGCAATGTTGATGGTGGCGAAGAGGATGGCGATGGCGGCGAGGATGGTGACGGGGCTCTCGAGGGGACCCGAGACCTGCAGCATGCCGCCGATGATGATGATGCCGCTGATGGCGTTGGTGACGCTCATGAGCGGAGTGTGAAGAGCAGCCGTGACGTTCCAGACGACCTGGAAGCCGACGAAGCAGGCGAGGACAAACACCGTCAGGTGCGCCACGAAGGCCGGGGGAGCCACGGCTCCGAGGCCGAGCAGAGCGACAGCACCGGCCAAGAGCGCGAGCGTCGAACGACGGGCCGCGGCTTTCGCCTTTTCCTCAGGGGTCGGACCGACCGGCAGCGCAGGCCCTGCGTCCGTCTTCTTGACCTCGACGGGGTGCTGCGCGGGCGGCGGCGGCCAGGTGATGGCGCCTTCGTGGGTCACCAGAGCGCCGCGGATGACCTCGTCTTCGAGGTTCACGTTCCACTTCGTCGCGCCGCCGAGGTCGCTCAGGAAGTGCACCAGGTTCATGCCGTAGAGCTGGCTCGAGGTCGGCGCCATGCGGCTCGGCAGGTCGGTGTAACCGATGATGGTGACGCCGTTCTCGGTCACGATCGACTGACCGGGTACGGTCAGATCGGAGTTGCCCCCGGCTTCGGCGGCCAGGTCAACGATGACGCTGCCCGGCTTCATCACGTCGATCGCCTCCTTGAGGATCAGCTTCGGCGCAGGCCTGCCAGGAATGAGCGCGGTCGTGATGATGATGTCGACCTCGCGGGCCTGCTCCTTGAAGAGGGCCATTTCCGCGGCGATGAACGCGGGGCTCATCTCTTTGGCGTAACCGCCGACGCCGGTTCCATCCTCTTCGATCGAAATCTCGAGGAACTCAGCGCCCATCGACTTCACCTGGTCTTTGACGGCCGGCCGCGTGTCGAAAGAGCGCACGATGGCACCGAGGGAGCTCGCCGCGCCGATCGCCGCGAGACCCGCGACGCCTGCGCCGATCACCAGCACCTTGGCCGGGGGCACCTTACCGGCGGCCGTCATCTGGCCCGTGAAGAACCGGCCAAAACAGCCAGCCGCCTCAATCACCGCGCGGTAGCCGGCGATGTTCGCCATCGACGAGAGGGCGTCGAGCTTCTGAGCGCGGGAAATCCGCGGCACCATGTCCATGGCGAGCGTGGTCACGTTCTTCGCGCGGAGCAGCTCGAGCAGCTCGGGGTTCTTGGCCGGCCAGATGAAGGACATCAGCGTGCTGCCGGGGCGCAACAGCTCCACCTCGGCGAGCTCCGGCTGGTTCACCTTGAGCACGATGTCTGCCCCGGACCAGGCCTCGGCCTTGCTCGAAACGACCTGAGCTCCAGCTGCAGCATAAGCCTCATCCGTGATGCCGGCGCCCAGGCCAGCGCCACTTTCGACGGTCACACTGAAGCCGAGCTTCGTGATCAAACGGGAGACGGTGTCGGGAGTACCTGCGACGCGACGCTCATTTTGGCGCGCTTCGCGAACGATCGCGATCTTCATATCGGGTCCTTTTGGCTTCGGGACCGCGTGTACCAGGATCAGCGAGCTTTTGGGAGCCGCTTTTACTAACGGCTGCTCGTCACGAAATCCGCCTCGAGTGCAGCGGTCACGCGATTGCGCCCCCCGCTTTTGGAGCGATACAGGGCCAAATCCGCGGCGCGAACGAGCCTATCCAGCGATGCATCGTGCCAAGAACAGGCGACGCCGAGGCTGAGCGTGACCGTCAGCCGCGCCTTTCCGCAGACGATGGGCTCCGTCTCCACGGCCTGACGGATTCGCTCAGCCACGGCAATTCCGCCTTCCTCGCCGCAGCCGGCGAGCACCACGAGGAATTCCTCGCCGCCGTAGCGTCCCGCGCGGTCGTAACTCCGGAGACACTTCTGGACCCGGTGGGCGACTTCACGGAGCACGTCGTCGCCGACCCCGTGCCCGAAGTTGTCGTTGATGGCCTTGAAGTTGTCGACATCGCCGAGCACCACACTGACCGGCTCCTCCGTGCGCGCCGCCCGGAAAAGCTCCCGGCGCAGCTCATCGAGGATCGCGCGGCGATTCCAAATGCCCGTGAGCGCATCGTGAGCCGCTTCATGGGCGAGGCGCTCTCGGGCGGCGGTGAGGGCGCGCTCGAGCTCGATGATGCGCCGGCCCGCGTTCAGTCGAACCTGGAGTTCCTTCGGATTGCAGGGCTTCTTGACATAGTCGTCGGCTCCCGCTTCGAGCCCGACGATCGCATCTTCGGCGTCGCCTTTCCCCGTGAGCAAGATGAGATAGACGTAGCGGCCGTGGGGGTTTTCGCGCACCCGGCGGCAAACATCGAGCCCCGAGATGCCCGGCATGAGCCAGTCGAGCACCACAAGCTGAATCGACGGATCGCCCTCGAGGAGCGCAAGACACTCCTCGCCGCTCGACGCCGTGATGACCTCGTAGCCCCACTCCCGAGTCCAACTCTCGAGGAGCGCCCGGCCGACCGTTTCGTCGTCAACGATCAGAACCTTCACTGCCGCCTCTCCCGCCGCGCTGCCATCGAGGGAAGGAGGTTCGGCAAGGCGCATCGGCTTTCCAATCGTGGTCATCTCTCTGCCCGCGAGCCCGCCGCGAGCGCTGCCCGTCCCAGTCGCGAACGTTCAGCGTCGAGATCAACGACCGAACGGCCAGCTCCCCTAAGACAGAAGTGTACCGAAAAACGATGAGATAGGCTCCCGCCGCGGGGGCACGCGCCCGGGGCACGCGCCGACTTCATGGTGAAGGCCCCCTCCCGCCGCGGGCGCCCGGCGGCCCCCAAAGCCCCGGGGCCGCCCCAGGCCCCCCGCC
>NASX01000084.1 GCA_002085155.1 Sorangiineae bacterium NIC37A_2
GCCGTCGCTCGGACGAGCCTTCGAGTGAGCCCACCGCCTCACCTGCACCCCCCATGCGGGCCCGAGTTCACTCTCGATGCACATGAGCAAAAAGGGCCGAGGTCGCTCTAAGTAGGCGGACACCCCCTCAACTTGGGGAGTGCTCTGGGCGTTAAGGTGAAGTAGTCTAGCCCTCGGTCACGTGACCAAGGGAGGCGACTGGGTGCTGAGGAGTGCTCCGCCGGGGAGCCTTTCACTTTCTTCTTCTGTTGTTGGGTCGAGACGAAAATGAACCGATCATTTCTGCCTGCAATGGCTTTGGCCATTGCCTTCTCTCTCGTTGGGATAGCCTGTAATGACAATGAGCCGGACACTTCCGGAACCGGCGGCGACGCAGGCGGTACATCACTCGGCGGGGACGGTTCAGGAGGCAGCGGTCCGGCCTGTGGTTCGTCTCAGGTGGTCTGTGACGGCATCTGCACCAACCTGAGCTCCGATCCGAAGCACTGCGGCGACTGTGCGACCCTTTGTGGCGCAGGTGAGGGCTGTAGCAACGGAAAGTGTGAGCGCTTCGGTTGTACGACCGGTCAGGTCCTTTGCGACGACGAGTGCATCAACACCCAGACGAACCCGGCCCATTGCGGCGGTTGTGACAAGGCCTGCGGAGCGGGTCAGCTCTGCTCGAAGGGCGCCTGTGTTACTTCCTGTCCCGACGGCCTGATCGCCTGCGAAGGGACCTGTGTGGACCCGACGACGGACCGGAATTTCTGCGGTGCGACGAGCTGCAGCGGTGCCGACATGGGTGGCGGGGCGAACAGCGATCTCGGCCAGGTCTGCGGCGCTGATGAGCTTTGCGACGAGGGGGAGTGCCGGGTTGCTTGTTCCGCGGGTCAGCTCGTCTGCGGCGGTGATTGCGTCGATCCGAAGACGAATCCGCGCTTCTGCGGCGCGACGGATTGTTCTGTGGCGGACGGCGAAGGCGTTTCGTGCGGCAGCGGCGAGGCCTGCGTTGACGGCGCGTGCTTAACGGCGTGCCCCAGCGGCCAAATTGCCTGCGACGGCGCTTGCATCAATCCGCTGACCGACCGCGAGCATTGCGGCGCGACGGATTGCTCGGGCGAAGGTGCGGAGCTGGGCGAGGCTTGCGAGAGCGGCCAGGTGTGCGTGATGGGCGCGTGCCAGACGACGTGTCCTTCCGGTCAGCTCGTCTGCAACGGCAAGTGCATCGATCCGAACGTCGATCCTCTCTATTGCGGCGCGACGGATTGTAATGCTCTGGCGACTTCGGGCGTGGATTGTGCTCCGGGCCAGGTGTGCGTGATGGGCGTGTGCGAAGCTTCCTGTCCCCCCGGACAGCTCGCTTGTGGCGCGGCCGGAAGCGAGCAGTGCGTCGACCCGCTCCGGGATCGCGAATATTGCGGCGCGACGGATTGTGCGGTTGGCGAGACTGGCGAAGCGTGCGAGGCCGGTGAGGTCTGCTCGAACGGCTCCTGCGTGACCTCTTGCCCGACGGGTGAGCTCGAGTGCGGAGGCAAGTGCGTCGATCCGACGACGGACCTGAACTACTGTGGCGCGACGGATTGTTCGGATCCCGCGACGGAGGGTGTTGCTTGCCCCAGCGGAAACGTCTGCTCTGCTGGTCAGTGCGCGGTGACCTGCGTCAGCGGCCAGATCGTTTGCGGCGGCAAGTGCATCGATCCGGAAACGGATAACGCCTACTGCGGCGCCTCGGACGATTGTTCTGGAGCGAACATCGGTGAAACTTGTGATCCGGGCAGCGTCTGCACGAACGGCGCGTGTGCTCCGACTTGTGCCGCTGGCCAGTTCGAGTGTAACGGCGCTTGTGTAAACCCGCTCACGAACGCAGCCTACTGCGGCGCGAGCGATTGTGATGGCACCGGCGGCGAGGCTTGCGCCGTGGGTCAGGCTTGCGTGAGCGGCGTGTGCGTGGCCTTCGTCCAATGGTCAGCCGGCGAGCGCGTCGACAATCCGGCGCTCGATACGGTGACGACGGAACAAGAACTGGCGACGGATTCCGCCGGCAACGCGGTGCTGCTCTTCCGCCAGCAAATCAATGCTGACGGCTCGAGCCTGCGTCCCTTTGCGACTTACTACTCGAGCCTCACGAAGACCTGGTCGGCTCCGGTGCGCCTCGACGGGGAGACGGGCACGGGTGGATACCGCGTTCGCAGCCTTCGGGTCAGCATGAACGCTGCGGGCGTGGCGGTCGCTGTTTGGTTGGCGGAAACGAGCGGGAACACGACCGCGCTCCTCGCATCCCGTTTCCAGGGGGGAAGCTGGAGCCTCCCCGTCGAGGTGGCCTCTCCGGCCATCGAATTCCCGGATGTTTACGTGGATAACCTCGGCCGGGGTGTGATCGTCTACTCCCGAGAAACGAACGATGACCTCCTCGGAGACATCTATTGGAACTGGCAGGTCTTCGGTGCGATCCTGAACACCAATGGAACTCTAGGGGCGACCGTTGAACTGTCGGCTCTCGAGGGCGACTTCTTCGAAGCGACGAGCCCGCGCATCGACGGAAACGCCGCAGGTCAGGCTGTGGTGGTCTTCTTCAACAAGACCGAAGGATGGGACATCAACGAGGACGTCTCTGCGGAGAAGGGCGCCTGGGCGATTCGCTACGACTCGTCGAGCGGATTCCAGCCTGCCGCCTCGAAGCAGCGCCTCAACGAGGACCTGCAGGACGACGATCGAGCACTGTATCCGGACGTGGCGGTCGACGCGGCAGGGAACGCTCACGTCGTTTGGGCTCTGGCCAATGGCTACTACGCGCCCGTCGGCGCCTTCCCGGAGTTCCCCACCTCCTCGAACATCATCTACAACTACTTCAACGGTTCGACCTGGGGCGCGCCGAGCCCCGTGACGAGCTTTGACGTTGGTGAATCTGCGGTCGACCCGCGTATCTCGGCGAGCTTGGTTCACGTGGCCGTCGCATTCCAGTCCTACTCGGTGGCCGATTCGGCGGACGTTCCGACGACCTATAAGGTCTATGGAAGTCGCCTGTCGGGAGGAGTCTGGAGTGAGCAAGTCCTTGATTCGGACGCGATGGCTCTGCCGCAGCCCCTCCCCTCGGTAGGCGTGAGCGGAGTCGGCGATGCCCACTTCGTGTGGACGAACCGGAACCAGGCGCTTACGGCGCGTTACGTGGCCTCCAGCGGCACCTGGTCCAATGCCCAAAACCTGGCAATCGGTCAGGGCGCGGCCCAGTGGCCCGTTCTCGCGACCACCGCGGGTGTCGAGGTGATGGCCGCCTGGATCCAGGCGAACAACGGTCCCTTTGGTATGTTCGTCGGGCGCTACCACTGAAGTCGTTCCGACCGTTCCGGTCCCCCTGTCTCTCGCGTTTGTGGGGGGACGGGGGAACTGGACCGGGGGTCAGCGGCGTGATAGGTCTTCACAAAGGACCTAACTTCGTATGAGCGACGGACAAGACTCGGGCGGCACGCGTAAGACTTCGGCGGAGCAGGGACCGGATCTCCTCCGTCGCCGTCTCTTGCAGCACGCCCTTTGGGTTGCTCCGGCAATCGTGGGCACCGCCGCTGTGAAAGCGCGCGCGCAATCGCAGAGCTGTAGTCCGACCTCACAGCCGCCCAACTGCGCGCCCAGGCGCCGCTGAGCGAGGCGCTGTGGGGACCGGCAGCGGGCACGCGCTCAGAGGACAGTGGTATTTCGACAGGTCTCGTCCCGGATGCGTTCGCGCTTTTGGTCTGTCGGACAGTTCTGAGATCGTCTTCGAAGGAGCGCTCGCCGAGCACCCTGAGCTCGCCGCACGAGCAGCCGGACTTCCGGAGCTTGAGCGCGCTCTCCTGGAGCCCGAGGAGCCCGCTACGCTGCGCCGTCTCCTCGCTCCAGAGGGATTCGGTCTTCTCTTCTTGGAGCTGACGGGACGCTGCAACGAAAACTGCGTCCATTGTTATGCGAGCTCGGGGCCCGAGGTCGGCGCGAGCCTAGACCGCGAGCTCATTTTCGCGGTACTGCGAGATGCGGCAGGGCTCGGATTCCGCTCGGTGCAGCTCACGGGGGGGGATCCTCTGGTTTCGCCTCATTTCTTGCCAGCGGCTGAGCTGAGCCGAGAGCTCGGGCTCGAAATCGAAGTGTACACGAACGGACTCGCACTCAGGGAGGAGCTCGTGCTCTCACTGGTCCCGCTCAAAGCGGAGCTCGCCTTCTCGGTCTATTCTTCCGATCCTGCGGCGCATGACGCAGTGACGCGGACGCCCGGAAGTCACGCGCGGACTCTCGCGGCGATCGCGTTGGCACAGAAATACGGGCTTGAGGTACGTGTAGGCGTGGTTCTCTCGGAGGTAAACGCGGCGACCCTTGATGAAACAGTTTCATTACTCATTGCCCAAGGGATCGATGAGTCGAAGATTGCGACGACCCGCGAGCGGAGTGTCGGGCGCGGGGAGCATCGGAATCAGCAGGAGCGCCTCGAGAGAGGTCGAGCCCACGCAACCGAGCCCGATCGGCTGGGAAAGCTCTGTGTGAGTTACGAGGGGAAGGTCCTCCCCTGCATTTTCGATCGGAAGACGGTTCTCGGAGATGTTCGCGAGCGCTCGCTCGGGGAGATCTTGGACCAAGAGGTGGGCTCATTGCGCTTTCCGCGGCATCTTCGCCCCGTTTCTGAGGAGCTCTCCTGCCAGGATTGCCAGTTTCGGCGGCGGCTGCTCGGGGGGTAAAGTCCGGGCGTCATGAGCGAGACAGCGGCGATCCCTCCCGACGCGGCCATCGAGCGCGCCCTCGAGGTCAGTCACGAGCTGAGCGAGACGGGCGAGCTG
The DNA here is from genome assembly GCA_002085155.1 of Sorangiineae bacterium NIC37A_2. Classification (GTDB taxonomy): domain Bacteria; phylum Myxococcota_A; class Polyangia; order Polyangiales; family Polyangiaceae; genus NIC37A-2. The sequence continues at coordinate 4,779 of NASX01000084.1, forward strand.
ATCCTCTTCGATCAGGAGAAGTCTGAGGTCGTGATGTTCAATGCGATGGGCGCGTGCATCTGGGAGCTCATCGACGGACGTCGCACCGCGCGTGAGCTTGTGGATTTCATCGTGGAGGCGCGCGGAGCCGAAAAGGAGCGTCCGGTCATTGAGCGAGATGTATTCGCTTTTCTGCGGGAGCTCGTGGGGCGCCGTTCGATCCGTCTGCGGGTGTAGCGGTGGATGCGCTCTGGTTCACTGCGGCCGGGCTGACCGTTGAAGTTCGAAGTGCGCTGCCTGAAGTCACCCGCGCCCTAAGAGCGCTCTTTCGGCCGGCGCTGCTTCCAAAGGGGCCTGCTCTTCGCCACTACACGGTAGAAGCGGACGGAACCACCTGCGTTGACGGCAAGTTCCTCACGAAGGCTCGGGACCCTTCGCGATGCGTGCTCCGGATCGAGGGGGATGTGCTCGAAGCCCTCGGCCAAGCCAGCCGGGATAAGCTCATTTTGCACACGGGTGGGGTTGTGTTCGAAGGGACCCTCTTCCTCTTCGTGGGCGAACCGACCGCGGGCAAGTCGACGATGACGCGCGCCGCGCTCCTGCGTGGGGCGACTTATCTCACCGACGACACGCTCATTCTTGATGAGCAGCTTTGCCGCGGCGTCGCCCGCAGCGTCCACTTTGATCCCTTTCCTCTCAAGGAGCTCGGAGCGCTTCCTTCCTACTACGCCGATTGTGATCTCGAAAGTTATCGCTTCCGGGGAGAAGAGGATGAGGTCTTTGTGACGCCGCTCTGGACCGGGGCGTTTGAGACTTTGCACGAATACCGCGCCGAAAATGGTCGAGTTGTGCTCGCTTCCCTCGAGCGCGGCGAGGAAGAAAAGGTGACCGAGCTCTCGGTCCTCGAGCGCGCCGCGACGCTCCTGGGGGCCTCTCTCGAGGTGGGAGTCGATCGCTGGGCGCTTGTTCCGCCGGGGCCGAGTTATCGCGTGACCTGGAACCGGGAGCCGGAGCGCGCTCTTACGTTGCTTGTTGACGCGGTGGAGCGTCAGGGAGCGCCCTGACCCGCCCAGCGGCCGAGCTTCTCGAGAGTGAGCGCGAGATTGGGCCGCACTTCGAAGAAGTGGGCGAGGGGATCCCCGAGAGCTTGGACCCGGTCGGGCACTGTCTCGATCGTGAAGAGCGCGGGATCGAGGGCGAGATGGATCTCTTCCCAGCGCAGCGGCGTCGAGACCCGGGCGCCTGGATATGCGCGCACGGAATAGGGCGAGACGATGGTGCGCGAGCGCCCCGTTTGACCGGTGTCGACGTAGACTTTGTCCCCCCGCTGATCCTTCCGGCGCTCCATGGTCGCGAGCGTCGGATGACGTCCGACGATGACCCTCCCCAAAAGCTCACAGAGCAGCTTTGCCGCTTGAAAAGGCACACCGGGGCCGAGCGGGAGCAGAACGTGGAGCCCGCGTTGCCCGCTGGTCTTCGGAAACGACTCGAGCTCCAGCTCCTCGAGGATTTCGCGGAGCGAGAGGGCGAGGCGAACTGCGTCGCTGAAGGGACGATCGCCGATGTCGAAGTCGATCGTGAGGAAATCGCAGTGCGTCGGGGAATGTTCTCGGCTGGCGAGGACATGGAGCGGGATGCACCCGAGGTTCATCACGTAGAGCAGCGCGTCGAGGCTATCGATGAGAAACGCCGCTTTCCCGGTGCCGCGTTCGAGCTGTTTCTCCTCGTCGTAGAGCTCGAGGGTCCGCAGCCAATCGGGCGTCCCCTCAGGAGCGCGCCATTGATAGAAGTTCTTGCCTAAAATGCCGTCCGGATAGCGGACGAGGACGACGGGACGCCCCGCGAGGAACGGCAGAAGCACGGGCGCGATCTGCGCCGAATAGTCGAGCAGGTCGCCCTTCGTGAAGCCGTCCTCTGGGAAATAGAGCTTGTCGCGATTCGTGAGTGTGACGCGGACGGCAGCGTCCGCGGCGCGAACTTCTCCCGGTGCATCAGGAGTCTCCGCCCCGGCGATGACCTCGAGCTCTTCTTCGTGGGGGGCGGCGCGACAGTCACGAGGCAGGACGTCGTCGCGCACCCCTTCGAACACGGGCGCGCGCAGATGGCCACTGTCGGTGAAGCCTTGGAACTTGATGCGCACGACGACCTCGGGCCGGACCCAGTTGATGTCGCGGACGGCCGCGGCTTCCGGCGCCTCAGGTCCCGGGGAAAAGGCGGGCTCCTGCACCTGGAGCGGTTCCAGCAGAGCCTTCAGCTCCCGCGCCGAGCGCACATCGAGCCCGCTGCCCGCGCGCCCTCGATAGACGAGCTCTTCTCCGCGGTAGCTGCCGAGGGCGAGGGCCCCGAGGGATTCCATGCCGCGGGTCTTCGCCCAGCCGAGCACAACGAACTCGGCGTCGGTGCTGCGTTTGACCTTGATCCAGTCGGAGCTCTTGCGGGGGCCGACTTGGTAGGTGCTCGAGGCGCGCTTAGCGACCACACCTTCGAGGTCTTGTGCCTCACAGAGTGCGAAGAGAGCGTCGCCGCGGCCTTCGATGTGATCGAGGAGCCGGACGCGTCCCTGGCCCTTGAGGAGGTCTTTCAAGATCGCTTTCCGATCGCGGAGCGGAAGCGAGCGCAGATCGCGATCGCCGAGCGCCAAGATGTCGAAGCAGAGAAAGACGACGGTGACTTCGCGCATCACCTTCTCGACGTCGCGGGGGCGTTTGGCGAGCACCCGGGGCAAAAGGCGCGTAAAATTAGGCTTCCCGCGCTCGTCGAAGGTCACGATCTCGCCATCGAGCACGACCTTGGCAGGGAAGAGAGAGCTCACGGCCCGCACGATCTCGGGATAGGACGAGCTCGCAGCGTTGCCTGTTCGGTAAAAGAGGCGCACCAGGTCGCGGTCCTTGTGAGCCAGGATGCGCACGCCATCGAGCTTCAGCTCGTAGAGCCAATCGGGGTTCGACAGCGACGCGCCCTCCGTGCTGCATACCATCGGCACGGTGCTGTGAGGGAGCGGAGCGTTGAGGAGAGGGGCGCCGAGCGCGGCGGCTCGAGCTTCGAGCTCGGCGGCGAGCTCACTCTTGCGCGGCAGCTCCTTCACCGTCATCCCGGACAAGACGCTCTCCTGCTTCGTCTCACAGACCTTCGCGCTCGGGTTCGCGCTCTGGTCGGGCTTTTTCACGAGCAGCCATTCGCTCTCGGAGATGCCCCGAGTGACCCCGTGTCTCTTCTCCTCTCGCTCCTTTTTGTTCTTTCCTGTCGCGATCAGCGCGAAGCGCCCTTCGAGCTTGAAGCCGCGCAGCACGAAATCGAGCTTGCCCTTCTTGAGTCCCTCTTCCCCGCTCATCTCGAGGAAGACGACGCCACCGGTATCCCAGACGATCATGGCGCCAGCCCCGTAGTTTCCCTCCGGAATCACATCCTCGAAATCCAAGTAGGAGAGAGGATGATTTTCGGTGTGCATCGCGAGCCGCTTCTCGGCAGGATCGAGGCTCGGCCCTTTCGGCACCGCGAAACTCTGGAGACTGCCGCCGATCTCGAGCCGCAAGTCCCAGTGCATCCGGGTCGCGTCATGCTGGTGGACCACAAATCGCCCCGCCCACGTCGAGCCGGACCCCACGCTGATGGGATGTTCAGGAAAAAAGGGCTCGTTGGTCGCCGCAGGGTCGCGTTTCTTCCGGTATTCAGCGAGCTCGTCCTGGGCGGGGGCCTCAGGCGCTTTTTTCTTCCGGGGGGACGGCATGGGAAAAAAAGAGAGCCGACTCTCGAAGTGGCTCGAGGAGATGCGCGATTTATTGGGCGGTCAGGGAGAGACCACGATAGCATTTCTCTCTCATGTCAGCGCGCGCGCTCTCCAGCGGGACGATTTCCTTCGGTCTCGTCTCGATCCCCGTCAAGCTGTTCACAGCCGCGTCGAGCGAGCAGGTGCGCTTCAATATGCTCCACAAGGGCTGTGGCAGCCGCCTCAAGCAGCAAATGATCTGCGCGACGCACGGCACCGTGGTGAGCAAAGAAGAGACGGTCCGCGGCTACGAGTACCAGAAGGGCGAGTACGTCGTCATCGACGACGAAGAGTACAAAGCGCTCGAGGCCGGTCGCGACAGTCACATCAGCATCACGGAGTTCGTTCCCCTCGACGCCTTCGACATGATCCAGGTCGAGAAGTCCTATTATCTCGGTCCCGACAAAGGCGGCGACAAGGCGTACCGATTGCTCGCCGAGGCCATGCGTGAGTCGAATCGAGTCGCGGTGGGATCCTGGGCAGCGCGGGGCAAAGAACAGCTCGTCGTGATCCGGCCTTACAAAGACGGGCTCATCTTTCATCAGATGTACTTCGCCGATGAGGTGCGCGCCTTCGACGAGATCGACACCGGCGCGACCTATCAGTTCTCGGACGTGGAGCGGAAGCTCGCCCATCAGTTGATCGACCAGCTCACCGAGAAGAAGTTCGACTGGACGAAGTACGAAGATACCTATCGGAAACGTGTCGTCGAAGCTCTCGAGCGCAAGATCTCCGGTAAACAACTCGAGCTCGCGCCGGAGGCGCCGCGCGCTCAGATCATCGATCTCTTCGAAGCTCTCAAGCAGAGCTTGAAGACCGCCGAGATCGAAGAGGCCGGCCGTCCTTTGCCGCCGAAGAAGGCCGCCGGTGACGATGTTGCGGCGCCGAGGCGTCGCGCGCGCAAATCGGGCGCTTAAATCCCGGGCTCAGGTAGGCGGACGCGCTCGGTGTCGATATGCTCCGCCGAGTGCAGAGCGAAAAGCCGAACGCCGCTCGAGTCTCAGGGATCAATATCCCCCTCTACGCCCAGATAGCCCTCGCGATGGTGCTCGGCGTCGTCGTCGGGCTTCTCTTGGGACCGGGGGCGAGCTTCTTGGATTGGCCGGCGCGCCTTGTGCTTCGGGTGCTCGGCGCCGTAGCGCCCCCTTTGATTCTGATCGCGGTCATGCGCGCGCTGGTGACCGCGGAGTTCGCGGGGAATCTGGGCCTTCGTCTCGCCTACTTGCTCGTGACCAATACGCTGGTCGCGATCGGCATCGGACTCCTCGTCGCGAATGTCATCCAGCCCGGTGCTCACACGCAGCTCTTACCGAGCACTCTCGCGCAGCGCCCGAGCGGCGACGTGGTCGGCAGCCTGCTCGACAATGTTCCGAAGAGCTTTGTGGCGCCGCTCGTCGACGGACGAGTGATCGGCGTGGTCCTGGTTGCCGTGCTCTTCGGGCTCGCCGGTCGTGGGCTCGCCGCCGCAGAGAAGGAGCGCTTCTCGGAGCTGCTCTCGCTCGGCATGAACCTCCTCGGACGGGTCCTCGGCTGGATTTTGCACCTGGTGCCGATCGCTGTCTTCAGCAAGGTCGCGAGCATCGTGGGGGTCGAGGGATTTCGGCCTTTTGGTGCGCTCCTTTGGTTCATCCTCGCGGTGCTGCTCGCGCTTCTGTTGCAGGGGCTCTTCTACGTCGGGCGCATTCGCTGGAACTCCTGGGTCCGCCCGCGCGATCTCCGGGCACACCTTCTCGATCCCCTCGTGATGGCTTTTTCGACGGCGAGCTCGACCGCGACCATGCCCGTGACTTACGACCGCCTGCGCCGCCTCGGACTCAGAGAGCGCTCCGCGAGCCTGGGAGCCCTGGTGGGCTCGAATTTCAACAATGACGGGACCGCCCTCTACGAAGCGATGGCGGCGCTCTTCGTCGCCCAGATGCTCAACGTACCTTTGAGCTGGACGGCCCAAGGGCTCATCGTGCTCACCTCCGTGATTGCCTCGGTCGGCGCCGCGGGCATCCCGGAAGCCGGGCTCGTCACGATGACCTTAGTCTTCAACGCAGCGAACCTTCCCATCGAGGCCATCGCGTTCTTGCTCGCCGTGGATTGGTTCCTCGACCGCGCGCGCACGGCGATCAACGTCCTCGGAGACGTGACCGTCGCTTGTGTGCTCGATGGGCAGGAGAGGGAAGTTCGCTCTGGGCCAGAGGACGCGGGAAAGACTATTGTTTCCCCGCCGGCGGAGTCGCCTTAGCTCCGGCTTTGCGCGTCTCCGAGAGCCAAGAAGCGAGGCGCTCTCCGCTGGCTGCGTCCCCGCCGGAGGTAGGTTCGACGACCTTCGAAGTGGTCGGAGTCCAGGATTCGATCGGAGCGTCACAATCCGGCTGCCAGAAGACGAGCCAGCGAGCGATGGCTTTGATACCGAAGGCCGCGCGAAGCCACTCGTGGCGGTCTTCCCCGAGGTTTACCGCGAGCACCTGCCAGTTTTGGAGCTCCGACTTGAGGGGGCCTTCAGCCTCTTTCATGCGGTGGAGCAGGCGACAATCGCCGCACCAATCCGCGCCGGCCTCGAGGAGGAGCGGACGACGATCGGCGCGGCTCGCTTGGCATGCGGCGAGGGCCGCGTCCCGGAACTCCTGGTCGCTTCGGAGGGGGACGTCGTAGGTAGCGACGGGAGGCGGAGTGACGACGTGGAGAGGAGCCTTTTGTGAGGGGGCCTCCTCGGTCTTTGCAGGAGCAGCCGAGGGAGCGGGCTCGGGGGTTCTTTCGCAGCCGAGAACCGACAGAGTGCAGGCGAGCAGGAGAGGGACGGCCTTCGCTGGGCGGTTCGATCGGAAGCGGCTCATGGAGGGAGCCTATTCCGAGAAGGCGCCGGGAACCAATGGGCCTCAGGGCTTTCGGCCTGCGCGGGTGGAGGTCAAGAGTCTTAGGAACAAGGGGGCGAAAGCGCGATATTTCGCCCAATAGAGCGAAGCTCCGCGCGGCGCGAGGGCCGGCGGAGCTTCGTTGGCTCTTCGGTGGTGCGACGGTCGCTCAGTGCGCCTTCGGATGCGTATGGATGCGCATGCCGTAAAACGACCGGTGGCAGAAGTACGCGCTCACGGCGAAGAAGCCCCAGGCCAGGAAGATGACCAGGGGGCTATCTCCGAGGGAGAGCGCAAGCTCGAGGGCGAGCAGGCCGAAGAGCGTCGTGAACTTGATGACTGGGTTCATGGCGACGGAGCTCGTGTCCTTGAAAGGATCGCCGACCGTGTCGCCCACGATGGTCGCGTTGTGCAGGTCCGTTCCCTTCGCCTTGAGCTCGACCTCGACGACCTTCTTCGCATTGTCCCAAGCTCCTCCGGCGTTCGCCATGAAGACCGCTTGGAAGAAGCCGAAGAGGGCGATCGCGATCAGGTAGCCGATGAAAAAGTAGGGCTCGTAGAAGGCGAAGGCGAGAGTTGCGAAGAACACAGCCAGGAAGATGTTGAACATGCCGCGCTGGGCGTAGACCGTGCAGATCTCAACGACCGCCTTGCTGTCCTCCGTTGAAGCGGCGGTCTGGCCGTCGAGCTTGATGTTCTTCTTAATGAACTCGACCGCTCGGTACGCACCCGTCGAGACAGCCTGCATCGAAGCGCCAGTGAACCAATAGATCATGGCGCCGCCGATGATCATGCCGAGCAAAAACGGCGGGTGGAGAAGGGACATCTTGGCTATCGCGGCCTGGTCGCTCAGGCCTTTGGTGAGCGCCATGATGGTCGCGAAGATCATCGTGGTCGCGCCGACTACCGCGGTGCCGATGAGCACCGGCTTCGCCGTGGCTTTGAAGGTATTTCCGGCGCCGTCGTTTTCCTCGAGGAAGTGTTTCGCCTTCTCGAAGTCCGGTCGGAAACCGAACTTCTTTTCGATCTCGTCCGCGACGTTCGGAATGTCCTCGATCAGGGAGAGCTCGTAGACAGACTGGGCGTTGTCCGTCACAGGGCCGTAAGAGTCGACGG
>NASX01000142.1 GCA_002085155.1 Sorangiineae bacterium NIC37A_2
TGCCGCTGAACTTCAGCGTAAAGCGCCCGCAAGCGCGCGACAAGTTCATCCTCCTGCGGGCCGCCGGAGGAATCGATCTCTGCGAGCAGGCCTTCAAGCCGCTCAGCCAGCGTCGCATAATAGGCGGCCTGACGGTCGTCCTGATCCTTTTCGCCCGCTTCCACCTCGGCGGACTGCATGCGCCGCGCAGACGACGACTTTCCCTCGGTGCTCATCCGCACCTCCAAAAAATATCAGATATGGATTCTTCTTCTGCAGCCGCGTTTTCCCGGTTTCCACATCAGGAGGGCGCGGCTTGCCCGGCAAGCCTGAACCAGCGCTCTTTGCGCAGCAGTCAGACCAAGCCAATCGGCTCTGCGGCCGAATGATGGGCGGTTGCCTATTGCAAGCCCACTCACATTGCAACAGACAACAAAACGGAGTGCGCTTTTGACGCATCCGAATGAAACATTCAGTTCAGCGGTTACGGCAGAAGGGCGGCAAAACCAGCCGCACCAACCTCTCGTCATTGCGCGTGGCCGCTCAGGCAACACCGCAATGACGAGGTCAGGCTAAAGCATTTGTTTACGATGAGGCCTGGTTTGCCTGCTGTCGCTTCTGGCGAATGAGGGAAAGCACCTCGCTCGCGGCTGCCGGAATATTCGTGCCGGGGCCAAAGATCGCCGCGGCACCGGCATTCTTCAGGAAGTCGTAATCCTGCTGCGGGATCACGCCGCCGCAAATGATGAGAATGTCGTCGGCACCTTCCTCACGCAGCGCCTTGGCAAGCGCAGGCACAAGCGTCTTGTGACCGGCAGCAAGGCTCGAAATGCCGATGACATGCACGTCGTTCTCGATTGCGTCGCGGGCAGCTTCTTCCGGCGTCTGGAACAGCGGGCCCACATCGACGTCGAAGCCTAGATCGGCAAAGGCCGTTGCAATCACCTTCGCCCCGCGGTCATGCCCGTCCTGCCCCATCTTCACGACAAGGATACGGGGACGGCGGCCTTCCGCCTCCGCAAAGGCCTCGATTTCTTTGGTGATGTTCATGAAGCCCTCATCGCCGTCATAGGCCTGCGCATAGACGCCCGAGATCGACTTGATCTCGGCGCGGTGACGGCCAAACACTTCTTCCATCGCGGAAGAAATTTCGCCGACTGTCGCACGCGCACGCGCCGCATCAATGGCAAGGGCAAGCAGATTGGCATTGCCCCGCGCACCTTCCGTGAGCGCGGCGAGTGCCGCCTGGCATTTTGCCTCGTCGCGCGACGCGCGAACCTGCTTCAGC
>NASX01000003.1 GCA_002085155.1 Sorangiineae bacterium NIC37A_2
AAAGCGAAAGCGAGAGCTCTCCGCGCCAGCATCGTCGCCGTCGGTCACGCGGGCGCACTCGCCCATGTCCAGCACCTCCTCCCTGAGAGCGAGCCCGAGAGACAGGAGCTTCTCGCTTCCGGTGTTCGCTTCGCCCTCGGCGCAGACCTCGAGATTCTCCGCAGGAGGGCAGGCTGGTCATGAGCGCTACATCTCTGCCTTCCCTCCCCCCCGAGGCAGCTCTCTCGAGCGATGAACTCCTGTTTGGTGAGCCGAGCGCCGCCACAAAACCTCTCGGAACGAGCCTCGCAGAGTCGCCAGCGCTCTGGGCCGAGCGCCTCTCTTTCGTCAGCGAGCGACAGTCGTCCGCCACGGCCAAGGCGCGGGCCCTCGCCGCCGCTGCGCTCCTCTCCACCCGCGCAGGGCAAGCCAAGGAAGCAGCCCTCGCCGCCGAGCGCGCCGCTCAAACGCAGCCTCGCCTCGCCCTGCTCACACTGCTGTCCCTCGCACTGGCCGACGACAGTGGTCCGAGCGAGCTGGCTCTTTACGCCCTCGAGCAATCGTTCCGGAAGAGCGATACGCTCTCCGCGAGAACGTACGCGCTCCGGCGCGCGCTCGAGCTCTGCCAAGGACGCGGCGACGTCGACCGAGCCCGAAACCTCCTTGAGCATGGCAGTCGCACCCTCGACGACTCCTTTATCAACGCCGAGCGCTTGTTCTTTGCCCTAGCGCTCGGCGAACCCACCGCCGGACTCAAAGTTCCCCCAGCGCTCTCCTCGAGCTGGCCAATCGCACGCGAAATCGCCGACCGGACGGAAGCGGACGGAGATGTGCCCGCGGGCATTCCGCTCCTCCGCGCCCTCCGCGCCCGCCGCTCCGGCGATGTTTCGGGGTTCATCGAGAGGCTCGGCCAGTATCTCGTGCGCACCCCCGAGCCCCCTCCGGCGCTCCGGCACGTGTGGCTGCTGCTCATGAGCGCCCATCCTGCCGGGGGTGCCAACGCGCGCGCTCTGCTCAAAGAAAAAGCGCCCGTCGATCCGACTCCCTTCACGCTGCGCCTCCTCGCCTATCTTTCTCTCGAGGAGGACGACCGCGAAGGCCTGAAACTGGCGCTCGACTCCGATCGCGACGGGACCTTCAGCTTCGAGGAGAGAGCGCTGCTTGCTCGCATGGCAGGACTGCCCGCGCCTGACGACCAGCAGGGCGCTCGCTCGCCTGCTCTCGTCCAAGCCCTCAAGAAGAGCCCAGCTTCGGAGTCCGATCCTCTGGCGTCCGCCCGCGCTCTGCTCGGCGCCCATCTTGGGCGTCTCACAAGCTCTGAGGGAAGGAAGGTCGTGGAAGAGTGGCAGCGGCTCGAGGGAGGCTCTCATAGCGAGATCCTGCTCTCGCTCCTCGACCTCGAGACGCAGAGGCAAAATGGAAGCGAAGATCCCGAACCTCTGCGTGTCCTTTCCGAGCTGACCTCGGATCCGGAGCTTTCGCTCTTGCTCGGCTTCCGCCGAGCGACAAGCGGCGACGCAGCCGGGGCCGAAGCTGCTTTCGAACAAGCCTGGACAGCGACGAACCCCCGTGTGCGCGCCGCCGCGCTCTTGGGCCTTGCGAGCCAAAAAGGTCCCTCCCGAGAACTCGCGCACAGGCGGGTAGAGCTCGGAAGACAGCTCGATATCAAAGAGCGAACGCCACTCTTCTTCGAAGCCGCGCTCGATCTCGACACAGTAGAATCCGCTGCCCTCTTGCGCGAGCTCGCCGAGAGCCCCGAAGGCCCCACGCTCACCAAGGAAACCGCTCTTTTCCTCTCCTTCCTCCTGGAGCGGATCGCCCTGCCTGGCCTGGCCCGAGGAGAAGCTCTCGAAGCGCTCCTCGAGCTCGAGGGGGCTTCCCTCAGAGACGCTGCCGCTACATTGCTGGCCCTCTTCGCGAACGACACTGATGATCGAGTGAACTGGCTGGGGCGCGTCTCCGCACGCGCCCAGGCGCTGCCCCTCTTTCAGCTCCTCCGCGCTTCGACGCGAATCGGAGTCCGGGAGGAGGACCAAGGGTCAGGAACATCGTTGGATGTCGTGCACCGCGCGGCGACCGCTTGGCTCGACGGAGATTCTCGGCAGGCCCTCGCCGAGCTCACGGCTCCCGTCGTCGCCGAGAGCCCACTCTTCCGAGCCTTCCAGAGGCACCTCGAGCTCCACCTAGGTGAGGCCGCGTCTTCCACCGTCCACCTCCTCGAGCACGCGCCCCAAGATGGCTCCCCGGACGCGCGTCGCGACACCCTCCAAGCCCTCATCCACTACGACGCGGCACGAGGTGATGGCTCCAGCGCCGCGATGTGGCGCAATATCCTCGTTCACGAAGGGCTCGCCACACTCGGCGTGCACATGGACATCGAGCACCGAGCTCTCGAAACCGGCGACCTCCAGGCGATCCGCTCTCTCTTCCCCGAGCTCATCCCCGCGCTTCCGCTCGCCGACCGCGACCCCTATCTTCTCGTAGAAGCAGCTTTTGCGCTCGGAAGCGGCGATCTGCGCGGCGCCCGCCGCGCCCTCGAGCAGCTCGGAGAACCTGCTCGCCTGCCTCTGTTTGCGCTTCGTGCGCTCACGACAGATGCCTGGGATCGAGCAGATCTACTCCGCGTGCGAGAGCTTGAGCGCGAGCTCGCTACGCGCCACCAAAATCCAGAGGACGTTGCCCTTCTCCGCACCGAGCTAGCGCGCCTTTCTCTCGCGCGCGGAGAGACCGAGGAGGCGCTCTCCGACCTTGAGATCGCCATCGAAGCCGCTCCATCCGCCTTCGCCCCTCGTTTGCTTCGCGTCGAAGCCATCGACGCTCGAGAGGATGGGGAGGATGAAGCCGAAATGTGGCGCGACAAAGCTCAGGCGGCGGACGCTGTCGCCGGGGCGAGTCACTCGGACGAGCATCGCCTGCTTGCCCTCGCTCGAGCCGGAGACGCATTTGAGCGAGCACAAGATCCCGAGAGCGCACGGAATCGCTTCGAACGCTGCCTCGAACTCGAGCCCGATTCGCTCGAGGCCTTCACGCGCCTGCACCACCTTTACCAAGGGCACGATGAGGCCCTGGTGGGTCTACTTTTGCGCCGACTCGAACAGCCCCTCACTCCCCACGCGCGCCTGGAGCTCGCGCTTGAAGCGGGTGAGCTCTTGATGAAAGCAGGGCGCGCGGAAGAGGCCGAACGCCTCTACGGCGAGACACTCAAGGCGCACCCAAGTGATCCTCGCGTCCTCGGAGCGCACGCTCGCAGCGCCGAAGCCATTTCCAAGTACGCAGAGGCCTGTCTCTCCTACAAGCGCCTCGCGCAAGCGAGCCAAAGCGATGAGGCGCGCATCAGCGCCCTTTACCGAGTGGCCCGCATCTCCAGCGAAAAACTGAAGAAGTTCGAGGCAGCGATGGACGCCTATGAGACCATTGTCAGCTTGCGACCGGAGAGCTTGACCGCGATGCGTGAGCTCGTCGCCGTCTTCCTCGAGCTCGAACTCGCGGAGCGCGCCGCAGAGCTTCAAACGAAGGTCATCGCACGCACAGAGGCCACGGACGACAAGATTTGGGCAGTCCTTGAGCTCGCAGAGATCTATCGAACGGCCGCCCGCGATCCCGGGCGCGCGGCCGCTACTCTCGAGCGCGCCGGACGCGCCTGGCCGCTCGACAGTCGCGTTCTCAGCGCGCGCGCTGAGCTCCTTGCCGAGCTCGGTGAGACCCAGGCACGCCGTATGCTCGTCGATCGCACCGCCAAGGAGGCGCGGAGGCAGCTCGAGTCGGGTCGCCTCGAGCTCGGTATCCTCGAGACGGTCGGGCTCGCCACAGATCTGCTCGGCGGACGGGCCCAAGCAGAGGCAACCTACGCCGCGCTCCGCGTCTTACGGGGAGAGCCCGAGGCCAAGTCTGGCGGGTCCGCCGGCCCGCTCGCCCTCGCTCCCGAGCTCGATCCATTCCTCCGTCCCAAAGAGTTGCCGAGGGCCCTCGGAGAGCTCCTGCGCAAGACCAAGGAGGCGCTCGATCTCACGCTCCCGCTCGACGCAACGAGCGCCCGCCCTGCGCCCGCTTCCTCTCCCACTCTCCAAGCGCTGAGTCGAGCCCTCACAGCGGCCGGCAGTCCGAAGTTCGAGCTCCTCACCTCGGATGCGCTCGGCCCCCGTGTGCTCGTCCTCTCGAGCCATCCCTTGCGCTTCATCGCCGGCACGGCGGTCGATGCACTCTCTGAAGGCGTAAGAAGCTTCCTCGTGCTCCGCGCCGTCAAACAGGAGCAGATGGGCGCCGGCGCGCTCTTCCGAGGCAAGGCAGAGGGCGCTTGGCCGACCCTCGTCGCCCTCTTGCTCATCTTCGCGCCGAATTTCAGGCCCGAGGGAGCCGACGCTCGGCGCGTGATGCAGGCCCAGGCTCAGCTCGAACGAGGCTTTGCACGCCTGGGTTACGACGACGACGTACCGACTCTCGCGCTCGAAGCGGTCGGCGCGCTCGGTCGAGGCGGCGCCTCGGTGTACGCAGCCCTCGGTGCACTCGCGCAGCGAGCCGCTTTCCTCGGTGTCGGCTCGCTCGAAGTGAGCTTGAGCGCTCTCGCCCTGGAAACGAGGCCAATTCCAAGTGACGGCCCTGCCCGCCTTCGTTGGTTCGAGACCATCGCCGAGGCAAAGGACCTGCTCCTCTTCTCCACCAGCGAGAACATGCAGAGGGCCATCGAGGCTCTCTCGAAGAGGTCAGCGCCGAGATAAGCTCAAGCAGAGAGTGAAGTGCGCCCCAGAGCGGCGCCGCGCCCAAGCGATCACTCGCGGCGCACGAGCTTCTCTTCTTCGTCCAAGTCCGCGCTTTTTAGCGACGCTGAGAAGCTCGCACCGTGGTCGTGGGAAGCCAAGACGAGGTAAGGCTGCCCGCGTTCGCTGACGCCATGGAGCAATACTTCATCATCCACGTGCAGAAGGCGGCGCGGAGCAGCTCTCGAAGCGGCGGGCAGCAGCTCCCGACCGTCAAAGGCGAGTACCCAGGGCGTCCAGGTCTGTCCCCGGTCGCGGCTCGTCGTCACCCGCGTGAGTCGCCCTTCAGAAGCTGCAAGCACGATGTCTCCGCCCACCCAGGCGACATCGAGCTCAGACGGAAGCGGTCTTTCGCCGAGCGTCGGCAGGGGCACTTCAACGCAGACGCCCTCAAGGGAACAAGCCTTCAACCGGCGTGCTTTGGACTTCCTGTCATCGAGCAGCGCCAAGAACCCTGAACCGTCACAGTCTGCTGCTTCCACGCGCTCGTGGCGGGCCGCGAGCTTCGTCATCCGGCTTGAACCCGCCGCGTTCCGCGATACGAGCACTGTCTCGTCGGCCTCACTCAGGATGATCGAGAAGCCAACGCCCTCAGGACTCGGTGCGCAGGGACCCGAGGGGCCCGGCTCGGCGCGACCAGAGACCCGTTCGAAATGGAGGCCGCGGTTGTGGGAAATCAGCCGCTCCGCGTTGGCCCCGGAGCCCATCTCGACGACCCAGGTGTCCCCGTAGGAGACCGCACTTCGATAGAGGCTCCTCTGCGGCGGCAGTCCTCGTCCCACCGCAGGGCGCACGGGCTCTCGCGGATGGGAGGCCTCCTCCGCATGGCGCTCGGGAATGATGAGCGCCTCAAGGGAAGCTGGAGCAAAGAGCCCAGCGCTACCGGCAAGCTCATCCAGCTTCGATCGATCGAAAGTCAGCTCGCTGACCTCGTGGTCCCCAGCGCTGCCATCAAAGTACTCGCGAAACGCGGAGGCCTCGAGCTCGTGGAGCGCGCGCGAAAGGCCCACCTTCTCCCCGAGCGCCGCGCACCGGGCAAAGGGTCGATCCTTTGGCCCCGCAGCAACGACACGTCGCTCGAGCAACCGCGCGTATTCGTCCGCACCCTCCCGAAGCAGCTTCGGACCGGTCGGGCCCACCATGCAGAGCGCGTAGTTCGCGGCCTTGGCGGCGGCGTCATGGAGATCGAAAGCGGCCCGCGCCTGGCGCGCCAGACTGACCCCACCCCAGCCGGCGACCACGATCGCGAGAAGGTACCTCAAGCGGACCGGAGGAGACGCAGGGGTCGCCGGACGACGACGCGAAGCCGACACTCTTTGCACCACGAGCCTCCCTTATCTCGGAGACGCTCTCCTCGGGCCAACTTCCCGAGGCTCCCATCGCAAAGCCTGAGCTCAACGAAAAAGGCCCCAGACGTTACGTCCGAGGCCTCTCATTGCCATTTACGGCTTCATGGCAGCCGGCGTGGGCTGCTCATCCGGGCGCACCCGCTTGCGGCGACGACGCGCAGCTTCCGCGATCTTCTTGCGCTTACGCACGGAGGGCTTCATGTAGTTCCGGCGACGCTTGATTTCGCGAAGGATGCCCTCCGCTGCCATCTTGCGCTTCAGGTGCTTGATGGCGCGCTCGATGCCGCGATCACTCACAGCGACTTCGAGGGGCTTACAGGGTACGGCTTCTGTCGTCGTCATTGGGCGGGGGCGACATATGGCAGAGGTTCGGCCCTAATGCAAACCCATTTCGCCTCCAAAAGGGGTGCTTCCGGTCCATATTTCGGGCAAATGGCCTCCATGCCCCACCCGCAAGGCCCCCAAAGCCCTTCCGAAACGCCGATCCGCCCCTTTCCCGGGGGGCGTCCCCAGGGCATCCGGGCCCCCCACAGCGCTCGAGTCCTGCAGATCACTTGGTCGAGCCCCGAGGGTCCGGTCGTCCACCAGCTCTCCCACTCCATCGTGAGGGGTTATTGTCCTTGTGCTGGATGCCAGGGGCACGGCAGCAAGGTCCATTTCGTCGCGGGCGGCGACCAGGAGCTGCGCGACATTCAGCCTGTCGGAAACTACGCCCTCTCTCTGACCTGGGGCGACCACCATTCGACCGGCATCTACACCTTCGAGTATCTGTGGAAGCTCGGTGAGCTAGAGCGCACGCTCGGAACAGAGGCTCTCAAGGAGCTCGACGAGTTGCCTCGGTGACCCACTTCGTCCTCACGACTTCATTCCCGACCTACCCAGGCGAGGCAGCGGGACATTTCGTCGAAGCCGAGGCCCGTGAGCTCCTCTCGCACGGACCGGTGACGGTGCTCGCAGCCGGACGCGGAGAGGATCCGAACCCAGGCCCTCTCCAAGTGACCTGGCTCGGGGGCAGCGGTCTCTTTGGGTGGCCCGGAGCGCTCCCTCGCTTAAGAAGCAAACCATGGGTCATTGGTGAGCTCTTCGGCGTCCTCCGCCGCGCACGCCGAGTCCTCGATGGCAAGAGAGGTCATCTCGTAGCACACTGGATTTTGCCCTTCGGCCTCTTCGCCGCGCGTCTGCAGAGGAGAAGAGCGCGCACCGAACGCTTCGACAGTCTCCAGGTCGTCGCGCACGGAAGCGACGTTCGTTTATTGCTCGCGCTGCCACGGCTCTTTTGTCGCGCGATCCTCCGCGAGTTGTTCCTGGCTGATGCCGAGCTTCGCGTCGTCTCCGCCGAGCTCCGAGACGAACTCGCCTCCGCCCTTCCGCCGGAGCTCGCGGGGTATGTTCGAAGAGCCCACGTCGAGCCTGCAGCTCTTGCCCTGCCTTCCGATCTCCCCACCCGCGAGCAGGCAAGAGCTCAGCTCGACATCGACGGCGACCGCCCAGTCGTCCTCTTCGTCGGTCGTCTCGTCGAGGGGAAACGCCCCGAGGTGGCCCTGGAGGCAGCAACGCTCATCCCGAGGGCGCGTGTGTATTGCCTCGGGGATGGCCCAGAGAGAGCTCACCTCGAGCGAAGATATCCCGAAGTGCAGTTCTTGGGTCAGGTCGATCGAACGACCTGCATGACTTGGATGCGGGCCGCCGACCTTCTCATCTCGAGCTCCCGTCTCGAAGGCTCGCCGGGCGGCGTCCGTGAGGCTCTCGCGCTCGGGACCCCCGTCGTTGCGGTCCCTGCAGGCGACCTCAAAGAGCGCGCCGTCCAAGATTCAAACCTCTGGTTAGTCGGCGCTGAGTCCTCGCTCTAGACGCGCTCGAGGAGCTCAGCGAAGTTACAAGGCCGAGTCCGCCGATCAAGTTGAGGCCTGAGGATCGACTCGACGGCGAGCTCGACGGCGCCGGTCGAGCCCGGGAGCGCGAACAGGAGTTTTCTCCGAACGAGACCAGCAAAGGCGCGAGATTGAATCGTCGCAGCTCCGATGTCCGCGTAGCTGAGCCAACGAAACAGCTCTCCAAACCCCGGAATATGGCGCTCGAGCAGGGGCTCCAGGGCCTCGGGGGTCACGTCGCGTCGCGTGATGCCGGTCCCGCCGGTCACGATGATGACAGACACCTCGGGATGATCGGCCGCTTCGAGAACGAAGGAACGGATCGCCTCGATGTCGTCTTTCACGATCTGGCGCAGGATCAAGCGATGCCCGGCGGAGTCACAAAAATCCACGATACGCTGGCCGCTCTTGTCAGTCTCAATGGACCGAGTATCGCTGACAGTGAGGACCGCGATCCCGAGCGGCATCGGAGTTGGTCCTTCGAGGCTCTTTGGGGAGCCCGGGAGATGAGGCGAGTGCATCGAGAGAAGCGTAGCGAAAGCCAGAGGCGGCGACCAAATCCGGGAACGACCCCGCTCATCTCCGCGCTTTCTGCCCTGCTCTCCCTCGCTATCCCCGCCTCTCTCGGCTGCGAGCGCGCCTTCGGCGCGCCACCCCAGGGAACCGAGCGGAGCGCCCTCACCCCTCCCCCCCCTCTGCCTCCCCCCATCCCACCAGCTCCTGCGCCTCCCGAACAAGCCGCGTCGACGAGCTCCCCGAGCCCGAGCACCTCATCGGCCCCGACGGCTCCGGCGCTGCCTGAAACACTTCCTCTCAAAGAACTAACATTTGATGTGGCGGCCCCGGTCCAAGGCAAAGGGGGCGCCGTCACCTCTGTCGAAAGCCAAGCGACCCGGATCGGAGCCAAGATTCTCGAACAAGGCGGCAACGCCATGGACGCCGCGATTGCCACCGCCCTAGCGCTCGCCGTCACTCACCCGAGCGCGGGCAACTTGGGCGGAGGGGGCTTCTTGCTCGTGCGCAAAGGGCCCGTCGTTCGCGCCATCGATTTTCGAGAGGACGCGCCCGCCGGACTCACCGAAGCCAACTTTCTTCGCATGCTCGAGGCGGGCGCCAAGACAGGCGCCGCCGTCGGAGTTCCTGGGACCGTCGCCGGTCTCCTCCTCGCCCACGAGCATTTCGGTCGCCTGCCGCTCGGCCGTCTGATCTTGCTCGTCGAGACCCTTGCGCGAGACGGCTATGTGCTGAGCCCGCGCGGAGCCCAGACCCTCGTCTGGAGTCGGGCCGATTTGCTCCGAGACCCGGTCGCACGACGCGTGTTCTTCCAAAAAGACAAGCCCCTCCCCGCGGGGACCAGGATCAAGAGACCCGACCTCGCGCTCGCTTTGTCTCGCATTCGCACCGAAGGAAAAAAAGGATTTTACGAGGGTCCGACGGCCCGCGATCTGGTCAAGAGCCTCGGTCCTGACGGGATCATGACCCTTGAGGACCTCGCCCGCTACGAAGCCCGCTTCCGCGAGCCGCTCAGCTTCGACTTCCGCGGGTATCGCGTGATCACCATGCCGCCCCCATCCGGCGGCGGCGTCGTGCTCACGCAGATCCTCTCGATGTGGACCGCCTTCGACCCCCAGCCTGACGACACACAATTTTATCACCACTTCGCGGAGACCTCCCGAAGAGCGCAGCTCGAGCGACTTCTCTTTGTCCGCGCCCCCGAACGGGAAACCCCAAGCGCCATCGTGGACCTACGCGCCCGCTGGCTCAACCCCAGCACCTGGCTCTCAAGCAATCCGATCGCGCCCGACAAGAAGACCGCCTCGGCATCTCTGGTGCGTCCGGACATCGACGTGCACGAAGAAGATCACACGACACATCTCTCGGTCGTCGACGCTGAGGGCATGGCCGTCAGCATGACCGTGACTCTCTCGGGGAGTTACGGGGCGCGCGTCTTCTCTCGAGAAACGGGCATCGCCCTCAACAACAGCGTCGCCTCATTCTCGCTCGTAGGGAAAAATCGGCCGGAAGGGGGAGTCCGCACGGTGAGCTCCATGGCCCCGACGTTGATCATCGATGATCAGAACACCATCGTGCTCGGGAGTCCGGGGGGTGACACGATCCCGAGCACCGTCGCGCTCCTTGTGCTCCGCCTGATCGACCGAGGGTACGACTTCCGTACAGCGGTCAGCGCCCCGCGCATTCATCAGGGTCTCTTCCCCGATGGTCTCGACATCGAACGCAATCGCCCCCTGCCCCTCGCTACCCAGCGCGCCCTCGTTCAGCTGGGGCACGTCATCCGTCGCGAGCGGAGCATCCAAGGAGACGCCAACATCGCCGCGTGGCTCCGCGGAACCTGCCACGCCATCTCCGACGAGCGCGAAGGCGGATTGGCCCTCGCTCTCCCCTGAATTCGCAGCCTCGGGCCCCTCGTTACCCCCNAAAAAGAAGCGGGGAGCTCGTTCGCCGAGCTCCCCGCACTCTTGGGCCTCTCCGTAAGAGGCCCGAGGGTGCCGACGTTCGATCACTTGATCACGANGATGCGACAACCAGCGCAATCCGTCGGACGATCGGGATCGGCGTCATCGCACTCCTCGCCTTCGTCTTCCTGCACGATACCGTCGCCGCAGAAGGCCCCGAGCGTGCAATTCGCATTGCACTTGTTGAACCCACCGGTGTTGTTCTCAGCACCGTCATCGCACTGCTCGCCAGCCGCGATGACCCCGTCACCGCAGAAGGAACGGCACACGCTTCGGGCTGCGTGGAAGCCAGACAAGGTGAGCTGGAAGCTTGAGCCTTCAGGCTTGCGCTCGGCGTGGAAGACCTTGATCTCGTAGACCCCGCCCGGCTTGAGCCCGAGGTCTCCGACCGTCGTCATGCCGTTGGCGATCGGCGTATTCATGGTCTCACCCTCGCCCGGATCGGGCGGCGTCCAGGTCCGATAGGTGACGTTCCCGTTCGCAGCGAACTCGAACTGACCGATGAGCGGCACGTGGATGCCCCCGAGGTCGATGAGCAGGCGGCGGTTCACGAAGACCCAGACATCGTCATCCCCGATGAACTCGAAGGACGCCGTCATGCCCTCTTCATACTTGAACCAGTAGGCGATCTCGGACGTGAAGTTGAAGTTGTGGTTCGGGCTCGCTGCCTCGGTGCCGCCTTCCCAGGGCCAACCGATGCCCTGGTAAATCTGCGCGGGGATCTTCGCCTTGCCGAGGTTCGGGCTCGGAGCATCATCGATCGGGAAGAACAGCGGGTTGCCATCGAGCTCGAGCATCTCACCGCCGATGCAGTACTGAGCCGCGTTGAAGCTGCAGGGCAAACACTGCGCAGAGCAGATCTCAGTCCGTTCGTCGAGCTCTTCCTCACAATCAGCCAGGCAAGCTTCGCCATTGGCTTGGATCGTCGCAATTTGCTCGGTCACCTCTTCGATCTCCGCCTCGAGCTCGGCGATCAAGTCTTCGTCAGGAGTGGCCGCGTTCTGCGCCTGCATCAGCTGGTTGCGCAGCTGATTGAGTTGACTGTCGCGAAGTTGCTGAGCCTGGTCGACGTAGGTGCGGCACAGGTCGTCGCAGCGCAGATGACCCTGGCCCTGGAAGGGAGCCTGAGCGTCGCGTGCGCGCTGGCGGCAGCTCATCTCGCATTGAGCGAGAGACATGCCCGCGGTCTGCTCGTTCGGCGTCTTCACCGACGCGAGGTACTTCTCGCCATTTTCCCCGTAGCGATTCACGAAGCCGCCCTTGCCGTTCGGATAGAGCGTGATCGAGCGAACGAGGGCGCGGTCGTTCTGGGTGTACCACTGTGAGAAGCTCGCCGCGGACTGAACGTGAGAGAGCGGAGGAGACGACGCGTAAACGGGCTTTCCGTTTTCGTCGAGCCTGTTCGCTACGATGCCCGGCGCGTGTCCGTCCATGTCTCCCTCCTTGTAAGGCGGGAAGAAGTCCGGGTGTGTGGTGTCGAAGTCGCGGTAGACGATCGGAAGGACCAAGGTGCAGTCGTCGCCTTCACAGGGCGGTTCGACCTCACACTCGTAGCCGAGCTCGACCTTGCAGTCCGCGGAGCAACCGTCGCCGCTCACACCATTTCCGTCGTCGCACTCCTCATCGCCAATGACGAGACCGTCACCGCAGGAAGAGGTACAACCGTTGTCGGTGCAGCGGGGCTCGGCTTGGCAGGACGTGCTGCAGCCATCAAAAGGCAGACCGTCGTTCGCTTCGCAGGTCTCAGCGCCCTCTTGCTCGCCGTCACCGCAAACCGTGGGGCGGCAGAGGCTCGGAGAACCTTCGCAGGTGCTTCCGATCTCAAACTTGCACAGCGAGGAGCAGCCATCGCCGTCCGTCAGGTTCCCGTCGTCGCACTGCTCCGCGGGGAAAGACACGACACCGTCGCCGCAAAGTGCAAACGGGGAGCAAGGCTCGCCCGGAGCGCGGCAGATGAAGCCTTTCTCGACGAACAAACAGTTCCTGGCGCAGCCGTCGCCTGATTCCTGGTTGCCGTCGTCGCATGCTTCGTTGTCCTGGCGAACTCCGTCGCCACAGTTCTCGTCCGGAGGAGTGTCGGGGCCGACGATGATGCCGTCGTCGGAACTGCCGAGGTCGTCCCCACCGCCGCGCCGTCCCCCGGAACTCGTCGCGAGATCCGAGTCATCGGAATGCCCGGTGTCCTCCTTCGGTTTGCCAGCGGAACAAGCCCCGAAAAGAACGGGAACAAAAAGGCATGTAACAAGAAAAAAGCGGCTCTGATTCATCGGGCAAATCCCAGGTGAGTGGCTATTTTGACCCGCCTTGGGCGGTTTCACCGGCGAAAGATCGCGGCAGCGCCGACAATTCGGGAAAACTGTCCGACTCCACCGTAATCTTTCAGCCCAGAAGGACAGAAGCGGCCCGGGGCACGCGCCCGGGGAGGCCCCGCCCCCGCCTACCCTTTCAACCCCTTCATGAAGAGCGTCCCCGACCGAGGCGCCTTTGGCCCGGGGGAACCATCAGCGCCTTCTGGATCCGATGCACCGCCTCGGCGTGCAGCTGGCAAGCACGCGACTCGGTGACTCCCAAGACAGCGCCGATCTCCCGAAGGTTGCACTCATGCTCGTAATGGAGAGCCAGCACCAAGCGCAGACGCTCGGGCAATCCTTCCATGAGCTCTTTCACGCGCCGCACGGCCTCAGCGCGTTCCACTGCCGCTTCCGGAGACGGCTCCGCCGACGGCGCGTCGAGAGCGCGAGCTGCATCCACTCGATCGAGCCCCGCCTCTTGGATTTCGGCAAGCGCCCGCTGCAAGTGAGCCAGACTCATCTTGAGCTCACTTGCGAGTTCCTCTTCCGTCGGTGGACGCCCGAACCTCTGCGAGAGGAGGCGCGACGCCGCGTGGATCTCACGCGAGAGGCCACGCAAGCGGCGGGGCAAAGGGTCGAGCGAGCGGAGATGATCAAGGATCGCACCGCGGATGCGATAGGAAGCGTAGGCCTCGAACTGATCTTCCGGCATCTCTTCGGGGCGCCGCCGCAGCGCTTCGGTCATTCCGACCCAGCCAGCCGACACGAGGTCCTCAAGCAGGATCGTACGGGGCAAAGAGCGGAGGGTCTTATGAGCGATGCGTCGCACAAGAGGTGCGTATGTCGCATGAAGGAGCCCATCATCGACAATCGGCCTCTGAGCCGGCGGGCGGATCGAAGCTGGGACGCGCCAAACTCCTGATTCTTCATGGGCCAGGGGCTCTCGCGCACGAACCGCCGTAGGCTGCTCTTCTTCGTCGAAACAGGGCGCGGGCGGGGGATTCGTCGCAAGGTGATTTCGTGAGCTCATGATTCACTCCGTGGTGCCGTTCGAATGATTCGCCCCTCCTTGGGCTTCGTCTCCTCATTCGCGGCAAGGGGACAATGCATGACCGGTGCCAAAGTCCTGACAGCGGTCCGACTTCGCCTCTCTGCTCCCCATTGACCGCGGAATTTTCGTGACGGCGGACGGAACGAAAACAGAGGCCTCACGCCCCCACTCATTTCCTCACAAATGCAGCGATCCTCGGACCCGTCCGAACCCGGTTTTGGCTCTCAGTCCGAGACAAGTGAGGCACGTTTCGGGTGGGTCAAATTCGCCCCGCCCCGGGGTCAAAACTTACCCATCACCGCACCGGCCCCGATTGCGGAATACGCATCCGTGGCAGCTTTCTGCGGGTCGGAGCCGGGTCAGTTTCGACCCGGGGCGCGTTCGCGCTAAAGAAGAGCGCGGGGGCGGAAACTTGAGAAAATGATCCAACCGCGCTTCATCGCCCCGACCAAAGACTACAGCGGCTACATCTTCGACTGCGACGGCACGCTCGTCGATACGATGAAGCTCCATCACCGAGCCTGGTGTAGTGCACTGTCGCAGGCGGGAGCGACATTTGAGTTCAGCTGGGAGGTGTTCATCAAGCGAGCTGGGATGACGCTCGAGCGCACGGTGAGCGAACTCAACCTCGAGTTCAACGTCGCCTTCGACCCGCTCCACGTCGCCTCAGCCCAGCGGGAGTATTACGACCTCCTGGTCTCGGAGGCCGAACCAGTGGTGCCCGTGGTGGAGTTCGCGCGTGAGCTCCGCGCCCGCGGCAAGAAGCTCGCAGTCGCTTCCGGCTCTCAAAAAAGGGCAGTGCTCGCGGCTCTCGAGCAAGTCAAAGTGCGCGATTGGTTCGAAGTCATCATCACGCCCGAGGATGTGAGCCACGGAAAGCCCTCCCCCGAGTCCTTCTTGCTCGCGGCGGAGCGGATCGGTGTTTCACCGGCTGAATGCCTTGTGATCGAGGATGGTGAGATGGGCTTTGAGGCGGCTCGGCGCGCGGGCATGGACTACGCGGTCGTCCTCCCCGAAGCGCCCAGCTCGCGCGAAGTTTTGACGTCGCTCTAGAGGTTCGCACCCCGGCTGCGAATCACGTCTCGATAATAGTAAAAGGAGTCTTTCGGAGTCCGCTTCAGGGTCTCGTAGTCGACATGCACGAGGCCAAACCGCTCGCGATAGCCGGCGGCCCACTCGAAGTTGTCCATG
Organism: Sorangiineae bacterium NIC37A_2; assembly: GCA_002085155.1. Classification (GTDB taxonomy): domain Bacteria; phylum Myxococcota_A; class Polyangia; order Polyangiales; family Polyangiaceae; genus NIC37A-2. The sequence continues at coordinate 14,961 of NASX01000003.1, forward strand.
ATCGACCAGTGGAAATAGCCGAGCGCTTCGACGCCATCGCACATCGCGCGTCGGAACTCGCGGAGGTACCTGCGAATGAAGTCGATGCGACAAGGGTCATGCACCTTTCCATCGAGCGCCACCCAATCCCGAGTCGAGAGGCCGTTCTCCGTGATCACGATCGGCAGCTTGTAGCGTTCGTGGAAGAAGCGAGGGCCCCAATAGAGAGCCGACGGGGTCATCGGCCACTGGAACGCGGTGTGCGGAAAACCCACCGGCCAAGGTGCGAACCGATAGCCATCCGGTGAAGCGTCGTCCGAAACAGCAATCTCATCGTGGTAGATATTGACCGCGAAGAAGTCGAGCTTCTGGTGGATGATCTCGAGATCGGAGGCCGCAAACTTCGGCATGTTTCCCCCGTACTTGCGGAGCGCTACCTCGGGATACTTTCCAAGATAGACCGGATCCATCCAGAGCGCGTTGTTCCAAGAGCTATCCGGACGCACGTCGAAGGTGGCGCGACGAGCAATCTCGATCGCAGCGGGGTCATCGGACGCTGGACTCTTTGGGATGCCAACGGCAGCGAGGCCAACTTTGAGCTCCTGTTTTTGGTGGGCCCGAAGTGCCATGACCGCCTGCCCGTGTCCAAGCAAAGCGTGATGCCCGGCGAGCAAGACCTCGGAGATAGGGAGCTCGAGCCCGGGTGCATGGCGCCCTTCGTGGTGACCAAAGCCGATGAAAACCTGCGGTTCGTTCAGGGTGAAGAAGTGCTTCACGCGATCGGAGAAACGATCTGCCACGAGGGCCGCGTAATCAGCGAACCAAGAGGCGCTGTCCCGATTGAGCCAACCGCCCCTGTGAAAGAGCGCGAGTGGATAGTCCCAATGAAACAGTGTCACCCAAGGCACGATCCCTGCTGACAAGAGCTCATCGATCAGTCGATCGTAGAAATCGAGTCCCCGCTGGTTCACCGCTCCGACCCCCTCAGGCAGGATGCGAGGCCAACACAAAGACAAACGATAGGCGCCGATGCCGAGCTCCTTCATGAGCGCGACGTCTTCGGGATAACGGTGATAATGATCACAAGCTACGCGCCCCGAGTGCCCCGAGTACACGGCCCCAGGTTTGTCGCAGAAGACGTCCCAGTCGCTCGGACCTTTGCCGTCCTCGTCGACGGCCCCTTCGATTTGGTAGGATGCGGCGGCAGCTCCCCAAACAAAATCGGCGGGAAATTCGGGGACGACGTCGGTAGGCTTCATTTTCTTCTTCGGAGGGCCGTTCTTGAGGGAATGGGAGCCATAGCGGAACTGGCCCGATCGACCAAGATCGTGCGGCCCGAGCCGCCGGTCCGGCCGCTCCCGCTCCAAGGGAGCAGCCGCGGACCAGGAAGAAGAGCGGCTCCCCCGAGGCACGGCCCCCCGCGCCCGCTGTCCTTCGAGCGCTCACGGACGGCCCGCCCCTTGGGGCCGTCTTGACGAGGACCCGGACCGCTTGAGCCGCCATTATCGCGTGGCCATTCAGGGGCGCCCTGGCTACGCTTAGCCTCACGGAGCGAAGAGGGACGTGAACGACGCATGGCGCACAGCTGACGACACGACGGGAGCCAAAGTGCTCATCGTCGACGACAACGCAGGAATCCGCCGCGCGCTGACGCTGCTCCTCGACGTCAACGGGATCGGCAGCATCTCGGTGGCCAGCCCCGAAGAAGCCCTCGAAGCCATCGCGACCCAAGACATCGGTGTCGTGATCCAAGACATGAACTACAGCGAGGACACCACGGGGGGCGCAGAGGGAGTCCGTCTTTTCCGTGAGATCCAAGCGCGCGATCCTGACCTGCCGGTCCTATTGATGACCGCCTGGACCAACCTGGAGACCGCCGTACAGCTCGTCAAAGAGGGAGCCGAAGACTACTTCGGAAAACCGTGGAACGACGACAAGCTGATCAGCAGTATCAGAAAGCTCATTCAGGTTCGTGAGCTGCGACTCGAAAATCGTCGACTCGTCGCTCAAGGCGATCGGGCGCGACGAAAGCTGGCGGAGAACTTCGACCTGCGCGGGATCGTCTACCGCAGCCCCGCCATGCACCAGGTGCTCTCGCTCGCGACCAGCGTCGCGCAATCGGACGCCGCCGTGCTCATCACCGGCCCGAATGGCGCTGGCAAAGAGAAGATCGCCGAGATCATCCAAGCCAACTCCCGCCGCAAGGACGGCCCTTTCGTGACAGTCAACGCCGGCGGACTCCCCGATGACCTGCTGGAAGCAGAGCTCTTCGGTGCAGAGCCAGGGGCCTACACCGGGTCCAAGTCGCGACGTGAAGGCCGCTTCGAGGCGGCCCACGGCGGGACCCTGTTCCTCGATGAGCTGGGCAACCTCTCGATGAAGGGGCAGATGAAGCTGCTCCGTGTGCTGCAAACAGGGGAGTTTGAGCGGCTTGGCTCAAACCGCACACAGAAGGTTGATGTGCGGATCCTGAGCGCTACCAACGCAGACCTCAAGGCGGCAATCCGCGCCGGGACGTTCCGCGAAGATCTCTACTTCCGGCTAGCCGTGATCGAGATCCACGTCCCGCCGCTGAGGAGTCGCGCCGAGGATATCCTGCCCCTCGCCGAATGGTGTTTGCCCCGTTTCCCCCCGCCGGACGGCGTGTTTCGTCCCCTCTCCCCTCAGGCCAAGACCGCGCTGTCCCTTTACGACTGGCCTGGCAACGTTCGCGAGCTGCAGAACAAGATCCAAAGGGCCAACCTTGTCGCGCAGGGGCCGTTCATCGAGCCCTCAGACCTCGACCTCGACAGCTCAACGACCTTCGGCGCCGGCGCCAAACGCCCGAGCGGCCCCGCGGAAGCAGGCGTCGACTCGGAGGGAGGCGCACCCGAGCTCTCCGAGATCGAAGAGGCGCTGGCGCGCGCGCACGGCGTCATTAGCCGCGCAGCGGCGGAGCTCGGCATGAGCCGCCAGGCTCTCTATCGCCGCATGGCTCGTCTCGGCATCTCCGTCGAGCGTAGAATGACGGCCCGCTCGTGACCGAACGACGTAAGTCCCCGCCCTTCCTTCTGCGACCCGAGGTCATGCTCGGGATCTGCGTGCTCCTCGGGATCGTCATCGTTTTTGTCTCTACTTACGGACTCATTCAGAGGGAGCTCGCCCAGCTCAACACCGAGTCCGGCCCTGAGGTCGCGGCGTCCCTCGGTTTCGTCCGCCGCGCGTTCGTGGCGCTCGCGATCCTGCTCGTCATCCTCCTGGCCTGCCTGGCGCTCCTCTTCGGCTTTACGATCAAGGCGCGGGAAGCCTCCGCGCTCGCCACCCAGAGGCTCGGTCGGCTCGCTCGCTCCATTCAGCCCTTGTCGGCAGCCCTGGAACACGATCCAGGGGCCGTATTGCTCGTCGACGACGAGGGGACAGTGGTCTACGCCAACACGGCGACGCGGGATTTGATGGGGATCGAAGGGCGTCTCATCGGACAGCAGGCCCGGGAGATCTTCGAGCGTTTTCACAGCGACCTTCGCGAAGCGCTCGTCTCAGGTCTCGACGCAATCGTAACCCTCAAGCCAAGCGCAGAGTCGGGCCGCGAAGAAGAAACGCTCCTCGTCAGCAGCCGGCCCATCACCATCGAGCAGCGCCCTCATTTCTTGTACACGATGCGTCCGGTGACGCGGGAGGTGCGGCGCCAGGAACTCGAGCACTGGAAGAAGCTCATTCGCGTCCTGAGTCACGAGCTCAACAACTCCATCGCGCCCATCGTCTCACTCATGAATACTGCGCAGAAAATCAACGCGCAGAGTGAGGGCGATCCGAGGCTCACGGAGATCTTCGACACCATCGGCGAGCGCACCGGTCACCTCCTTTCCTTCTTGGATAGTTATCGATCGATTGCCCGCTTGCCTTTGCCCACCTTACGTTTCGTGCGCTGGGACGAGTTCGTGGAAGGTCTGCGCGCCCACGCGGCATTTCGCGTCGAGGGCCCCCTCCCCAAGACTCCGGGTCTCTTCGATCCGGTCCAGTTTGAGCGAGTCCTCATCAACGCCCTGACGAATGCCAAAGAGGCGGGCGGCCCTGTCGACGAGATCGTCCTCTCCATCACTGAGTCTCCGGCGGGGACGCGGGTCGAGGTGCGTGACCGGGGCACAGGGATGAGCGAAGCCACGCTCAGGCAAGCGACCCTTCCCTTCTTCTCCACCAAGCCCGGCGGGACAGGCATTGGCCTCGCGCTCAGTCGAGAGATCGTCGAAGCCCACGGTGGCCAACTCACCTTGTCCAACCGCGAAGGAGGTGGTCTCACGGTCGCCATCCAGCTTCCGCCAGCGCGCGCCGGTTTTTTGGGCAAACCACAAGTTCACGATCGCAGCGAAGCGCAGGCCCTCGATCCGGGCCCAGCCTCGCTCACCTTGACGCGCGAGCTCACCGAAGGCGAAAGAGCGCGGCGAGACTAAGGCCCCTCTTGGGGCCTTTGGTGCTAGGCTCGATCGATGCATCAAGGCGCGACCCGAACTCAAAACGACAGGAGATTGGGGCTTTTCGTCTGGGGAGCGGCGACAGCGATCGCTTTGATCCAGGCCGGTTGCCTCGAGGCCGGGTTTCGAGACCTCGCCGATAGCGTGCTGGATCCCGACGCAGCGCTCCTCGACCGACCGGGTCGACGGATCGCTTCCGGGACCTATTCCAGGCTCACGATCGACGGAAGCCTCTCCGAAGGCGGACGAGTGCTCGCCTATCGGCATGACACGAAGAAGTCGCCGAGCCTCACCATCATCCCGTTCCTCGAGGGAGAATCTTGTGAGTATTCACCGGCGATCTCGTTCGAACGCGTCTCAAGCAAGGTCGACATCGAGCTCGACGCCGTCGTGGCTGTCCAGACCACCGGCGAAGTCGGAGGGCTCGGAACCATCCGGTTCATCGACTTCCACTGCGAGGAGGTCATGTCGCCTCTAAAGGACGCGTACATGCCGAGAATCGCCTTTCCGAGCAAGAGTCCGAGAGGAGTTCTCGCCACCACCTCCGAAGGGGAGCTTTACCTGATCGATCCCGTAGAAAAGGAGAAGATCTTGGTGAGCCCGAGCGTCTCGCAGGTCATGGTGAACAGCTCCGAACTTTGGACCGTCGAAGAGGGGCAACTCGTCGGACGCAACGAAGAGCTCGAACTGCTCGAAAAACTCGGAGACAACGTCTCCGCGTTCATGTTCGGCCCCGGAGGGAAAGAAGAGGACTCCGTTTTCTTCTTGGACGATGCTGGGCTCTTCGGCTGGTCGAAGAGGAACGGCGTGCGGCCCATCGCAGAAGACGTTTGCGCGCCTCTTATGATCACCCCTCAGGTCCTCGCCTACTTCTCTCCCTGCGAGGAGCGACGTTTGATGCTGGAGGTCCCGGCTCAAGCGCTCGGATTCCCCTCAGATGATGAGCGCGTCACCATCCAAGGACCGAGCCAAACGCTCACACACTTAGGCCCAGTCACACGCTTCGGCTTCGAAGGAGCGTCTTCACGCATCCTCGTCCTCACGTCCGACGATCCAGGAGCGGACGAAGGGACCCTCGTCTCCCTCGAGATCCCGAAGCTTCCCGAGCAGAACAAGAAAGGAGTCGTGATTCCGGAAGGGGTCGAACTCGGCGAAGGGTTCACGTTCGTAGGCAACGACCTATTCAAACGCTTCTCCGAGGGCGCCGGTGACCTTTACGCGATCCACGAAAATGAGGATGGGGAGATCGTCGAAATCGCGCTCGTGGCGGAGCACGTCGCATTCTTGCCCGGAATGAGTAGCGGAAAACAGCGCGGCGTACTCACAGACTTCGATCGCGAGACCGGACTCGGAACCCTGGCGCGCCTCAGCCAATCAGAGTCTGATGGGACAGACCTTGAGGTTTTCACCTCGAATGTACCCCGGCAGTCGATCGCCACCGATACGGAAACGAGCGATGTGGCTTTCGTCGGAGAGATCGACCGCGACCCGAGCGTAGGTAAGGCATTTTTGCTGCGGAGCGGCCGAGCCCCGAAGAAGATCGCAGAAAAGAGCTACGTCGATACGCTCCGCTTCCTCGAGCAACCGCGCGCCGTCGTCTACTTAAGCCCCAGCTCCGCCCCCACGGGCACCGAGCTCCACGCCTATCTCATCGACGCCGGCCTCGACCTGAAGATCCAGGACCGGGTCACGGAGTATCGCGGCCTGCCCTGGCCTGCTCCTGGCATCCTTTACGCGGTTTCCGAGGGCGATAGCGCCGGAATCTGGTTCTCCAAGGCTCGCTAACGGCTCTCCTCTTAAGCGTCGCATCCTTCCAGCCGTCCAGCCTTTGGGTTGTATGGATCGGCCGCGTGGGGCTTTTTCAAGCGTTCAAGAGGGGAGCGCCCTCGTCGTGAGCTTACCGGTGCGCGTGGACGTATCGGTAGCTCGCGAAATGCTTGATGTCTTGGAGAGGGCGGTCGCTGACTCGCAAACCAATATCGTGCTCGACCTCCGCGATACCCAGTCCCTCGACTCTACAGCGCTCGGTGCCATCGTGACGGTGTTAAAGAAGTGTCGCGCTGAAGCGGGCGACCTGGTGCTCGCCTGTGTAGGAGAGGGTGTGAAACGAGTGCTGGCCATCACACGTCTCGACCGCGTTATGGGGGTCTATGAGACCCGCCAGAAGGCGGTCGGGCGTTTCTTGGAGAACGAGCAGCCGTGAGCTCAGCTGTACCCTCTCGCCCCAAAACGGTGCTCGTCGTCGACGACACGAGCGCGAACCGGCGCCTTTATGCCTCGATCCTAGAGACGGCCGGCTTTGTCGTCCACACAGCAAGCGACGGCGAAGAAGCGCTGCTCGCGGTCCAGACCTCTGAGCCCTCGCTCGTCCTGCTCGACTACATGATGCCGCGGCTCGACGGCCTCGGCGTCTTGTGTGCGCTGCGCGGAGATCCCAGCACGCGAGACCTCCCGGTTGTTATGCTCACCGCCTCTGCCGAACCTGACCACATTGACAGAGCGCTCGACGCCGGAGCTAACGATTACATCACCAAGCCTGTCAACGGAAAGATCCTCGTTGCGCGCATTCGGTCCATGATCTCCGCTTACAGCGGCACCCCGCGAGATGGCGCTGAGCATGATGCACTGCTCGCGGACCTCGACGACGCTGCGCGAGTCCAAGAAGCTCAGCTGCCGGTGGTTCCCGTGAAAGCCAGCGGCTGGACGGTCACGGGCGCCGTCGTACCCTCGGGTAAAATCGGCGGAGACCTCTTCGACATCGTGGTCGAAAGCGATGGTCGGGTGATCTCCTTTTTGCTCGATGTCTCGGGACACGGCACGGCCTCGGCCCTCGTCGCCGCCGAAATCCGCGCTGAGTTTCGCAACCTCATTCGCGGCCGATCGCTCAGCGAGGCGTTCGCTCGCCTGAACGCCCACATGAGTCGACGCGCTACGGGAAAGTTCTGCTGCCTCGCGGCCGTCGAGACCGCCGAGAATAAGATCACTATCGTGAACGCGGGACTTCCCCCGGTCATCATTGTGCGCCGGAACGAGGTCGTCGAGAGCGTGTGGGGGAGCGGGATCGCCCTCGGGCTTTTTGGGGAGAGTTCCTACGAGGAGACGGTCGTGCGTGTATTGCCAGGGGATCGGGTCGTCCTCTTGAGCGACGGGCTCACCGAGCCGTTCGGGGCCGCCGACGATAGTCGCGCCGCGATCGATCGCCTCGCGCTTTGGCCCCGAGAAGGCGACTCTTGGGAAGACCCCAGGGAGCTTCGAAGTCGAGTCTCGGCTGCGTCGAGTGGCTCGTCACCTGCCATGGACGACGACAAGACCGTCCTCGTACTCAGCCTTGATTCGCCCTGGATCCAAAAGACCGAGTTTCCTCCTACAAGGGAGAGCGTGGCTGCTGCGGTGCGCTTCGCGCAGACGAGATGTCCAGAGTGGGTGGATCGTGAGAGACTCGATCACGGACTCACCGAAGCAGTCACGAACGCCATCGTCCACGGAACGCTCGGAATCTCCTCAGAGCTTCGCGCAGAAGACACCTATCAGGACTTCTTCAAACAAAAGCCCGGGTCGCTGGACGACCTCGACCCAATAGAAATCGCGATCGAGCAGACCCTCGACACGTTCGCGGTCCACGTCCGCTGGGCCAACTACCCCTGCCCTCCGTCGCGACAGCGCGCCACTGCTCCCCCGCCTTCAGGCACTCCTCTCTTGGAGTACGAAGCACACGGCATGGGGATGCGCCTGATCCATTCGCTCTTCGATCGGGTCACTTGGGACGACGACGGGCTCGGCCTTTCGCTGTATCTCGCCCGCCTGGAGTCGGCCGCATGAAACCCCGCTTCGAAGAAGGGATCGGCGGAACTCTGCGCCCCCTGGCAAGCCCGAGCTCCGGGGGACCGCTCAGCGCACCCACCCCCAAGATCAAGACGAGTCCACGGTCGCTCACTCCGAGCACGATCCCCGGATCCGAACTCCTCCTTTTCGAGCCTGCGCCGCCTCCTCCTGAGCCCGGCGGCCGCATCGGTCGCTATTCCATCGTCTCGCTGCTCGGCCGAGGGGCCATGGGCATGGTCCTTCGAGCCAAAGACGACATCCTTCAGCGCGACGTCGCGCTCAAAGTCATCTTGCCGGACTACCTGTCCCACGAGCCCGCCGCCGGGCTCAATTTCCTCCGCGAAGGTGAGATCGTGGCGAGCCTCGATCATCCTCACATCGTTCGTGTCCTCGACGCAGGCTTCGACGACGGCGTCGCTTTTCTCGCCTTCGCATTCATCGACGGGCCCAGTTTCGCGGCCCTGGCCGAATCAGGACCGCGCTCGATCGAGGAGTGTCGCGACCTGCTCTTGCCTGTTCTCGACGCAGTCCACTACGCCCACGAGCGCGGCATTGTGCACGGCGACCTGAAGCCCACGAACTTGATCCTCGGAAAGAACTACCGAGGCGAACATCACCCTGTGGTCCTCGATTTTGGATCAAGCTTCGTGCAATCCAGCGAGAGCCGTAGCCACGGACCGCGAAGTCCCATCGGCGGTACCATCGGCTACCAGGCCCCCGAATGGCTCGCTGGGCAAGACATTGATCAGCGAGCCGATATCTTCTCCCTCGGTTGCATCTTCTACGAACTGCTGACAGGCAGCGGGCCCTTTTCGAGCTCAACGCGCCTCAGCGAAGCGAGCGAACGCGCGCGGCGCTCCGATTTCACGAAAGCCAGCGCTGTCTCGGCGTGCCCAGAAGCCGCAGACGCATTGATCGCGACCACACTCTCACCGGATCCGCTCGAGCGACCGGCGAGTGCTCTCGAGTTCTCGCGCCGCCTCTGCGAACTCTGCGGGAAATCTAGGTAAGATCTCGCGCCAGCGGTCCTCTCAGCCCAGGTCCAATGCCATGGGCGAAAGCGCGCTAGAAGGTCAGACCCTGCGGGGGCGTAGAGCGACTCTACGCGGCGCTCTTCCCTCGCCCGCAAAGTCTCTGCGCCGCCCCTCGCCCGGGACGAGTCTCTTTCAGGGAAGCGTCGACTGGCGCCGCTGGTAGGCGGGGATATCCCAATCGGTGTCGATCGGCGACGAATAGACCCCGCTGTCCGGGCGGCCCGATTCGAGGGCGCGCGACCCTGCTCCTCGACGGACCAGAGCCGGGGCGGGGACCGGTGCCTCCACGCGCGAGGGCACGACGGACGAAACCGATTCCCGCGGCGTGGAGCGCGGAGCAAACGCGCGCGCCTCGAGAGCGCGGCTCGCGTCCTCCGCGGCGCGATCGAAACCAGTCGCGATCACGGTGACCTTGAGCACCTCACCCATGTTCTCATCGATCGAAGCACCGAAGATGATGTTCGCATCCTCGTGGGCCTGCTCTTGAATCAAGCTGGCAGCCTCTTGGATCTCGCGCATCTTCATATCGGCTCCGCCCACCACGTTGATGAGGACGCCGGTTGCACCCTGCACCGAGATGTTGTCGAGCAGCGGCGACGTCACGGCCTGCTCGGCGGCGATGCGCGCGCGACCTTCGCCGCGGGCGCAGCCCGTTCCCATGAGGGCTCGACCCATGCCGGCCATGACTGTCGTCACGTCTGCGAAGTCGACGTTGACGAGACCGTCGAGGGTGATGAGATCGCTGATGCCTCGGACAGCCTGATAGAGAACTTCGTCCGCCTTGCGGAAAGCGTCGACGAAGGTGAGATCCTCGTCTGCCAGCGTGACAAGCTTCTCGTTCGGGATCGTGATCAGGGTGTCGACGTGCTCCGAGAGCGCCTCGAGGCCCATCTCGGCGCGACGCATGCGCTGACGGCCTTCGAAGGGGAACGGCTTGGTCACCACGCCGACGGTGAGTGCACCGAGCTCGCGGGCAATCTGAGCCACAACCGGGGCAGCACCGGTGCCCGTACCGCCGCCCATACCGGCCGTCACGAAAACCATGTCCGCGCCCTGGAGCCGCTCTTTGAGAAGAGCCGCGTCTTCGAGAGCAGCCTTTCGGCCACGTTCGGGCTCCGCACCCGCTCCCAGCCCCCGCGTCACGCCAGCTCCGATGTGGATCCGCTCCGCCGCAGCGTTCGCGTTGAGCGCCTGGACGTCCGTGTTCACGCTGAGGAAGTCGACCCCTTCGAGGCCGAAGTGGATCATCGTGTTGATCGCGTTGTTGCCAGAACCTCCGACACCCACGACCTTGATGCGCGCCCTGTATTGTTCGCTGTCGTCCGCAAACTCAATCGAAAAACTCATATTTTCCTCACTCGCCGCTTCGCTCTATCTGCCGTATCTTCGAACTCTCAAAACGCGCCTTTGAGCCATCCCATGAGGCCCTTGCCCATCAGTACGGGGGCCGGCTCTGGGGACTCGACCTCGGAGAACTCCGTGTTTTCGCGCTCCCGTGCGTCGTGGAGCTGCTTCGCGCCGTAACGCAGGAGACCCACGCTCGCCGCGTACTGCGGTCCCTGCACAAGCTGGACCAGACCGCGCAGCCCCACAGGGAAACCCATGCGCACGGGCATACCCAGCACCTCTTCGGCGCATTCGACCATGCCCTCCATGAGGTTTGCGCCCCCCGTGAGCACGGCGCCCGCATGGATGCTCTCGAGGAAGCCCGTCTCTTCGAGACGCCTGCGCACCTCGTGGAAGATCTCTTCGCTGCGGGGTTCCACGATATCGCTCAGGAGTCGTCGCGGAACGCGCCGCGGGGCGTGACCACCTACGCCCGGCACCTCCACCTCTTCCTCGTCGGCGATCATGCGTCCGAGCGCGCACCCATAGTTCCGCTTCAGGCGCTCAGCCTCGCCGGTCGGGGTCCGAAGCCCTGCGGCCAGGTCGCTCGTGATGTTGTTGCCGCCAACGGGAACCACACTCGCGTGGGCGATCGAACCGTCCGTGTAGAGAACGATGTCCGTTGTCCCGCCACCGATATCGATCACGACGACGCCGATCTCTTTCTCGTCGTCGCTCAAGACCGCCTCGGCGCTCGCGAGCGGGCTCAGGACGACGTCGAGCACATCGAGCCCCGAGCGCTCAATGCAGCGCACCACGTTTTGCAGACAGGACGAAGCCGCGGTGATCAGGTTGACTCGAGACTGCAGCCGCACGCCGCTCATGCCGATCGGGTCGCGAATGCCATCTTGGTTGTCGACGAGGTACTCGCGGGGCAGGACGTGGAGGATCATGCGGTCGGCGTCGGTCGGAACCGCCCGGGCCGCCTCAAGGACTCGATCAACGTCCGCCCGGGTGACCTCACGACCGGACACGGCGCACATGCCATGGGAGCCGATGGACCGGAGGTGGCTCCCGCTCACCGAGGCGTAGACCGTGTCGATCTCGACGCCGGCGCAGTTCTGCGCCGCCTCGATGGCTTCGCGAATAGCACGCACCGTCCAGTCGATGTTCGTGACGACGCCCTTGCGCAAACCGCGGCAGGGCACGTTCCCTGCGCCCAGAATCGTGATCCCGTCGCTGTCAACCTCACCAACCACGGCGGTGACCTTGGTCGAGCCGAGGTCAAGGCCAACTAGAATCTCGGGGGGAAGAGTGCTCGTGCTCATGGTCTCGGTATCCAGGGGGGCCCGAGGCGCTGTTTGCGGCGCCTTCTGGCCTCACTTCGGTCCCGACGCTGCCATGCTCGCTCCGCGCGGGCCAAGTTTATCGAACTTGTCCCTTTCGCCCGGCGCACCCGCAGAAAACAGCCTTTTTCTGGCTATTGGACGCGAACGACGACCCGTTCCGGGTGCGCTTCGTTATCGAGAAAAATCACTGCCGGGACCGTGCCCTCCGCTCGTGCGTCGAAGATGACGCGCTCGGCGCGGGCCAGCTTGGCTCGGAACGGGGGGAGCCCGAGATGCAGAGTGGTTCCGACACGTCCGACCGTGAGGATGACTTGGCCCGCCGCGTCCCAATGGAGCTCTTCCGCCGGTAGCTCGGCGCCGAGCGGCGAATGTTCGTACTCGTCGAGCAACTCGATCGAGCTCAACAGGCGCTGGATCTCCGCCCCCGGATCCCGTGCCCAGCGAGAAGCATCGATCCCGGAGATGATCGGAAGGTCCTGGCTCTCGCCGGGCGCAGCCACCTTGAAGGGCTCCCCTTCCTCAGAAATGAGAAACATTTGGCCCTCAATGAGGCCCTTAGCGCGCGCCTGACGTTCTTCGATCTGGATGCGAAGACTCCCCGGCAAGCGGCGGGTAATCGTAGCGCTCCTGATCCATGGGTTCTTGAGGAGGTCTTCCTCGGCTCGGGTCGTATCGAGCGCCAAGATGTTCTGGCCAAGTTTCAGCTGAGCCAGCGCGAGAACCTCCTCTTGAGAGAGGCGGCGAACACCACTGACGTTGAGCTCGGTCGCAGCGAAGAGCGGAGTCCTCTTCACGTATTCATGAACCCCGAAGGCGAGCCCCGAGGCCAAAGCGACGGCAACCAGACCGCCGAGCGCCGTCCGAACCATACTTCGAAGCCCCGGCTGCCTCGGCGCGCCTCCCGGCTCGTCGGAGAATCCCGCGGGCGCATCGCTCGGCGCGAGTCGCCTCGTGGATCGATTCTTCGCCTTACGCTGATTGCTCACGGTGGACGTTCGCTCCGAGAGAGGTGATCTTCTTCTCCAGGTCTGGGAGGATACTATTGATGTTTCCGGCCCCGAGGGCAATCACGACGTCACCGGGGCGAGCTTCCAGCGCCAAGAGCTCGACCAGCGCTGCGCGGTCGGGGGCATAACGGACAGCGTGGTGGCCATGCTTGCGAATGGCCTCCGCGAGGGGGCGCCCCTCTGCCCCGGGGATCGGCGCTTCGCCAGCAGGATATACGTCAGTCACGAGGACCACGTCCGCATCGTTGAAGGCGCAGGCAAACTCGTCGAACAAGGCCTGGGTCCGGGAGTAACGATGCGGCTGAAATGCGGTCAGGACCCGGCCCGGATAAGCGCTCCGCGCAGCCTTGAGGGTCGCGCGGATCTCCGCGGGGTGGTGTCCATAGTCGTCGACGAGGGCAATCCCGTTGGGTTCAGCGACAACCGAGAACCGACGTGCGACGCCGTGGAAGGTCTCGAGGGACGACTTCATGACGTCAAGTGGAACCGCGAGCTCATCGCCCACAGCAATGCAAGCAAGCGTATTGAGAACGTTGTGCTCGCCGGGCATCCGAACCGAAAACCGGCCGAGGGGTTCGCCGCGCCGGAAGGCGTCGAAGGATGTCGAGGTGCCTTCGCCACGCAGGTTCCGGGCCGAATAGTCCGCTTGGTGGCTCAGGCCGTACGTCACGTGCCTCCGACCGACTCGCGGCAAGAGTTCCTGCACGTGGGGATGATCCAGGCAGAGCACACCGAGGCCATAAAATGGGACTTTTTCGATGAACTCGACGAAGGCGTCCTTGAGCCTTTCGTGGGTCCCGTAGTGGTCGAGGTGCTCCGGGTCGATGTTCGTGACGACCGCGATCGTCGGGCTCAACCGGAGGAAGGAACCGTCGCTCTCGTCGGCTTCCGCGACAAGCAGATCCCCCTGCCCCAGCTTGGCGTTACTTCCAAAGGAGGCCATGCGACCCCCGACCACCACGGTCGGATCGAGCCCCGCCGAACGAAGCACCGTGGCCACAAGCGAAGTCGTGGTCGTCTTGCCGTGGGAACCGGCGATCGCAACACCATGCTTGAGCCGCATGAGCTCTGCGAGCATCTCCGCCCGGCTGATGACCGGAGTGCCCAGCTCCCTCGCGCGCACGAGCTCGGGGTTATCTCGATCAATCGCCGACGAATAAACCACCACGTCCGCGCCATCGACGTTCGAGGCGCGGTGGCCGAGATCGATCCGGACATCAATGCGCCGAAGCGCCAGGGTGTTCTCGCCTTCGCGCAGGTCCGAGCCGGAGACTTGGAAATCGAGGTTCCGAAGGATCTCGGCGAGACCGCTCATGCCAATCCCGCCGACGCCTACGAAGTGAACGTGCCTGACTCGACCGCGAAACATCAGGGGGCCTCCTTTAGGAGGTTCAGGAAGTCTTCCGCAATGCGGCGCGCCGCATAGGGCCGTCCGTGCTCTCTCGCGCGCGCGGCCATGGACTCGAGCGTCTCAAAAGAGGCCGCAAGGCGGTTCAGCTCGGCCTCGAGCCAAGCTCCGAGTTCGGCCCCTCGGGGCTGGCAGAGCGCCGCTCCCTTCCGCTCGAGCTCGAGGGCGTTGTGACGTTGGTGGTCTCCGCTCGCGTGGGGGTAAGGGACGAGCAAGCTCGGGCGTCCTACCGCGAGGATCTCACTCACCGCTGACGCACCGGAGCGGCTCACGACGAGGTGCGCCTCGGTGAGCGCCGCCTGCATGCCCTGCAGGAAAGGAACCACCTGCACCTCGAGCGAAGGTTTGTCGCGGGTCAGCTCTTCGTAGAGCGCACGCACCTCCGCCTCGCGGGCCGCGCCAGTTTGGTGAACGACCCGAAGCGGCGCCGCCACACGAGCGAGGGCGCGCGGGACTTTCTCATTGAGGCTCTGAGCGCCTTGGGAGCCCCCGAGCACCAAGACGCGGAGCGGACTCGAAAGCGAGAGCGGCGTTGGACCAAAACCCGCGCGAATCGGCACGCCGAGCTGGCGGATTTTCGCAGGAGAAAAGTGAATCTCCGCCTCCTCAAAGCCCAAGTACACTCGATCGACGAGTGGCGCGATCAGGAGGTTTGCGAGGCCAGGAACACTGTTTGGCTCAATGAGCGCAAGCGGCAGCCCCATCATCGACGCTGCTAGAGAGACGGGCCCCGCCGCGTATCCCCCGACCGAAAGCACACCTGACGCCTGACGGCGGGTGAGCAGCGCCCGGGACGCAGGCAGAAGCTCCGCCGCCCGCAAAGCACCCCGCAAAGCTCCGCCAATACCGGCGCCGCGCATGGGCAGCACCGGCAGGAGTTCGAGCTCATAGCCCCGCTCGGGGACGATGCGCGTCTCCATGCCCCGACTCGTCCCAACGAACAGCAGCTCGAGATCCGGTCGCAGTTCGCGGAGAGCTTCAGCGACGGAAAGGAGCGGAAAAACGTGTCCTCCGGTCCCCCCTCCAGCCAAAATCAGCGAGCTCACAAAGACAGTCCTCCGGCTCGTTCCAGGGGACTGGAGCCGAACTCGGAGCCTTGGAAGAGTGCGTCCGTCGCCTCCGCCGGGAAGGATGTGTAGGGAGCCGAGGACACAGGTGCTCGCGGCCGAGACACGTTGAGCAAGATCCCCATGGCGGCAGCGTTCACGAGCAGAGAGGAGCCGCCGTACGAGATGAACGGGAGCGTCAGTCCCTTCGTCGGCAGGATCGACATCGACACCGCCAGATTCACCAGCGCCTGGACCCCGAAGAACATCGAGAGGCCAAAGGCGACATGCGATCCGTACTCGTCCTCTGCGGAGAGCGCGATCCGAATTCCCCGTCCCACAAGCCACAAGTAAGCGAGGGCGAGGAGGAGGATCCCAAAGAAGCCGAGCTCTTCACCAATGATCGCCGAGATGAAGTCCGTGTGCGACTCCGGCAGATAAAGAACCTGGAGGCCGCGACCGAGACCCTGCCCGAACCATTGCCCCGAGCCGAAGCTCACAGCCGCCTGAAATGGCTGGTAGGCAAGGTCTTGGCGGTGGTCGGTCATGTTCAGCCAAGCCACGACACGCTCCCAGCGATATGCGGTGAAGCGAACCGCCCACAAGGCTACCAGTGCCACCGCGGCAAGAGCTCCCATCAGGTACGAGACGCGCGCTCCGGCCACGAACAACATCGCAAACGTGAGGAACAGGAGCACGGCTGCGCTCCCGAAGTCCGGCTGCTTGAGACAGATGACGGTCAACAGTCCGAGCACGAGAAAATGGGGAACGAGGCCGATGGAAAAGCTCTTGACGCGTTCGCCCTTTTTTTCGAGCGAGTAGGCGAGCCAAAGCACAAGCGCCACTTTCGCCATTTCCGAGGGCTGAACGTGGATGGGGCCGACCTTGAGCCAGCGCGCAGCTCCACCGCCCGAATGACCGAAGCCGAGCACGCTCAGCATCATGAGCAGCACCACGACGAACAGGGTCGGGTAGGTCAAGAGGCGAACCTTGTGGTAGTCGAACTTCGAGACGCCGTAGAGGACAAGCAGGGCAACCAGAGAGAAGGCCCCCTGCCTCTTCAGGAAGTGGTGCGGGTCGCCGAAGTCGGAGGTCGCCTCGATGACGCCCGCGCTCTCGACCATCACGACGCCGAAGGCCATCAGGGCCACCACGATCGCGCCGAGAACGGGGTCGATGGCGCCCGTCCTTGGACCTTTGGAGAAAAGAGCTTTGAAATACGCTGTCACGGTCTCTCGCTCGGTGAAGGGCGGGAAAGAGCCCTCACAGCTTCAGTAAACCGTTCTCCGCGTTCTGAATAGTTTTTGAACATGTCGAGGCTCGAGCAGGCCGGGCTGAGCAGCACGGCGTCCCCCGGGCGAGCCAGCTCAAAAGCCAGAAGGACCGCGTCTTTCATGCTGCGCGCGCGCTCGAATGGGAAAGCCGACCCGATGGCTGCTTCGATCCGCTCGGCGGCCTCTCCCAGGGTGACGACTGCCCGCGCCTTCTCCTTGAGGACCGCGACCAGCTCCGCGTAACTCCCGTGCTTGTCGCGCCCGCCCAAAATGGCGACGGCCTTCTCTTCGGTCAGCCCCGCGAGGGCCGTCACCGCCGCGCCCACATTGGTCGCCTTGGAGTCGTCGTAGAAAGTCACGCCCCGGTGTCTCCCCGCAAGTGCCATGCGGTGCCGGAGCGGGATGAACCGTCTGAGCCCCTCCTGGATCGCGTCCCGGGACAAGCCGAGAGCTCGCGCCGCGGCGATCGCGGCAGCAGCGTTCTGGTGGTTGTGTTTTCCGTGAAGGTCAGCCTCCTCGAGAGAGAACGCTTCGTGGGTCCTGTCCTCACGCACGAGCGCTGCGCCCCCCGCATAGAGGACTTCATAGGCTCCCCCCTTGCCGATGGCGCGGAGCTCCCCTTTGCCGCGACGCGCCTGCGCGAGGCACATCGGATCGTCGATCGGCGCGATGGCGATATCCCCGACGCGCTGCCGCTCGAAGCAGTTGCCCTTGGCGTAGGCGTAAGCTTCAAAGCTCGGATAGCGGTCGAGGTGATCTTCGGTGATGTTGAGCAAGACCGCCACCTTGGGACGAAAGGAGTGGAGCCGCTCCATCTGGAAGCTCGAGACCTCCAAGACAGCGATCTCAGGAGACTGCTCGGGCGCGTTGCACGCCGGCTCCCCGAGGTTCCCTCCGACAAAGGCACGGATCCCAGCCGCATCGAGCAAGTTGCCGAGCAAGGTCGTGGTCGTGCTCTTTCCATTCGTGCCGCCGATGGCGACGATCGGCGCGTTCAGGAAGCGGGCCGCGAGCTCCACCTCTCCGATGACCAGCGCGCCCGCCCGCGCCGCCTCATCGAGGGCGGGAAACGGTGGGACGCCGGGGGAGACGACGATCAGATCGGCCCCCTGAAAATCGACCCCTTCATGGCCGCCGAGCACGAGCTCGACTCCGAGCTTCTCGAGCCCAACGCCCAGGCCTTCCCCCTGCCCCGCGTCTGTCCCGAGCACCTTCGCCCCTTGGGCGACAAGCAGTCGAGCCGCGGAGGTTCCGCTCTTGCCGAGGCCGACGACAATGGCCTTCTTGCCTGCAACTTGGAACGTCATCAGCGGACCTTGAGAGACGAAAGCGCGATCAGCGCGAGCAAGATCGAAATAATCCAAAAACGGACGATGATGCGAGGTTCAGGCCAGCCCTTCTTCTCGAAGTGGTGATGGATCGGGGCCATCAAGAACACTCTCCGCCCGAAGAGCTTGAAGGAGACGACCTGGGTGATGACGCTGAGGGTTTCGATCACAAAAATGCCCCCAAGTATGACGCTCAAGAGCTCCGTCTTCGTCAGGATCGCCATCATCCCGAGCCCGCCGCCGAGGGCGAGCGAACCGACGTCCCCCATGAAGACCTGGGCCGGGTACGTATTGTACCACAAGAACCCGATGCCCGAGCCGATCACTGCGCTCGCGAACACGCTGAGCTCCGCCATGTCCTTCAGACCCGCAATGTCGAGGTAAGCCGCGAGCGGCTGACCGAAGAGCACCGAACCAGCCACGTACGCCCAAACGCCATAAGCCGCCGCGTTGATCATCACAGGACCGATGGCGAGACCATCAAGACCGTCGGTGAGGTTCACCGCGTTCGACATGCCGACGAGTACAAAGAGCGCAAACGGCAGGTAAACCCACGCCGGCAGCGAGATCGGATGTTTGTCAAAAGCGACGAACGGCACCGCCAGCCGATAACGAATCTCTACCCAGTCCAGAGGCTGCTCGGGGCCAAAGAAGAGATACCCGAGAACCAAGCCGCCGATCAGCACCTGCCCGAGGATCTTGTAGCGTCCCGGCAAGCCCCGTGAGCTCTTGCCTGTGATCTTCAGGCGATCGTCAAGGTAACCGATGATCCCGTATCCCGCGGTGACCCCCGCGGTGGCGAGCACGAAGCGATTCGTCATGTCCGCCCAGAGGAGCGTCGGCAACAGACAGCTGAGCAGGATGAGAGCGCCTCCCATCGTGGGGGTGCCCGCCTTGCTGAAATGGCTCTCAGGGCCGTCCTTCCGGATCACCTGTTTGATCTGCTTGCCCTGCAAGGTCCGGATAAACCAAGGCGCGAGCATAAAGCTCAAGATCATGGCGGTGATGACGGCCATGATCGCGCGAAACGGTGTGTACCTCAGTACGTTCAGCGCGCCCCACCCGAATTTCTGGCTGAGTGGATAGAGAAGTTGGTAAATCATGGGTGGTTGCTTCTTCGCTCCGAGTCCTCAAGGAGTACTCGCTCGAGCGCGACGCCCCTGGATCCTTTCAGGAGCACGAGGTCGGAAGGGGTCAAACTGCCGCGGAGGGCGTCCCGAGCTTCTTCGGCGGTCTCGAAGAACTCGGCCGACATTCCGGCCGCGCGGGCTCGAGCTGCGGCGAGGCGCATGTCACCTGCCACAAAAAGGAGTCGATAGGGCTCGGCTTGGGCCGCAAGGCTCCCGAGCTTCTCGTGCTCCAGGGGACTCTGTTCACCGAGCTCACGCATCTCTCCAAGCACCAAGGTGAGCCGCCGGCCCGCGGCGCGCGCAAGCTCCCGCGCCGATTCGATGCCCGCAGCCATGCTGGCGGGGTTCGCATTGTAGCTATCGTCCAAGACGAGCGCGCCCGACGCGTGAGTGCCGAGGCTCGAGCGACCCGCTTCACCCGCATCGAAGACGGCCTTTTGGATCGCCTCTTCATCGATGCCTTCCGGGTGCATCGCGGAGAGGAGGGCGAGTCCCGCCGCGACAGCCAGCGCCCCCGGTCGACCCATAAGCCGCGTTCGACAGCGCACCTTTCGCCCCAAGACGTCCAGCAAAAGGTCCATGCGCAGATCCGAGGCGACACGGCGCTCGAGCACCCGCACCTCTGCGCTCTTGTGTTCCCCGTAGCCGATCTTCTGGGCCGCATCGAAACGGCGAAGGGCCGCGCGCAGCCGTTCATCGTCGGCGTTTCCGATCAGCGTCCCTCCCCGAGCGCTCACCGCCTCATACAGAGCAAGCTCCTCGCGGGCCACCCCTTCGATGTCTCCGAGACCGCTGGTGTGTTCGAGATCGATCAGCGTCAAGAGAGCCACCTCGGGCTCGACGATCCGCGCGAGCTCACGGACCTCGCCCTGTTGATTCGTGCCCAGCTCGATCACCGAGAGCTCATGGCTCTCCCCGAGCGTGAGCAGCGTCATCGGGACCCCGATCCTGTTGTTCAGGTTGCCCGGGGTCGCGTGGACGCGCCCCGGGCGCGCGGCGTCGAGCAGCGCCCGGCACACGCTCTTGGTCGTCGTCTTGCCCGCCGAGCCACCAATGGCGGCAACTCGGCCGCGAAACCGCCGCCGGTGCAGGCGCCCGAGGTCTCCGAGGCCCACGAGGGTATCGGCCGCCGCGAGCACCGCCACGTCCGGGGGAAGCTCAAGAGAAGGAAGCCGGCTCTCCTCAGCGAGCACCGCTCGCGCCCCCGCCGAGGCCGCTTGGCTCAAGAACGCATGCCCATCGAAACGTTCCCCCGCGAGCGCCACAAACAGCGCCCCCCGCGGCACGTTGCGACTGTCGCTGGTCACCCCCGAGACACCGTCAAACCCCGGGGGAAACCTGACCACCGAAAACAGCGAACGCAACTCAGCCACAGAGAAGCGGGCCTGATTCGGGGGGATGGGGGTCGCCACGGCTCACGTCCCTTTGCCAGGCGACCCCCGCCGACGCAAGACAAGGGCCTGTCGTGCTTGTTCTGCGTCGTCAAATGGGAACGTCCGGTCGCCGATGATCTGGTAGGTCTCGTGCCCTTTGCCGGCGATCAGCACTGTCGTGCCCGGCTCTGCCGATCCGATGGCCTCGAAAATAGCCTCGCGGCGGTCCAAGAGGATCCGGTAGGGCCGGCCCTCAATGCCAGAGGCAACCTCCTCAGCAATGGCCGCGGGAGATTCACTGCGAGCGTTGTCGGTCGTGATGATGACCTCGTCCGCAAAAGCAGCGGCCGCCCGTCCCATGAGCGGACGCTTCCCTCGATCGCGATCGCCACCGCACCCGAAGACGCAGGTGATCCGCGCGGGGCCTGTTGCGCGCAGAGCCCAGAGCGCCCCTTCGAGGGCCGCGGGAGAGTGTGCATAGTCCACGATCACGGCGATGTCGTCGTTCGCCTCGCTCACCCGCTCGAGACGCCCGGGCGCGGCCGTCGCCTTCGAGAGCTCGGCTGCGGCGAGGTCGACGTCGAACCCCGCGGCGGTGAGGAGACCGAGGGCAGCCAAGAGGTTCTCGAGGTTGTGGGGTCCGACCAGTTGGGACTCGAGGGTAAAACGGCGGCCAAGCACGTTGAGATGTGCTCGGAGACCATCGGCCCGGTACTGAGCGTCTTCGGCGCGAATCTCCGCTTCCGGGTCGCCCTGCCGCGAGAAGCGCGCGAGCTTCCTCCCCGGAGCCGCGCTCCTGATGCGCTCAGCCAGCTTTTTCCCGACGTCGTCGTCGATGTTCACGATCGAGAGCTCCGGCGCGTAGTCGAAGAACAGCTTTGCCTTGGCGGCGCCGTAGCTGTCCATGTCGCCGTGATAATCGAGATGATCCTGAGAAAGGTTCGTAAAGGCGGCCCCCGCGAGCCGGACGCCTGCGATCCGTGCCTGCGCGAGCGCGTGGCTCGAGACCTCCATCACACAAAAGCGAGCGCCTCGGGCTCGCGCCGTAGCGAGCAGACGCGCGAGATCGACAGCACCTGGCGTCGTCAGCGTGTCCTCGATGCGCTCCCCGTCGATAAAAAAGCCGAGCGTTCCGAGGCGCGCAACGCTCAATCCGAGCCCGCGGAGCGCCTGTTCCACGAGGCTCGCCGTCGTGGTCTTGCCGTTGGTCCCGGTCACCGCCAGCACCGTGAGCCGCTCACTCGGATCACCCCAGAATTTCTGAGCCAAGAGGCCGAGAGCCANNGGGACGCTGTCGACCTCGATCCGAGGCGCTTCAAGGTNGGCGTCGTGCTCGGTGATGACGAGACTCGCCCCCTTGTCGAGCGCGTCCTGCACGAACTTCTGCCCCTCGTGATGGGTGCCGCGGCGGGCGACAAAGACCGAACCCGGACGCACCTTACGAGAGTCGTCGGTGACATCGCTGAGGACGCCGTCATGGTCACCCACAAGCCGCGGCCGGAGTCCAGCGAGCGCCGATATCAGCTCAGGGACACGAAACGCCAGGGGTTCGACGGTCATCGCTCTTAGGTCCTCGGTCGAAAGATGAGCTCCACTTGTGCGCCTTTGTCGAGCACGGCACCGGGTCCCGGCCTCTGCTCCACGATCAATCCCGATCCGGAGACCTGGGCCAATAGGCCGAGCTCCGAGAGCTCCCGGATCGCTGAGCGCATCGCGACGCCCGTCAAATCAGGCACGCGCACCTGGCCCGGCTTCGGACGCTTCTCCGTCTCAACATCTTGAACAACGGGGCGCTCTCCACGAGCTTCGGCGAGCAGAGCGCTGATCGCCCGCGCCGGATCGGCCTCGCTCGCCAGAGTCTTCAAAGGGACCTTCTTGCCCCGCTCACTCGGGGCGCCAATCAGCGCCATGTGAGCTCGCGCTACCTCGCGGAATACGGGAGCCGCGACGTTACCGCCCGCGTGATCCGCGCGCGGAGAATCGAGGGTCACGGCGATGACAATGCGGGGCTTGTCGGCGGGAACAAAGCCCACGAAGGACGCAACGTAGTCGTCCAGCGAGTAGCGTCCCGTGCGCGGGTCCGCCTTCTGCGCAGTGGCGGTCTTACCCGCGACGAGATAGCCGGGTAGAGCCGCCTCGGTCCCGGTTCCGCCGTCTTCGGTGACGGCGACGAGCATCTCCGCGACCTGACGCGCCACACCTCGACTCACCACCCGTCGCCGTACGCGCGTCGATGCCTCTCGCACAAGCTCACCGGTCGCTGTTTCGACGCGCGCCACGAGGAGCGGCTCCAGCAAGTTCCCGCCGTTGGCCAGCGCCGCAGTCGCCATCGCCAGCTGAAGGTTGGTGACGGAGATCCCCTGACCGAAGGCGGCCGAAGCCGTCTCCACTTGGACCCAGCCGCGCCCGAAGGGCCGCAGCGTTCCCGCTTGTTCACCGGTCACAGGCAGCCCCGTCTTCTCGCCAAAGCCGAAGCGCCTGAGTGCATCGAAGAGCCCGTCAGGGCCGAGCGAGAGGCCAACCTTGGCCGCGCAGATGTTCGAGGACTGCGCCAAAACCTGGGACACCGGAAGCCACTCGGCGGGATGAGTGTCGCGGATCGTGACGTTGTCGATCCGCATGAATCCCTTCTCACAATAGAGCTGCTCGGTCGGCTTGAGCAGGTTCTTCTCGAGCGCCGCCGCGACGGTGAACATCTTCATCGTCGAACCGGGCTCGAAGACGTCGGACACCGCCCGATTCTTCCGCTGTTCGGGGTCGCTCTCGCGGTAGTCGTTCACGTTGTACCCGGGAGCATTCGCCATCGCGAGAACCTCACCCGTGTGCGGATCGACCGCGACCACCGAGCCGTGAGCCGCTTCAAAGGTTCTTACTGCGTGCTTGAGCTGACGTTCAGCTTCGTACTGAAGAGCCTGATCGATGGTGAGATAGACGTTATGGCCGGCGAAGGCGCGCGGGTCGTCTGTCCCCCGATCGAAAATCAACTTGCCCGCGCGATCACGAAGGCCGCGGAGCTCTTCTGCGTGCCCCTCCAGCTCGCTGTTCAAGGCGAGCTCTACGCCATCCCGCCCCTCTCCGTCGGGAGACACGAAGCCGAGCAGCGACGAACCAAGCTCGCGGCGCGGATACGAGCGAGCTGGCTCGCCCTCGATCACAAGTCCCCGGATTTTCGGGCCGTTCTTGCCAGAAGCGAGCGCCCGGATCGCCTCGACCTCTTCTTGGCTGACGTGGCGCTTGAGCCAGGTCCAGCGACGACGCGCCAGGATCTTTTTCTCCACCGCTCGCTCATCGAGCGACAGCGCCTCGGCGATCGGTTTCGCCATCTCGCGGGCAACGCGAGGGATGTCTTCGGGCGCGACCGCTCGCAGGAGCTCGACGGCGTCCAACGTCGCCGTCGGAACCTCAACGCTCACCGCCAGAGCGCTGCCGTTGCGATCGTAGATCGTGCCGCGCTTGGGTCGTATGCGAAGTCGACGCTCCCTCTGCTTTTCAGCAATTTCGCGCCACGAAGGCCCGTCTTCGACCATCAGCCGGTACGCCGACGAGATCACGAGCCCCAAGGCAAACGTCAGCGCGGCGCACAGCACCGCGAGGCGAAACCTGAGCCACTTTCCCTCTGCGGTGCGGAACCGGTTCACGGTGCCCCCTCAGTCCTCGACGCGACTGCGTCTTTGCCCGGAGCCATACGGATCCGACGAACACGCTCCGGCTCTGGATGGCTCATGCCGAACAAGGTCCGAGCGATGAGCTCGACACGCTCGGGATTTTCATGGGCCGAGAGTTCGAGTGAAAGCACCCGCTCGGCCTCCCGGAGTCGCGATAGCTCCTGGTGACGTCGGCCGAGCTCATAGCCAAGCTCGACCGTGCGAACGCGCATCGCGAGGTAAAACAAGAACATGAGGGCCGTAGCGAGAGCCGCCAGCGTCCAGACGAACAAGAACGCGTTGTCCCTTCGATCGTCGTAGCGGGCCATCAGTAGCTCCCTGAGTCCTCTTCTTCCGCATCAAACTCGAGGCTCGCGTCAAACTCCTCGGGCGCTCCTCGTCGGAAGGCCGCGCGCAGCTTCGCGCTCCGGCTGCGGGGGTTCTCCGCCTGCTCTTCGAGGGTCGCGACGATCGGCTTCTTGGTGAGCCGCTGCCAGGCTCCTTTGTCCAGAAAGGCGCGCTTGACGAGCCGGTCTTCCAGCGAATGGAAGCTGATGAACGCCGCGACTCCGCCGGGGCTCACCACGTCGGCGCATTGTTTGAGAAGGAGGGTCAGCTCTTCGAGCTCACGATTCACCGCGAGCCGGAGCGCCTGGAATGTGCGCGTGGCCGGATCGATACCGCCCACTCGTCGAGGTCCGACGGCGCGGACGATGGCGCGGCGGAGATCGAACGTCGTCTCGAGCTCGCCGGCGTCGAGCGCCTGCTTGATGCAGCGAGCGACACGACGGGAGCGCCGCTCTTCCCCGAGGTGATAGATGACGTCTGCGAGCTCATCCTGGGTCAGCCGGACCAGCAAGTCCGCGGCGGTCTCCCCTTCCGTCGGATCCATTCGCATGTCGAGAGGCCCCTCGCGACGGAAGCTCATGCCCCGCGCCGCCTGATCGAGCTGAGGAGAACTCACGCCAAGATCAGCGAGCAAGCCATCGACATGCTCGACTCCCAGGCGTGCCAGCTGCTCGCTGAGCTCAGAGAACCGCGACTGCACAAACGTGATGCGCGACTGGAAGCGTTCCAGCCGACCTCGGGCATAGATGATCGCCGAGGGGTCTCGGTCGAACGCGATCACCCGCGCGCCTGGCGCGCGTTCAAGGATCGCTTCGGTATGGCCGCCCGCGCCCAAGGTCAGGTCGACATAGACGCCGCCATTTTTGGGTGACAGCGCGTCGACGGCCTCGCGCTTGAGGACCGTTAGATGATGAAACTCGGGCGGTGTCTCGTAGGCAGGCATACTCATATCTTGAACTGCTCCAAAATGGCCTTCTTGAAATCGGACTCTTGCTCGGGCGTCATCGCGAGCGCTCGCTCCCATTCACAGGGAGCCCAAAGTTCGATGTGCCGGCCCATCCCGACCCAGAGCACCTCGCGCTCGAATCCCCCGAGCTCCCGGAGCTGCTGCGGGACGAGCAAGCGCCCCGTGGCGTCGAGCTCACACTCGACCGCGGCCGACAGATAGCGGCGACGAAATTGAACGATGTGCGGGTCCATGAGCGGATACTCACTGACCTTGGCCTCGAGCTCCTCGAAATGAGAAGAAGGATGAAGATGGAGGCAGCGGTCGAAGAGCGCACGCGTCACATAGAACGGAGCCGTCCCGAGCGGGTCTTTGATCTCACCTTTCAGTTCGCGAAAGCGCGCGGGCACATGGACTCGACCTTTCGAGTCGAGCGAGTGCCGAAACTGTCCGCGGAAGAGGGTCATCGAGCGCCACCGATAGGTCTGGATCCACTTTGATCCACTTTGACCCACCAGGGCCAAACTAAACGGAAGGTCGGGAAGCCGTCAACGAGAACGCGCGTCCAGAAAGCGGTAAATTTCGGTGGTTTTCTATCTCACCTGAACGAATGCGCCCCTCCCGGGCGGCCGGGGCTCCCTGGCGTCTTGGCACCGTTCAGCTCGCCGAGGAGACCTCGTCACGCCGGTGCGGCGCTGGTGCGCCCTCCCCCGAGGCGGCTCGGGCCGCGCCCCCCTCACAAGGCCCGGCACGAAGCGCTGATGGCCTCAGGCCCCCCGCGCCAGAGCGCCCGGGGAAACTCAGCTTCCCGATCGGGCAGCCCAGAGATGCCCCTGCGCGACTCCCAGAGCGACGGAGACCGCGAGCTCCGCCCGAAGCACGAAGGGACCTAAACTACAAAGGACAAAGTTTTCCTCACGGAGCCGGGCCACCTCGCTCGGACTCAACCCTCCCTCGGGCCCGATGAGGACCGAAAGGCTCTGGCCCTTTTGTTCCCGGAGCGCCGTCAGCAGGGGAACCGAGTCCTCTCCCGGCACGCAGGCGAGTCTGAGCCCAGGAGCGCTCGCAAGAGCTTGCTCGAAAGGGATCGGCCCGATGACCTCGGGGAGCGTTCCGCGGCCCGACTGACGCGCAGTCTCGATCATCACTCTTTCATAACGCTCGAGCTCCCGTGAACCCGTCGGCGATTGAACGCGCTCAGAGAGCACAAGCACCACCCGCTCGATCCCGAGAGCTACCGCGTCCCGCAGCGCTTGCTCCGGCTTGTCTCCCTTGGCTACACAGACCAAGAGTGTGATCGGTTGGGCCTCATCGTCGGCCCGAAGGACTGCGGCAATCTCGACGGACAGGGTGGCTCTTTTTCCCTTGGGCAGCTCTTCGACCCGGGCGCGAGCGAACTCGCCTCGTTTCGGATCGAAGAGCTCCAGCACATCGCCCACGGCGACTCGGTGCACGCGGAGGGCATAATGAGAGGCCTCCGCGTCGAGCTCATAGTGGCCCGCACGGAGTCCGCTTACAGGGACACGAAGTACCCGCGCTCGCTCGCCAACGGATCCGGGCGCCTCCTCTTGCACTTCGTCACCGGCGCCTTCGTCACTCTGCCCGCGGACCATAACCGACGTAGCGAGCAGCAGCCTTCACACTCACAATGCAATCCATCCTGCTCGCGGGGGGCGGCGGAGATTGATTGTCCGACAGCACCAGCGCAGTCAGGCGGCCTCCATATACACAAGCCGTGTCGAGCCCCGTCGCGTGGGTCTCGAGCTGAAGACCAGCTTGGGCGTTGTGCCCGAAGACGATGTGGGGCAACTCCGCGTAGGACTTCGCCCAGCTCACTTCGGAGTAGCGGTCGCTCGGCGCCCCTCGCCCAGTCAGGGAGCGGATATGAAGCAGGGTCCAAGCTTGCTGCTCCTCGAAGGGAACCCCAGGGGCAACCCCCGCATGGACCACTCGTACATTGTGAGAGGGAAATTCCAAACTGAGCGGCATAGCCTCGAGCTGGGCCCACTCCTCGTCGTCCAGCTCGCGAAGCAGAGCCTCGTGTGAGCTACCGAGACGGGGGCCACGCTCGCCTTTTTTCCGCGCTTGATGAGCGAGGAGCAGGCGATGTTCATGGTTTCCCCGCACCGCGAGCGCCGAGACCTCCCGGGCTATCCGCAAAACCCCGCGGGTATCTGGGCCACGAGCGACCAAATCGCCGACAAAGACCACCTGATCGCCCTCGGTGGGTCCTATTTCGCCCAAGAGGCTGCCGAGCTCATGGGCGCAGCCGTGCACGTCGCCGATCCAGATCGTCCGAACCACGGGACGAAGCTAACCCCGAGCCAAGACCTGATGCCAGATCTTGCCGAGGGAAGGTCAGAGGATTACCGTCGCACAAGAAGTCGGGCCGATGGGCCCCTCCCTCCGAACGCGGGGGAAAGTTCAGGAGATACGAATGAGAAAGACCAGGTTGTTCCCTCAGTCATTGGCCCTCGTGGGCATCGCCTTGAGCCTCGTCGCCTGCGGTCGCGACGAAGTCAAATACGAGCCCGTCAAGCCCGTGACGGGGGTGAGCGTCTCTCTCCCCTCCGTTCCTTCGATTCCGGACAAGCCGATCAAGGACGGTGATGCGTACACGGTCTGGGGCGCGAGCTACTCCCTCAGAAACCGCGTGCACACCAAAGAGGTCGCCGATACCAAGATCACGCTCGTCGGTTACATCGTCAAAACCAACCTCGAGGACGCCCCCGCCTGCGCCGTACACAAAGCAGGCAAGGCCGATCCGGAAGGCTGTCGCGCTCCGATCCCCACATTCTGGGTTGGTGAGACGAAAGATGCTGACCTGAAGGACTCCATCAAGGTCATGGGCTTCGCGTCGAACTACGCGCAGATCTACGACGCCATCAAGGAGTTCGATTCCGGCAAGAAGAAGGAGCCGGGCGAGACCGAGTACCACGATCAGGTCTGGGGCGTTCCGATCCCGAACCCGCTCCCCGCGAAGGGCGCGAAGGTGAAGGTGACTGGAACCTACAGCGTGAACTTCACGATGTCCTCGGGCGGCCAGGAAGCCGATCCGATCATGGGCATCCTCACCTACGGGGGCATCGAGTATCTCGAGAAGGCTCCCGAACTCGCCACCCTCCCGGGTGTGAAGCGTAAGCCTCCGAAAGACTGATACCGAATAGGGTCATTCTTTCTGATTGCCGCTCGTGGCAGGAAAAATCCCTTCTCCGAAAGCCCGGACCGCGGTCCGGGCTTTCCTTTTCGTAGCAGAGCTCACGCTGTTGCTCCCGCTCTCGCTTGCGTGCCATCAGATCCCTGAAGGACGCACAGCGATCGAGAGTGTCACCATCAGCGGCACCTCAGGGCGAGAAGAGAAGGAGATCCGAGATGGCATCGCGACCCGCGAGCCGGCGCGCCTGCTCGGCGTGCTCCCGACTGGATTCGTCTACGACTATGAGCTGTTTGATGAAGCGACGCTGGAGCGCGATCTCGCACGCGTCGAGCGCCAGCTGCGGAGGCGCGGCTACTACGAAGCAAAAGTCCGCGCCGCGCGCGTGATTGTCGAAGGGGAAGACAGGGTCAAAGTCGAGATCGAGGTCGACAAGGGACCGCTCGTCCTGGTTCGAAAAGTAGAGACCAATGGCCTCTCGGGCCTACCCTTTGATGCGGCTTCACGGGCCCTCGAAGTGAACCCACTTCGCGCTGGCGATCCCTTCGACGAAGACGTTTACGAGGAGGCCGAGTCGGATGTCTCCAACGCGCTCGCTGATTACGGCTACGCCTATGTGAGGACCCAAGGCACAGCCAAGGTCGATCTCGCAGAGCACGCGGCGATCGTCACGCTGACTGTGAGCCCCGGACCCCGAGCAGTCTATGGCGACATCAAGATCGAAGGTCTAGAGGAGCTGCCCGAGGGACCGATCCGGAGAACCCTCGGACTCCGCCCTGGTGCGCGCTACTCACGGAAAGATCTCGAGCAGGCGCGCGCAGCTCTCTTTGACCTCGGTGTCTTCTCGAAGGTCGAGGTCATCCCGGATCTGAAGGATCCGAGCGTGACAGAGATCCCGATCTCCGTCCGTGTCACCGAGGCACCCCAGCGCAGCGTCACGGCGGGCGTGGGCGCGACGCTCGACGTGCTGCGCCTCGGCGTCAATGGTCGCCTTGGCTGGACCCATAGAAACTTCCTCGGTGGCTTGCGAGAACTCAGCGTCTCGACTCGGCCCGGCTTGACCTTCTTCCCGACTCGAATCACGAACTGGGAAGATTGGAACGCTCCGACCGCTATTTTCGCGGAGAACGCGCTCCTCATCAGCCTCGAGCAGCCGTCGTTCCTCGAAGGGCGAACGCGAGGGTTTGTCGACGTCGGCTACAACGTCTATCCCCTGCTCTATCCACTCGCCGATAGCAGCTCACCCGAGAGTGAGCGCGTCATTGGCTACAACGAGCTCACCTTTTCGCTCGGCGTGCGCCGCACGTTCTTCAGTCGCCTGATGCCGACGTCCTTATCCATGAACTGGCGGTCCAACTTCCCGTTCACCTACCAGGGATACCTCTCCGATATCTGTGACTCCGACGACCCCGGAGACCACTGCGGCCTCGACGACGTCTTGGTGGCGTACCCCGAACTACTCACCGATTTCGATCTTCGAGACGACCCGATCTCACCGACCAAGGGGCTCTTTCTCTCCAATAGCCTTCAAGTCGCGATCCCGGCTCTCGGCGGTCAGCTGGAGGACATCCGGATCCGCCCTGAAGCACGCTTTTTCGTGCCGCTCGACTACGGACGGCGCCTGATCTTGGCGTCGCGGGCGACCGTCGGCTTTGTCTTCCCCCAGAACTACGGGACCGCCCTGCAGGGCGCGGTCGCCGATCCCACGAGCGTCGACGTCGTGCGCGACCAGCATCGTCTGCTCTTTCGCGCCTTCTATTCTGGCGGCCCCCAGTCCAATCGCGGCTACCCCTATCAACGCATCGGTCCCCAAGGGCCCATCGGATTTCTATTGCCCGAAAACCAACGGTGCACAGGTGCTCTCGACGCCCAACCCACAGAGTGTCTCCGTCCGCTCGGCGGCTTCAGCTTATGGGAGGCCTCCGTCGAGCTCCGCTACCGGATCGCTGGTCCCTGGGGAGCTGTGCTCTTCGTCGATGCGTCCAACGTCACAGAGGAGCTCTTCACCTTCGACTTCATGGCCCCCCACATCTCAGTCGGACCCGGACTTCGTTACCAATCTCCGGTCGGCCCCATCCGCGTCGATTTGGGTATGCGCGTCCCCGGTCTGCAGAGGCTCGGCGACACTGATAGTGATTTCCCCGATATCTCGGAGATCGCCCCTTACAACAGCCAGAACTGGTACGACGGACTCGTCCTGCACGTGCTGATCGGCGAGGCCTATTGAAGCCCCCAAAAACCGCGGGCGCTCTCGGCGCCGCTCGGCCACCGAGCTTGGCCCCCTGCTCCCCCCGAGTCCTCATGTGCCCAGAGCTCCCGGTTCCTGGGTGCGCCGAGCTCGATAGCGAAATCTCGACACTCTTGGCAAAGTAAGACCATGAGCGCTGCCGAGCCCAAGCCTCCGCGGCGGCGACGAAGGATCATCTCCGGGATCGCCCTCTCGCTCTTTGGCACGCTCGTCTTTGTCCTCGGGACGGCCCTCGCGACAGTCCTGCACCTCGGGCTCCCCGTCGCTCGCGAGGCCGAGCGCGGCCTCGTCGTGGCGGTTCTGAACAGCACCTTCCACGGAACCTTCGCCATCAAGAGCCTCTCGCGCCTCGACGCTTTTGGTCTCGCGGCAGAAGAGATCGAAATCGTCGACCCCGAAGGACGCACTGTCATCGCTGCCGAACGCCTCACGGTCGACTTTGATCTGCTCGGCGCGACGATCCGCGCGCTCCGATTCTTCGAGAAGCTCAGCATTGTGGTCGACGCTGTGCGCATCGACGGCGGCAAGGTTCACCTCTTCCCCGCCAAGGGCGCCGACGAAGAGCCCATCCCATCGATCGTCGATGCTTTCGAGCCACGGAGCACAAGCACCGAGACGACGGATGAGTCCGGTCGCAGCGTGCGCGTGTGGTTTCCGAATATCCGCCTGCTTCGCGTCACCGGCAGCTCCGAGCTCGCGAGCGTACCCGGAGGGTCTTTTGAGGTCCCCAGAGCAGAGGGCAGACTCCTCGTCACCGACGTCGGCGTAGCGATCGATGTACTCGAGATGCAGGGGGAGATTCGAGAGGTCTTGGACGAACCTCTCGAGCTATCTGGAAAAGCCAGTTTCAGAATTCCCGGCGAAATCACCGCCGACGTCGATCTGAGCTCCGGAGAGATTCAGGGCCACGAGCTCATCAGCTACCTCGACGGCCGAGTTCAAGCAGACGGCATCTTCGCTGATACACCGGGCGAGGCGATCCGTCGTCTGCTGCCCGAGTGGCCGATCGACGGAGAGGTCTCGGTCTATCATCACATCGAAGGGACCCTGCCTCGCCTCGACGTGCGCGCCACGATCCAATCGGGTGCCGCCAGTTTCCAAGCCCAGGGGCGTCTCCGCGTCTCACCCGAGGTCGAGGCAGATTTCGACTTGGATGCAGACAGCGTGAACTTGCGTTTGCTCCGCGAAGATTGGCCCGAAAGCCATCTCGGCCTGCGTTCGAGCGTCGAGCTCTGGGGCCAAGAAGGACGCATCGCGGTCAGCTGGAACGCGACGCTTCTGCCGGGCGAGATCGCTGGTCAAAAGACCCCAGCCATCGACGCCGCCGGGAGCGTCGACGACCGAGGGGTGCGCGGGACTTTCGTCCTGCACGAGCGGGCGATTCCCGTGAACATCTCCTTCTCCAAGGAAGACGCGGACCGCGACGCTGTCGACTTCGACCTCAGGCTCAAGAGAACCATTTTAGCCCAATCTCCACGTATCCAGGCGCTCGCGCCCATCTATGGAACGGTGGAAGGTACGGTTACGGGCACGATCGCCAATGAGCGTGTCCTTCTCCGTCCAGCGCTCACGGGCAGCTCTCTCGGCATCGGCCAGTTCAGGCTCGAAAACCCAAATGTACGCGGCGCCGTCGAGTTTGTTCCCTCAGAACCAGAGAACGCACAGCTGAATCTGAAACTCACCGCGGACACCTTTATCGCGGAACAGCTCAAATTTCAGAAGGTCACCCTGGCCGTCGTGGGACCAGTGCTCGAACCGGAGGCCACTCTCAGTGCGGTGACCGCGCGAGGTCTTGCTCTCGAAGCCAAGACGAGGACACGCACGGATCGCGTCGAGCTCTCGAACCTTCACGCGACAGTGCGCGGCGACGGTCCCCCGATTCTCTTGCGCCTCGATCACGGCGTCTACGACGACTCTTATGTAGATCTCCGTGGCCTCGCGATAGAGAGCACCGGCCGACTCTCCGCCGATCTACGCTCCGGAGGAAATAGGACCGAGCTCCGCGTCGACGCTGAGAACCTCGATCTCGCGCGCATCGCCCGCGTCCTCGAGCTCCCGATCGACGCCCTTTCGGGCAAGGTCTCCATGAACGCCGACCTCAAGCTCGACCAGAGGTCCGAGGGGACTCTCTCCTTCAAAGTCGAAGAGGGCGCCGCGCGTGGAATCACCGGCGTGGACCTCTCTCTCGACAGCCGCTTCGACGTAGGACGCTTCGTCGGGACCGCGCACGGCAGCGTCGATGGAGTCGGTCAGGGGAACTTCTCTTGGGATGTTGAGCTCGCCGGTTCCCCCCATTCGCTGAGCGCGTTCTCTGACGCGCGCGGCGTCGCTTCCGCTGAACTCAGCGGACTTGAGCTTGGCACCCTGCGCGCTCTCTTTCCGCTCGACCCATCCGTACCGAAGACCTATGGGCGCGCCCGAGGTACCTTGAAGCTCGAGCGTCCGGACCCAAGCGCTCTCCCCCTCGCTCGCGCGACCCTCGAGACGGAAGGGCTTGCCCTTGAGCTCTCCGACGGCACGCGCATCGATCGCACTGAGCTTGCCCTTTACGCAGACCTCGAGCCGAATCGAAAGCGGCTCTCAGTCGCCGCCCACGTCTCCGACGTACTCGGCGCGCTCGGCACGGTGAGCCTCGAGCTCGGTTTGCCGCTCGCTGAGTGGGCGGATCAAATGCCCAAGAGTGAGGCGCTCCTCGCCCACGTTACCGAACAGGCGCCTCTCGACGCCGTCTTCTCGATCCCCGCTCGCGACCTTTCCGAGTTTCCCCTCCCGATTCCGGCCGCCGCCGATCTGCGGGGTCGCGTGACGGCGCGCGGCACCGCGCGGGGCACCCTGTCCCGCCCCCTCGTGTCCGGAACCGTCAACGTCGACGAGCTCAACATCCGCGATTCCGGCATCGCCAAGCCCATCAGCCTCGAAACGAAGTTCCAAGCTGACCCTATGGATCGCGCCCTCGCCGCCCAGATCCTCTTGACCCAAGGCCGCACCCAAATCGCCTCGGGGTCTGCAGATCTCACATTTCCCTCAGGAACACCCGATGGTCCGAGTTGGCTCGGTCAAGGGCAGGTCATTTTTGACGGTATGCCCACCGATCTGATCGTCCCGCTCGCAGAGACAGGCATCCGAGGCACCGTGCAAGGCTCCCTCGCCGTGGCACGACGGGAGCTCTTGCCCGAACTCAGCTCGAGCCTCGAGATCAAGAAAATCTCCGCTCTCGGCAAGCGCGTAGGGGACGGGACCCTTGAGATGCGGACCAACGGCGCCCGCGTCGGTGCGACGATCGAGATCGAAGACGAATTTGGCTCCTTCGAGGCTCAGGTCGATGGCGCCCTGCGAGCGACCCGAGATTTCGTGGAACTCTCTCCAGCGGAGCCGCTTGTCGCCCGCGTGACCGCCAAGCGCTTCAATGCCTCGGTGCTCGCTCCTGCCTTCGAAGACGTCCTGGATGACTTCGGAGGCTCCCTGAGCGGCGAGGCGAGTCTCGAGCTGGGCGCGCCCGTAGAAGAGACCGACTCCTGGCGAGCCAAGGTCTCGGGTCACCTATCTCTGACCGACGGAGAAATGACCCCGACGAGCATGCGCCTCAAGCTGACGGGAGTGACCATGAACCTCAAGGCGCGCCCCGAGGGAAACTACAACCTGCTTGAGGTCACGAACCTGCGCGCAAAGGCTCGCTCGAGCGAAGAGAACTTCGAAGGGCAAGGAATTCTCTACTTCAACAACCTCGACTGGACCGGCGGTCGCATCACCTTCTCCCAGACCAACGTCCCCGTCCTTTTCGAGGGGATTGAACTCGCCACGCTCTCCGGGAAAGGGCAGCTCGACATGGAGAAGCAAGACGACGAGCTTCGGATGAAGCTCGAAATCCCCGAGCTTGAGGCTGAATTACCCGCGATCAGCGATCGAAACTTGATCGCTCTCCGCGAGAATGAAACCATCGTCGTCACCACCGGGTCGCGCAATCTCTTCGAGAAGGAAGCGACTTCCGGTGATGACACTAAGATCGTGCTCAGCGTTCACCTCGGCGATCGGGTGCGCGTGAAGAGCTCGTTCTTGAACCTGAAAGTGGCCGGCGACCCTGTCGTCTACATCGACGATGATCTGACGATGGACGGCAGCATCGCTCTCGTCCCCGGCGGGCGTATCCACGTCATGGGGCGCGTCTTCATCATCGAACACGGTACCGTCTATTTCGACAACTCCGACATATCGAATCCCTTGCTCGAGGTCTCCGCAACCTGGCGAGCCAGCGACGGTGTCCTCATCCGCGCCGCCTTGAGCGGTCGGGCCAAATCACCCAGGCTCGAATGGAGCAGCGATCCCCCGCTCCCTGGCGGCGAAAACGCGGTCATCGCGCGTGTCCTCGGCGGCGGCTCTCAAGGCAATGCCTCCAACACGGGCTTCGCCTACGGCGCTGCCGCCGTGAACGAGCTGCTTGGGCAAAGCGGCGTTCGAGGTGTCGAGTTCAGCGCTCAAACAGAGACCTCCCAACAGGGCCAGATTGCGCGCCTGTCCGAGCGCTCTCGCGACTCCTACTCAGCCGCCGTCCAAATCAGCGAAAACGTCTGGTTCGAAGGGAAATACACCCAAGACCGCGCCGGCCCCGGCACCACACCGCGCAGCGGATTCAGCGGGACCATCGACTGGCGCTTTTCCCCTCAATGGTCGGCGCGGACCGAAGTCGGCACGCTCGGCGTCGGTGTCGATATGCTGTGGCAGTACCGGTACTAGGAGTGAAAATGGTGCCCGGGCCCTTGGGGCCAGCCCGCTCCTTGACCGCAAAGGGCCAAGGCGAACCGTCTTATGTCAGCGGCGCGCGCTCACGGCGGCGATCTGAACCTTGAGCTCGAAGGCAGTGTCCGACCAATACTTGTCGATCGCGCGAGCCAGGTAATCGCGTGCCTCGTCTGGCAAGGACGTACGCCCGAGCCACGCGGCCACCAGAGGCAAAATCAGAAGTCGCACGGCAGGGTCTTCCACAAACGCCCGCCCACTCTCGAAAGGGATCTGTTCTTCGCGGATATCGATCCCGACGTCCGAGAGGCCCGCGCTCTTGAGCTCTTCCATGAGCTGATGGGGAGTGCCGCGGTGCAAAGGGACCGACTCGAAAGCCGCCTCAATCTCAGCGTCGTCGTGCTTCAGCGCATACTCGGCGAGCAGATCGAGGACCTCTTGAAAGGAATCGCCAAATGGCAGAGAAATCAGCGCTTGTCCCCCCGGATAGAGGAGGCGCCCCATCTCCGCGAACAGCGCGATGCGCCCCTTGGCGTTCCGGGTTGGGTGAAAGCTGAGCGCGTGGGAAAATGTCTGAGGATCAAGGCCGGTGCGCGCGGGATTGCCGAGCACGTAGCGCATATTCATCGAGCCCAGGCGCGACGACGCAATCGACAAGAACGACTGCACGCTGTCGACCCCGACCCCCGTCGTGCTCGGCATATCCTCGAGCCATTGCGCGTCCGGATATCCAGTACGACAGCCGAGGTGCACCACACGCCCGGCTTCGCCGACCAAAAGAAGCGGGCGCGCCGCCGCCGCGAAGAGCGAGAGGTACGAGGGCACGACGAAGGCGTCGAAGAGCGCCGCGTCATCTTCGCCAAAGTCGTCGCCCACGAAAGGGACCTGAGAGGCTCGATCCGATTCCACAGAACCTAAATCATCAGTAGAATCGCTCCCGCTCTCGAGCGCAAGTCCGTGCCACCGAAGCCTCCCCGCTCGCTCATCTTCGCCGCACTCGTCGCGGTCCTGTCTCTCGTTTTTGGGATCCTCAGTCAGAAGCGAGAGGAGCCCTCCACGAAACCGGCGGAGCCGGTCGCACGACCTGCTGGTCCCTGCGGTCCCGGCACGCTGCCCGACGCGGGAGTCTGCGTACCGGTGGCGATCCCTCTCGGCGGTCCCCAGTCCGCCCCCTAGGTTAGGGCACGAGCTTATAGCCGAAGCCGTACACGGTCAGGATGTGTGTTGGCTGGGCGGGATCTCGCTCGAGTTTCTTGCGGAGCTTGACGATGAAGTTGTCAATCGTCCTGTTGCCAGGGTTCTGTTCGAGTCCCCAGATCTTGCGCAGGATGTCTTCTCGCGAAACCGGCTGTCCTTGGCGCTCGTGGAGGAGCCGGAGCAATTCCACCTCATAAAAGGATAAGATCTCTTCGCTCCCGTTCTTCCTTCTGAGCGTCTGCGCTGAAGGGTTGATCGTGACGTCACCGATCGTGATCGTCGGTCCTTCGTTCGGGCGCTGGGCCCGTCGGAAGAGAGCTCGAATCCGCGCGGTGAGCTCACCGATGCTGAAGGGCTTGGTGACATAGTCGTCAGCCCCGACATCGAGCCCCCGAATCTTGTCAGCCTCCTGGCTCTTCGCGGTGAGCATGATGACCGGCACTGTCCCATCGACTTGCCGGATCTGTTCGCAGACCTGGTAGCCGTTCTGATCGGGCAGCATCAGATCGAGCAAGACCGCATCGGGGCGCTCTTTCCGATGCACAGCCACCGCCTCCGCTCCCGAGGCAGCTGTGACAACCCGAAATCCCTCGAACTCGAGAGCGTCTTGGAGGCCGAGGATGATGTGAGGTTCGTCATCCACGACCAAGATGGTCTTCTTGTTCTCCACGGACGCCCTGAGGTTACACGATCGGGGCCAGAACAGGGAACCGGACAAAAAAAGAGCGGCCCTTTCGGGCCGCTCTCCTCCTTGCGGAAGGGACGAGACGCCTCAGCGTCCGGTCGCTGCCTCACCCACACACGCGTAGAACAGCGTGGTGTTGTTCTGCGGGGTTGGTGCGCTCTGGGGGAAGACGAAGCGAAGCTTCCTCTTCTCGTTCGTGGGGCACTCGCTCAGGAGCTGAGCGTTGCCCTGCTTCTCGTCGATGTAGCAGTAACCAGCGCCGCCCGGTGAGCCGGAGTCCGCACCCGGATCGTTCAAGCAGTACTGACCCTCGGGCGTGTCTTGGGTGAGCTGGTTGATCGAGCACATCTGCATCGCCGAGCAGGGGTAGGGCCCCCGCTGCTGCTCCAGAGGCGTCGACTCGAAGTAGCAGTTGCCCGCCTTCTCGAGCTCGTCGAGCACCGCCTTCTTCACCTTCTCCGTCGTCGGCTCTCGACCACTCAGCGAGCAATCAAGATCCGGCAGATCGCTTTCCGCGGTCTTGGCTCGTGCCTCGACCACGACGCAGGGCACCTCGCCCGTCTCTTCGTTCGCGACCAGCGGACGCGGCAGACATTGTCCACCCAGCTTCTCGGCCAGACGATCGATGATCGCGGAAACCGCCGGGGTGTACCCGTAGTAATCCTTGTTCGAAGCGTCGGTGACCTTCGGACAAATCGAGGCAGCGATCGTATTTTCGCCGAACGCCTTCATGATCTCGAGGGTTCGCGTCGAGGGATACGCCTTACCCCAGTACTGTCCGCCGTCGAGAGCACCTCCCGCCGCCTTCTTGCAGAGCGGCTTGTCCGCATTGGCGTCGTCCGGACCGCAATCGCAGGAGGCGGTATCCGCGGCACAGGTGGCAGCGTCCTTTTCAGCATTGAACGGTCCGAGAGGGAAGATGCATGAATACTGGAGATCGTTGTTCGTGATGCTCAACTTGTCCGTCAGGTACTCGTGCCCGTTGATGGGATTCCAGGCCGGACTATCGGTGAGCGAAACGTTCACTCGCGGATTCGTCTTTGACGTGATGTCCGCACGACCCGTGCGCGGCACCATCGACTCGACCATGAACGGATCTCTCGGAAGCACGGGCTTCGCCCCGCAGGCAGGGTCGCTGAACTCGTTCTCGCCGATCGCTTTCTCCCTGCAGTACCGCGACTCGACGTGCTTGCCCGGCTCGCCCAGGATGAGATCCCAGTAGGTAAACCCGAGGTCCTCCCCGTTTACAACGACGTTCTCTTTGAGCTGACGGGCCGTCAGGTACTTGAGTTTGTCCGGATCGTTCAGCGTGTCCTCGGTAGCAAGGTCTTGCCAGGGAACACCGGTGATACCGGCAAAGAAGATGAGGCCCGGATCGCGACCCGAAACGAGAGAGTTCGGCAGGAGATCCCCATCGGCCCCGCGCACCTGAGATTGCGTCAGGCCTTCAACATAGCGCGAGATCGGGTAGAGAAGATCGAAGCCGAATCGGCGCTGATTGTCGAAGCAACGCAGGTTGTTTCGATCTTGCTCGGGGGGCAGAAGAGGCTGAGCCGCGCACTTCGCAAACTGCGCGTCACATCCAGGGTTTGCCCGCGATTCACGGCAAGTCTGGCAACAGATGTCGTTCGGATTCTCCGCGCAGATGTCCGTCGCTTCGAACGCCCGGTCTGCGGTGTTACCCACCAAGTGACCGAACTCAGCGAAGGCGTAGTACTTGCCACCGTCCATCGCCGAGCAGTCATTTTCGTCGGTCAGGACCACGATAGCGACGAGGCTGTCAGGACGCAGGAAGCTCTTGCGCAGGTCGAGAAGCTCGGTGTCCACAGGACCGCGCACGGAGCGGCGGCCCTGAGCGTCCATGCTCATCGAAGCCGGGGGCTCGGGATCGACCAAGAAGCGATACCAAGCTTCGTTCGGTGCCTCGAGACCGCAACCAACTTCGCCTGCCGCACCCACGTAGTCACCGAAGTCGGTACCGAGGGTAGCGGCCTGCTCCGCCGAACCTCCGGTCCACGTGAGGAAGGGCGCCTTTCCGGCCACGCTCGGATCGTTCGGACGGACCAGCGGGATCGGACGGGCGCGATCGTTCTTCTGGGGGGTCGCAGCGTTGTCGCACGACGCGGGCTTCGTCGGATCGAAGCCGTGGCTTCCGAGGGAGGAGGTGATCACGGCAATGTGAATGTCGTTGATCGGCTGGAACTCGAGAGAGAGGTCCGCACGAGGACAGTTCACTTCATTGCCGACGCGAATGCCAGGAACGCTCTCGACGACGTTACCGTCAGCGTCCTTCTGCACGCAGTTCGGCGTCACCAAGCGATTCAGCATCGCCGGCACCGCCTGCTTCATCACCTGCTGCTTGTCGGCCATCGACGCAGAGTTATCGATGACGAAGAGCAGGTCGATCTTCGCGATGTTGTTGATCGGAACTTTCTTCACGATCACGTTGCTGGTGCCGGGCTTGCAGTCCCCACAGATCGGACGCTCGAGGCACCCTGCCGAGAGTGCAGCGCCAACGCCGACGGCAAGAGCAGCAACGAGACCCGGCCTGAAGAGGCTCCGAAGACCGGCGCCCAACCAAGGGATCCGGCGAGAATGCTGACGGGTTTCAGATTTCATGGCTTGGTTCGTTTCATTGGCCCCGGAGGGCGTCGTGGAGGGTGCGGTCGGTGACAAACCACCCGGTCCAGCGGACCGCGCGAGCTTCACCTTGTTTCACTCAGAAAGCAATGGCCGTTCCAATCCCAACCGGCGGATTTTCAGCCCACCGGCTCATCTTTTCCGCCGCAACCGACAACTTAGTTTACATCTCTGACAACTAAGGTTCCGATCTGGAAGCCTCCGGCGCGCGCGCCAAGGGGTCGGAGGGGAGTTCAGCGTCCTTGAAATCCTCGTCGGGGATCCCTTCCGCCGGGGACACAGCCTCATCCTCGGGCGGCTCCCCGTCCGGCGCCTGGAATCCGGCCCCCCGAAGAGCCGCGAGTTGCTTCTTCGTGACCCCTGGCAAGGCCAAGATCTCCGCATCCGACGCTCGGGCGATCGCGGTCAAGCTGCCGAAGTGGGAAAGGAGGAGCCGGCGGGTCTTCGGGCCAATCCCTGGGACATCGTCGAGCTCCGAGCGAAGACGCCGCTTTTTGCCGAGTCTCTCCCGCACGAAGTTCGCGAAGCGGTGCGCCTCGTCGCGCGCGCGAGCGAGCAAGAAGAGCTCAGGAGTATTGGGGCGGAGCGAAATCGGGTTCTTCTGCCCAGGGAGATAGACGCGGTCGACGAGCTTCTCGCCGGTCACCGATTCTCGCTCCTTGGCGAGCCCTGCCAGCGGAAGATCCGTGAGGCCAAGATCGGCGGCCGCGGTAACGGCGACAGCGAGCTGGCCGCGTCCTCCATCCACCACAAACAGGTCCGGCAGCTCGAAGGTGCTCTTGGGAGGCTCTTCCCCGCGCTCCTTCGCCGCGCGCCGCTCCTCGAGTCCGCGCCCGAAGCGCCTGAGCAGCACTTCGTACATCGCCTTGTAATCGTCGCCATCAGCGACACTCCGCACGCGATAGGACTTGTAGTTCTTCTTGTCGGGGATTCCGTCCGTCAGGCGTACAACAGCTCCCACGGTGGCCTCACCTCCAAGATGAGAAATATCGACGCACTCGATACGCCGGGGGAGCGCCGGCAGCCGAAGTTTCGCCTGAAGCGCGGCGAGTCGCTGATCCATATCTTCCGTCGTTCTTCGCTTCTCGCGAAAGGCGTGCTCCGCGTTCTCTCGCGCGAGCTCGAGCAGCTGCCTCTTCGGTCCCCGCTCGGGCACGACAAGAGAAGGCTTTTTTACTCGCCCCTCTGCGGTGCGGGCCCGTCTCTCGTAGAGCCACTCCACAATGCCCGCGGTCGCCTCCGGCAACACAGGGACAATGATTTCGTCGGGAACAAAGGCCGAACCGAGGCCGCCGTCTCCGTAGTGTTCCCGAAGGAATGCCGCCACGATCTCGTCATCGCTCACCTGAGTCCGCACGTGACTCACATTGCAGATTTCGATCACGCGGCCTTGGCGAACATAGACGACGCTGAGCTCGACGACGTCCCCTTCTCGATGAATGCCGAGGATGTCTTGATCGACGTCGCTGACGGTCACGACGCGCTGAGCCTCACGCACTTTCGTGACAGCTTCGAGTTGGTCGCGATAAATGGCCGCGACCTCAAACTGCATGTTCTTCGCGGCTGCGCGCATCCGCTCTTCGAGCTCCCGAGAGAGCTCGTCGTGCCGCCCCAGCAGAAATAGCTCAACCGCGCGCACCTGGCCTGCGTAACGCGCCTCATCGATCTCGAAGACACAGGGCCCGAGGCAACGCTGGATTTGATACTGAATGCAGGGGCGACTGCGGCTCTTCAGTTCGCGATCGGAACATGTGCGAAGCTGAAAATGTTTCTCCACAAGGTGGAGCGTGCGACGCGCTGCGGTAGCTGAATGGTAGGGACCGAAATACCGAGCCCCATCGGGCGCGGGTCGCCGCACGAGCTCGAGCCTGGGCCAGGCCGCTTTTTTGTTCAGCCGAAGCGTGAGGTACTCTTTGTCGTCACGCAGGCGAACGTTGAGACGCGGGGCGTGCTCCTTGATCAGGCTGTTTTCGAGGATCAGCGCCTCTTTTTCGGTCTCCGTGACGAAAGTCTCGATATCACCGAGGAGCTTCGGAAGGAGGGGAATGAAGGCGCGGCCGTCAGAGCCCCCTTCCTGAAAATAGCTGCGCACGCGAGCGCGCAGGCTCTTCGCCTTGCCGACGTAGAGGACCTTCCCTTCACTATCGTAGAAGACGTAGCAGCCGGGACGCGCCGGCAAGTTCTCAAGCTTCCGTTCGACCTTCTCTGGCCAAACCGACTGCTTCGGCATCGAATCTTTTTCAGTTTTCACGCCCGGCCTCTGGCCACCATTGCGCAGGAAGTCTCGTTTCTCATGGCCCTTGGAGCGACGTCGCGTACCTTCTTCTAGGAGCCGGCCCAGCCTTAGCACGTCTGGGGGAAATCCGCGTGACCTCACGCTTCCTAGAAGCCACCAAGAAGGCCAGTCGGCCCGCGTATCCTCCCCCACCCGCTCCAACTTTTTCACGGGCGCTGTAGACGAGA
Source organism: Sorangiineae bacterium NIC37A_2 (assembly GCA_002085155.1). Taxonomy (GTDB): domain Bacteria; phylum Myxococcota_A; class Polyangia; order Polyangiales; family Polyangiaceae; genus NIC37A-2. The sequence continues at coordinate 57,544 of NASX01000003.1, forward strand.
GCCAGAGGCGCTCCTTCGAAAGCGTCAAGGGTCGGCGAATCAGCACCACATCGCCCCAAGGTGCGCTATGAAGCCCAGGCCGTGCCGAAAGCTCAAAAGGCCCCGAGCCACGACAGCTCCCCGAAACACAGTCAGAAACGCTCGACCCTCACGGTCCTCTTCTCCGCCCTCGCCGTTGGCACCGCGCTGTCTATTCTGCTTTTGCCGCGCTCATCGACTCATGATAGGTCCGAGAGCGCCCCCCCGCGCGCCGTCTTCCTGGGCGAGGAGCTGCCCCTCGATCATGGCGCGATCGATGCCGCCCTCGAGCGAGCCCGCAAGTTCAGCGAGAGCACCCTGACCCTTGTCTTGCCGGACCAAAGGGCAGAGATTGTCAGCCTGTCGAAGCTGGGCGCGACCATCGAAACCACCCGCCTCAGCAACTTCATCCGCGACCTAAGGGACGGGACGAGCGAGCTCCGACGCAGATACCATGCGCTCAGCACTGACAAGCCTCTTTCGATCCCGGTCCCTCTTCGCCTCGACGCAGGCCTCGCTCTGAGTGTCCTGCTCGGCCTCAAGGACGCCCTCGACACGAGTCCCGAAGACGCGCGCATCGATCTCAACGAGAAGCGCGTACGGGGCGACGTCGAAGGGCGCGCACTCGACGTCGACAAGACCCTGGAGCGCATTGACCAAGCTCTCGCTCGCGGTGAGCTCCGCGCGGAGGTCGCTTTCGTGACGCGGCCCGCCGCCCAGAGAAAAGAGAACTTGTCGGACGTTCGCTTCGAGAACGTGCTCGGCCACTTCGAGACCAAGTACAGCCGCTCGAAAGCCGCAGAGGCCCGCACCTATAACCTACGTCGCGCGGCGCTTTCGCTGGACGGAACTGTTCTCCTCCCCGGACAAATTTTCGACTTCAATCGGGTGGTGGGGCCGCGCGATGAAGCTCATGGCTATAAAGTCGCCACCGTCATCGCGGACGGCGAGCTCGCGGACGGCATCGGCGGGGGCACCTGCCAGATCTCAGGCACACTCCATGGAGCCGCGTTCTTCGCGGGCCTCGAAATCGTCGAGCGTTATCCTCACACGCGGCCGAGCTCCTATATCAAGATGGGCCTCGACGCGACGGTGGTCTATCCGACGATCAACTTCCGCCTGAGAAACCCTTTCGACTTCCCCGTCGTACTGCACATGAGCGTCAAAGATGGCGTCGTGCGCGCAGAAGTGCTGGGTCCGAAGATCGATCAAGTGGTCACGATGATTCGGCGCATCGACGAGGCTCTTCCGTATGACGAAGTGGAGCGTCCCCTCGCCGAGCTCCCGAAAGGCCAGCGGGTTCTCCTTCAGCGTGGCGTGCCTGGTTTTCGCCTGCATCGCTACCGCGTAGCTCGCCGCGGCAATCAAACGGTCCGAGAGAAGTGGCGTGATATTTACCCCCCCACAACCCAGATCGTCGGTGTCGGTACGGGAGACGTCTCTGCGAAGGGGAATCGTAAGAGCGACACGACCCCAGAGTATCTCGCCGACGAGCTCCTCATCCTCACGCTCCGGCGGTCGAGCGACTCTGATCCGGGATCGTTTGCCGAAAATCGCCAAGCGGGACAGTTCGGGGAGCCTGGCTGGTCGGCCCGCCGAGGGATGCCCTTCTGGGGTGAAATCGTCAGAAACTGAAAGGCCCTCGTTGTTCGGCCAGCGAGTCAAACGAGCGACTGTTCCGAACCTCGCGCATAAACACGCGGATTCCTTCTGCAATTTTCATCACTGAGCGTGGCCGAACGGAGCTCATCCGTCAGGGGTTGACGTCGGGGGTTTCGAGCGAGACCCCATTTGAAAGTCCACCTCGGAACCGATGATGAAGTCACGTACCTCACACGCTCACGCCCTCGACCTCGAACCCGTCCCCAGCACGCGTACGCCCGCGTCGGGGGTCATCCCGAAATCTCGGGAGGCGACTGACGCCGCGATCGCTCGAGTGCACGCGCTCGTCGAAGCCGCAGGCCGGTGTTTCGCCGCACGCGGCATCGGAGCCACCACGCTGGCCGACATCGCCCATGGCTTGGGTTTGCGGAAGAGCATCGTTCATTATTACTTTGCGAGCAAAGACCAATTGCTCCTCAGCGTTCAATCCCACGCCGCCGAGAAGTACTTGGACGCCGTGAGGACGGCCGGGGAAACCGCCGGGCCGACGGTCAAGGACTTGCTCACCACCCTTTGGGACACGCTCCGAGCCCACCCCTCGCTCGCCGAGCTGAACGTCGAGCTCATCGCCGAGGCGCGCCGCCGTCCCGACCTCAAGAAACTCGTGGCTTCCGTCGAAGCCCAGACCAGAGACGAGCTGCGTGCAGCCCTCGAGGCGCGGTCCGTGCGCAAAGATCAGTCCGAGTGCCTCGCGGGCCTCATTCTCTCCACCTTCCGAGGTCTGTCCCTCGCCTCAACCCTCGAAGGAGGCTCCGAGGCCGACCAGAAGGCGTACGAGTGCTTCACGCGCCTCGCCCAGATCCCGACCACCCTCGAAGCTGTCGAACAGGCATCCGTCGCCTCCTGACAGACGCACTTCGGCTCTCGGTGGCCCCGCACGCTTTCCCTCTGGGGGGATGGGAAGTGTGCGGGGCGCCGTTTCTTGTGCGGAACGACGCGGGGCCCACAAGCGAGGCGAAGCCTTCGGCGCATCGGCGGCGGAGATGCGCTATAGAAGCGGACTCAAAGAGATGCCGGGCTTCGACGACCTCCTCGGGCAAGACGCCGCCAAGACGACGCTCGAGCGTGCCTTTAGCTTGGGCAAGGTCCACCACGCTTATCGCTTCGAAGGGCCCCCCGGGGTCGGCAAGACTTTCGCAGCACGCCTCCTCGCCCGCGCGCTCGTTTGCGAGCGCGTCGCCGGCTGCGGCACCTGCAGCTCCTGCACCAGGGCGATGTCCCTGGCGACAGAGGGGCCTGAGATTCCCGGGCACCCCGACGTCATCATGGTCGGGCGCGGGCTTTATCCCGCTTCGCTCATTGGCAGCCAGGAGTCGACCGGCATCAGCGTCGATCAAATCCGAAAGATCGTCCTTCCGCGCATGGGCTACGGTCCCCACGAAGGGCGCGCGCTCGTCATCATCGTCCTGGACGCCGACGAACTCACGATCGCCGCAGCCAACTCGCTCCTCAAGACTCTCGAAGAGCCGCCACAAAACACTCACTTCATCCTCGTCACCAGCCGGCCGAAGCGCCTGATCGACACGATCGCATCTCGTACGATCCGGGTACGTTTTGGTCCCCTGCCGAAAGCGGCGCTCAGGACACTCCTTCACACCGAAGGCCTGTCTCCGGACGAAGATCTGCTCGAACGAGCCCAGGGCAGCCTCGATCGAGCTCGTCTACTCGGGAGCGAAGAAGAACGCGCGACGTACGCGAACTTCGTGGAAGCCGTCGAGAAGGCCGTCGAGGCGCGCGATCCAGGCGCCGCCGTGCGCTTCGCCGAGTCCCGTCCGGGGGAACGGGACGTACTGCTCGACCACCTCAGATACCTCGGAACGTCCTATGCACTCAGGGAGCGAGAGCGCGCGGAGCGGGCTCCCGAGCGACTCGGCGAATTTGCAGAGGACCACCGCATCGTCCTCCGAGCTGCCCGCGCCATCGAGCAAAACGGCTCGCCTGCGCTCGCCCTCGAGGCGCTCATCCTCGAACTGAGCGATCGCCCGCGATAGCCGCCTCGATCGTGCGCGCGTTATCCAAGACTCTTGCCCGAGTCTCGACGCCCGTCGTCCCTTCGAGCAATGCCCCGATGACTGCGACGAAATCTACGAGCTCACTCACAGCTCGACCCCGCTCAGCATTGAGACCACCAATGCCCACCAAAGGAATGCCTCTGGCCCGCACGAGAGCGCTGACCTTTGTCAGCTCCCCGGGGCTCACGATCGGATCGGGATTTTCCTTTGACCCAGTCTGCGCCAGGGGTCCAATCGCTAGGTAATCGGGGATCGCGCTCGCCGCGAGCGCGCGCTCCACGTCCGCTACGCTGTGTGTCGAGAGCCCCACACGGAGCGTCGGGTAGCGAGCCCGCACCTCCGAAACTGACAGGTCCATCTGCCCCACGTGCACCCCGTCTGCGCCCACCTCGCTCGCCAGGTCCGGCCAGTCGTTCATGTAGATCTCCGTCGACGGGGACAGTTCCGCGCGGAGCTCCATGATGAGAGCAAGACAAGCGCGCGCCTCCTCTCGACTCACCTGTTTGGCCCGGTATTGAAGGAGGCTGGGCGAGGCCGCCAAGAGGCCTTCCGCGACCTCTTCGAAGGAGAGACCTCGAACTTTGATCTGGCCATCGTCCAAGATGGCATAAAGGCGACAGGCCACGGCCCCGAGGAGGTTCGAATGGGAGCTCTGTCTCGTCAACCATACGCCCCGCGCTACGGGCCCTGCGGTTTCGGCGAAAAGAACCCTTCCCCCCCGAAAACCCCATGGTAATGGGAACGGAGCACGATGCGCGCTACTTTCACCGCACGCCTCTCCTCGTCCCGAGCCCGCGCCCTTACCCTAGGGCTCCTGTGCTCGCTGGGCGTCGGATGCCAAAAGCCCGCTCCCGCGGAGCACCCGACCGAGGCCCCGGCAGAGGACGACGATCCTCCGGACGAGCCCTCCCGCGAGAAAACCGCCCCCGCTCAGGACAAGGAGCAAGAAGAAACCTCCAGCGGACGGCGCCCCTTGAGCGTCGACGCAGAGCGCACGAGGAGAGAGCGCGAGTTTGCCCGCGACCTTCTTTCGAGAGCGCCAACACCCGAGGGACAACACGGCGTCGTCTTTGTCCTCGGTCAAAGGACCGCGGATTTGCCCTGGACCCTGGCCCTCGAGAATCGGAGCGAAGAGCCAGTTGTGCTCGCCGCAGACATGGGACTCCTCGAGCTCACGCTGATCCCCCCGAGCGCCTCCGCTCCTGCAGAGGACGCCTCGAAGCCAGCCGCGCAGGCATCACCCAAGCCACAGGTCTTCGGCATCCGGCCCAAAACTCCGACAGACGAAACCATTGAGCTCGGTCCCGGCGAGATCATCGTCGCATCCTTCGATCCGCGGGATCGCGTCCCCGACGATCTCTTGGTCGAGGGAACCGAGGTCCAGCCGGCCTATGGCTACGCCGTCGAGACTGAGATCCGCTGGGAACGAGGAAAGCGCGTCGAGCGAGCGCTGACCGACAAGCCTCCCTTCGTGCTCACCTCTCCCCCAGAAGAAGATGGCGCCCCCGCTCGCACCGCTAAGGTGCTCACGAGCGCCCCGTTCATGCTCGGCGAGACCTACCCTCTGTCGAAAGTCAGCGCTCTTCCTCGAAATGAGGATTCAGAAGCTCAGGAAGCTGAAAGAGCGCGCCGCCGCGAGAGCCCGCTCAAGCTCACTCTCGCCGATCTGGGGACCGCCGATAGGACCTTCTCCAAGGTACTTCAGCTGACTCTCAAGAACCAAACTCGAGAACCCCTCGACATTGTACTCAAGCGTGAGCTCTTCTCCTTCGAGGTGATCGGCCCTCAGGGCGCGGCGACCTGCGTGCTCGAGCCGATGAAGGTTGATCCTCTGCCTCATAACTTCACGCGACTCACCCCGGGCGCGAGCCGCTCGCTCCCGATTCGCCTCCCCGAAGCTTGTCCGGCTGGAACCTTTGATGCCCCCGGCCAGTACCGGGTCATGGCGCGCTTCGTGTCTCCCTCGAGCGGCGCGGAGTACGGAAAATCCGGGTTCGTTGGCATCGTGCGCGCCGAGAAACCCGCGCGCCTGACGGTCAACGCCCGTGCTGGTCAGCTCCCGGTCCGAACCTTCCGCAAGCTGCGCCCGTCGGAGGGCCCCTCGCGGGAGGAGAGCCAGAGCGAGTCAGAGCAAGACAGCGCTCCGCCTGGTGACGACTCCAGCGTCGCCGAGTAACAGTCGCCCCCCGAAGACAAGCGCCCTCCTCCGCTTCCGGAGAGCCCGAGAGCACATTGAGAGGTCACCGCCCGCTTGTGCGCAGCTCTTCGAGATCTTCTCGTGCCGTTTGGACGCGCGGATCGTCGGGAGCCAGGCGCGCCGCTCGTTCGATTTCGACCGCGGCCTCGTCGAGATCTCCAGCCGCTGCCAGGATCAGCGCCAGCGTGAGCCGGGCGCTCACTAAATTTTCATCTACGCGCACTGCGGCGCGTGCTGTCTCAAGGGCGTCCGGACGCCCCTTCAAATGTCGCCCGTAGGCGAGGTTCGAGAGGTAGGTCGCCTGACGCGGCTTCAGCGAAAGGGCCCGCTCAAGGTGCGCGAGGCCCTCATCGAGCCTGCCTTGCAGCAAGAGTAACGCGCCGAGATCGCCGTGAGCCTGAGGGAGAGCGGGATCGAGGGCGACGGCCTGTCGGAAGGCCGCCTCCGCGCTGTCCATCTTTCCTTCCAATAGGCGCGAGGTCCCGAGCGCGCTCCAGCGTTCGGCGTTCTTCGGATCGAGCTCCACCGCTCGACTGAACCATTGCCGAGCCTCTGCGACCTTCCCCTCCGCGAGGTTCACCACGCCCAGAGCGCCCGCCACTTCAGGGTCATTCGGGTGCCGCTCGCGTAGCGCCGACAAGAGGGCCTGCGCCTCCGGGGCCTGTCCGAGTGAGAGCCAGGTGCGGACGAGCTCGAGGAGAACAACGTCTTGATCGGGGCTGAGTTCCCTCGCACGCGAAAAGGCCAAAAGCGAAGCTCGACTGCCCTCCCCGCCTTCTCCGAAGGCCAAAGATTCCCGCGCTCGCGCGAGCCGCCCCAAGAGAAGCCAAGCTTCGAACCGACTCGGCTCCGTTTCGATCAGAGCTTCGAGCTCCTCTCGGAGCGCGCTCACATTTCCTTTCTCTAGAAGGGTCCCCGCCTCGCCCCACCTCTTGCAATAAGGGCTCCCGTCGGTGCAGAGCGGCGCGTCGAGAATTCCCTCGGGGCCCTTCTGTTCTTCGGGCGTCGTCTCTCCTCGCTCCCAAGCGGGTGGAGGATCCGCGGCTGGCCGCGGAGGAGCCTCGACCTGCCTCTGCTCAGCACAGGCAGTCAGAAGCAGAGCCAGGAGGAGGAGACGAACTTTCACGCGGCGCTGAGCTCGTGGCGACCATGGACCTTGCCGTCATAGCGAAGCAGCACAGGCTCTTCCGAGATGATGGTCTTGAGCACCACCGGTCGTTTCCACACCCGCACCAACGCTTCGAGCACTCGCTCAGCGTAGTCGAGCCTGAGATCGATGCCCGTGTGTTGGTGCTCGATGAAGAGCTCCCCTCGGTTCTCATAGTTACCGTGGGTGACGCGCACGACGGGATTCCCGCCATTGGTGAGCTGCGACAAAAGCTTCTGTTTCACCTTCCGGAACTCGCGGCTCATGACCTCGAAGCTGCCCCTGCGTTCGGACCACTCGAAGGTAAAGAGCCCGTGTTCCATCGCGAACTCCTCGGTCAGAAACTCGTCGAGGAAGGTCACGTCGTTGTAATACTTACGAACCTCGAAGATCCGCTTCTTCCCGAGCCCGAGGCGCAAGTCCCAGTGCCGGCGCTCGGCGAGGTCATCACAAGCGTCCCACTGTCGTCCAAATTGACCTTTGTCCCAACGCTCCTCGATGTTCCGGAACAGCTCGACGCCAAGCTTGTAGGGGTTCAGCTGGCGCCCGTTCGTCGCCATCACGCCCGCATTGTTATCCGCGTAGTCCACGATTTCGCTGAAATCGAGGACATGTTCGGTCATCAGCTTTGAGTGATGATAGCTGGCCCAGCCCTCGTTCATGATCTTGGTCTGGGCCTGGGGAGCGAAGTAGTAGGCTTCGTCGCGGATGATGGTCAGGATCGCCCGTTCCCATTTTTCGAGCGGAGCGTGCTCAATCAAAAAGAGCAGAATGTCTTGCTCCGGCTGCTCTGGGAAGCTCACCTTCCGCGCCATCCGCTCGTCAAGGATGCGCTTCTTCTCGGCCTCGATGTACGGCGCCGGATTGATGTACTCCTCCATGTAGTCCTTGGCGCGGAGGCGCGGGACTGTCACGTCAAAGGGAATGTCCTCCTCGACCGGCTCCGAGCGCTTACGCACGATGAAGGGTGACTGAGGGTCGATGAGGTTCTCGAGGCTCAAGCAGGTATCGATGAATGACTCGATCGGCTCGATGCCATGACGACCGATCAAGCGGCGCACCACCGAGCCATGGTTCGCCATCTTGTCGATCCAACGACGGTTCGGATCGTAGGGTCCGCTCGGCGGTTCCAGCGAAACCATCCTCCCTGTGGCGTCGAGATCCGTCGAACGGAACATGTAGTTGTTCTTGAAGAAGTCGACGTGGCCGTAGACGTGGCACATGACGAGCTTCTGATCCGTGAGGCTGTTCCCTTCGAGGAGATAGGCGATCGCCGGGTTGGTGTTGATCACCATCTCGTAAATCTTCGACAGGCCGTACTCGTAGCTCTTGGACAGGCGCTCGTACTCCATTCCGAAGCGCCAATGTGGATAACGAGTCGGGAAGCCGCCGTAGGCGGCGATCTCGTTCAGCCGATCGTAGGAGAGGATCTCGAAGATCGTGGGGAAGAAATCGAGGCCCTGGGCCCGGGCGATCTCCTCGATGCGCTGTTGTTCACGCAGAAGGTAGAGCGGAAGGCTCGAGTCTTTGAATCCGGACGGCATGGTCTCTTTAGTGGCCCTTCCCTAGAAACTCTTTGATGCTGCCGACGATGGCTTCACGGTCCTGGATCTCGCTCAGGACGAGCTTCGGCTCCGACGGCAAGTTTTCTCGAAGATCTTTGATGAACTGGCCCGAGCCGTAGGGACTGTGCACCTGACCGTAAGCGAACATGTTCGAAACGGGCAGGAGCGAGTTCTTGAGAAGGTCGATACAAAGACGCGTGTCATCCGTCGACCAGTTGTCTCCGTCGGAGAAGTGAAACGGATAAATGTTCCACTCCGAGGCGGGGTAGTCTCGTGTGATGATCTCGTCGGCCAAACGATAGGCGCTCGAAATCATGGTCCCGCCGGATTCTCGGGTCTTAAAGAACGTGTCCCGATCGACCTCACGAGCGACCGCGTCGTGGATGATGTAACGGCTCTCGATGCCGTCGTACTGTCGACGGAGCCAGGTATCGATCCAGAAGCTCTCAATGCGCACGATCTCCTTCTGCTCGTCGCCCATCGATCCGGAAACATCCATCATGTAGATGATCACGGCGTTCGCGGCTCGCTCTTCCTCGGAGCGATAGGAGCGGAACCGTTTGTCGTCGGCCTGAGGAACGATGAGCGGCGATTTCGGGTCGTAGGTCCCCGCAGCAATGCTACGCCGCAGAGCCTCACGATAGGTGCGCTTGAAGCTCTTCAAGGACTCGGGTCCTACCCGGCGAATGCCGGTGTAGCGGTCCTTCCGGCTGAGGATGCGAGACTTGCCCTTGTCCTCGATAGCGGGAAGTTCGAGCTCTTGACCGAGAATGTCAGCGAGCTCCTCGAGCGTGAGGTCGACCTCGATGATGTGGTCTCCCTCACCTTCGCCCGCCTGCCCCTGGCCCGACTCCTCGCCGTCCCCCAGGGCGTCCCCGGGCTGCCCGGGTCCTTGGCCAACTCCGCCCTGGTTCTTACTCCCGAAGGTGAACCTCGGAACGTCAATCTGGGGGATGGGGATCGAGACCAGGTCCTTCCCCTGTTTCCCGATGAGCTCACCGTGCGAAATGTACTCGCGCAGTCCCTTGCGGATGCGCCCTCGCACAATGTCTCGAAATCTGGAGTGGTCGCGATCGATCTTGAGGGTCACGCTGCGTCCTGCCCTTCGCTTTTCTTGGTTTCCGTGACTAGCATACCCGATATGAAAGCTTCCGCCTTTGAGCGCGACGGAACAAGCTCCCCCCGGGAGCGGCCGGGCATTGTGCTGACCTCGCTCGGCCCAGACCGGCCCGGTCTGGTGAACCGGCTGGCTGCTTTCGTTAAACGCTACGATGGAAACATCGAGGACACTCGGATGGCAAAGCTCGGCGGGGAATTCGCCGTGCTCATGCTGGTGAGCGGGCCCGCCGCGCGCCTGGACGCCCTCCTTGAGCACCTCTCGGAGGCGGAAGCTGACACGGGGCTCTCTTGTTTTGCGAAACGCACCCAAGGAGCCTCGGACCGTGAAGGTCGCACCATTCACCTCAAGGTGAGTTCGCTGGACCGACCGGGCATCGTCGAAGCGGTCACCGAGCTCCTCGCGCGCCATTCGATCAACGTCGCGTCCCTCTCCTCGCGGCTCGTCCCGGCACCTCTCTCCGGGGCCTCGCTCTTCGAGCTCGAGGCCGAGCTCCACGTTCCGGAGACGATCTCGACCGATGCGCTCCACGAGATGCTCGATCAGCTCTGCGAGCAGGAGGATCTCGACTTCACCCTCGCCGAGGAACCCGCTGAATAATGCGCCTGCTCTGCGCGACGCACGGGCATTGCTTCGACGGTCTCGCGAGCGCCGTCGTGTTTTCTCGTTGGAAAAAGCGCGACGTCGATGAGATCACCTATCGGGCCTGCGGTTATGGTCCGAAGCAAGGACGACCGGAAGCTCCGACCGACTGCGATGCGATCGCAGTGCTCGACTACCGGTACGCACCGCTCGACCGGCTTCATTATTACTTCGATCACCATCGCACGGCGTTTTCGGAGCCCGGCTCCTCGGACCATTTTTCGGCCCAGCGCGCGAAAAACCCGAGAAACTTCGTCTACGACGGCAATGTGAGCTCCTGCACCCGCCTGCTCGCGGAGCACCTCGCGGACGAGCCCGGCTTCGAAGCGAGTGGACTCGAATCACTCATCCACTGGGCCGACGTCGTCGATGCTGCTCGCTTTCCGAGCGCCGAGGCGGCGACCGACACCCAGAGCCCCGTGCTGCGCCTGGTGAGCGTCGTCGAGCAGTTTGGAGATGACGGGTTCTTGTCGATGGCGGTGCCGCTCATCGAGCGGGACGGTCTCGACGCCTTCACGAGCCACCCCTGGGTCACGGCTCGCTACGAATCCATCGCGCCGCACCACGAGCACTACCGAACCCTGGTGCGCGAACGCGGCCAGCTGAAGGGTGAGATTGCCCACCTCGATTTGACCTCCGACTCAATCAAAGCCGTCACTAAGTTCGCCATCTACGCTGAGTTTCCGAGCGCCCTTTACTCGGTCATCTTGGCCAAGCTCAGCTCCGCGATCCGCATCTCGATCGGCTACAATCCCTGGAGCGGAAAACCCAGAAAGCACGACCTCGGTGCCCTGTGCGCGCGCTACGGTGGCGGGGGACACCCCGTGGTCGGCGGGATCTCCTTCTCCCTCAGCGATCTCGAGAGAGCTCGAACGGTCCGGGACGAAATCCTCTCGGAGCTCAGCTCCGTGGAGCCCGAGCCATGAACAACTTCGCCCCCTTCCAGAGACCGGAAGGGAGCCGGCCGCTCATCTACGGACACCGCGGCGCGCGAAGGGCAGCCCCCGAGAACACCATCGAGGCATTCGAGCTCGCGATGGACCTGGGGGCGGAGGGCGTCGAACTCGACGTGCGGGTCACATCCGATCGCGCGCTCGTGATCCATCACGATGCAGCCTTCCGAAAGGATGACGGTAGTCTGCTCGAGCTCCGAGCCACACCCCTCGCCCAGCTCCGGCACGTCTCCGAAAGCGAGGGGAGACGAATTCCGACCCTCGACGAAGTCCTCGCCTTCAGCGAGCGCCGAAATGCTCTCTTGAACGTCGAGCTGAAGCCCTCAGGCTCGCTCTCCGGATGGCTCGCGCAAGCGGCCGCCGAAGCTCTCCGCGGCAGAGAGCGGATACTCGTGTCGAGCTTTCATGTCGGCATTCTGCAGAAATTCTGGCGTCTCCGGCCGGAGATTCCGACGGCTTACCTCTACGAACGGCGCCTCCGCTTTCCTCTCCGTTGGGTGCAGCGCTTCACGGGAGCAGGCGGTCTTCACCCCATGCAGACGCTGCTCGACGCTCCCACGGTCCAGCGGCTCCGCGGTCAGGGCGCGCTCGTCTTGAACGTTTGGACGGTGAATGACGCCGCCCGCGCAAGAGAGCTCGCCGCTCTCGGCGTCGACGGCGTCATCACCGATGTGCCGGGCGAGATCTTGAGAGCCCTCGAAAGCACCACGCCTCCTTGAGCTCGGCTGAGCTGCGCCGCCCGAGCCTCAGGCCGAACGGCGCGAGGTAACTCGCAGGTCAGTCCGAACAGCGACTCTCGAGCTGTCGCACTCCCCCGGGCGCCTCTTGCGTGAAGGAAGAGCTCGGAAGTGGCGGATTGTGCCAAACCTCTTCGTTGTCGATCGTGAGATCGTATCCCGTCTCACGGGCTCGGAACCGAACGAGTCCCGGCACCTCCGCGTCACACTCTGGCCCGCTCGGCGGAAGCGGCACGTCCAGCGGATCCTCTCCCGCCACCGTGGGCTTCCTCAAGACGCGCTGGTAGCGGCTGAGCGTGACTTCGTAGCTGAGCCGATCGCCCTCGAAGACGCGGGTGCCGAGATAGCGGAGCCTTTGTGCGTCCACAGGCGCATCGTAATCCTCATCGCGAACCCCGAAGCGAAGCTCCTGTCGAATCCCCGGTCCGGCGTAGAGCGTGGCCTCGTAGTGCCCGCCGCCGAAGAGCGGGGAGACCCAGCGGATCTCCGAACGCTCGTGCACGATCGTCGCCGGTCGTCCGCGCAGGGTCTCGACCAGCGCGCTCGGGGGCAAGGGGACGCGGGTGAACCGCATCACATTGCAGGTGCGCGCGGGACCGAAGAAGAAGCTCTTCTCTTGGAGGTCAAAGAGAGAAAAGCGCTCGCCATCTGAGGTCAACGTCGAGAGCGTCGCCCCAAAAGGGCTAATGACGTCGAAGCGGATCCGGTCGGGAACCTCCATGAGGTAAAGCATCCGCCCAGCGAGCCGCCGCCCATCGCCGTGAAACGAGAGGCGCGCCTCGCCGGAGAGCGCACGACTGCACTCCGATTGCTTGCGAACCCGCGAAAGGGCCTCGCTCGCCGAGTGGATTTGAGCGACCGGAGCCCGCCCGCACCCGAGCACGAACAGCAGCGGAAGAAAGAGCGTCCGAGAGAACGTCAACCCGCCGAGCCTCCGCCCGAGTTCTGGAGCAGGTCGAGCAAGTCCCAGTCCAGAGAGACGACATCAAGACTCGCGCGCTGCGCCAAGATGCCGTGCTCCAAGAAGAGCTCCGCAAGCTCCGCGCGCCCGGTGAGCGAGACCGGTGTCGCCGCGCTGGACGCAGCCTCCTCTCGAGCACCGCTCAGGACCTGTCCGCTGGTGATCAGCCAGCCATGCCCCGCGGAGCCATAGTGGTGCAGCGAGCCGCGCAGCTCGAGGACCTTCTCACGACCGACATCTCGACCGTCCCGGCGAACCACAATGGCGCTCGTCATCGCGCCCCAGGCGCTCTCGACCCCGCGCAGCTGAAGCGTAGCTTTGAGGTGCAGCTCGGAGCCGTGGGTGCCAGCCCGGCGTACCGGGGTGATGTCTTTGGCGCCCATCCGCTCGAGGAGCAATACGACGAGATCGCCGAGCGCGCGATGAGGCAGGCGGGCGAGTTGTTCACAGAGGGCGCGGCTCTGGGCGGCGCGGTAATTCTCGGCGGCGCGGGTGAGCGCTCGACGCGCTTCGTCGACACGACGGTCGACGTACCAGCTCATGGGGCTGAGCTTTGAGCCATTGATGCGAAAGCGGGGTCCCTGTCCGCTGCGCGAGGCCTTGAGATTTTCGGCGGCGGCCGCGAGCAAGAGCGACGCGGGGCTGACCTGAGATTCGCCGCGGCTGCGCTTTCGAATCTGGTCAGCGAGCTGGGAAGCGGCCACAGGCCCCCGCGAGCGATCGAAATCGCCAAACGCTGCTTCGAGCACCTTGACGAGATCGCGCGGGAGTTCCGTCGACGGGACCTCGAGAGTGGCGCTGCCGCCTTCGTCGATCCTCGCCACCAGCGCCTCCTCCGGCTCTGCATCGGAGACGGTATAGGCCGGGAGGTCGTCACCGCTGACATCATCGGACTCCTCGTCCCTCCGCCCGCGACCCCGACGCCTACGCCGGCGTCGCTTCGAAGCTCGGTCCCCGCCTTCGCCGTCGCTCGCTGCGTCAGCGGAGGTCTCCTCTTCTTCAGGAGCAAAGATCGGCTCATCGTCGTCCTCTTCGGGCGCGAACAGCTCACTCGCCCCTTGGGACAGCTCTGCGCGATGTTTCTCTTCGTCGTCCTCGGGGACGTCGATATCCGAGAGCGGCACGTGGGCCGCGACTTCTTCCGCTTCGACGTCGCTTGCGCCCGACTCCGCGTGTTCAGCCAGCGCCTTTTCGAGGGCGGCCGGATCGATGCATTCGAGAGGCGGCCTCTTATCAGCAAGTCCTTCGGTCACCTGAGCGTCGCTCCAATCACGAAGAGCAAACACCCCCGGCTTGACACGCTTGAGCGGATTCTCACGCTCCGACTTCTTGAGCAGCGAGTTCAGTCGCGACCCCATCGTCACCTCTGGGCTCTTGCCCACGTGGCTCAAGAGCCCCTTTTCGATCGCGATATCCGTGATGTCTTTATAGTGGAGAGGCTTGCCTACGAGACGCAGCACGAGAGCCGCAGCTTCGGTAAATGTCATTTTTCGTTTTCCTTTCGAAGCGGCAGCCCTCCGTGTCTTGGTCATCGCTGCTAGTTCCTGGAAGGCTCAGGGTTCGAGCCTCCACCGCCGGGACGAGTAGCCCCGGAGCAGCCGCCGCTTTCATTCACTCTCTCGAGCCGACAGCCGACGAATCCTCGTCTGCCCGTACTCGCTCGCCTTTTCTACCAAGGGGATACCTTTCAGCAAGGGTCCCGAGGCCGCCCAGACCGTGTATAATCCCCGAACCATATGACGAAGCCCTCGGAATCCGCGGCCCCCGGCGTGCCGCCGCTGTTCGTGGAGCTTTGTCAGGTCTTGCGATCGCGCGGGGTCGTGGTGAGAGAGGAGACCTTCCAGGGACCTTTCGACCGCGCCGGAGGCTACTGCGAGCTCAGGGGCGACCGGCTTGTCTTGCTCGACAAGCGCGCCCGCCCCGCCGAACAATTCCGCGCGCTCCTCGAGTGTATCGAGGAAATCGGACTCTCGACCCTCGGTCTGGCGGGCACCGACTTGAGCCCCGCCCTTCTCGCCCAGCTCAACCGAAGAGGTCACATGCCCTGGCCCCACTCGACCGAGGCGCCGCCCCTCGCCCGCGGTCACCTCCGACAAGACGTCTCACAGAACCTCGCCCCCTATACGACCCTCGGCATCGGAGGACCTGCCGCTGATTTCTTGGTCGTCCATGGTCGAACGTCCCTCGCCCACCAGCTCGCCCGCGCTCAGGAGCTCGGTCTCGAGACCCGAGTGCTCGGCGGCGGCAGCAACTTGGTCGTCGCGGACGAAGGGGTCGCCTCGAGTGTCGTTTTGATGCGGACGCGCGGAATTCGCTTCCAGGCCGAGAGCGGAAGTGTGCTCGCCGAGGTCGAGGCGGGCGAGAGCTGGGATGAGTTCGTTCGCCAAACCGTCGAGCGAGGATATCGGGGCCTCGAGTGCCTCTCGGGCATCCCGGGCACAGTCGGCGCCACCCCGATCCAAAACGTTGGGGCTTACGGCCAAGAGGTCGCCCAGACGATCGAGAGCGTCACAGTCATGGATCCGACGGACGGCTCACTGACGACCCTCTCGAACGAAGCCTGTGAGTTTTCCTACAGGAGCAGCATCTTCAAGGGCAAAGGGAGCGCGCTCGGTATCGTCGTCAGCGTCACCTTTCGCCTCGAAGAAGATCCCCGTCCTACGATCGCCTTCAAGGAGCTCGAGGCGGCGCTCTCGGACATCGCTGAGCCGACCTTGGCCGACGCGCGTCGCGCCGTTGTCGCGCTCCGGCGCAAGAAGTCGATGGTCTATGATGTGAGCGATCCGAATCACAGAAGCTGTGGCTCCTTCTTTACCAACCCAGTCTTGCCAGCCGCCGCGTTCGAAAGACTGCAGCGAAAGCACACGACCGTTCCCCATTTTCCCCTCCCCGACGGCACGTTTAAGGTCCCCGCGGCTTGGTTGATCGAAAAGTCGGGCCTCACGAGGGGCACGCGGCTCGGTCCTGTCGGACTCTCCACCGCCCATACCCTCGCCATCGTGGCGCACGACGGTGCAAGTGCGAAGGACGTCGTGCGCTTCGCTCATGTCGTCCGCCGACAGGTCGAGGAAACATTCGACGTCCGTTTGCGTCCGGAGCCAGAGTTCTGGGGGTTTGCGGAGCTCGAGGACGGACTACCCGTTCTGCCCGACGGGCAAGAGCCATGAGTAAAAACATATCCTCACGGGAAAGCGCCGAAGAGCGCTCGGCCTCCGCTTCCTCCGCCCGGGCTCCTTTGCTATCGAGGAGGCATGCGCCGCGGCCCCGGAACTGCTCAGCTCTTCTGTGCAGCGCTCGCCGTTTCGTCTTGCGCTGAGCCCGCGCGACCGGCGCGCGCCCCCTGCGTCGCGGCGTGTTTTCAGGAGAAGGACCGCTGCGTGCTCGAAGCCCAAACAGGCGAGGAGATCGAACGCTGTGACCAGAGCGAAAGCCGTTGCCACGCGACCTGCTACTAGCGGGCAGGGAAAGGGCCTCCGCGCGCGCTGGGCCTTTGCGGCGCTCGGAGTCCTGCTCGCCTCGTGCGTGCCATCTTACGTGCCGCCAGGTCCGGACGCGCCTCATGCGCTCTTGAAACTCAGACGACGTTACGGCGCTCCCTTCGGACCGACGCTCCGAGAGACCTTCACCGTCAACGGTGAGACCGCGTTGTCTCGCGAAGTCTCGGGTTATCGCGCGCTCTCCACGCTGAACGGCGTTGTCATGGCGCGCCCCGGAAAAATCACGCTCACAGCAAGCGCCGAGTTTTATCACCTGCAGCGCGAGCCCGGTTACCCGATCGGCTATTGTGGCGGGCCCCGCTACGGCATGGGCTGTTATGCCCCGAGCCGGATCGTGCGCGTCACCGACGCGTTTTGTTCTCGCTCCTTAGAGCTCGAGGTCGAAAGGGACGAGATCTACCTGTTCGAGCTCGCATTTGTGAGTGAAGACGTATGTCGCTTGGTCTGCTATCGCCAAAAGCCCCTCGAAGGCGGGCGTTTCCAGATGCTGCCCTGCGTCGCTCCGTAGAAAGCGCGCCGAGAGCGACATAGTCAAAAACACAAGCGCCGTAGGCAGATGTCCTGTCCCGAATGGATGTGCGCCGTTCGCAGACAGGCCGGAATTTTCCCTCGAATCCGCGAAAATCCGCGCATCCCACCTCGTCACCCATCGCTCACACAGGCATCACCAGTCGCACCGAAATACGGTCAGGTGCCTCTGGATCGTTGTGGAGGAGGTCACTTCCAGTAAACAATCGAAGAACAGAGGCCGTAGCGGACTTCGCACGATCCAATGCGGATCACCCTCTCGAAGGACGCGGCAGCAGAGATATGGACGAAACTATCCGCAAGCAGATCCACGGACTCGTGGCAGCCGGGCGCATCGCCTCTGCGGATCTCGTCCTGCTCCTCGCTAAGGCCCTGGAGGTTCGCTTCACGGGGACCTTAAATGTCCAGTCCCAGAGCCTCGGTCGCTCCACTTTCCTTTTTGAGGCTGGGGCCCCAGAGGCTGTTCGGGCCCCGCGGCAAGGTCGCCTCGTCTCGAGCGAGCTCTCGGATGTTCTTCCACCTGAACAGATCGACTTCCTCCAGAAGCATGCCGCAGCCCACGGCGTCGACGAGCTCACCGCTCTCGGTCATCTGCACCTGCTCCCTGAACTTACCCTCAGACGCCTCCGTGAACATTGTCTGCTCCGAGCGCTCAGCGAGCTCGTCGAAGCACCGGTCGCTCTCGATTATCGATTCACCAAAGAGAAGGAGAAGAGCAACGACTTCGTTCGCGCCCGCCTCGACCCGCTGCTCTGCTTCGCGACAGTCCTCGCGAAAGGTCGCGATCTGACGAGCTACAAGCAAGCTGTCACCTCCATTCGGCAAGCGATCCTCAAGCCGGTCGGCACCGCCCTGCCGACCGAATTGCCCGCCGTTACGCGCCAGGTGCTCCTTGCGCTCCGTCGCGAGCCCGTGAGTTTCGAAACGATGCGCCTCCGGCGCATCGCGCCCGAAGAAGCGCTGATCGCTTCCATCTGGGCGCTGCTCGCGACAGGCGGCCTCCGTGCCGAACCCAAGACGAGCGCGCTGCCGCCGAAATCGAGCGCGGTGCCGCCGAAATCGAGCGCTCTCCCACCAACTGCGAGCGTCTTGCCGCCCCACTCCCAGCGCGCCCCGAGCACCCGCGTCCCGCCCGCGAGCACTGTTCGCCCCCGCGCCATCACCGAGGCCCAGTCTCCTCTCTACAGCATGCCCGTCCGGACTTCTCAGGTTCCGACGCGCGCGCCTGGACCGAGCACCGAGGCGCCGGCCTCTTCGCGGGGCGGCGAGGAGATGAGCGTCGAGTCCGCGTCCTTTGACGCCTGGACCCGAGCAGTCGCCGATCCGAGGTGCAGCGATCGCGCGCTCCGCGTGGCGGAGCGCGCTGCGGCGCGTTTCCCCAAGAACCCGCGCATCTTGTTCTATCTCGGGGTGCTCCAGGTCAAATGTGGACTCGGGCAAGAAGGCGAACAAACCTTGCGCCGCGTCCTCAAGCTCGATCCCGAGCACATCGAAGCTCAAAAGGAGCTCCACGCTGTGCAGAGGCAGAACGCCGCCCGCTCTCAGACGAGACCGACCGCGCTCCTTGAGCGCCTCGGCGCTCGCAAGTCGAGCTGAACAAGCCCCGCAGAGGCGACGCGAGTCGGCGCAGGCTGCAAAGGCCCCTCAGACGAGGAACTCGCCCTGGTCGAACTGCTCGGGGCTGATCTCGCGAATGCCCTTTCGGCTCATCTCCAAGATGCGCGTCGCGACTCGACTCACCATTTCGCGGTCGTGGGTCACGAAAACGACAGTCCCCTCGAAGGCCGCCAGGCCCTGGGTCAGGGCGCGAATCGCCTCGAGATCGAGGTGGTTCGTCGGCTCGTCGAGCAAGAGCACGTTCGACTGCGTGATCATGAGCTTCGCGAGCAGGAGACGAACCGTCTCACCACCAGAAAGGACCTTGGTCGGCTTGAGCGGCTCGTCTTTGGTGAAGAGGAGTCGTCCGAAGAGGGCCCGCAGCTGTTCCTCGTCCGCGTGGGTGTTGAACTGCCAGAGCCACTTGTGCGCCGACATGTCGCTCTTTTCGATCACCTCATGGTGGTCCTGAGGCATGTAACCGACGTGCGTCTCATAACCCCATTCGACGCGGCCTTCGTCCGGCTTCACGTCGCCATGGAGGAGCTTGATGAGCGTGGTCTTACCGATGCCGTTCGGTCCCACGATGGCGATCTTGTCGCCGCGCATCACACTCAAGTTCCAGCGCTCACAGATGGTCACGTCGCCGAAGCGTTTGCTCACCATTTCAGCGGTCACGACCTGCTTGCCCGCCGGGCGCTTCTGATCGAAGCGGATGAACGGACGCTGGATGTTCGAGCGCTTCAAGTTCGCGAGTTCTCGCTTCTCCCGCTCGAGCTGACGCTCTCGGGACTTGACCTGGCTCGCCCGGGAACCCGCGCGGAAGCGCTGCACGAACTCTTGGAGATCAGCGATCTTCTTCTGGCGGGCTTCGTTCTGTAGCTCCAGGGAGCCGCGCGCTTCGGCCTTGGCCTCGACCATGTCGTCGTAGTTGCCGGGGTAAACGATGATCGTCTCGTAATCGATGTCAGCGATCTTGGTCGCAACCGAGTTCAAGAAGTGGCGATCGTGGCTGATGACGATCAGGGTTCCGGAATACGACAACAGGAAGTTCTCGAGCCAACGGATGCTGCCGATATCGAGGGCGTTCGTGGGCTCGTCGAGCAGGAGCGCATCGGGCTTTCCAAACAGAGCCTGCGCCAGAAGCACGCGCACTTTGTCGCCGCCTGTCAGGACACTCAGGGTCTCCTGGTGAATACTCGGGTCGATGCCGAGACCCTCTAGGAGCGCCGTAGCCTCCGCCTCGGCCATGTAACCGTCCTCTTCGGCGATCACCATTTCGAGCTCACCGAGCCGCATGCCTTCGTCGTCGGTCAGTCGGTCCCCCTTCGCGAGCAGGACCTCCTTTTCGCTCAGGGCCTTCCAGAGTGGAGCGTTGCCCATGAGGACGACATCGAGAATCTTGGTCGATTCGTACTGGTAGTGATCCTGGCGCAGGATGCCCGTCTTCTTCGGACGCTGCACGGAACCGCTCATCGGTTCGATGTCGCCGGAGAGGATCTTCATGAACGTCGACTTTCCAGCGCCGTTCGGGCCCGTGAGGCCGTAGCGCTCCCCCGGATGGAACGTGGTGCTGACCCCCTGGAATAGGACCTGGGGACCGAAATTCATCGAGACGTCTTGGACTTGGATCATGGCTCGCCAGAGTGCAGAGAAAGTAGGCCTCCGAAGGAGGGGCGCGGACCCTAGCAGGCGGGCGCGCCGAATCCACGTGCGGCGCGATCAATTGCGCAGCACGGCCTTTCAGCCGAGGCCGGAGGGCCAGGAGCCCTCGGCTCGCTAGGACACATTGCATCCTAGGACATAGTCTGTCAGAGACAAGCGCGGCACTTCCATGCACCCTCTTTCCCATGCTGACGCGCCTCACCATCCAAAACATCGGCCTGATGCGAAGCGAACAGATCGCCTTGTCGCCGGGCTTCAACGTGATCACCGGCGAGAGCGGCTCCGGAAAGTCGGTGCTCTTGAGCGCACTCCGGTTTGTGCTCGGATCGGCGCGCCTCGCCGCCCCGGTTCCGAATCCTGATCTGCCCGCGCGGGTCGAAGCGGTCTTCACCGTACGCCCGGGCAGCTTCGAAGAGTCAGTGCTCGGGGCGCTCGGCCGGCGAGCGAAGGGACCGCTCGTCCTTTCTCGAGAAATCGATGAACGGGGCCGCACGCGGGCCACGATCGACGGCGAGAAGGTCCCTCTGAAGACCTTGGCTGAGGTCGGAGAGTGCCTCCTCGCGAGTTCCACGCAGGGGCAGAGCACGCTGCTCCGCAAACCCAAGGCGCAGCTCGCCCTCTACGATAGCGTGCTCGGTCTCTCCGAAGAGGCCCGGAAAGTCAGTGAGCTTCACGCGGCCTGGTCCGAGGCCAAGAGCGCCCTACGCCAGGTGACCAGTGAGCTCGAGCGGGCAGAGGCGCGCCGGGAGCTCCTCGAGTACCAAGCCGCCGAGCTCGACGGGCTCCCGGAGCTCGACTTCGACGCCCTCGAAGAGAAAGCCGAAGCGCTCGCAGACCGAAAGCGCGCCATCGAGGCCGCCGAGGCGCTCCTCGCCGAGCTCTGCCCCACTGACACCACGAGCATCCGCCAAACCCTGCGCGCAGCACTGCGCTCAGCGCATGCGCTGAGCGCAGTGCATTCTGAAAAGGTCGGGGCGCTGCTCTCTGGCGCGTTGCATCAGATTGAAGAAGCCGTCTACGAGCTCGAGCGCGAAATCGAAGACGGGCGAAGCGACGCGCTCGAGTTCGAAGAGACGCTCTCGCTCTCCCAGAGAGTCCGCGACTTGAGCCAGAAGTACCGAGTAGCTCCCCAGGAACTCTCCCGACTCGCAGCGGAGAGGCGGCGTGAGCTCGAGGAGCTCGAGCGGCGCCGAACGGCCGCGACTGAGCTCGCGAGAGCAGTGTCAGAGCGCGAGGCAGAGCTCGTCCGGGCGGCCGATCGACTCCACGAGCGGCGCGCGAAAGGCGCACGACGAGCCACAGAACAACTGGCCCTGCGCCTCGCCCGTCTCGGCCTCGAAGCGGTGAGCGTCCGCTTCGAACTCTCGCTCGTGGAGCTTGGCCCGAGCGGCGTCTCCGGGCTGACTGTTCTTTTCTCCCCCTACCCCGGCGCCGAAGAAGTGCCGATCGGTCGCGCCGCGTCAGGCGGCGAGTTGAGCCGGGTGCTCTTGGCCCTGCTTCTTACAAGTCGCTCACGTCCCCAGTCCCTGGTTCTCGACGAGATCGACGCCGGAACCAGCGGCGAGGCAAACACCAGGATCGCCCAGGCCTTGCTCGAAGAGGGGGACGACAGCCAGTTCATCGCCGTGACCCATTCACCGCTCCTCGCCGCGAAGGCGCGGGAACATATCCTGGTCGAGAAATCTCTTGTCCCCGCACCGACCTCGAAGGTTCGAGTCCTGGGCCCGGAAGAGCGCAGGCAGGAGCTCGAACGCATGCTCGGCGGAGGTCCGACGGCGACCAGCCACGCCGCAGCGCTGCTCGGTCGAGAGCGCCCGCTCCGGCTAGTCGCGTCCTAAGAATTCCTCAGGACGAGAGGCGAGGATCCCCGGACCTCTCTCCATCAAGACGCCGAAAACCTCAGACCGCTGACGGGGCAGGCTCGTCCTTGTCGTGCTTGCCTTCGCCGCCACACAGAGCCGACGGGGCTGGCTCGTCCTTGTCGTGCTTGCCTTCGCCGCCACACAGAGCCGACGGGGCAGGCTCGTCCTTGTCGTGCTTGCCTTCGCCGCCACACAGAGCCGACGGGGCAGGCTCGTCCTTGTCGTGCTTGCCTTCGCCACCACACAGAGCCGACGGGGCAGGCTCGTCCTTGTCGTGCTTGCCTTCGCCACCACAAGCCAGCACCTGCCCGGCGGAGAGATAGGCAGCGGCAGCCAGGACCACGGACAGAGGGGTCTTCAGGTTTCTCATGAGCCTACGATGACCCGCTGCGAAAAATTCGCAAGCCGATGGGGCGCGAATCCAGCTTTGCACTGAGGGAAAAATCGGGGGGGAAGACCCGGAAGTCCACGGAAAGCGCGGGCAAGGGAGCCCATTTTCAGCTATAGCCCGCGCCGATGTTCGAAGGCACTGCAAAGGCGCCGGCCCCCTTTCTGGCCCCGACCGGACCGGTCCACGAAGCCCCTCTCGCGCGGCTCGACACCGCCTGGGCCCGGGCTTGGGCTAAAGCTCTCAACGACCCCCGAGACGTCGTCTTCGTCAACTTGGCGCTGACGATCGCGGTCTTCGTTTGGCCCGCAGCGGTTTTCATCTTCACGCGCGACGCGGACTCCATCTGGCTTTGGGCGATCCCCTACTGGCTCGGCATTTCGCTGTTTGTCGATCGCTTCATCCTGATGCTCCACTGCACGAGCCACCGGACCCTCTTCAATCGGAAGCTCCGGGCGCTCAACCTTTTCATCCCCTGGGCTATCGGACCTTTCATGGGGGAGACCCCGGAAAGCTACTTCGTCCACCACATGGGGATGCACCACAAGGAGGGGAACCTCCCGGGCGACCTCTCGAGCACGATGCCCTACGACCGGGATCGTTTCTCGAACTGGCTCCGCTACTGGGGCCGCTTCATGTTCTTCGGTCTACCTGAGCTTTTCCTCTATCACCGGGCCAAGCGCAGCGGGAAGTTGGTCGCGCGCCTCGCCATCGGTGAGCTCGGTTTCTGGCTCACCTGCGCCCTGCTTTGCCTCGTCAACTGGCAAGCCACGCTCATTGTCTTTGTCCTCCCGGTGCTCGTCGTGCGCACGCTGATGATGGCGGGGAACTGGGGACAGCACGCCTTCGTTGACCCGGACGAGCCGAACAACGACTTCAAGAGCAGCATCACCTGCATCAACACCCGTTACAACAAGCGCTGCTTCAATGACGGGTACCACATCATTCACCACATCAGCCCGAGCCTGCACTACTCGGAGATGGCCGATGAATTCGCCAAGAACATCCGCCTGTACGGTGAGCAGGACGCGATCGTGTTCGATGGATACGACTTCTTCCAGGTCTGGTTCCTGCTCATGACGGGCCAGAAGAAGAAGCTCGCTCGAGCCTTCGTCCAGCTCCCGGGCGCGCCTGTGCGCACCGAGGAAGAGATCATCGCGCTCTTCGATCGTCGCACTCGCCGCTTCCCTGCGGAGAAAGCAGCGCCGCCGCCGAGCTGGTTCTTGCCCCGTTTCACGGATCCGAGCCCCCTGTCGTGACTCGACCTTCGGTCGGATGGCGGGAATGGATCTGCCTCCCCGAACTCGGGGTCGACCGAATTGCGGCTAAGATCGACACTGGCGCGCGGACGAGCGTGCTGCATGCCCGGGACGTCGTCCTCTTGGAGGACGAGCAGGGGGCGTTCGTCGAGTTTACACCACCGCTCCTTCGGCGTCAGGCGAGCGTCGAGCGCTGGCAGACCGGTGGCGTACGCCGGGTGCGGGCGCGGCTCGTCGACGAACGCATCGTTCGCTCTTCAAGCGGCGGAGACGAGCGGCGCTACGTGATCCGTACCCTCGTCCAGATCCGCGGCATATCCTTCGAGTGCGAGTTCTCCCTGACGAATCGCGGAAAGCTCCGTTTTCCGGTCCTGCTCGGACGCTCGGCGCTCCGGGGACGTTTCTTG
Source organism: Sorangiineae bacterium NIC37A_2 (assembly GCA_002085155.1). Taxonomy (GTDB): domain Bacteria; phylum Myxococcota_A; class Polyangia; order Polyangiales; family Polyangiaceae; genus NIC37A-2. The sequence goes on from NASX01000003.1 coordinate 81,757, forward strand.
GTCGATGTGAGTCGACCGCGGACCAAGGCGCGATAAAACCCGCTCGAGCCACCATGCGCCTTTTCGACGTCCACGCCCACCTGACGAGCCCGAAGTTTCAGGGCGAGGTCCCCGCTGTTCTCGAGCGCGCGAAAGAAGCCGGCGTCACGAAAATCATCTCCAACGGGCTCAACCGAAAGGACAACGAGAAGGTCCTCGCCCTCGCCCGCGAGAGCTCCCTGGTCCGGCCCGCGCTCGGACTTTACCCCGTCGACGCTGTCCTGCCCGAGATGACCGAGGCGGGCGTGGACTACCCGCGCGAAGATACGCAGATCGAACCCGCCGAGGCCGTTGTCGCATGGATCGCGGAGAACGCTTCGGACGCAATCGCGATCGGTGAGATTGGCCTCGACCACCACTGGGTCCCCGAACAATTCTGGGCGCGCCAAGAGCAGGTCTTCCGCTCGCTCGTTCAGGTCGCGCTTGAGCTCGACAAGCCCATCATCATCCACACACGCAAGGCGGAGGCTCGCTGCTTTGAGATCTTGGTCGAGCTCGGAGTGAAGCGGGTGAACTGGCACTGCTACTCGAGCCGCCTCAAGCTCGCCCGCCAGATCGCCGACTACGGCCATTTTCTGTCGATTCCGAGCAACGTACGCCGCAGCGAAACCTTCACCGGCATGTTGCGCACCCTCCCCCGGTCCCAGCTCCTCCTCGAGACCGACTGCCCGTACCTCGCTCCCGTCCCGGGGGAGCGGAGCGAACCCATGCACGTCCGAGGGACCGCCACGTTCGCGAGCGAACTCTGGGGAGTCCCCCTCGAGGAGGCCGCCCGGACCTTCGAGGAGAACTTCGAGCGCCTGTTCCGCGAAGCGCCCTGAGGGCCTCTCAGATCGCTCACAGCTCGGGCGGGCGAAAGCCCGCCCGCTCACCAGACCTCAAGCGTAGAGTCGAGCCTCGGCCTCAACGACGCCCGGACCCGTCGGTGCCATGGCGCCGAGATCTTCGGGGGTCTCTTCCGGCCGCGGGATCCAGTTTTCGTCCGGCTGCTCCGGCGGCAAGATCACCGGGCTCCCGTCGTACATCTGGCGCGTGCCGGGCCAGACGAAGGTCTGGAAGAGGTAGACAGGGAACGAGGGCACATCGAGCCTGGGGTCGATGTAGGGAGCGATCTTCTCGGCGTGCAGCTTGGGCAAGAGGGACCAATGAGCGCCGGGGATGCGGTGGTGAATGCCGTGGTAGCCGTTATTGTAGGTGATAAAATTCACCCATTTTCCGACGAAGTTCCGCGAGTGGTTGTAGGGGTGCTCGATATCGCAGCCGTCGTGCTGCAGGTAGTTCATCCCGATGATGCCCCAGGCTGCGTAAAGGTGCGGCACGATCCAGTAGAGGAGCGTCTTCTGCCAATCGAGCAGGAAGAGAACGGCGGTCACGCCGAACACGACCGTCTGCTCGATGCGGAACTGCCTGTACCAGGCCTGGTGCGTCCCGCGCATCGCTCCCATGTAGACTTTGTCGTTCTTCATGATCGCCAAGGCGACCCGCGGCACGAACTCGAGCATATTCAAGAGGTTCGAGTTGTGACGCACCTTGGTGGTGCGCATCACGTCGCGGGGAGACTGGGTATGCTTGTGGTGGCTCAGGTTATGACCGGGAACGAAGGAGCTCACCGGTGAGCCGTAAGTGAGAGAGAGAACGACCTGGAACACACGGTTCGCCCAGCGTTCTCGAAACACTGGACAGTGAACGGTGTTGTGGGTCGCCACAGCGCCCAAGAAGGAGAGCACGCAGGTGAGCGCGAGGAGCAGGACGCTCCAGCCTAAGTGCACCGTCCCGAAGGTCACCCACGCGACCACGGTCACGGCAAAGTAGAGCCCCACGAAGAGAAGTGTGCGAATATCGGCTGAGTTCCGGAGTCGCATGATGTCGCCCGGTTTTTTCGTACTGCATGCTTCGCCGATTTCAACTGTATTTCCGGACAATCCGGCGCCGCTCGCCGCGACCCAGCGCGCTGACCGTCCTTTGCCACTGGAATCGCCACTGGAATCCCGCTACCCGCGCAAGGAATTCGCGATTATAGGCCTCCCCGTTGACCTCCCCCGAACCGAACGACGCTGAATATCAAGCTGCCGCAGAACGACTGGCCGCAGGCGAGCTCGTCGGCTTGCCGACCGAGACGGTCTACGGGCTCGCCGGTGACGCAACGAATCCTGAGGCGCTTCGGCGCATCTTCGAGCTCAAACGCCGCCCCACGAATCATCCGCTCATCGTCCACTTGGCGGACGCAAGCTGGCTCTCTGCGTACACCAAGAGACCGCCCGAGATCGCATTTCGCCTCGCGGCGCGGTTTTGGCCTGGTCCCCTCACTCTCGTACTCGAGCGTTCGGACGCCGTGCCAAGAGAAGCCACCGGTGGGCTCGAGAGCGTCGCAGTGCGAGTACCTGCGCACCCGGTCGCTGCTCGGCTCCTCCAGCTATATGGTCGGCCCCTCGCCGCTCCTTCGGCGAACCTCTTCGGTCAGGTCAGTCCTACCACCGCGGCGCACGTGCGCGCGGACTTCGGAGAGCGCCTGCCGATCGTGCTCGACGGAGGACCGTGCGCCGTCGGCGTTGAGTCCACCATCCTCGACGTTCGCGATGAGCCCCGAGTGCTCCGCCCGGGCGGGGTTTCGCGCTTAGAGCTCTCCGACTTCCTGGGAGTGCCCGTGGGCACCGTGGGTGCCCCTTCGAGTGAGCTGCGCGCACCTGGCCTCCTCGAGTCCCATTACGCCCCCCGCGCTCCTCTTGAGCTCATCGAGCCGAGCGAGCTCTGGGGGAAGATCGCAGAGGGCTCGCGCGTAGATCTGAGGATCGGCCTCTTCGTTCCCGGATTCACCATCGACGAGGAGAGATCGCTGCCTTTTGCCTTCGAAAAAATACCGAACGAAGGCGGCTCAGGCCTCGAGCAGTATCGCGCCCGCATCGAGCGACCTGGGCGCCCTGCCCTTGAGCTCTTCCTGCTCGCCCCCGGCCCCGCCCCCAGCGACGTCGAGAGAACTCTCTACGACGCGCTGCGAAGGTTCGACGGAGCAGGCTGCGACCGGATTTGGGCGGCGGTGCCTCGAGGCGGAGAGCTCGGCGAGGCCGTCGAGGATCGACTGCGGAAAGCGGCGGCGCCCAGACCCCGTTGAACTCTCGATCGAGTGGGCGGGCGAAAGGGTGCTCGCTCTCGCTCGAGAGTCGCTCAGTTCGAGCGACCGCGGACGCGATCTCGAAGCGCGTGGAGGAACGTGAGCGCTCTCGCTCGAGAGTCGCTCAGTTCGAGCGACCGCGGACGCGATCTCGAAGCGCGTGGAGGAACGTGAGCGCTTCGAGCCCGTTCATTCGATCGAGGTCGAGAGAAAGAACGAGCTCCTCGAGCTCACTCGGCTTCTTCGGCGCTGGGGCGGACGTCTGGGCCGGGCGCAGCTTCGCCGCGCTCGGCTCGCTCTCCAAGGCCTCGAGCAGGGTCTGAGCGCGCTCCAGGACTTCCGCGGGCAGTCCGGCGAGCCGCGCCACCGAAATGCCGTAGCTCTTGGAAGCTGCGCCGCTCGCGATCCGGTGCAAAAAGACGATCGTGCCGCCCTCCTCGCTGGCGAGCGCTGCGTGATTCGTCGTGTGAGGGCTCGATTCAGCGAGACGCGTCAGCTCATGATAATGAGTCGCAAACAGCGTCCGGCAGGCCACAACTCCTTGCAGGTATTCAGCCACGGCCCAAGCGATCGAGAGACCGTCGAAGGTGCTCGTGCCGCGCCCGATCTCATCCACGATGACCAGGGAAGCCCGGGTCGCGACTCTGAGAATGTTCGCGGTCTCTCTCATCTCGACCATGAACGTGCTCTCTCCGCCGGCCAAATTGTCGCCCGAGCCGAGGCGGGACAAGATCTTGTCGACGACGCCAATGTGCGCCCGCTTCGCGGGCACAAAAGAGCCCATTTGGGCGAGCACCACGATCAGCGCCGTTTGCCGGAGGAACGTGCTCTTTCCTGCCATATTCGGCCCGGTGATGAGCCACATGCGCTCACCTCCCGCATCGAGCCGCACATCGTTCGGCACAAAACGCTCCCTCCCCGCGCGCCGCTCGACGACCGGGTGCCGAGCGTCTTCAAGCTCGAGCCGCTCGCTCTCGTCCACGGTGGGCTCAACGTAGTCATACTCTCGCGCCACGTCAGCGAGAGCTGCCGCAACGTCGAGAGCAGCTAAGCGATGAGCGAGGGAGTGAATGCGCGCGGCCCCCGCTGCGAGCTTCGCGACGAGCTCCTGGAATAGCTCAAGCTCCCGCTCGCGTTCAGCCTCCTCCGCGTCAAGCACCTCATGAGCGAGCTGGTCGAGCTCCGGGAACGTGTAACGTTCGCCGCCCGCCACCGTCTGCTTCCTGGTCCAACTGGGAGGGACCTTCCGAGTGTTGCTCTTGGTGACCTCGACGTACCATCCGAACACGCGCGTCGAACGAACGCGCAGGCCGGTGATGCCCGTCTCTTGCTTGAGGCGCTCTTCGATGCGCGCCATGCCCTCGCCGCCCGAGGTCCTAAGCTCGCGCGCCCGATCGAGATCGGCGTCGAATCCTTCGCGAAATACGGCGCCGTCCTTGAGCAGGGTCGGCGGACGCTCGACGAGCGCTCGGGTGAGGAGCTCCAATAGCTCCGGGGCCAAGTCGATCCCTTCCGGCCAGCAAAGAGCAGAGCGCAGCTCCGGCGTCGCGCGCTCCCGGAGCAGTTCTGCGACTTGCGCGGCGCCCTGAAGGCCCCGACGAATGAGCCCCAAATCCCGCGGCGTCGCCTCCCCGTAGCCGAGGCGCACTGCCAGCCGCTCGAGGTCCGTCACTTCGGCCAGGCGGTCTCTCAGGCCAGTGCGGAGCGCGTCGTTTTCGACGAGGGCGCGCACCTCCGCGAGCCGAGCGCGGATTTCCGGGACCGCCGTGAGCGGGGCCAAGAGGCGCATCCGAAGCAAACGCGCCCCCGCGGCGGTCTTCGTTCGATCGATGACCGACAGCAGCGTCGCCGAGCGATCGCCGCTCAAGGCCTCGATGAGCTCGAGGTGCTGCGCAGCACCCGCCGCGAGCTCGAGCGCCCCCGAGGTGTTCCACACATTCACGCGGAACAGCGGGATCGATTTGCCCGGCATGCAGGCGCGGGCGAACCCCAGCACAAGCTCCGTCGCCCGCCGCACGGACTCGGGAGCCTCGAGGTCCTGGAAGACGACCTCCTGCGCGGGCGAAGATGGCGCCGGGTCGGTCACCTCTCGGACGGCGGTCCGCGGCAAGAGCCCCGCGACTTCCGCCGGAGCGACGCCGCTCACAAGGAGCTCTCGGGGCGCGAGGCGCTGGAGCTCCGAGATCGCTGAGGCCAGATCCGAAAGCTCAGCCGCGCGCAGGTCGGCGGTCGTCAGATCGACCGCCGCGAGCCCAATCTTCGACGGTTTGCCGTGGCGATCCGTCGTGACAAAGAGGGCCGCGAGAAAGGTATGGAGCGCGTCGGTCTGCGCCGAGGCATCTGTCCAGGTGCCCGGGGTGATGACCCGGACCACCTCGCGAGGGACGATGCCGCGTACCGTCTTCGGGTCCGCCATCTGCTCGCAGAGGGCGACCTTGTAGCCCCGCTCCATGAGCCGCGCGATGTAGGAGTGCGCCGCGTGGTGCGGCACCCCCGCCATCGGGATCTCATCGGGTTTCCCGCGATTTCGGCTGGTCAGCGTCAGCTCGAGGATCTCGGAGGCAACGACCGCGTCGTCGCCGAACATCTCGTAGAAGTCCCCGAGTCGGAAGAAGATGATGCAGTCCGGGTGAGCACGTTTTGCAGCCGCATGCTGCAACATGACGGGGGTCTCGCTCGCCGCCATCTTCTCCCTCTCAGAAGAACTGGTCGACGACAATTCCCGCGCGCACGTCGACCATCAGCAACCCTCGCGTCGCCGAATCCACCACACCGACGGAGTTGAGCCAGGGGGCGCTCGCGAGCGACACGGGCAGGACGGCGTTCTGGTTCGTCGAGAGCTGGACCGAGTCGATCACAAATCCCGAACTGACCTCGAAGCTGAACGTCATGCCACGCACGGAAGGCTCAAGACCACGGTACACCGCGAAGCGGCGGGAAATCCCGTCGTAGATGCAGTTGCCTGCTTGGTCTCGAGGATCGATCGCTCCCCGGCTCGCGTCGTAGGCGCAGATCGGATCGTCCTGCCCCCGCGCTCCGACGCCGCAGGGCTCAGCCGCGTTCGGATCGGGATTGTCACAAGCCGTATTCGAGAGCTCGAAGACTCGCCCACGCCGGCTCGCCTTGAGGGGGTGGCAATCGAGAGCGCAAACGCGAGAACCGTCCTCGCTTTCGACGCTGGTGATGGGGTGTTGGAAGCCCGATGAGGTGCCTCGCACGACCCACTGTCGTGAAGCGCGGACCCGGTAAGCCAAAGGCCCCGGGAAACAGCAGCGGAGCATCGCGAGGTGATTGTCAGGATCGCCTTGGTACGGCGAGCGCGGCGTGACCGTGAGCGTGTCCTCCGTGGAGGAGAGGATCGTCAGATCTCGCTCGGGGCGCAGGTCTTGGAGATCGCTGTCGCCAAAGAGCGCGTCGCAAGTGTCGAAACCGCCCCCGTCCGTGCAGGCCAGGCCTTCCTTCTGCCAGTAGGCGTCTCGTTCGTCGAGGAGCTTGGAGACGATCTGCACGTAGTCGGCGCGGCTCTTGCCAAACGCGTCGAGCGGCTGGCCACTCAGACCAAAATCGATCGCCGCCAGCTCCCGGGTGATCTGCTCGTCTTGGACCCCTGAGCTGCAGAAATTTGCGTCGAAATCTACGAGGCGCGCCGTGTCACCGTCCACGGTGAGGATTCCGCCCGAGTGCAGACCGTCCAGCTCGCCTTCGTACACGACAGTGACGGTGTCTGACGGCGGGTAAGCTCGAGTCTCCACGAACGGAAGGACGACGGACGCCTGCTCTGCCCGGTTCGGATCGATCTCGAGGGGCGAGCTGAGCGAGTCGCGCACCCGAAGGGTTGTCCCGACGTACACCTGGGCAGGGTCGACGGAGCCACCGGGCGAAAGGAAATCTACGCCGAGCAGGATCGGATTCTTCCTTCCCTCGAGGGTACGGCGGCTCACCGGCAGCCCCTGCCCCCCGAGCGCGAGTCGGGGCAACGAGACAAGAGCAGGAGCTCCCGTTCGTCCCACAGAATCATCGGTGATGATCAGGCCGCGGCGACCGTCTCCGATGCGCCCGCCACGAGCCCGAGCCCGGTGAGGCACAACGGCCCGACAGGTCGCTTCGTTCGTGACGGTGCTCACGCCGTCCGGCGTCTTGTCTAACGTGAAATAGCGGGTGCCCACCGGGTCATTGCGGCAACCACGGAAGTCGAACTCGCTCGAGGTGTTTGCCCGCGCATTGCGCCGACAAGCAGCGTCGTAGTCCTCGACATCCACGACGTTCACGCGACCGTCTGAGGTGAGCACGTAGGCGAAGATCCCGCGCAGCACGTTACCCGCCCCAGAGACCAGGCCGCTGTCCGAGCGCGCGAGCGCCCCGAGCGAATCGAGAGGCGCGTCGGGATCAGGATCACATTCAACACCATAGGCGCCCACGCCCTCATCGTTCGTCGGAGGGTCTTCCGCCATCACGAAGGCAATGTCCTTCACGCTGGCGGCAAACTCGATGCGGTCAGGAGCCTCAAAAGGCATCCAGGCAGAATCAGGGCGCACGAGCGGAGTTCGATCCAAAGCGTCTTCGCTCACGTCAAAGACCATGACGCTCGACGCCTGCTCTCCGACCTGATCGACAGCGTAGAGGAAACGCTCCCCTTGGTTCGTCTCAGGGCTCAGAGCCAGACGTGAGGTTTTCACCACGCGCTCGGGGGAGAGGAAAGAGGTCGGCACCAGGGGTTCGAGCTCCCGCGGCGCACAGGGGTCGCGCACATCGACGCGATGGATCAAAGGCGCGCCGCTGTCGCCGACGAAAAGCGTCTCGTCGTCGTGGGCGAAGCCGGAAGGACGCGACGCAAAGGGGCCGTCAAAGGGTCCGTACGTCACAGAGTCCCCCAGACAACTTCCTTCCACTTTGAGATCGGGAGGGAGACTCTGGGTCACCTGAGCGGGCGGATCCGCGCGCAAGGGAAGCTCCGCCTCGATAGCGCAGGGCTCGAAGGTCCCGGGCGTTCTCGAGAGGAGCTCCTGGGCGTCGAGCACCACAAGCTTTCCTTCTTCGGGGAGCGCGACGACGAGCTTCTGAGTCCCGAGCTCCGCGCCGATCTCCTCCGAGAGGTCCGTCGCGCATTCCCCTTCGGGGGCCGGCGGCGCCGAGCCTCCACAGAGAAGACTGGAGCCGCCATCGACGCGCTGGGTATCGAGGACCACGGCCATGTCGCCGGGTGCCGAGGAAAGGGCACAGGCGGGCCAGGTCGTGATATCGCGAACTCCCTGCTCTCGCCCGGCGACCGGCTCAAAGATGCACTTGGTGGGCAGACCGAAGATTCCGGGGCGGCCGAGCTGCTTCACGCCAACGAAGCTCGCGTGACCGCCACGGGTCGTCACAATGTCCTCAGGTTCAAGTCCAACGCGGAGCGGCGTCTTGCCTGGGTTCGAGCGATCGGCATCAAGCACCTGCGCCTGCTGGACTCCGCTTCGGCTGGAGACGCGAATCACTGCCACCTCACCCGTGGCCTTCTGGGTGAGGAGCGCGAACATATCGTGGTTCGGATCGGCAACGGTGAGGGCTCCGTCGCTCCCAATCGGGCCGCGCGGACAAGCGTCGAGGGGCGCCCCTTCCCCGGTGCGGGTGATGCAAATGAAGCTGACCTTCCCGCTCTGGCGGAGGGAGGCCAGCTCGAGGGGCTGTTGGCTCGAACTGCAGCCCGGCGTGAGCGGGAGAGTCGACCCGAGGAGCAGGAGTCCGAAGAAAGCGCGTTTCTGAAAGGTCATGATCACTTTGCTGCGCGCGGAGGTTCAGGGAAACCGACCGTGGCCAAGGTCGCGCCGTAGGTGGTGGGATAACGTTGGTCGAGGCTGATCACGGCGACGTAGGAGTCCGTGAAATGCCCCACATAAAGGAGCGGGTGCACCTCGCCGCTCGCTTCGTCGAAGTTGTCGAAGGCGAGCCCCTGAGGGCCACGGCCCGTGTTGATCTGGGTGTCAAACTTGCCTCGAACGGGATCGAACACATAGATGACCGCTGCGTCGAAGCAGACCACAAAGAGTCTCGGCTCGACCTTCCCGCTCGGCGCCATCACGTGTCCGAGGAAGAGTTGCGCCGGGCCTTCTCCAACCGGGAAACTTTCCACCAAAGTGGGCAGCTCAGAGGAGCTATCCGTGAGAGCTTGCGGATCCATCCGCCCCACCACCACAGAGTTCGGCGAGCGGTTCGCGACGTAAACGGCGCGAGGGAGCAAGCGAGCCTCGAGGAGACAGTCGACGTCCCCTTCGGCGCAGCTTCGAGCTTTCTCCTCAAATGCGCTCGAATCGACGACAATCCCTCGCGAGTGAAGCCCCGGTGAGTTCAGACGCAAAGGCGCCCGGCCCACTTCGAGCAGTGCCCCGGGGTCTCCCTCCCGATCCTGGGACGGGAAAAAGCGCAGAAGTCGGACCTCGGCGAGGTCGCGGAACGTCATCAGGAATCCGGTGCGCGACTCAGGATCGTCGCTCGCGAACGCCCCGGGCAGCGCGTCGATGCTGACGGGGCTGCCGAGGGTGGATCGGTAGACGGCGGCGAGCCTCGCCCCTTCCGCCCAATCATGAACGTAGGCGCTCACAGCTCGATCCGTCTGATGAGTGACGGCGAGAACTGACCCGTCCTTGGAGGCGGTGATCGAAAACGGATCCACAGGCGCCTTCAGGGTCTCACCGGTCTCGTAGTCGGCGATGACATCGGGGTTTTCGTAGGTGCGATAGTCGTCCGAGCAGATGTTTCGGCGCCCTTGACCGCAGCGCAGCTTGCCGTCCTCGACGTCGACCCAATGCAGAGCCGAATCTCCCCGCGAAGGAACGAAGAGGCGCTCACTCGGTCCCTCGTCCACATCGGACGGGCGCGTGAGCATCACAGCATCCGTCGCAAAAGCGGGGATCTGCACGACGTCGCGGACGAGGCTGCCCTTACCGTCTGCGGGGTTCTCAAGGTCGACGGGAGCACAAAGTCCCGGAGAGGAGGCGCGCAGCGAAACTGTCTTGAGGCCGAGACCTCGACAGGGGTCGAGCGCATGGGGCCCGGTGGTCGAAACGCAGAGGTAGGAAGGACGACCTTCGTTTTGCTTGGTGGGCTCGGTGTCGCACTTGCTCTCCGCCTCGAGCGCCTGACACTCAGAGTCGGCCTTGCACGGCTTTCCTGCGAGCTCCCGGAGGCGAGCGAGGGAGAGAGAGTGGATCGTTCCGTGGTTGTACTGGAGATCGAAATCACTCCCCACGACGAAGAGGTGGGCCTTTTGGCTGTCGGTCGTGAGAGCGACGGGAAAGTAAAGAACGTCCGTCGGAGGTACGACACCATCACCCGGGGGGACACAAGCCCCGAGCGAAAGCCAGCTCGCGCTCACGATCGCCGCACGAAAGCCAATTCGAGAGCGCGCTCGAGCGCTGCGAGACTCCGCGCGCGAACCCGTGGAGCCCAAGGCGCTGTCGGTAGGGCATCCGGCGGGAGGCACGGAACGATCGGTAGTGAGCTTCATCGGCAAGAAATTCGGGCAGGTGGTCGCGCTAGCGAAAAATGCCGCCCACTGGTACCGACGAAACTGGGCTCTGAAAAGACTAGGCAGGCCTTCGGGGCTGAAAAAGCGAGGGGCCCCGCCAGCGTGGTCGCTGGGGTGCGGGGGCCTCGGTCGTCGGCAGGCCTTCGGGGCTGAAAAAGCGAGGGGCCCCGCCGCTTCGCCCCCGAATGGACCGGAAAGCAGGCGCGCCCGCCCTTCGCACGCTGCACAAAACGACGAACGCGCCGTGACGAAGACCAGGCCTTCGTCCTTGGCGCGTTCGCGTCGAAAAAACGATCCTTTACAGCTCGAAGATGACCACTCCGCGGGGCACGTCGATTTCCGCGTCGGGCTCCACACGCGGCCGCATGGGCGGCATATCGTCGAGAGGAAGCTCAAGGCGGGGCTGCTCCTCGGACCTCTTCTTCTGCTCCTCGCGCTGACGGATTTGCTCGATGATGAAGGGGGGTAGCATTCGACCTCTTTTCCGCGGGTGGCACCGCCGGGCCGAAACCCTGCGATTACTTCGCGCTAGTTAATCTAACCAAGATTCCGGGCTGCGCAATGTCTGCATGACCCGGGAGACGATTCTGCGAATCTGGCCTCATTTCAGGCCAACGTCCGCTGACCACCTGAACTTGAGTCCCGAAGTGCACACGCGCAAGGGACCGGGGAGCCGCCCTCGTCCCCGAGCCGCGGAGACCTCTCATTTTTCCGGAGCTCTTCGGCGGGTTTTGCTGTGCTTTTTTGAGCGCACTCAATTTTGAGATGCGCTCTAGGCAGTCACGCTGAAAAAGGTGAGACTCGAGTGGCCCTGGCCTATGGGAAAAGGACAAAGTCTTCGAGGGGTCACGAGACCAAGGCGCCACTGGACCCAAGCCTGGGCCTCATTCCTCCTCGCAGGGAGCCTCGGCCTGCCGCAGAGCCTCGCCCAGGGAGAAGAACGGACGAACTCTGATCTCACCGCGCGAAACTCGGGGTGGGACGGTTACAGTGAGGCTCTCGAGGTCATCCGCCAGGAGCTCGGCACGCACCGGGTCGAACCGCGTGCTGTCCTCGACTTCGACGCGCTCCGTCCGGAGGATGCGGTCATCATCACCCACCCCGAGGTGCACCTCGACGATGACTCGCTGATGCGCTTCCTGTCGGAGGGAGGACGCCTCCTGATCCTGGATGACTTCGGAACGAGCGGACCGCTGCTCAGCCGCTTTCAGATCCAAAGGGAACCGAATCACATCCGAGATGCTCGCCGTTACGTCGCGCGAAACCCTGCGCTCGCCGTAGCCAGCCCTGCGACCCGACCAAGCGACGACGGAACTTGGATCCGTCACCCGACGACGGAGGGAGTCCGCGAGGTCATCACGAACCACGCGGTCGCCCTTTCCTACCCCGAGCTTACGCCACTGCTCGAGGTCGAGACCACCCAAGGCAAAAAGACCCTGGCGGCGACTGGCGTGATCGAAGGCAAAGGGCGACTCGTCGCCATCGGCGACTCGTCCCTCTTCATCAACCTGATGCTCAGGTACCCAGGCAACCGCAGGTTTCTCGCCCAGCTCGCGCGCTACCTCGTTGAGCGGGACACCGACGCCCAAGGGGGCAAGCTCTATTTGCTCTCAGGCCACTTCGAACAGAAGGGAACCTTCGGCCAGAGCCGCCCTGGTGAAGAGCTCGCGCAGCGACTCCGTCATTTGCGCGAGGAACTCCAGCGGATCCGACAGGAGGGCTTGCCAGGCCAGATGGCGACCTTCCTCGCCGCCCTCTTGGCCCTCGGGCTCGTCGGCCTCGAACTCCGTGGGGCACGCCCCGACGCGAGAGTCCGTACCCCGAGCTTCGTCCAGAGCGACTCGACTCGGACCTCCGAACCTCGAGATCGAGCTCACGAGGATGCGCTCCTGCTGGCGGAACTCCGCTCAGCCTTGGAACTGGGCCTGGTGAGCGAGATGGGCAGAAACATGCAGCCCGAAGCGGCGCTCGAAGAGCTGTCTCCAGAGCTTCGGGAGACGGGCAAGCGCCTTTTCAGCGAGTTTTTGGGGTTGACTTCGAACCGGCCCCCAAATGGACTCACCCCTACGGAGCTCTCTCGCCTCTCCAGCGAAGTTCTCACCTTGATCCAACACCTCTCTCGGAGTTCCACCCGACGTTCCTCGCCCCATGGATGACAATCATCTCGCCGGGACTGCTCCCGCCCCCCATGAAATCCTGGACGCTCTCCGCCGGGAGGTCAGTCGCTCCTATATCGGCAGCCCAGAAGCTCTCGAGACGCTCATGATCGCGCTCTTGGCCGGCGGTCACGTGCTCATCGAAGGCGTTCCTGGAGTCGCCAAGACTACGCTGGCCAAGAGCTTCGCCGAAGCCCTCAGCCTCGACAGTCGCCGCATCCAGTTCACCCCCGATCTGCTCCCCTCCGACATCACCGGGACCTTCGTCCTCGATCCGCGCGTGGGTTCCTTCAGCATCCGCAAGGGCCCCCTCTTCGCCCACATCGTGCTGGCGGACGAGATCAACCGTGCTCCAGCCAAGACCCAGTCCGCTCTGCTCGAAGCGATGCAAGAGGGACAAGCCACCCTCGAGGGAGAACGCCTGCCCCTGCCGGACCCTTTTATGGTCATCGCGACCCAAAATCCGATCGACCTTGAGGGCACCTATCCCCTCCCCGAAGCCCAGCTCGACCGCTTTATGATGCGCCTCGTGCTCGGCTATCCCGACGCGGATTCCGAGCTGCTCATGCTCCGCACCCACCAAAGCGCGCCTCCCACCATCACTCCGCGCCTCACGCCGGACATGGTCCACGCGCTTCAAGCCCACACGCGCGACGTTCACGTCGAAGACGATATCTACCGTTACATTGTCGATCTGACCCGCTTCACCCGCAGGCATCCCAAGGTGCGCCTGGGAGCGAGTCCGCGCGCCTCCCTCGCCCTGACCCAGGCCGCCAAGGCCCGCGCAGTGCTCTCCGGCAACGACTACGTGAGCCCCGATGACGTGCGCAGGGTGGTCGTTCGCGTGCTCGCCCACCGCATCATCGTCTCCGCGGAGAGCGAAGATGAAGCCTTTGTCGACCGAGCGATCGTGGAAGAAGCCCTGGAGCGAGTCCCCTATTCGCGGGGCCTCTGATGGGATACGGCGAGGACCTTCACGCCGCGGGCCCTCAGGATTTTGCGTGACTCGATGAGCCCCGCCTCGAGTCGAGCCCGCTTCACCCGGCGGAAGACCTCGCTCCGTTCCGGCTCAGCCTCGCTCACTTCCATCGAAGAACCGACAGCGTGGAACCAGACGCTGGTCCCTCTTGTCACGACCCGTTCCAGCGCAGACAAGAGCTCCTTGGGGCTGTGGGCGTCCGGCGGTGGCCCCACCACAATCACCTCACCAGCTCTTCCACTCTTGAACGTCCGCTCCCCGAGGATGGCCGCGAGCCGCCGCTCGCTGCGCGGCCGCTCATCGGTATCAAGAGGTGGTGAGTCGATCCCGAAAGCGCGCAAGTACGTTCGGAGCGCTCTCTCGTGAGGCGAGGCGGCGAAGATGGGCTGGGGCTCGTACGGAGCGCCGCGCGTCAGGGCCTCGAGCTGCTCCGTCGAAACGGGCTGACGGCCGCCGTCCGCCAGGCGAGGATCGAGGGCGCTGATGTGCTCAAGGGCGAGCTGCTCCAGCTCAAAGATGGACAGGGCGCTCCTGTCTGCGTCGGCGGTGTGCACCTCTTCGGTGAGCGCGAGCCGCATTCTGAGCCACTGGCGACGACCTGGTTCGGGGTGGATGCGGACGAGCTCGCGACCTGCATAGACGATGAGCCCGACGCGCTGTCCTGCCTCAAGGCGCGCTCGAATCAAGCTTGCCGCGTGCTCAAGGGCGCTTTCTTTGGGGGTCTTGCCGGGGGTGCCGCGCGAAAGTTCGAGCGAAGCGTCCAGGAGCACCCAGACATCAGCGTCGAACTTCTCCTCGGTCTCGACGACGAGCAACTTGCCCCGGCGAGCGGAGGGCTTCCAAGCAATCCGCCGGAAGGGATCGCCAGGACGATGTTCCCGGAGCTCTCGGAATTCCGCGATTTCTCGCGAAAGCACCGTGCGCCGAGGCTGGGCCTGGCAGCGATTGCCCTTGATCGCGCGCGCACCGAGCACGTGACTCTCGGGCGCCGTGAGAATCACAAGGGGATTCGAGAAGAGCAGCGGGACGACGAACAATCCAGGAGCGCGTGAGGTCTTGATCGAGAGACCGAAGACTCCGCAAGGTCCTGCGCAATAGGACGTGAGCTCCACGCGAACCCGAACACTGGCTCCTCGTGGAATGATCCCGGAGCGCGGCGTCACACGGGCCTCCATGCCCGCCGCATGCATGAGCGCGAGCTCGGAAAACTCGAGAGGCCTCGAGTCGCGGTTGGTCAGGATCGCGAATACCTCGAGCGGTGCTCCGCGCACCGCTGGGATCAGCCGGCGGCGGTCGTCCCAGACCATCTCGAAACCGCTCGCGCGGGAGCGGGCCGCTCCCCATTTTGCGGCGGCGCGCGCGAGCACCACTCCCAAGAGGAGCGCCCCACCCCAAAGCACAGCCACCGGGCGGGAGAGACCGATCCCCGTGAGCGTACAGGCCGCACCCAAGAGGGTGAGGTGAAATGCACTTCGGGTCGGCACGACCTGCATGGAGGGCGATCAGAGCGAAATGCAGCGCTGAGCGCAACGCGAGCTCCGCCGAGGGCTGGGCGCGCGCGCCGTCTGAAAGAGAGCGTGTTTTCGCCCGAGCCGCCGGCGCGGTAACATGGGGCGAGGAGCCCGATTGAGACGAACGTTTTTTGTGGCTCTGTGCGTGCTGCTCCTTTCTGGGTCAGTCTCCGCACATGAGCGCTCGGACCTCGAGAAGTCGCTGATCGCCGAGGCGCTCCACGAGCTCAAGCTGGAGGAAGAGCCCGACCCGGAAGGAAAGATCATCGAAGGCGTCGAGATCTACACGGTCGAGGTCTTTGATGATCGCGATCCGATCCCGAACTGGATCAACTGGCTCCATGGAACCTCCCGTCCTCGCATGGTCGAGCGAGAGCTGCTCCAGACGCCGGGCCAGAGGTACGACCGGCTCAAGATTGAGGAAAGTGAGCGCAACCTGCGCGCACTCCGCCAGCTTTCCCTCGCAAACATCGTCGCGGCTCGCGGCGAGAAGGATGGGCATGTTCGGCTGGTCGTCATCACCAAAGACGTCTGGAGCTTGCGGCTGAACTCAGACATCCAAGCAGGGAGCAATGGGCTCGAGCTCCTGCTCCTCAATCCCTCGGAGGAGAACATCGCGGGCACTCACACCTCGGTGGGCCTCATTTACCAATACGAACGTTACCGAGACACCTTCGGCGGCCGCTTCGTTTACCCGCGCATCGGCGGCAGCCGCTTCCAAAGCGCGATCGAGGTCAAGGTGTTCGAGGCGCGAGAACCTCGACAGGCCGAAGGCAGCGCGGGCACCTTCCTCTACTCCTTACCTCTCTTCTCCCGCTATTCGAAATGGGGATTTTCTACGCGGATCGACTGGCTCGCCGAGACCACGCGCTACCTCCGGCAAAACGAGCTCAGATCCGTGGAGGTCGACGTCGACGGAGAGTCGACTTCGGTTCCTTGGCTCTACCAGACCGATCATCTGTTCGGCCAAATCGCGGGCGTGCGCTCCTTCGGAGTGAACCAAAAATTCGACATCCGCTTCGGCATCGAGGCAGACCGGGACCGCTACCGCGCGGAACATCTCCCCGAAGGCAGTGAGCTCCGACGCGTCTACGAGGCCTCCCGTTTCGTGCCGATGAGCAACGTGGAACTTCGCCCCTTCGTCCGATTCAGCGCCTATGAGGCGCGGTTCCACCGAGTCGTTGGCATGGAGACCTTGGGCCTCCAGGAGGACATTCGCGTTGGGTATTCGATCGATCTTTCGACCTGGGTGGGTTCGACCGAATTCGGTTCCACGCGCGATCTGTGGGGCATCTCATCCAGTGTCGGGTACGCCCTGCCTTGGCAGACAGGGCTCATCTCGGCTCGCCTTTCGAGCAGCATCACGCTCGGTTCTGAGCAAAGGAACGACGCTCTCTTCGTCGCAAGCGCGCGGCTCGCCTCACCTTGGCTCGGGTTCGGACGCTTCCACATCGACTTCGACCTGGCGAGTCGCCCCGAGAACTATCGACGGGTGGGACCGTTTGTGCTCGGTGGGAACAACCGGCTCCGCGGTTATCCCTCCTCGTCCATTTATGGCCGCGATCAGATGGTGACGAACTTTGAGTTTCGCTCGACGTCGGTCGACATTCTTTCAGCCCAGACAGGGCTGTCGGTTTTTTACGACCTCGGTGACTCACCCGACGTCCTCGCGGAATGGAAAGCGCACCACGGGGTTGGCGTTGGACTCCGCATCCTCTTCCCCCAAGCAAACCGGGAGGTCCTCCGCCTCGACTGGGGGTTCCCGCTCGGCGATCCCGCACTACCCGTATGGCCGGGGTCCTTTTTCATCACCTTCGGACAAGCCTTCGCGCTCCCTTGAGCAGAGCCCCCCGGGTGGCCTTCGGTCCGAGCCGGGTGGCCTCCCTCCAGGTCAGACGGGGAGGCGGATTTCGGGCCGAACGGTGCGGCAGACTCGCGCTTCATGCTTTTTCGTGAAATCGTCTTCCCAGCGGGTCACACCGTTTGTTTAACTGCTCAGAATCGATGGTTCTTCGGACGGGTCCCGGGATCGGGAGGCAGGTCGGGGCTTGGCTCACGACCCTCGTCGCTAGCGCGACGGTCGCGGGATGCCTGATCTCACCGCCTCCGGATTTCGAGGATCCCTCTCCTGGGCGTCCGAACATTTCGATGGGGCTCGTCGTCCCCGCTCCCTGGCAGATCCTCCCCATCGAGCGGAACGGTCCGGGGGTCCTGTTCACGATCCCCTTCGAGGCCGATGACGCGGGCGAGAAGGTCATCATGCAAGCCTGGCTGAATTGGGGGCTCGCCGACGAGCAGGCGATCGTCCAAAGGTCCTGGGAAGCCCAGGCCGATCTCGCGCACCAGATCTCCTGGACCTGGAACCCCACCCTTGCGATCCCCGAAGGCTGTCAACAGCTCACGATCCTGATCACTCACGAATCGAACATCTCAGACTCGACCCCGATCAAGCCCATCGATCCTGAGCTCACCGGTTCCATCACCTTCTGGCTGAACGTCGATCCGGACCCCGGCGCCCCCGGCACTCTCTCCCAATGCCCGCTCCCCTCGCCTGAATAAGAAAGGGCGGGCGCCTTCGACGCGCCGCTCTCAGGGGTGCTTGCGGGGCGGCTCGCCGGGGCCCGAATAGTCGACCCAATAAGCGGAGCCTTCCCTCACATCGAGGTGCACGAAGCTCGAGTTCGGATAGTAGCCGACCCCGACGTTCGGCAGCGTCCGCAAGTAATCCCTGAGCGCCTCGTTCGGAACGCCCGGGATGCTGAAGTCGAGAGCCCGCCCGTGTTTGTGCTTCGAATCTGCGACCCAGCTCTGGGTGCGATAGCCGCTCACGATGCGGATCTTTCGTCCTCCAAACGCATCGCTCACATGCGCCAGAAGGCGAATCAGCCGCTCGTCGATGTTCGGCCCGTCACCTCCGCCGCCCATGAACGCGTTGATCTTCGAGTTCGCCTTGGGCAAGACTTCTCCCTTCGGCCCAATCACGAATCCGGACCACTCCTGCTGGTAGCGGAACAGGCTGATGTAGCCCTTTTTCCAGGGCTTCTTCAGGTACGCGCGGTAGCGATGACCGGCGCCGTTCGGATCGGTGTTCTGATCGAGAAGTCCCGACAGACGCGCCTTGCGGGCGATGCTGCCGTCGCGATCCGCTTTGTCAGGGATCACCACAATCTGGCCAATATCGAGGGGCGCTTTCTCATTCAGACCGCTAGCTCTGCAGATCGCTGAGATGGTGACGCCGTAGCGACGGGAGATCGCCGTGAGCGTGTGGCCTTTCTGAACGATGTGGAGACGGGGCGGCCCGACAATCGGCGGGGGCGCCTCCTTCGCCGGACTCTTCGGAGCCTCGGCTTTGCCCGGCTTCGGGTTCCCTTGCGCGCTCGCCGCGGTCCCTTTCTTCTTCGACGACTTCTCGGGGATCACCAAGCGCTGGCCCGGCTTGATCGGGGCCGTTTTCTTGATTCCGTTCGCAGCGCAAAGTTCATCTACCGTTACATTGTAACGTTTGGCGATCGAGCCAAGGCGCTGCCCTGCGTACACCACATGGGTTTGCTGGGCCGCTGCGCCGCCAGCGACAGTGCCCAAGAGCACGCAAGAGAGGAGGAGCCACCGCAATTTCATGGGAATCGAAATGCTACTTCGAATTTGCTCGGAAAATTCCCGCGCCATCCAGAAGTTCCTGCCGATTTTGCCTAGAAATTGGCCCAGATCGCAAGAGCCTGCTACCCGCTGGGATTCAAGTGGCAGACGAGCTTAGCAGAAACTCGGGCGCTCTCCTGTTGTCGTTCCTTTTTGTCTCGCTGTCTCCTCTCGAAGCCCGAGGGGAAACCGAGGCGGAAGCTCGCCCTCAAGAAGCCACCGCGTACCGGCTGCCCGGCGACCCAACGGTGATCCTCGAGCCAAGCCCAGGGGGACAGGAAATCGCTGTCTGCACCAGCGTCGGCCGGGGCCCATCCCTGAAAACCCGGCCGAGCCGCGCGAGCTATCGAGTGCTCGGAAAACTGCTCGAACACGGTGGCTTCTCGCGCGGCGCTAGCGATCCGGAAGAGCTCGTGCGCGGCCGTGGCGGAGAGAACCACCTCTTCTTCGACAACGACGCCATCGTTTTCTGTACCCGCGCGCCCGAGGTTGAACTGCCCCTAGCGCTCTGGATCGCAGCGACGAGATTCGCGCCGCTGCGGGTCGATGAGGAACAGCTCGACCGCGTTCGCGCTGAGCTAGAGCGCGATCTCGCGCCGGTCCAAAATGACGCGCGGGGCAAGCTGAGTCTGGAGCGCGTCGATCGCCTCGCTCATCTCGGCGATCCTTCCCGTCTCCCCACCAGCGAAGAGGTCCTGCAGGATCTCGAGGCTGTGCAGCTCGAAGAGCTCAGCGAGCTCCATCAGGCCCTCTTCGTTTCGACCAACGCTGCTTTTTCCTTGAGCGGCGCTTTCGAACGCAAAGTCGCAGAAGAGCTCGTCGAAAAGCATCTCGGCAAGATCCCCCGGGGCGCCCCCCTCCCTCGGGCGCAGAGTCCCTACCGTCAGACGACCGAGCGTTTCAGTACTGTCGAGGACGCGTCGCAATCAGGAACCGCGGTCTACTATGCGTGGCGCGCCCCCGAAGGTCCTGATGAGATCGCCTCCGAGCTCGGCCTGCGCGTGCTCGGTTCTCAGAGTCGCCTCGGCACGACGCTGACCGGGCCAGGAGGCCCGGCGAGTCACTTCGAAATCCACCCTGATGTCCGCTCGGGGCGCGTGCTGCGCGTCTTCGTGCAAGGCCGCGGCAGCTACGCACCGGAGCCGATTGAAGAGAAGCTGAATCAGACCCTCAGCCATCTCGCGTCCAGCGGTCCGACTGAAGCGGAGCTCGAAAGCGCCCATGCGGCGATGATCCGCGAGAGTCGCGAAGGCCTCATGACTCCGCTCGATCGAGCGCACGCCCTCTCGGCAGGAGCACTGCGCGGGGTCGATCCTATGACGATCCTGAGGCCGCTCGGTGAAGATGAAAGCTGGGCGCGGGCGACTCGCGAAGAGGTCGGCCGCGCTGTCAGAACTTACCTCACGAAGCGAAGTCGCTCGGTCGTCGAGATCTACCCGAAGGGCTGGAAGGATCCTTGGGAGGTCCCCATGCCCACGTTCCACATCGTGAGCAGTGGCGAGACCCTCACGAGCATCGCGCGAGCCCGCGGAACGACCGTGGAGGTCATCGCCAAGATGAACCGCCTCGACCCGAAGAAGGCGATCTTCCCCGGTGACAAGCTCAAGGTTCCTCGCGGGAAACCGGCCCCGAAACTCCGCAGCCATCAGGTGCGCGCCGGGGACACCCTGCTCGGTCTCGCCAAGCGATACGGCGTCAGCGCCGCCGCCATCGCCGAGCAGAACGGCATCGGCACCAAGCAAGTCATCCGTGTTGGTCAGACCCTCGAGATCCCGAACGGCGGCGCGGGCCGCGCTCAGGCGTCTGCAGAGGAACCGAAAGCTCCCAAGCTCGTCACCCACGAGGTCACCAAAGGGGAGTCCCTCGGTCTCATCGCCAAACGGCGTGGCCTCTCGGTGACGGAACTCGCCAAGGCGAACGGTCTCGATAACAAGGCCAGCCTGAAGATCGGCCAGAAGCTCGTGATCCCTCAGAAAGCGAGCGCTCCCGCGCCCAAGGCCCAGCAGCCCGACAAGGCCAAGCCGAGCGCTCCGGCCGCCAAGCCAAGCGCGCCGAGCAGCAAGTCGAGCGAAAAGGACCAGAAGGCGCCCGCCCTCGCCAAGACCTTAGGAGCGCCCTCCGTAGCCAAGGAAACGCCAGCTAAACCCCAAGCGGCGCCGCGCACCCACACGGTGAAGAGTGGTGAGACACTCTCAGGGATTGCTCACAAATACCACATCTCGACGCGGGCCCTGTGCCAGGCCAACGGCATCTCGGAGAAGAAGCCGCTCCGCATCGGGCAGAAGCTCACGATCCCCGGAAAGGAATGACCCGAGCTCGCCCTCGCGATCCCTCGCGCGGGCGCTCGGGATGATTCGAGCGACGGGGAGGCTCGGCGCGGGCACTCACCACAAAGGTCGAGCGGATCTCGGACTCTCCGTGGTGAGTCCCGAGCACCTCGCTCCGAACGCTCAAGCTCGCTCGAACCGGAAAGATCCCGTACTCGCCGCTGCCGAGCCTGTGGTACGAGCTTTCGTGGCAATTCCGTCCGAGCCAGTTCATGATCGCGGTGACGTGCTCAGGATCCGTGGTCGGGACGCGGCTCGTGATCTCGAGCGTCACAAGCACGGCACCGTGCGCTCGACTGTGGTGCGCCGAGACGCGCACCAAGCGGTCCAGCGAGGGACGAACGACCCCCTGCAAGAGATCGTGCACCGCCTGACTCAACCCAACGAGCGCCTTCTCCGTCGCGAAGAAATCGTCAAGAATGCGCTCAAGACGAAACCCGAACCAACGACGGGGTCGATACTCGAGGCTGCACACCCGCCCGCCCTGCGCGAGCGCTTCTGGCGCTACCTCACCGAGACGACCGTTCATAACAAATTCAAACGGCCGGTTCGGTCCGGCGATTAGTCGACGCCTCACCAAAATTCGCGCACGAAATGGCTGGAATCCACTGTCGCACGAAGGGACGAGCTCACGGGGACGACCGTCTTCGGCGAGGTTGAAGAAACTCGCCGCTCGATGCTTCCCGCGAGCGCGAAGTCCACCCTCGATGAACCGAGCGCTCCCGGTCCGAAGCCCGTTCAGGAGCGCGCCCGGTTCCAGGCTAGGCAGTCCTCATAACGAACCGCCGTGCCCCCAAACATGTCGAGGGCACTTCCGATCGTCAGATCGACCTTGCCTTGGCTGAGCTCCTCGACGCGCGACAGATCATCGAGCGACCGCGCGCCTCCGGCATAGGTGCAGGGCACGGAGGTCCAGTGTCCCAGGTTTCGCACCAGCTCCTCGTCGATCCCGCGGCAGAGCCCTTCGACGTCGGCGGCATGGACAAGGATCTCGCTCGCCCGCCCGTGGAGTCGCGAAAAGAGCGACTCGTCCACCACGGTCTCGGTCACCGTCTGCCAGCGGTTCGTGGCAACGCGGTATGCGCGGTCGACCTTCCGACAGCTCAGATCGACCACCAGCTCTTCCGGCTTCACCACCCGGAGCAGCTCGTCGAGCCGTTCTTCCCGAAACTCCCCTCCCTCGAAGAGGAAGCTCGTCACAATCACCTTCGAAGCCCCCCGCTCGAGCCAGAGGCGCGCGTTCTCCGGTGTGATGCCCCCTCCTACCTGAAGTCCGCCCGGATAGGCGGCGAGGGCCTCGGCGGCGGCCAATTCGTTGCCCGGGCCGAGCAAGATGACGTGGCCCCCCAAAAGTCCGTCCTCTTTGTACCGCGCCGCGTACCAGGACGCGGGCCGCTCGCTGACGAAATTCTCCCGGGCTCCGCCGTCTGTGAGAGTGCCGCCGACGATCTGTTTGACGCGGCCTTGGTGCAGGTCGATGCAGGGACGGAACAGGGTCATAGCGAAGGCCGTCTTCTCTATAGCAGGGTCTTAGAGCGCCTGCTCTGGATGCGCGGCGTTGAGCGCTTCGAGCAGCTCGGCAACGCGAGTTCGTGTCGCCTCCTTGAGCCTCCCCACGTCCTCCAGGGTCATCCCCTGCGTCGACAAGGGCTCGCCGACCCGAATCCAACCGCGCGCCGGCGACGGGCGCCAGTCTCCCTTTTGGAGCGCCTTTCGGGTGCCCGCGATGGCGATAGGGAGGATGTCGGCCTGGCATTCGATCGCCAAGCGAAACGCGCCGTCCTTAAAGGGGAGCAAGGTCCCGTCCTTCGAGCGAGTTCCCTCGGGGAAGAACAGAACCGGCATCCCCCGCTCCACGTAAAACTTCGCGCGGGCGAGCGCCTTTTTCACGCTCTGCGACGAACCGCGCACGAGGGGAATATCACCCGCAATCCCGATGCCCCATCCCACGAAAGGGATTCGAAACAACACCGACTTCGCCAGGAACTTCATCTCCCAGGGCAGCGCCAAAAGAGCAAAAGGGTCGATGTTGGACGCGTGATTGGAAATGCAGACCGTTCGACTCGGCGCTCGCTCGGGCAAAGGGGGGACCACCCGAAATGACCAGGCGGGAACCGCCCCACACATCAGGCGCCCCACGGTACGAATCGCCTTTCCTGTGCATTTTCGGGTCGGATCGAAGGGCGCCGTCACGAAGAAAATGACAAGGCAGACGCAGAACCCAATCGCGGAGATCACCGCGAAGGCGAGCCAGGTCCAGAGTCCGAGGAGAGTGCGGGCCATTTCCGGGACGCCCTCTACCACTTTCGCCGTTCCTATGCGAAATCCCCCTCATGCCGAGCGGTGATGTACGGGAAAAAGACAAGGCGCTGAACGAAGACATTAAGTGGCTTACGGCGGCGCTGGGACGGGTGATCCGTCGACTGGAAGGCGACCGAGCCTTCGAGGCCATCGAGACATTCCGAAAAGCTTCTCGAGATCGCCGGCGTGGTTACGAGGGTGCCCCCTCTCTCAAAGAACTCCTCAAACGAGTCGACGACCTCCCGGTCGAGATCGCTGCTCCCACGGCCCGTGGCTTCACGCTCTTCTTCCTCCTCATCAACACGGCCGAGCAGGTTCACCGCGTGCGTCGACGCCGAGAGTATGAGCTCGCCGCCGACAAGACCTCGCAACCAGCCAGCCTGCGCTGGGCCTTCGAGCAGCTCAAACAAGACGGAGCGAACGCCGAAGAGGTGCGCTCCCGTCTCGCTGAGCTCAAAGCACGCCCAGTCCTCACGGCCCACCCCACGGAAGCCACACGGCGCACCGTGCTCAACCTGCAGGCGCGCCTCGCCGATGCGCTCCTCGCCCGCGACTCCGCGACGCTCGCCGAAAAACAGCGCATCGAGGAGCGCCTCGAGGCAGACATCGAGCTCTTGTGGCTGACCGATGAGGTTCGGAAAAATCGCCTCAGCGTCATGGATGAGGTGTCGACGGTCATTTGGTACCTCGAAGATCGACTGCTCGACGCGACCCACCAGGTGCAGGAGACCTGTGCTTCCGCCTTCCGCCAGACGTTCGGAGAAGAGCTCGGCGTGGACGTGCCCCTCACGCTGGGCAGCTGGGTCGCGGGCGATCGTGACGGAAACCCCTTCGTCACCCCGGACCTCACCATCGCCGCCGCCCGGCGCCATTCGCACTCGATCCTGGGTCACTACCAGAAGACTGTGAAGCTCTTGATCGAGCGCCTCAGCATTTCGAGCCGCATCGCTCCCCCGAGTCCCGAGCTGCGCGCCGCGCTCGAAGCCGACAAGCTGCTCTTGCCCGACGTCTGGCAGGCCAACAACAAACGGGACGCGGAAGAACCGCTCCGCCTCAAGCTCTCTTTCATCGCCGGGCGACTCGAAGCGACGCGCAACCAAGTCGCGGCCCGCGACGCCGGACGCAGCGATACCTTCCCGGCCGCCTACAAGAAGGCCGAGGAGCTCGTCCGCGACGTCGAACTGATCGCTGCAGCAGTCCAAGGGGCCAAGGCCAACCGCGCGGCCCGTTCGCTCGTCGAGCCGTTCTTGAGTGAGATCCGGATGCTGGGCTTCCACGGCTACAGCCTCGACGTCCGCGAAGATTCCGAAGCCCACACCGACGCGCTCGACGCGATCTGCGCTTCGATCGGGCTACCGAAGTTGTCGGGCGAATCTCTGGAGAAGGAGCTGCTCGGACGTCGGCCCCTCACCTCTCCGAACCTGCGGCTCGATGCTCAGACCGAGAAAGTTCTGGGCGTGTTCGACGCCATTCGCCAGATTCAGGACGAGATCGATCCCCGCGCCACCAACACGTACATCATCTCGATGACACACAGCGCCGACGATCTGTTGCGCGTGCTGCTCCTCGCCCGCGAGCGAGGTCTCTGCGACCTCTCGGGAGACGAGCCGACCTCGCGCATCGACGTCGTCCCACTCTTCGAGACCCGCGATGACTTGGCGGGAGCGCCGCGCGTCATGCGCAGCCTCTTCGAGAGCAAGGTCTACGCGCGTCAGCTCAAGGCCCGGGGCATGCACCAGGAGATCATGCTCGGCTACTCGGACTCCGCGAAGGACGTCGGCGTGGTGGCGGCGGCCTGGGAGCTCTACTTGGCTCAAGAAGAGCTCGCCCGCCTCGCCGACGAGTTCGGAGTTTCGCTCACTCTCTTCCACGGACGCGGTGGCACCGTCGGTCGAGGCGGAGGTTCGCCTGTCTACCGAGCGCTCACGGCGCTCCCCCCCGGGACCCTCCGCGGCAGCATCAAGATCACCGAGCAGGGTGAGACGATCAGCCAGAAGTTCGGCATTCTCTCGATCGCCGAGCGCACGCTCGAGGTCATGCTGAGCGGAACGCTCATGGCGTCTCACTTGAACTTCCAGAAGGACATCAGCCCCGAGGAGTTCGCTCAGTACCGGGCTCTCGTCGACAAGATCGCGGTTGACTCTCGCACCGCGTTCCGCCAGGTCGTGCACGAGAGCCCCGAGCTCTTCCACCTCTTCCTGAACGCGACTCCCGTGCGCGAGCTCGGCCACGTCCACTACGGCTCTCGCCCCGCGTACCGCGACAAGGGCGCCGGAACCATGGCGGGCATCCGCGCGATTCCTTACAACTTTGGTTGGACCCAGACGCGCCTCATGCTGACCGCATGGCTCGGCGCTGGGGACGCGCTCACGAAAGCGGCCAAGTCCAAGGAAGGCCTCGATCTGCTCCGCCGCATGGCGAAAAACTGGCCGTTCTTCGACGACCTGCTCGCCAAGATCGAGATGGTGTGCGCGAAGACGGATCTCGAAATCGCCGAGCTCTATCTCACCGAACTCGGCGACTTTGGTGCCATGTTCCAGCGCCTCAAGGCAGAGTACGAGCAAATGGTCGAGACGCTCCTGGCGATCCGCGAGCGCAGCTCACTGCTCGCTGAGCATCGATTCCTCGGCGAAGCCGTCAATCAGAGGAATCCCTACGTCGATCCTTTGAACCTGCTCCAGATCAGCCTGCTCAAGAAGAAGCGCGCTCTTCCGGAGGGTGCCCCCGAGCGCCAGCTCATCGATCAGGTCCTCGGCACGACCCTGAACGGCATCGCCCAGGGCCTCCGAAACACCGGCTGATCTCGATCGCCCAGCAAAACAGCGCTCCCGAGGAGAACCTAGGGAGCGTTTTTTTGTGCCGAGCGAGGTTCCCCCAAACGCCCGTGGGCTCTTGGCGAACCAGCGGCCCGAAGCGTCAGAGGGAAACAGCTTCACGAGCAGCCGTTTAGCTCCACGGTCAGGGCGCGGCGCTCAAGGACTCCGAAAGCTCCCGGAACTTCCGGGCTCGCTCAGCGTCCCCCCGCTCCTCAGCCAAACGCGCGAGGCCCAAGAGCGCCGCGGAGCTCGAAGGATCGAGGATCGCGGCGCGGCGGAAAAGCCTCTCGCCTAGGCCCACTTGGCCGCCGGCGAGGACCGCTTCTGCCTGGGCGACGAGCTGCCTGCCGATCTGATGTAACACCTTCTCTGAGGCGTTCGCCGTGCCGAGCGCCTCGAGCCAAATCGTGCGGGCTTCGGAGGTCTCTCCGAGCTGACTCTTGAGGTCTCCGTAGAGCTCGAGGGTCTTGGGTCTGTGGGGACGGGCCTTCTTCGCTTGCTCCATGAAGGGTTCCGCGAGGGGAGCCGCGCCCATGTCCAAGAGGAGCTCGACGAGGGCCTCCACCGCGAGACCACTTGGGAAAATGTGAGCGGCCCGACAGAGCTCCGCGAGCGCTCCTTCACGGTCCCCGAGCATCAACTTGCCCCGCGCCTTCTTCCAGAAGAGGGCGTTCTGATCGATATCCCCAAACCGAAGCAACGAGACGTCACCCAAGAGCTCCGTGCAGGGCTTCACCCCCGCCTCTGGCTCGCGCGTCCAAATGTTCACGCCCGCGCCTTGGGGTTCCGCTGGCGCATTTTCTTCTCTCCCTGGTTCGGCAGGGAGAGGGTCCAAAGGAGGCTCCGCGGCCGCCGGAGCTTCTTCGGGTGCTGGCGGCGTGTCGCCGGAGCGCGGGAGAAAAAAGAACGTCGCGCAGGCAGCGATAGCCACTGCGCCGATGACGAAGGGCGCGCGGGCGCGCCCAGGCGGCTTCTCCTTCGGCTCGGAGGACGAACTCGAGTCGACCGACGCCACCAGCGAAGAGACGCTCGACACGGCGCTCGATTCAGAGCCTCCGAGCGAGCCTCCATCTTTGGCTGCCGCAGGAGTCGCCGGGACGCTCAGCTCCTCTCGAGAGGTCTGAAGCGGAGCGTGAAGCGTCTCACGATCTGATACCGAATCGGCTGGCTCGAGATCGTTCGGCTCCGTCTCCATGATGAGCGTTTCCCGATCGGCGGCGTCGAGCTCCGGATTGTCGTCTTCTGGTTCAGGAGGGAGGGTCTGGATATCGAGCTCGGAAACGGGCGCCTCCTCATGAGCGGCGGACGCAGCGCGGCTGACAGTCTCTTCGAGGCGAAGTTCCTCTGAGAGCTCTGCTGCAGAAGCACCCAGGCCCAGCTCGGCATCTCCCGGGGCGATCGGGTCGAGGGACGGAAGCTCCTCGAAAGCCTGGGGCACGGCGGGCTCCTCCCCTGGAGGGGGCTCGTCTTCGGCGGCGGACTCTTCCTCAAAAGCGTCCGGCTTCTCGGAGATGCGCGGTGGCGGGGAGCTCTGGAACCAGGTGCGAATCGACTCCTCTGAGGGAGAAGGATGACCACTCGGGGAGGTCTCCGGTCGAGCTGTGTCCGATGGAATGCGCCGCTCGAGCAGCGGATCATTCACCTCAGGAGGTACACTCGGTGTCTTCGCGGACGGGAGCGGAACCGAAGGGCTCGCCTCCTGTTTGCGCGCGGCGAGCGTAGTGATCCGCTCACAGATGGTTTTTTCCGGAAGATCATCGGCGAGCACCCCCAGCACCACTCGCCGATCGAACTTTCGTAAGGCAGGCAGCTCCGCCCGTGGACCCACGAGAAC
Organism: Sorangiineae bacterium NIC37A_2; assembly: GCA_002085155.1. Lineage (GTDB taxonomy): Bacteria > Myxococcota_A > Polyangia > Polyangiales > Polyangiaceae > NIC37A-2. The sequence goes on from NASX01000003.1 coordinate 109,969, forward strand.
GAGCCGGATCGGTCGTCCCTCCGGCTCGCGACTGAGAAACGCAAGAACAGCCTTCGCGCCCTCGAGGCCGTAGTGCACAACGAGATCGGGCCCGACGACCTGAAACGACAGCTCCAGCCCCTCGGGGCGGATGACCTCAACGAACGCCCCTCGCTCCTCGAGCCCTCGTACAATCCGCTCGGGCCAGGTTCCGCTCGAAACGAGCAATAGATTCGCGTCCGTAGCCATCTCGAGAGAAAGGGTCGGTGGTGCCCCCTTTTTTGTTTATATCCTTCCCGAGTCAGAGCGACCAGGGCGCGCTCGCAGGCGAAATAGCCCCCGGAGCCGCNCGGACCACTTTGCCCGACATCACTCTGCTCCCCAAAAAAGGAAAGGGGAACGAATCTATGGATCCGTTCCCCTCGGAGGTCACGCGCGCACCTCGGGCGCGCCCAAACACGCCTCAGCCGCCGACAGCGATCTTCTTCATCGCAGTCATGTAGCCGCGCAGCTCGCGCCCGACGATCTCAACCGGGTGCGTGGCGATCGCCTCGTTGACGCGGATGAGCTCAAGGTTATCGACGCCATTGTCGCCGGCCTCGTTGAACTTGCGCCCAATGACGCTCGTCTCGATACGGCTCATGAAGTCGCGGAGCAGCGGCACGCAGGCATGGCTGAAGAGATAACAGCCGTACTCTGCGGTATCGCTGATGACCTTGTTCATCTCGTAGAGCTTCTTGCGGCTGATCAGGTTCGCGATCAGCGGCACCTCGTGGAGCGACTCATAGTAAGCGCTCTCGGGCTTCATGCCGACGGCCGTCATCGCCTCGAAAGCGAGCTCAACGCCCGCGCGGACCATGGCGACCATGAGCACGCCGCGGTCGAAGTACTCCTGCTCACTGATCTTGTCCGAGCCCGCCGGAGTCCGCTCGAAGGCAGTGTCGAGGGTCGCCGCGCGCCAGGCGAGGAGGTTCTTATCGCCCGCGTCCCAGTCCTCCATCATCGTCTTCGAGAACTGGCCGGTGATGATGTCATCCTGGTGCTTGTCGTAGAGCGGCTTCATGATGACCTTGAGCTCTTCTGCGAGAGCGAAGGCCTTGAGCTTCGACGGGTTGTCGAGTCGATCCATCATACCGGTGATGCCGCCGTGCTTGAGAGCCTCGGTGATGGTCTCCCAGCCATACTGAACGAGCTTCGCCGCGTATCCCGGCTCCACTCCCTCTTGAACCATCTTCTCGAAGCAGAGGATCGAGCCGGTCTGCAGCATGCCACAGAGGATCGTCTGCTCCCCCATGAGGTCGCTCTTCACCTCAGCGACGAAGCTCGACTCGAGGACGCCCGCCCGGTCACCGCCGGTCGCCGCCGCGTAGGCCTTGGCGATCTCGAGACCATCGCCGCGGGGGTCGTTCTCGGGGTGGACCGCGATGAGCGTGGGAACGCCAAAGCCGCGCTTGTACTCCTCACGCACCTCGGTGCCCGGACACTTGGGAGCGACCATGATGACCGCCAAGTCCTTCCGGATCTGCTGGCCCTCTTCGACGATGTTGAAGCCGTGGGAGTAAGCCAAGGTCGCCCCTTGCTTCATGAGCGGCATCACAGCCTCGACGACGGAAGCGTGCTGCTTGTCGGGGGTCAGGTTCAGGACCAAGTCCGCGGTCGGGATGAGCTCTTTGTAGGTGCCGACGCGGAAGCCATTCTCGGTAGCGCTCTTCCAGGAAGCGCGCTTCTCAGCGATCGCGCTGTCGCGCAGGGCGTACGAAACGTCGAGGCCGGAGTCACGCATGTTGAGGCCCTGGTTCAAGCCCTGCGCTCCACAGCCGATGATCACGACCTTCTTCCCCACGAGCTTGCTCACGCCCGCGCTGAACTCCTCGCGAGCCATGAACCTGCAGCGCCCCAGCTGGTCGAGCTTCTGGGCCATCGTGAGCGTGTTGAAATAGTTCGAGCGTGCCATTGTTCTTGGTCCCTTTTGAGTGAGCGGGCCGACTCTCGGACGCCGCTGTCTTCCTCGCCTGCTCTGGCAGGCCTTCCGGAGTATGGCTCGATTTTTTCTTGCGTAAATTGAATCGATTTGCATCAAGAGTTGCGATTTCCTGAACAATCTTGTTGCGGGAAGGGGAACTTAGGAGAATAATTGTTCCGGAAACTGCAATGGAACTCCGCGATCTCGAGGCTTTTGAGACCCTGGCGGCCTCGCTGCACTTCGGCCGTAGCGCCCGAACCCTGGGCATGAGTCCCTCCGCGCTCACCCGCCGCATCCAAACCATCGAAGAAGAGCTCGGCCACCCGCTGCTGCTCCGCGATCAGCGCACCGTCGAGCTCACGCGAGCCGGCGAAATTTTCCGCGAGTTCGCCCGGGGTGAGCTCGCGAGGTACCGAGAGCTCCGCGCCGACCTCGAACGGGAAACGAGCTCTCCGTCCGGGGAGCTGCGCATCGCGTGCACGGTGACCGCCTGTTACTCCATCTTGCCAGCCCTGCTCGCCCAGGCGCGCGAAAAATACCCGGGCATCGTCGTCCGCCTCGTCACCCAAGACGCCGAACGCTCCTTGGACGAGCTCCGGCGCGGCGAGGTCGATCTCGCAGTGATTCCGCGGGACCCGAGCGAGCCGAGTGACCTCGCAGAGTGCGCCCTCGGTGAGACGCGTTTGATCTTCATCGCGCCCCGCGAGCTCGAGCTGCTCGGGGCCCCGGAGCTCCAGGCTCGCCTGAAGGAAAAATGCCCCGACTTAACAGGTGTTCCTGTCGTTTTGCCCCTGGCTGGCCTCGAGCGAAAGCGGCTCGAGGGCTACTTCGCGGAGCGCAAGCTCGAACCCCGGGTCGTCGCGGAAGTGCGAGGCAACGAAGGAGTCCTCGCCATGGTCAGCCTCGGCAGTGGGATCTCGCTCGTACCGGAGTTGGTGCTCGCGGCGAGTCCTCTGGCTCGTTCGGTGCAAAGGCTCCCCCTCGCCGCTCCTCCCGGATATCTGGTCTCGCTCTGCGCGCGCCCCAAGACGCTCCGCCGCGGCGCGGCCCACGCCTTTTTCCAGCTCGCCGAAGAGGCCAGCCGAGCCAAGAAGGCTTAGAAGGGCCGCCCGAAAGCAGAGCGAGCCCCGGGGAGAGCCCCAGGCCTCGCTCAATCCTTCGCGATCTTCTTTTCGAGATCAGGGACCACTCGCGCCACGCGTTTGGTCACAAGCTCTTTCACGAGCTTCCAGAGGCTCTCCTCGTCGTCACACTCCGCGAGCAGGCCCAGCGGGATCTGGAAGCCTCCCATGTCAGCTCGTCCGCCGCCGTAAGGACGCCCCTCACTGTCGGTACCGAAGGCGTTCTGCATGAAAAGAGCCGGATCCACGCTGGCCCGGCTCGTACGGAGCGATCCATCGATGCGATCGTCGACGATGCCGTAGACGAGCACCGTGTCGATGTCTTCCCGGCGGAGCACGAAGTCCGCGGCAGTCGGGATGGCGTCGCGATTCACCGCCGAGACCCGGCCGACCCCAGCGATCGCGAAATCGCGGAGCACCTCGAGGTCCGCGAGAGCCGCCCCCACCGCGTCCATCGCCTCGGCGCTGATGCTTCGGCGTCCGATGCGGCTCAGGATGTCCGAGTCGCAGAAGGACTTCAGATAAGCGGCCGCCCGGAAGTCCGTGGGCGTCGCGTTCGCGAAGTCGTCAGTGTCCGTCTGGATCCCGAAGAACATCGCGGTAGCGACAGGAGAGTCTTCGGAGCCTTCTGCGCTGAGGGGAGCGAGGCCCTGCTCGAAGTACTCGGCGTAGATCGTGGCCGTTGCACCGACGTCATAACGGACGTCCACGAAAGGCGCCTTCGGGAGCTGCTTGGGGCGATGGTGATCGACCACGGTCAGGAGCTCGATGCCCTGCGGAAGCTGGACCTGGTTCTCGGGATGACTCGCGTCGACGAGCGAAAGGTATCCATATTCCGAGAGGTCTTCGCCGCGGTCGATCTGCTGCATGGGCACGCCGAGGAGCTTCACGAGCGCCCGGTTTTCGCCGCGCGAGAGCGGCAAGACGTGCGCGATGGTGGCTGAAATGCCGAGCCTTTCGCAGATCCTTCGATGGGCCAAGGCGCTGCCGATCGCGTCGGGATCGGGATGTCCGCCTAGGAGGATGACATGCGGTTTATCGGTCGCCTGCGAGAGCACTTGCTCGAGTCGCTGCGCTTTCACAACGGCCGCGTGTTTCCCGTTGCTTACGATGTGCGCGTCATTCATTGATTGCCTCGGAATCGCCGCGCGGTTACCCGCACGCGATCAAGCAATACCATCATGCGGCCGGAAGCAAAAACTGTCCACGCCTCGGCCCGGCTCGCCCGAGGCTTCCCTGGGCCCGGCCTCCGTGAGCCCGGACGTGTGTCCCTATGAAAACCGGCGCGCCCCTCCGGGAGAGAGAGCTCGACCTGCGCGCAAATTTTCGCGGAATTTGGCGATTATTTCTTGACGGAGGCTTGGAGTTAAGGGAGCTTGAACCGAGACGATGTCGCGCCTCGCTGCCCCCGCCCTTCTTTCGAGCCTCGCCGGCGATCTCGGCGTACTCGTAGTCGTGCTGATTGGGTCGTGCGGGGACCCAAGCGATTGAGGCGAAAAGCGCCGAGATGAGCTAAAGAGCCCCGCACCTAAACCGGTCGCGGGGTTTTTTCGTTGAACCCAGAGGTAACCAATGCAACCAGTCCGAACGATACCAGACACAAGCGAGCCGCAGCCCAGCGCCGCTTCGGAACCGAAACTCATGCCCGGCTCAGAGATCATCTGGGACGCTCTGGTTCACCTCGGTGTCGAGGTCGTATTCGGTTACCCCGGCGGCGCGATCATGCCCGCTTACGACTCGATGATTAAGTTCCCGATCCACCACGTGCTGGTGCGCCACGAACAGGGCGCCTCACACATGGCGGATGGATACGCTCGCGTGAGTGGGCGTGTCGGCGTCTGCGTTGCGACTTCGGGTCCTGGTGCGACGAACCTCGTCACCGGCATCGCTAACGCCATGATGGACTCGATCCCGATCGTCGCCATCACCGGCCAGGTGAACTCGACAGCGATCGGCTCCGACGCCTTCCAGGAGACGGACATCAGCGGTGTCGTTCTACCCATCACCAAACACAGCATCGTGGTGACGCGACCGGAAGACATCGCGGGCGCGCTCAAAGAAGCCTTCTTTATCGCCTCCTCGGGGCGTCCCGGGCCGGTGCTCGTCGATATCACCAAAGACGCGCAGCAGAAGAGCTGCATGTACGCCTTCGATCCCTCCCCGGTTCGTTTGCCCGGTTATCGCCCGGAGGTGGAGCCCGTCGAGAAGGACATCGCTCAGGCCATCGCAATGATCGCAGAAGCCGAGCGGCCCATCATCTTCGCCGGACACGGCGTGATCCAAGGCGGCGCCACCGAGGCTCTCCTGCAATTCGTGGAGAAGACTCAGATCCCCGTGGCGAGCACGCTGCTCGGTCTCGGCGGCTTCCCCGCGTCCCACCCGCTCGCCCTCGGCATGATGGGCATGCACGGTGAGGCTTGGGTGAACAAGGCGATCCAAGAGTCCGACCTGATCATCGCGATCGGCATGCGGTTCGACGATCGCGTCACCGGGAACTTGAAGACCTACGCGACGCGCTCGAAGAAGATCCACATCGAGTTGGATCCGGCTGAAGTGAACAAGAACGTGCGGGTGGATTTGCCGCTGATCGGCGACTGTCTGTCGATCTTGCGTCGCATGATTCCCTACGCGCGCGCTCCGCAGATCGACGCCTGGAAGAAGCACATTGATGAGATGCGCGGCGAGAGCGCCGTCATCGATATCAAAGAGCTCCCTGATCAAGGAAAGCTCTACGCAGCTCACGTCATCCATGATCTGTGGAAGATGACCGACGGCCGGGCCATCATCGTGACCGACGTCGGGCAGCACCAAATGTGGGAAGCCCAATATTACAAGCACGACTACCCGAGGCGCCTGGTCACCTCGGGCGGCCTCGGCACCATGGGCTTCGCGCTGCCCGCGGCCATTGGCGCGAAATTCGCCGACAAATCAGCGGAAGTTTGGGTCATCGCCGGCGACGGCGGAATCCAGATGACGGCGGCTGAACTCTCCACGATTGCCCAAGAGGGCATCAAGGTAAACGTCGCGATCATCAACAATGGCTTCCTCGGCATGGTCCGCCAGTGGCAGCAGTTCTTCTTCGGAGGACGTTACGTGGCGACACCGATGAAGAGCCCCGATTTCGTGAAGCTGGCAGATGCCCATGGCCTGCTCGGACTTCGGGCCAAGACCCGCGCAGAAGTGCGGGAGGCCGTGGAGAGAGCCCGCGCCCACGACGGCGCAGTGGTCATCGACTTCCGCGTCGAACAAGAGGACTCGGTGTATCCGATGGTCCCGACCGGCGCCGATCTCGGAGACATGATCCGCCGTCCGAAACGAGAAAACGAAGAGCACAACCCGATCTACGAAACAGGGAAGGACGCGTCATGAGCGCCCCGCAGGAAACACCGAACAAACTCCGCACCTTTGTCGCTTACGTCGAGGACAAGCCCGGTGTCTTGAACCGGATTTCGTCCCTGTTCCGCCGGCGCAATTACAACATCGTTTCTCTCAACGTCGGCCGCACGCATGAGGAAGGCGTGAGCCGCATGACCTTCCAGGTCGAGGCTGACGCGGACATGGCGCTCCGGATCGAAGCGAACCTCTACAAGCTCGTGAACGTACTGTCGGTCTCCGATCTGACCGAGATGCCGCGGGTGGTCCGTGATCTTGCGCTGATCAAGGTCAACGCAACCCCGAAAGAGCGCGCCGAGGTGCTTCAGCTGGTCGATATCTTCCGCGCCCGCGCGGTCGACGTCAGCACCTCCACACTCACCGTCGAGATCACCGGGGATCAAGGGAAGATCCAGGCGATGGTCGATTCTCTGCGTCCGTTCGGGATCCTCGAGATGGTCCAGACGGGCACCGTAGCCATGGCCCGAGGTCCAGCGGGACCCGCCGTGCGCGTCGCGCACAAAGCGCTCGCTGAGAGCGCTCCCGAAGCCGCAGAATAGAATTTCATAAGCGAGAGCACAGGAGAGATCGATGAACTTGCCTCAGAATTACGTACGCATCTTCGACACGACGCTCAGGGACGGCGAACAGTCCCCCGGCGCCACGCTGACCTCAGAAGAGAAATACGAGGTCGCAAAGGCACTTTCTCGGCTCGGCGTCGACGTGATCGAGGCAGGTTTCCCTGCCGCTTCACCCGACGATCTCGCTGCGGTTCAGCGCATCGCTGAGACGGTGGGACGGACAGTTCCCGAGGGGCGTCCTGCGCGCCCCCTGGCGAACGGCGACTTCGTTCTCGAACCACCGATCATCGCGGGCCTGGCGCGCGCCGCCGAACGCGACATCGAACGCGCCTTCGCCGGCGTGCGCGGCGCCAAGCATCCGCGCATCCACACCTTCCTCGCGACCTCGCCCATTCACCGCGAGCACAAGCTCCGCATGAGCCGTGACGAGGTCATCAAACGCGCTACCGAGATGGTGAAGTTTGCGCGCTCGTTGTGCGAAGACATCGAGTTCAGCCCCGAAGACGCCGGGCGCACGGAGCCGGAGTTCCTCTACGAGGTGCTGGCGAGCGTGATCGAGGCGGGCGCTACGACCCTGAACATCCCCGACACGGTCGGTTACACCCTGCCCCACGAGTTCGGCGCGCTGATCGCCGGAATCAAGCAGAACGTGCGCGGCATTGAACGCGCAGTGATCTCCGTTCACTGCCACAACGACCTCGGCCTCGCGACCGCCAACGCTCTGGCCGGTATCGCGGCCGGCGCGCGGCAGGCGGAGGTGACCATCAACGGCATCGGCGAGCGAGCCGGCAACACCTCCCTCGAAGAGGTCGTGATGACGCTCGCGACCAGGCATCCCGCATTCGGTCTCCAGACGGGCATCGACACGACCCAGCTCACCCGCGTAAGCCGCCTCGTCTCGGCCCGCACCGGCATGGTGGTGCAGCCCAACAAGGCCATCGTCGGAGCCAACGCTTTCGCGCACGAGTCCGGCATCCACCAGGACGGCATGCTCAAGCACTCCGAGACCTACGAAATCATGCGCCCCGAAGCGGTCGGTGCGCAGAAGACGCTGCTCGTGCTTGGCAAACACTCCGGACGCCACGCCTTCGGCAATCGCCTGGCCGAGCTCGGCTACCCGCTCGAAGGGGAAGCCCTCGAGTCAGCTTTTGCTCGCTTCAAACTCCTCGCGGACAAGAAGAAGCACATCACCGACGCTGACCTGCTCGCGCTCGCCTCCTCCGAGACGAAGAGCGCTCCCGAAGCGTACAAGCTGCTCGCTGTGCATGTGAGCTGCGGCTCCGGTTTGCCCACCGCTTCGGTCCGCCTCGAAGGCCCCGACGGCTCGGAGCTGACCACCGCGGCCATCGGCACGGGCCCGGTTCACGCTGTCTTCACGGCGGTCGACTCCCTCGTCCAGGCTCCCGCGGAGCTCCTCGAGTACTCGATCAACGCCGTCACCGAAGGCATCGACGCTCTCGGTGAAGCCAGCGTGCGGATCCGCGTGAAGACCGAAGGTCTCCGCGACGACGCGCAGTTCGGCACAGGCCGCTCGCCGGTGTTCCACGGTCACGCCGCGGATACGGATGTGATCGTCGCCAGCACCAAGGCCTACTTGTCCGCGCTGAACCGGCTCGTGGCGATGATCGCCGCCAAGAAAGGAGAATCGTCCGTGCCCCGGGTGAGCGCTGGCGTCTGACGCATGACAGTCGAAATCTACGACACCACGCTCCGAGACGGCAGCCAGGGCGAAGGAGTTTCCTACACAGTCGCTGATAAGATCCGGATCGCCGAACGCCTCGATCAGTTCGGGATCAGCTTCATCGAAGGCGGCTGGCCCGGATCGAACCCGAAGGACGCTGAATTCTTCGAGCGCGTGCGCGACCAAGAGTTCCGGCACTCAAAGATCACGGCGTTCGGCTCGACGCGTCGCGCAGGCAAGGCTCCCGAAGAGGATCCGAACCTCCAAGCGCTCGTCGCCTGCGGCGCCACGGTCTGCACGATCTTCGGCAAGACCTGGACGTTGCATGTGACGGAGGTGCTCCGCACCGAGCTCGACACGAATCTCCTCATGATCGAGGAGAGCGTGCGTTTTCTCGTGCAGCACGGGCGCACCGTGCTCTTCGACGCCGAGCACTTCTTCGACGGATATCGCGCCGATCCTGGCTACGCGGTGGAAGCTCTGCTCGCCGCGCGCCGCGGCGGCGCGCGCACGCTCGTTCTCTGCGACACGAACGGGGGCTCCTTGCCCTGGCAGATCGAAGAGATCGTGCGCGACGTCCACCGGAAGGTCGACCATCCGCTCGGGATTCACGCCCACGACGACACCGGCTGCGGCGTCGCCAATAGCCTGGCCGCCGTGCGCGGGGGTGCTGTCCACGTCCAAGGGACCATGAACGGCATCGGTGAACGCTGCGGCAACGCGAACCTGAGCGTCATCATTCCGAACCTCGAGCTCAAGCTCGGGCTCTCCGCCTTGCCCCAAGGACACCTCAAAGAGCTCACCGACGTGGCGCGTTTCGTCGCCGACGTTGCGAATCTCTCGCTCAGCAGCGGCCAGCCCTACGTGGGGCGTTCGGCCTTCGCCCACAAGGGAGGGGTCCACGTATCGGCGATGCGGCGCAACGCTGACTCCTATCAGCACATCGATCCGGCCCTCGTCGGCAATGAGATGCGCGTCGTGGTGAGCGACTTGTCCGGTCTGAGCAACGTCCTTTCTAAGGCCGAAGAGCTCGGGGTCTCCGTGAGGGAAGGGGCCGACCGAAAAGCGCTCGACGAAATCAAGGAGGCTGAGGCCCGTGGTCTTTCCTACGAGGGCGCTGAGGCGTCGGTGAGCCTCCTGCTCCAAAGGAACAACCCCGACTATACGCCGCCCTTCCAGCTCCTCGACTACCAGGCCATGGTCGGTCGACGCCAAGGAACCCATTTCATCGAAGCCACCGTGCGCCTCAGCATCAACGGAGAGGTCGAGCACACGGTCGGTGATGGCAACGGCCCCGTCGGAGCTCTTGACTCAGCTCTGCGTAAGGCACTCACACCCCATTTCCCTCAGCTTGCGTCGGTGCACCTTGCTGATTACAAGGGGCGCATCCTGGACTCGAATTCCGGGACCGCTGCCATCACTCGGGTCCTCATCGACAGCCGCGACGAGGAAGGGACTTGGAGCACGGTAGGGGCATCAGCGAACATCATCGACGCGTCCATGGCCGCGCTGATCGATGCCTTCGAGTACGCCCTCACACGCAAGAAGACCTCCTCTTAGTCGGACCTCGGACCAGAAAGTGGCGGCGTGAACCAGAGAAGCACCCACCACGACGACACAAAAATGATCCGACATTCCTCCTCCTCCCACCCCGTGAAATTCGGCCTCGGACTCCTCTTGGCCCTGAGTGTTCTCTCGATTGGCCTTCCTTCCTGCCAAGCTGACTCGAAGGCGGACAACGCGGGCGGCCAAGGCGGCAGTGGCGCTGAGCACGGCAGCGGCGGCCAAGGCGGCAGTGGCGCTGAAGCGGGGAGCCCCGCCTACGCTGGCAGCAGTCACTCGAGCGTCGAAGATCCCTGCTGCGAGCTCGGCGCTCTGTGCCACGTCGAAGGAGGCTCGGACCATGCTGAGATCGACGAGTGTCACGTCATTGGCCACCGGAACGACAAGGCCACCTGCCGGGCCAACTACGACCGCTGCATGGCCGTTTGTGCTGGCGCAACCGACCACCCCAAGCCGCACGCCTGCCGCTGACGAATCGGGAGCCGTGACGCCCCAATGACAGCTCGCTCTGCTCCGCCCCGCGGCCTATTCCGAAGAGGAGCGCCGCGTTTGCGCCGAGCAGAGCGAGGCGCGCTCTTGGCTGCCCTCGCTCTCGGGGCCAGCCTCGGCTCCTGCGCTGCTGAGAGCGAGGAGCCTCCCCTCCCCCCGCCCAACTGTGATGAGTCGCCGGGAGAGCTCTTCGAGCGCCGGGTCCGCCCCCTGCTCGAAACGGACCGCCCCGAGAGCTGCAGCGAGTGTCACGCCGGGGGCATCAGCTTGGCCGAGTTCGCCCGCGAAGATGCCTGCGAATCGATGGCCTGTTTGATCGCAGACGGGCTCGTGAGCCTCGAGGATCCGGAGGGGAGCGTCCTGCTCTCCTGGATTGAACGCGCCCAGGGAACAGGCCCCCTCGTCACCGAGCAGATGGTGCGCCAAGAATACCTCGGCTTCCGCTCGTGGATCGAACATGAGGCAGCCTGCGGCCAGTGTCGGGAAGCGACCTGTGGGGACGAGCCGACGGAGTTCTGCGCCATCGGCAGCTCACCGCCGAACTCCTTTGGGCTCGCGACCGATCCGGGCGACTGTGAGCAGGAGACGCTCGAGGCACTCTTCCGCGGCACCATTTATAAAGACCGGGACCGCTGCCTTCCCTGTCACTTCGTTGAAGAAGAGACGGCCATCTCGGACGCACCGCGCTTCTTTACCGAGCGCGGAGGCTGCGGCGTCGGCTCATTGGCCAGCATGCGAGCGATCCTGCGGCGCGGCCTCGTGAACATCAAAAACCCCGAGCAAAGCTTCTTGCTCCTGAAGCCGCTCGCAGAGTCCGACGGCGGCATGCCGCATGAAGGTGGTGATAAGTTCCTTAAAGAGAACGACTCCCACTACCGCTCCTTCGCCCACTGGGTCTTTCGCTACAGCGACTGCCAAACCGCCGCCGCGAAGTAGCCGCTCATCTCTGGCTCAAGCCGCTTGATGCTTGAGCTTCTCCTGCTCCTCGAGGAACTCGATCATCTGCTCCCTGAGGTCATAGTAGCTCTCATGGGCGAGCACTCTTGCGCGCTCACGGGGCCTCTCGAAAGGCACGTGGATGATCTTTCCCACTTTGGCGCGGGGGCCGTTCGTCATCATCACGACCCGATCCGCCAAAAAGAGCGCTTCATCCACGTCGTGCGTCACCATGAGCGCCGTCTTCCCGTCCTTCTGCAAGATGTCCGCGAGGACCTCTTGCAGCTCCATGCGCGTCAGCGAGTCCAGCATGCCGAAGGGCTCATCCAAGAGGAGCATCTTCGGTTGAACAGCGAAAGCGCGCGCGAGACCGACCCGCTGCTGCATACCGAGGGAGAGCTCTTTCGGAAGTTTGTGCATCGAGCTCGAGAGCCCCACGAGCTCCATGAAGTACTCCACCGTCGCGCGCCGTTCCGCCTTGCTTGCGTGAGGGAAGACTCGATCCACACCGAGCGCAACGTTGTCGTAAGCGGTCATCCAAGGCAAAAGACAGGGGGCCTGGAACACGACTCCTCGATCGGGCCCAGGACCCTGGATCTCACGGCCGGCCACGACGATTCCGCCTTGTGAAATCGAGTTCAAGCCGGCCAGCATCGTGAGCACCGTGGACTTTCCGCAACCAGAGTGTCCGAGCAGCGCGATGAACTCGCCCTTTTCGATGTTGAGATCGAACTTCTCGACGATCACCTGAGGTCCCTTCGGTGTGTCGTAGGTCTTACCCAGGTTGAAGAGCTCTACATATCCTCGCATCTTTCGCTCCTTTGCTGTTGTGGCGCTCCATCATGCGTGCCGCAAGTCGAGCGGCTGAAGCTGAGGGAGCTCACGCTTCGGTCCAGCCTCGCGCTGCTCGTGTACGTCACGTTCATGACGGACTCGGTTCAAATACCCGACGATGTCGTTTCGAAGCGTCTTGAAGGACGCGTCATGGTTCAAAGCGCCTCGATTGCGCGGACGCTCAAGAGTCACAGGGAACTCGGTCCCGAGCGTCGCGCTTGGGCCTGGTTTCAGGGGAATGATGCGATCGGCCAGAAGCAGCGCCTCGTCGACGTCATTCGTGATCAGCAAGACGGTCTTCCGTTCGGCCGCCCAAATGCGGGCGATTTCGTCCTGGAGCACGGCTCGCGTCAGAGCGTCGAGCGCTCCGAGGGGCTCATCGAGCAGAAGGACATCCGGACTCATCGCCAGCGTCCGCGCCAGAGAAACGCGCTGCCGCATTCCACCGGAGAGCTCTCCGGGCTTCTTCTGGAGCGCTGGCGTGAGGCTCACCATCTCGACATACCTGAGCACCATCTCATGCCGCTCGGCACTCGGACGCTGGGCGAAGACTTGGTCCACACCGAGCCTCACGTTTTCGTACACGCTGAGCCAGGGCAGAAGTGAGTAGTTCTGGAACACGATCCCGCGATCGGGACCTGGCTCCGGGTTCTTCTGACCTTTGAAAAGGACCTCGCCCCGATCAGGGCTGAGGAGCCCCGCGAGGAGGTTCATCAGCGTGCTCTTGCCGCTCCCGCTGAAGCCCACGATCGCGACGAACTCCCCCTCTTCGAGGCTCAGATCGACGCTCCGGAGGACTTCAGTCTGCGAGCTGCCGCTGCCGAACCATTTCGACACGCTCTTCATTTCGAGAATCGCCATGATTCATCGCTCCTTTCGTCAGACAGTTATCGAGAAACGGACGCGTAGCTCACCGAGCGCTGCAGGATGATCATGATCCTGTCGAGTCCCATGCCGATGATGCCGATCGTGAACACCGCGACCATGATTTGGGCGAGGGTTTGGCTGCTGCCGTTTTGGAACATGTCCCAAACGAACTTCCCGAGGCCAGGGTTCTGAGCGAGCATCTCCGCCGCGATCAGGACCATCCAGCCGACCCCGAGCGAGATGCGAAGCCCGGCGAAAATCATCGGCAGCGCGGAGGGAATGATGATTTTTCGCACCCGGGTCCACGTGTCCAGTTTGAGCACGCGCGCCACGTTCAAGTGGTCCTTCTCAATCGAAGCCACACCGAGCGCGGTGTTCGCGAGCGTGGGCCAAAGAGAACAAAGGGCCACCGTGAGCGCCGAGCTCAGAAAGGACTTCTCGAACCAAGCCTCTTCCGGCCTCGTCGTGTAGAGCGCGCCCACGCAGATCATCACGATCGGCAGCCAGGCGAGAGGCGAGACAGGTTTAAAGATCTGGATCAGCGGATTCAGACCCGCTTGCACCACAGGACTCGTACCGCACAGGACCCCGATCGGGATCGCGATCAAAGACGCTACGATGAATCCGGCGAAAACGGTCTTGAGCGAGGTCAAGATCTGCGTGACGTACGAAGGACTCGCGGAGAATTTCGCTTGCTTCGCCTCGCGAGCGAGCTCTTCCATGCGCGCGGCCTTGTCCGCCTGCCCCCGCTCCGAGAAGATCTTCGCGGCGGCCGTGAGCTCAGCGATCTTGGTCTCTTGGGCCTCGTAGAACGCCTTCTCGGCGCGCACCCCTTCGACGTGCGCCTCCCAGAGCACGCCAGCCTGGGTCACCACGTCGCCGGGCGAGGGCAGGTGACCGTATTTGGTCATGATGTGGCTCGAGGCAAAACTCCAGGCCCCCAGGAACAAGAGGAATGTCAGAAGCGGAGCGCCGAAGTTCACGGCGATGCGTCGCATCTGGAGCGCGACGTCCTCCCCTTGAATCAACTTCACGACCGGGGCGAATGCTTCGAGCCCCACACGGTCTAAGAATCTAAAGATAGTAGCGGACATGTTCTCTTCCTTCCGTGTTCACCGGCGCCTCAAGACGCCGGAAATTTGGTCAAAATCTTCCCTCAAAAGGCCCCTCACTCCTTGTTGCCGATCTTGTGGGCCTTCAGGTATTCGAGCGGACGTTTGCCGTCGTATTCGATGCCGTCGATGAAGTCTGCGGTCTTTGGCCGGTAGCCGTCCGTATCGAGAGGCACCTCGCTCTTGTCGAGCTTTCCTTCCTCGATGAGAGCAGTCGCGGCTTTGAGGTAAACTTCTGGCAAGTAAACCTTCTTCGCCGTCTCGTGGTACCAGCTCTCCGGCTTCGGCTCGGTGATCTGACCCCAGCGGCGCATCTGGGTCAGGTACCAGATGGCGTCCGAGTAGTAGGGATAGGTCGCGAAGTAGCGGAAGAAGACATTGAAGTCGGGGAGGTCCCGGCGGTCATCCTTCTGGTAAAGGAAGGTGCCGGTCATGCTGTTCGCGATCACCTCATAGTCAGCTCCCACGTACTCCTTGCGCGACAGGATTTGGGCTGCTTCTTTCCGGTTGTCCATGCTCGCATCAAGCCATTTTCCGGCCTTGATCAGCGCTTTGACGATGGCCACGTGGGTCTTTTCGTTCTTCTGGGCGAACTCCGCGCTCACCCCGAACACCTTCTCCGGATTGTTCTTCCAGATCTCGTAGTCGGTAATGACGGGGACCCCGATGCCTCGAATCACCGCCTGTTGATTCCAAGGCTCACCCACGCAGTAGCCATTGATGGTGCCCGCCTCGAGCGTCGCCGGCATCTGGGGCGGCGGCGTCACCGAGAGCAGCACATCAGCCCCGATCGTCCCCGTCGTATCTGTCGCCGAGTAGAGGCCCGGATTGATGCCCGCCGCGGCGAGCCAATAGCGGAGTTCGTAGTTATGGGTCGAAACAGGGAACACCATGCCGAACTTGAGAGGGGTGCCCTTCTTCTTCGCGGCCGTCACCGCCGGCAGGAGCGCTTCGGCCGAGATCGGATGCGGCGGCTTCGGCTCTTTGAGCTTCGGGTCGGCCTTCTGCATCTCCTGCCAGAGCTCGTTCGAGACGGTGATGCCGTTACCGTTCAGATCCATGCTGAAGGCGGTCACAACGTGAGCCTGGGTCCCGAAGCCAATCGTGGCGCCCAGGGGCTGTCCCGCGAGCATATGAGCTCCGTCGAGCTCGCCCGAAATGACCCGGTCCAAGAGCACCTTCCAGTTCGCCTGGGCTTCCAGCGTGACGTTGAGCCCTTCCTCTTTGAAGAACCCGAGCTCCTTGGCAATCACCAGCGGAGCGCAATCGGTCAGCTTGATGAACCCGAGCTTCAGATCTGTCTTCTCGAGGTTCGTCTCTGTCGCGAGAGCCGCGAGCTTCTCCTCGCTGAGCGCGGTAGGCTCGGCTTTCTTCTCCTCTTTTTTGCAGCCAAACGCGCCCGCACCGAAGAGAAGTAGAGCACCCATCATGAGCCACACGCGCCGTCCCTGGCCAGCCCCTCTCGGCAGGTCAGGCCGAGGCAGTGGGGCACTTTCGCTCAAGCGTGCGATTCGCTGGGGGGTCTTCACAATGATCATCCTCTCTTTCAATGGCGAAGGAAGTGATGCTCGTTCATCTCGTCACCGAGCACCGATGATCTTGAAGTTACCCGCGGGTTGTTTCGGAGTGCGGCTCCCAAGAGCATCACTTCGGTATCATTTGTTCCTCACCGGAAACGAAAGGGGGCTCCGCAACATTTTGGAAATAGGTTGCGAAACAGGAAACACAGCGCGCTCATGTTTCCTGGCGTCAATTGTTTCCCATTTGATCGAGCGCGCGCTTCGTTTCCTCGATGTTCGGGGGTGCGTTTCGTGAGGGCCACAGCTAGCCGGCCCCGCCTCCCCCTCGGGCGCCCCCCCCGGGACTTTCGCCCGGGCGCCCCACCCCAGCGAACTGACCCATCCCCCCAGCAGGCGATCGGAACTCAGAAAATCCCTGCTCATTCGCGGACCTCGGTCCAGTCGCCCGGCTCGGTACCCGCCCGGGCTGCGCGCACCTAACGCTACAAAAACGCCGCAGTCCGTACGAATCCCGCTCGCCCGTTTTCGGAAGCCTGGTACGACTGAGAGGTCCGAGTCCGCGCGGGCGGCCGGCATGCATAGGAAGTCAGATTGAAAAAGCTATTTGTTGGGAACCTCCCCTGGTCAGCCACGGAGGAGGAGGTCGCTGCCCTCTTCACTGAGTTCGGCGAAGTGAGCACGGTGAGAGTAGTGACGGATCGGGACACCGGTCGGTCCAAGGGGTTCGCGTTCGTAGAGCTCGAAGACGCAGCAGCGTCGCAAGCTCTCGGCCAAGCGGACCGGTTCGAGATGTCGGGGCGCCCTCTCCGCGTGAATGAGGCTGAGGAACGTCGGCCTCGCTCGGGTGGTGGAGGCTTCGGCGGTGGCGGCGGCGGTGGTCGCGGCTACGGTGGCGGCGGTGATGATTTTGGTGGGGGTGGTTATGGTGACGATCGCAGAGGCGGCGGTGGCCGAGGCGGAAGGCCTCGCGGCGGCCGTCCTCCGCGCCGGTAATGTGAGCACAACGTGAGGGGCGCTGGGCCGGCTCGGCTCGCCCCCCTTGATCAGACGAAGGGCCTTCTTGGGGTGAAGGCCCTTTCGTCCTTTGTGCCGGCGGAGCCTCTTTGCGTACGCTCTGGCTCTATTCGGCTGCACTCGGGCGCAGCATGCCTTCGCGCACGATGAAATCGACGACCTTCTGCACAGAAGGTTCTTCCCGCAAGTTCGTGAACAGGAAGGGACGATCACCTCTCATCTTGCGCGCGTCGCGCTCCATGACCTCAAGGGAGGCTCCGACGTGAGGTGCGAGATCGATCTTGTTGATGATGAGAAGATCGCTCTTCGTGATCCCGGGGCCGCCCTTGCGCGGGACTTTCTCGCCCCCGGCTACGTCAATCACGTACAGGGTCAGGTCGGACAGTTCCGGGCTGAAGGTCGCGCTCAGGTTATCGCCGCCGCTCTCGATGAAGATCACCTCTGGATGGTGACGCTCGGTCATCTCGATCACCGCATCGAGGTTAATGGAGGCGTCTTCACGGATCGCTGTGTGAGGACAGCCGCCGGTCTCTACGCCCATGATTCGGTCAGGGGAAAGGGCGCCGTTCTTCGTCAGAAACTCCGCGTCCTCTTTGGTGTAGATGTCGTTCGTGACGACGGCGATATTGTATTTGTCGCGCATGGCCCGGCACAGTGCGAGCACCAGCGCCGTTTTCCCTGAGCCGACTGGCCCGCCTACTCCTACCCGCAACGGTTCACGATTCATGACTTTCGATTCCTTCGTTCAAGACCGGAAGACGCGACAATACTGCGTCTCGTGGAAGGCGCTCGCTAAAGCCAGCCGCGGGCAGCTCGCGCCGATTTCGTCGTCTTTGAGCGAGCTGCCGATGAGCACGGCCCGCCCAATGCTGGGCAAAACTCCGTCGAGGAGCTTTTGGCTCGCGAGCGGTCCCAGCGGCAACAGGCGCGCGAGCGCTGTTACATGCTGCTCCACCCAGGAGTACGCGAGCAATGTCGCCGCTTCTTCCCGCGGGATACCGTAACACACCGAGCCGAGAGACAGGGCCTGCGCGTAGGTGCGAAAGGAGCGGTCATCGAGCTCAAGCTCCGGGAAGAGCTCCTTGAGGACCCGCGCCAGGGCCCTCCCCATCTGGCCCTCCTGTTCCGCAAGCTCCCTCGTCTCGCGGCTCGCTCGCAGACGAGCGCTGAAGGAAGCTGCTAGGGCCCCGTCCCTCGCCTCCCAGGCGTCGTACATGCGGAGGAAGTAGGGAATCTCGAGGCGAGCCACGGAGCTCGTGAGCATCGTGACGAGGTACTCACGCCACCCGTCCTCGCCTTTCACCCATCCGAGCTCGACGACAGCCTCGAGACCAGACGAGTATGCGAAGGCGCCCGTCGGGAGCGACTGCGACGCGAGCTGAAGGAGTCTCGCGGTGTAGGCGAGCGTCGCTCGGGGGACGCGCACGTTCATGCCTTCATGACTCCGAAGGCTGCGCACTCCCGAAGCGAAGATCGGTACCAGGCTCGGCATGTCCGTCCGCGCGCCCGTGGTGATGCTCGTGATCGTGGTGATGGTCGCCGTGCTCGTGATGATGGCCATGGCCGTGGCCGTGGCCGTGGCCGTGGCCATGGTGAGAGTGGCCGTGAACGAGAGCGGGATGGTGATGGTGGCCGACCTCAAAAGCGACGGCGCCGTGCCCGTGGGAGTAGGCGCCCCCCTCTGGCTCGAAGGGGGCCAAGACGACCGTCACCTCAAAGCCAAGCCGTCGCACCATGTCGTCGAGCACACTATCGACCTGATATCGGACCCAGCCGTCACCCAGCTCCACCTTCACGTGACGATTGCCAAGATGGTAAGCGACCCGCGCCTGGTCGAGCCCGCTCACCGAGACATGAGACACTCGCTCCGGCAGCGCCTCGATCAGATAGACGGCTCCATCGGCGCTCCGGAGGTGGTCGCCCCCTTTGAGGCTCGTTCCCCGTTCGATGAAGATCCCGACCTCCTCGCCGGCGACCGTGTACGTGCGCTGACGCACCCGCTGCCTGTCGTCGAACGACAGGCGAATGATCCCTTCGGGACGGGAAACAGGAGCTACGCGTTCACTGAGTTCTCTCATTCGCTGGTCGCCTCAGAAGAGGAAGTAGCGCTGTGCGAGCGGGAGCTCCCGCGCAGGCTCACAGGTGAGCAAGACTCCATCAGCGCGCACCTCATAGGTCTGAGGGTCGACCTGAATATCGGGGAGCGCGTCATTCAAAATCATCGACGTCTTGCGCAGCTTGCGAATGCCGCCGACCGCGAAAGTGCGCTTTTTTAGCCCGAGCTGCTCGGCGAGACCAGCTTCCGCGGCTGCGCGCGAGAGGAACGTCAGGGACGTACGATGGCGCGCGCCTCCGAGCGCCCCAAACATCGGGCGATAGTGCACCGGCTGCGGCGTCGGAATCGACGCGTTCGGATCGCCCATCGGAGCCGCCACGATCATCCCCCCCTTCAGAATCAAGGAAGGTTTCGTGCCGAAAAAAGCGGGTCGCCAGAGCACGATGTCGGCGAACTTTCCGACCTCGATCGAACCGACCATGTCGGCGATTCCGTGCGTGAGCGCTGGGTTGATCGTGTACTTTGCGATGTAGCGGCGCACCCGGAAGTTGTCCGATTCCGCCGTATCGGGGCCGAGAGCCCCCCGCTGCACCTTCATCTTGTGGGCGGTCTGCCAGGTGCGCAGGACGACCTCACCGACCCGGCCCATGGCCTGTGAGTCCGAGGAGATCATACTGAAAGCTCCGAGATCGTGCAGGATATCCTCGGCGGCGATCGTCTCACGTCGGATGCGCGACTCGGCGAAGGCAATGTCCTCGGGAATTCCGGGATCCAAGTGGTGGCACACCATGAGCATGTCGAGGTGCTCATCGATGGTGTTGACCGTGTAGGGGCGCGTCGGATTCGTCGACGACGGGAGCACGCACGGATTCCCAGCAGCTTTGATGATGTCCGGAGCGTGCCCTCCACCCGCGCCCTCGGTGTGATAGGCGTGGATCACTCGATCTTTGAAGGCAGCGATTGTTTGCTCGACGAAGCCGGACTCATTCAGGGTGTCGCTGTGAATCGCGACTTGGACGTCCTGCTCTTCGGCGACGCTCAGGCAGGTATCGATGGCCTGAGGGGTCGTCCCCCAGTCTTCGTGGAGCTTGAGCCCGATGGCGCCGGCTTCGATCTGCTCCACGAGGGGCGCAGCCATGCTGGCGTTGCCTTTGCCGAGGAACCCAAGGTTCATCGGTAGGTCGTCGGCTGCTTCGAGCATGCGGTGCAGGTTCCAAATGCCAGGGGTGCAGGTGGTCGCGTTGGTCCCCGTCGCGGGGCCAGTTCCACCACCGATCATGGTGGTCACGCCCGACATCAAGGCTTCTTCGATCTGCTGCGGACAGATGAAATGAATGTGCGCGTCGATGCCGCCGGGGGTCGCGATCAGGCCCTCGCCCGCGATGATTTCCGTGCCTGGGCCGATCACGATCGTGACACCTGGCTGAATATCGGGGTTCCCTGCCTTGCCGATGCCCGCGATCATGCCGTCTTTGATCCCGATGTCGGCTTTGACGATCCCCTGATGGTCGATGATGAGCGCATTGGTGATGACAAGGTCGGCGCACTCAGCGGCTACCCGCTGACTCTGGCCCATGCCATCGCGGATGACCTTGCCTCCCCCAAACTTGACCTCCTCGCCATAGATCGTGTGGTCCTTCTCTACGGACACGAAGAGCTCCGTGTCGCCGAGACGCACTCGGTCGCCCACGGTAGGACCGAACACTTCCGCGTAGGCCCGCCGGCTGATCGCCACCATTATGGATCCACCTTCCCCATGATCTTGCCTTGAAATCCGTAGACCTCGCGACTGCCTGACAGGGCCACGAGCTCGACTGTCTTGACCTGTCCGGGCTCGAAGCGCACGGCCGTGCCGGCGATGATATTCAGCCGAAAGCCTCGGGTCTTGTCGCGCTCGAAGCGCAGCGCTTCGTTCACCTCGAAGAAGTGATAGTGGGAGCCGACCTGTACCGGGCGATCTCCCAAGTTCGCAACCTCGACCTCGATCACCTCGCGCCCAACGTTGAGCTCGAGGTCGCCTTGAGGCGTGATGATTTCTCCTGGAATCACGGGTTCTCCGTCGTAAAGTGCTCTTAGGGAATGGGATTGTGAACAGTGACCAGCTTGGTCCCGTCGGGAAATGTTGCCTCGACCTGGACCTCGGGGATCATCTCGGGAATTCCAGGCAGCACCTCGTGACGCGCGAGCACCTGCGTGCCGAGGGCCATCAGCTCAGCCACGCTCTTGCCGTCTCGGGCGCCTTCGAGGATCGCTGACGAGATCAGCGCAACGGCCTCGGGATAGTTCAGAAGAACTCCTCGAGCCCGGCGCCGTTCAGCCACGATCGCCGCCATCGAAAGCAGGAGTTTGTCTTTTTCTCGCGGTGTCAGATCCATCGGGTCTCTCTCTTCAAAGTCGGCGGGAAAATTTAGCGTTCAGCAGGCCCAGATCCGCGGAGGGACCGCGGGCCGACCGCAGAACATCGGCCGAACCGTCGTCCAAATCGTGAGGAAGGCGCGCCAACAATCCCGAACGCTCGGTCCCACATACCGCACCACTGTGGCGCCTTCGAGCTCTGTTGCGCCGAGGCCGAGCCCGTGGGCGAAGTCCGAGTTCGTCGATTCGCGAACCAAAGAAACGAGCCCCTGGGGCCCCCCGGCAAGGATCATGGTGCCCACGACGGGATACCCGCCGAGGCCCCAGGCAGACGCTATCGTCGGCTCTTCCGCCGCAACGAGCAATCGATCGAGATAGAGCGGCTGGCGCTCTCGCCAAACCTCGAGGCGTTGGGAGATGCGTCCGCGAGAGAATCCCTCCCCTGCCGCCGGGCGGCCCAAACACAAGATCTCCCAGCCGAGGAAGCTCGCGCCCTCCTCGAGCTCGATCGAGGTCTTCGACTCGGCTTCAGCGCCCTCGAAGGCAATCACCTCTTGGGGAACCCACTCGAGGAACGCGCCCGCGCCAACGCGAAGGTGTTGTTCAACGGTCGCTGTGCGGCCACCGCTTCGATAGAACTTGGTAGCGGCTGGGTTCGTGACGAGAGCCGCGGAGTCCGGCTCGGTTCGGATCGAGATCGTGAGTCGATCGCCTCCCACGATCCCACCCGGAGGATGGAGGAGGTAGAGGTGCGCTGCCCCTCCGTCTTCAGGATAAAATGGACGTTGAATCCGGAGCGGTCCCCGATGCTCGACGCCGAGAACACGGGTTCTGTCGCCCCGCTTCCCGAGCACGAGATCCAAGCTCCCGGCCCAGCCCGCTTCAGTGCCCAAAGCCGCGCTCACGCTTTGCATCTTGGCTCCCTACACGACCAAATAGCGCTGGACCAGCTCCTCCGACAGGTCGCCCATCGCGCCTGCGGCGACCTTGCGGCCTCGATCCAGGATGACAAATTGCTCGGCGACTTTGCGGGCGAACTTGAGCTTCTGTTCGACGAGCAGGATCGTCATCCCCTCCTCGCGAAGCAGCGTGAGTACATCCCCGATCTGAGAGACAANGTTCGGCTGAATGCCCTCCGTCGGCTCGTCCAAGATCAGAAGTTTCGGNTNGAGCGCCAAGGCACGACCGATGGCGAGCTGCTGCTGTTGACCGCCGGAGAGATCACCGCCGCGGCGATGGAGCATCTCCTTGAGCACAGGGAAGAGCTTGAAGATCCGCGGCAAGGGATCCGGAGAGTCCTTCGGACGTCCCAGGAGCCCGACCTCGAGGTTTTCACGCACCGTGAGCTGCGGGAAAATTTCCCGCCCCTGCGGCACAAATCCAATCCCCCGGAGCGCGCGCTGCTCGGGCTTGTCGCTCGACACGTCCTTGTCGGCGAAGACGACCTTGCCCGAGTCGACCCGGAGCAGACCCATGATGGATTTGAGCAGCGTCGTCTTCCCGACGCCATTGCGTCCCATGAGACAGACGGTCGAACCGCTCGGGACCGAAAGGTCCACGTCCCAGAGGGTGTGGCTTTGGCCATACGATTGATTCAGGCCAGTGACTTCGAGCATGTCATTCTCCGAGATAAACCTCGATCACTCGGGGATCCGCTTGGACGGTGTCCATGGGCCCCTCCGAGAGCAACTTTCCTTCGTGCAGGACGGTGACGACGTCCGTGGCGATTGAACGGACAAAGTCCATGTCGTGCTCAATGACGACGACGGTATGGGCAGGCGTGAGTCTCCTCAGGAGCTCCGCCGTGCGCTCGACCTCCTGATGGGTCATGCCGGCGATCGGCTCATCGACGAGCAAGACCTGCGGATCTTGGGCCAAGAGCATTCCGATCTCGAGCCACTGTTTTTGACCGTGAGCCAAGGTGCCTGCGAGCCGTGTCCGCTCGTCCTTGAGACCGACTTCCTCGAGGGTCTGGTCGACGCGCTCCTTGTCCGCAGCCGTATAACGGCCGAAGAGACTCGCGAGCACGCCCTTGTTCGTCTTCAGGGCCAGCTCGATGTTCTCACGCGCCGTATGCTGGGGAAAAACCGTAGGTCGCTGGAACTTGCGGCCAATGCCCCGGCGCGCGATCTCGTGCTCGGAGAGCCCTGTCAGGTTCTCGAGCTCATCGAGGAAGAACACTGACCCCTTGTCGGGCTTCGTCTTACCGGTCATCACGTCCATGAGCGTGGTCTTGCCGGCGCCGTTCGGACCGATGATGCAGCGCAGCTCTCCCTTGTCGAGGATCAGCGTGAGGTCGGTCAGGGCCTTGAACCCGTCGAAAGAGACCGAAATGTCGTCCACGCAGAGCAGGGCCTTCTTCCGCTTTTCGCGGATTTGCTGAGCTCGCTCATCGCTGACCTTACGCGGACTCGGACGATCGGAGCTCTTCTCGCGGCGCGCCGCGGGCGGACTCGAAGGAGGGGCAGTGAGCGTTTCAGTGACCATGTGCCTTCTTCCTGAGCGGGCCTTGGGCCAGCCCTGCGATGCCACGCGGGAGAAGCAGCGTGACGACCACGAACAGTGCGCCGAGGAAAAACAGCCAGAGATCAGGCACGGCTGCCGTGAGCACGCTCTTCGAACCGCTCACGAGAAACGCGCCAAGAATCGGGCCGAGCAGCGTCCCTCGCCCTCCCGTAGCGACCCAGATCACCGCCTCGATCGAGTTCGAAGGCTGCATCTCACTCGGGTTGATGATGCCGACTTGGGGCACGTAGAGCGCGCCCGCGATGCCGCAGAGCATCGTCGAGAAGGTCCAGGCGAACCACTTGTAGTTCAGCGTATTGTAGCCAGTAAAGCGCGTCTTCGGCTCATCGTCGCGAACCGCCCGGAGCACCGCGCCGTACTTGCTTGTCACCAGAAAGCGACAGGACAGGTAAGCGAGACCGAGCGCGATCACGCTCAAAGAGAAGAGGAAGGCCTTCGTAGACGGATCACGGAGCGAATACCCGTACATCGTCTTGAAGTCGGTGAGTCCATTGTTGCCGCCGAAGCCCGTCTCATTGCGGAAGAACAAGAGCATGGCCGCGTACGTCAGCGCTTGGGTGATGATCGAGAAGTAGACGCCCTTGATCCGCGAACGGAAGGCGAAGTACCCGAACACAAAGCCTACGAAGCCAGGCACGAGCACCGCCATCGAGAGCGCGAACCAGAAGTTGTCAAAGCCGCGCCAGAACCAGGGGAGCTCCTTCCAGTCGAGGAACACCATAAAGTCCGGAAGCTCGCTGCGATACACGCCGCTCGTTCCGACCGAGCGGAGCAAGTACATGCCCATCGCGTAGCCTCCGAGCGCGAAGAAGAGGCAGTGTCCAAGGCTCAAGATCCCCGCGAAGCCCCAGACCAGGTCAACGGCCAGCGCGACCATGGCAAAGCAGCAGTATTTCCCGAGAATGAGGGCATATTGCTCAGGCACGAGCGAGGGGACGATGAAGGCGAAGATGATCATCAACGCGCCCCATATCGCCCATCCGCGCGGGCCATGGATTTCTAAGAGTCGGCTCTTCATGAGTCTCCTGACAAGAGAGGGTCAAGCGCTCTCTGCTGCTCTCCCTTTTTGAGCGAAGAGGCCTTGAGGCCTGATTTGAATGAACAGGATCAAGATCACAAGCAGGAAGATCTTGCCGAGCACAGCGCCCACACTCGGCTCCAGTAGCTTGTTGGCAATGCCGAGCCCGAATCCTGCAATCACGGTGCCGAGAATGTTCCCGACGCCGCCGAGCACGACGACGACGAACGAATCGATGATGTGCTGTTGACCGAGCTCGGGGCCCACATTGCCGAGCTGAGACAGGGCGACCCCGCCGAGTCCCGCCAGACCAGAGCCGAGGCCGAACGTCAGGGTATCGACGCGCCGAGTCGGAATACCAAGCGCCGCGGCGGTCTCGCGGTTCTGGGTCACGGAGCGAACGCGCAATCCAATCGAGGTCCCCCGAAGGATATACGCGACGAACAAGACGACGATCGCGGTAAAAAGGAGGACAGCGATCCGGCTGTATGGAACCACCAGCGCCGGCATCAACTCGAACCCACCTGAGAGCCACTCAGGGTTCGCGACGGCGACGTTCTGGGCTCCGAAGACGAGCCGCACGGCCTGGATCAGAATCAGACTGAGGCCCCAGGTCGCCAAGAGTGTCTCGAGGGGACGACCGTAGAGATGGCGGATGACAAGTCGCTCCAGCAAGACGCCCGCTCCAAACGTCACGGCAAAGGCGAAGGGAATGGCGAACAAGAGGTACCATTCGGTGATCTCGGGTCCGATCGCGACGAGCCGCTCCCGGACGAAGAATGTCGCATAAGCCCCGAGCATCAACATCTCACCGTGAGCCATGTTGATGACTCTCATGAGACCGAAGGTGATCGCGAGGCCGAGCGCGGCGAGCAGGAGGACGCTTCCGAGGCTCAAGCCGTAGATAGTGTTCGAGATGGCGTTGATCTTGACGATGCGCCGTTCCACTGTGGAAAGGGCGCGCGAGAACTCGCGCCGCACTTCGGGGTCAGGCTCGATGTAC
The DNA here is from genome assembly GCA_002085155.1 of Sorangiineae bacterium NIC37A_2. Classification (GTDB taxonomy): domain Bacteria; phylum Myxococcota_A; class Polyangia; order Polyangiales; family Polyangiaceae; genus NIC37A-2. The sequence continues at coordinate 135,959 of NASX01000003.1, forward strand.
GAGTTCGGTCCTTTTCCGACGATAGCCTTGAGCTCTGCGACCAGGCTGATGTCCTCCGAAGCGATGATGGCCTTGGCAGCGGCGAGCCGTCGGGCTCGATCGGGACTTCGAAGATCGACCTTCGCGATGGCGAGGTCCATGAAGCCCTTCGTCTTTGCGTCCTTTTCAGCCTCGACGAGGCTCCGGATGAACTCCACGGTCTCCGGATCCGGTTGGTCCGCAAGTCGTTCCGCGGCGGCTCTGCGCACGTTCACGTCGGACGCGGTCAAACTCAGGCGCGCCAAGGTCTCTCCGAGCGTGCGGCGCGCAACGTTGTTCAGCGTGACCTTCTTCGTCGTTCCTTCGGGCGAGCCGCCAGTGAGCGGGACCAGCTCTCCAGACTCCTTCCTCAGAAAAACGCGACGAGCGCTGTCGCGCTCGATTTGACCCGCCTCGAGGGCGGAGAGAATTTCGATGGCTTCGGGGGAAGAGCTCTTGCCGATGCTCACGATGGCCCGCGTCACCTCAGCGAGATCTTCCGATCCCAGACCCGAGACATCAGGCCTTGCTTCATCCGCGAAGGCGGAGCCCGTCAGGGCTGAGGCAGCGATCAACAGGAGTAAGAAGAGCCGGAAGGTGACGAGCTTCATAGACATCCGAAGTTCCGAGCCCAGAGAGTCCTCGGGGCGTTTTCTTGACAGGGTCGACAATCGTTGATGGCCAACTGGCGAACCGTCCGCGTCCGCCAGTTGGCCCCCAACCAGAGAAAGGTCAGAACGGTGCGGCTTTGGCCTGCTCGCAGTTGCCGCAGAGCCAGGGGAAGGACCAATCGGCGACCTTGTTCTGGCTCTCAGGAACGTACTTGCTCCAGGGCTCGGCGCGGATCGGGCCCTCGGTCTTCCACACGATGTTGAACTGACCGTCACCCTTGATCTCGCCGATGTAGACCGGCTTGTGCAGGTGGTGATTCTTTCCGTCCATCGTCAGCTCGAAGCCGCTCGGAGCCTTGACGACCTGGCCACCGATCGCCTGGCGCACGGCGTTGATGTCCGTGGTGCCCGCTTGGAGCGCAGCCTGTGCCCACATCTTGATGCCGACGTAGGTTGCCTCCATCGGGTCATTCGTTACGCGCTTCTCGGCGTCAGGCAGGTTCTTTGCCTTGGCGTACTCCTTCCACTCCCGGATGAACTCAGCGTTCTCAGGCGTGTCGATCGACATGAAGTAGTTCCAAGCAGCGAGGTGGCCTTCGAGGGGCTTGGTATCGATACCGCGCAGCTCTTCTTCGCCGACCGAGAAGGCGACGACGGGAATGTCGGTAGCCTTGAGGCCCTGGTTCGCGAGCTCCTTGTAGAAGGGCACGTTCGAGTCACCGTTGATGGTCGAGACCACCGCCGTCCGCTTACCAGCCGCGAACTTCTTGATGTTGCTCACGATCGTCTGGTAGTCGGTGTGACCGAAGGGGGTGTACTCCTCCATGATGTCAGCCTCGTCCACGCCCTTCGACTTCAAGAAGTAACGAAGGATCTTGTTCGTCGTACGGGGGTAGACGTAGTCGGTGCCGAGCAGAACCCAGCGCTTCGCGCCACCACCGGCCTCGCTCATGAGGTACTCGACGGCCGGAATCGCCTGCTGGTTCGGGGCTGCGCCCGTATAAAACACGTTGAAGCTCGACTCCTCACCTTCGTACTGGACGGGATAGAAGAGCAAACCGTTCAGCTCTTCGAACACGGGCAGGACGGACTTGCGCGAAACGCTCGTCCAACACCCGAAGACGACCGCCACATCCTGCTGGATCAGCTCACGGGCCTTCTCAGCGAACAGCGGCCAGTTGGACGCCGGGTCGACGACGACGGGCTCGAGCTGGCGGCCGAGCACGCCGCCCTTCTTGTTGATCGACTCGATCGTCATCAGGGCCACGTCCTTGAGGGAGGTCTCGCTGATGGCCATCGTGCCGGACAGGGAGTGCAGGATGCCGACCTTGATGGGCCCGGTGTCACTCTTCTTCGCCTCGGCAGCCGGGGCCTCTTCCTTCTTCTCAGCGGACGGAGCCTCGCCCGGCCCCTTACAAGCGCTCAAAAGCAATAAACTTGCTAGAGAGAACAATTCATACAGCTTCTTCACAGTTTTTCTCCTCGTGGTTTTCAGTCGAACGTCGCGGACAAGGGGGTGGATCTGTTTTTCTGGGTCGAAAGGGGCCTCCCGGAAGGGAAACGCAAGAGCGTGGCGGCCTTTGGTTTCCCTTCCGAGAGCCGGGCAAAGGCGAATATGCGGAAAGTCCGACGCAACTCACAAGGAACGCACCGTCATGCGATCGCGTTACGGTAACGTCCAAGGTGCCAAACGGGGGGCATCTCGAAATCAGACCGAAACATGATCCCCGCTAAACGGGGAAGCGATGAGAGTGCCCCCGGCCGACCCCGATTTGGTTCGCAGCGCTCTGCGGAAGATCCTTCGCAGCGAATATTTCTCGCGATCGCCCCAAGCGCGAAAATTCTTCGAATATGTAACGGAGTTTGCGCTCTCCGAGCAGGGCGATGGGCTCAAGGCCTACACGATCGGCGTCAGCGCCCTCAACGTGAACGCCGACCGCTCCTGCCCCGAAACGACAGCTCGCATGCAGGCGAGCCGGGTGCGGCGTTTCCTGACGAAATACTACTCAGGCCCCGGTCAGAACGATCCGCTCGAGATTCGACTGCCGACCGGCTCGTATGTCCCCGTCTTCATCGAGCGCGGAGCCCGACAGGAGGAGAGTCGCCGGGCCCCCAACATTCCTGTCGTCCTCATCGAAACCTTCGACTGCATGTCCTCGGAGCCTCTCGACGAGGCCCTCTGCCGCGGCCTCGCCGGGCGCGTGATCAGCCATCTCGTGCCGGTAGAAGGACTCGCCGTGGTGCGCCCTTCCCCTCACCGCCCCGTAGAATCAGCCGATTTTTGCCTCACCGGGACCCTGAGCCGCGCCGGCGACGCCGTCCGCATCACCGCTAGCCTCGAAGGTCCGGACGGGGGAAAGACTATATGGACGGACCGCTACGATATCCGTCTCGATCCGATCGACCTCCACGTCCAAGAGGACAGACTCGCCTACGCCATCGCGTCTCAGATCGCTGATCCGGTGGTCGGTGCCGTCACTCGCTCGGTCGGCGAACCCAGCGAAACCGATCCGATCGCCGGCGTGCGCGCATTTTATAGGTATCTCCGGGGCCCCTCCCCCGAAGCCCTCGCTCATGCCAAGCGCATGCTGGAGCTGCGCATGCCTGATGGTGGCGGACACGGACAGCTCCACGCCGCCTACGCCTGCACGCTCCTGCTCGAACAACTCACCTTCGGAAGCGGCGCCGAGCTGCTCGCTTCAGCGGACGCGCACGCTCGCTCCGCTGTTCTCGACAGTCCGCAGTCTTCCCTCGCGCACCTGGCCCGAGCGCTCGTCTCTTATCAAAGGAGAGAGCGCATCCTCGCGCGACAATCCGCGCTCCGAGCCCTCGACACCGCGGGGATTTCCCCGTTCTTGCGCGCCGCGATTGGCAACGTCTTGGCGCTGCTCGGCGAAGCAGAGCAAGGAATTTCCCTCGTGACCGCGGCCTTCGAGACCTGTCCCGAGCTCCCCCGCTATCTGCGCTTCGGCGAGTGTTTGGTGGAGCTCCTGGAGCGCAACGCTCCGGCCCGCGCGCTGCCTTTGGCAGGTGAAGTCGCGAGCGTCCTTCCCCTTTGGGGTCACCTGCTCGAGGCGGCGAGCCTTGTGACCCTGGGGCGTCCCGTCGAAGCGCGTCGAGCGGCGAGTTTGTCCCTCCCTGCAAGCGGCGCGCGCATCCCCGCTCATCGCATCGAAAAACTGATCCGCGTCGTCGTATTCGACGAAGTTTGGGCAGCGGAGCTGCTCGCGGCCGCCGCTGATGCGGGCATCGTCGCCCAACAAACGAGCCCGGCTCCCGCGCGCTTCTCCGTCGCGGTTGGTTCCTCGCGCCGGCGCGGTTCGGAGATCCCCGTCGGCATCATCCACTCTCTGTCAGGTCCGATGGCGCTCTGCGAGTCCCACCTCGTCAACGCGGCCATGCTCGCCATCGACGAAATCAATCGCGACGGCGGGGTGCTCGGCCGACCGCTTCGGCCCATCGTGGAAGACGGCGCCTCCGATCCGAACGTCTTCGCTCAAAAGGCGGAACACCTCGTGAAGAACGTCGGGGTCGAGCACATTTTCGGCTGCTGGATGTCCTCCTGCCGAAAAGCTGTGCTGCCGGCGGTTGAACTCGAAGATGCCCTGCTCTGGTATCCCATGCAGTACGAGGGACTCGAACAGAGCAAGAACGTCGTCTACACCGGAAGCTGTCTCAATCAGCAGATCGAACCTGCGGTGCGCTGGGCCATGAAACAAGGCCACACACGCTGCCTCCTCGTAGGTTCTGACTATGTCTTCCCCCGCACAGCCCACCGACTCATCCGGGGCCTCGTCGAGTCTCTCGGTGGCCGCATTGTGGGAGAGTTCCACGAGCCCCTCGGCCAAGGAAACTTCGACCGCGTCGCTGAGACGATCGCCCGCGAGAACCCCGATATCGTGTTCAACACGGTGAACGGCGTCGACAACATCGCCCTGTTCCAGGCGCTGGGCCGAGCACGGGTGCGGGCAGCCACGACACCGGTCCTCTCCTTCAGTCTTTCGGAGATCGAGCTCGCGAAGCTCGGGGGGCAAGCCACCGGGCACCTGGCCTGCTGGAGCTATTTCCAAAGTTTCGCCACCCCTGAGAACTTCTCGCTCGTGGATCGATTCCGCTCGCGTTACGGGCGCACCGAGGTTCTCTCGGATCCCGTCGCGACCGCTTACGCCCAAGTTCACCTCTTCAAAGACGTCGCCGAGCGGATCGGGGACGTGCACAGCGCAGCGGTGCGCGCAGCCTTGCCAGGCAGCGAAATGAAGCTCGGCGGAGAGACTCTCCTCGTCCGCGACAATCTTCACATTCAGCGCCGAGCGACCGTGGGACGAGCGCGCTCGGACGAACAATTCGAAATTGTCTGGCGCGGCGCCCAGCTCATCGAGCCCGAACCTTGGCTCGGCGTCGATCAGGCGAACCTGGTCGGACGCGAACTTGTGCTCGAAGCTCTGCGCGCTCTGCCGGAGATGGCGGAGCGGACCGCACGGCTCGAGACTCTGGTCTCCCGGCAGCGCGACGGACGCCCGTCGTTGCGCAGCTGAGCTCCCTCGAAAGCGCCTCTCTCGCCAACGCGCTCTGCTCCCGCTTCAATGCGGGCCTCAATCAACGCGGGGCCTCATGTGCAGAGAGTTGACCATGCAGAGAGCTGACAGTGACGAAAAAGCGCCGTCGATCCCCGGTGGTCGCAGATTTTTGAAGAGCCTCGGACTTTGCGCTACGATTTTAGGTTCGGCTCTGGGTTGCGCGGCTCCGGCCCCAGCGCGTGCGCCCGAATCTCCGTCCCAGGAGCAAGCCCGGCTCCCCTCGCAGCCCGGCCGAACCATCGAGCGCCGCCGTGAGGCCATGCCGCACTTCGAGCTCGGCGGACGCCCTTTCTGTTTTCAGGGAGCGAACAACTACTACCTGCACTACCTGAGCCGCTCAGCGACCCTCGATGTTCTCTCGGCGGCGCAGTCTCTCGGCCTCTCGGTGCTTCGCACCTGGGCCTTCCTCGATCGAGGTTCGCTCGATGGCAGCGTACGCAATGTGCACGGCGAAGGCAGCCAGAACGGCGTGCATTTTCAGGCGTGGGACCCGGAGCGCAAGCGTCCTGTCTACAACGATGGTCCGGACGGCCTCGAGCGTCTCGACTTCGTGCTCCATGAAGCGCGAGAGCGCGGACTCAAGCTGATCCTCGCCCTCACCAACAACTGGCGCGACTTCGGAGGCATGGACCAATACCTTGTGTATTTCGGCCTCGAAAAGCACCACGAGTTCTTCACAGACGCGCGGGTCAAATCCGCTTATAAGGACTGGGTCGCGCACCTGCTCCAGAGAACGAACTCGATCGACGGCGTCCCCTACGCCGAGGATCCGGCCATCTTCGCCTGGGAGCTGGCGAACGAGCCCCGCGCGATCAACATGACCGAGTTCGACGCACCGGATGGATGGGACACAAGCACGATCACTTCCTGGGCCGACGAGATGAGCTCGTTCATTCGCTCCCTCGATCCGAACCACCTGATCTCGGTCGGAGATGAGGGGTTTCTGAGCCAGGGGGGGTCCGAGTGGGTCTATGAGGCGCCCTTCGGTGTGGACAGCAGAGCGCTCACCTCCCTGCCCCATATCGACTTCGGCACCTTTCATTTCTACCCCGACCACTGGGGTCTCCCGGCGGAGTTCGGAGCCGATTGGATCGAACAACACCAAGAGCTCGCCTCGCGCCTCGACAAGCCCTACTTGCTCGAAGAGTACGGCCTCCGCGCCACGCGCGAGAAAGAGACGGAGGGCCCCATCGTGCGCGGCGGTCCCGCCCGAGCCAGCGCTTACGCGGAATGGAACGAAGTGGTCCGTCTGCGCGGCGGTCCCGGTGCGCTCTTCTGGAACCTCTCCGCCGACATGGAGCCCGGGAGACGGTACCCGGACTACGATCGCTTCACGCTGTACCCGGACGAAGCTCGCGATCTCATCACGCCCCTCGTGAAGAAGATGCAAGAGGACAGCGTCGCCTGTAGCTCAACGTCGTCGGAGCCCGAGGAACCCTCATCCGCCTTTGTTCGAGTGCGCCGCGTGGGCCGAGGCGCGAAGGCGCCCGACTGAGGAGTTTCCAGGGAGAAATCAGGACAACGCGGCCGCGTTCGATCCTCCGCCGCGATTCGTCCTATGCTCATAAGAAGGTCTGTGACAGCGTCGCCCTCCGAACGAAATCCCATGCCGAGCCGCATCTCGATCCAAGAAATCAGCCGAACCTCCGGCGTCAAGTTCGGAACCAGCGGGGCCCGCGGCCTCGTGGTCGACATGACGGACCGCGTGTGCGCGGCCTACACCCTCGCCTTTCTGCAGTCTCTCGAAAATGAGTCGCGCCCCGGAGCCCCGCTCGCGATTGGTGGCGATCTTCGTCCGAGCACTCCGCGCATCCTTTCAGCGATCGCTCGTGCGGCCCAAAGCGTCGGGCGCGAGGTGCGCTACCTCGGTCTGATCCCCTCTCCTGCCGTCGCTCTCTACGGCCTCGAAGAGCGCTGTCCCACGGTGATGGTCACCGGCAGTCATATCCCCGCCGACCGCAACGGAATGAAGTTCACGACCGAGCGCGGCGAGATCACGAAAGCGGACGAAGCGCGCATCCTCGCCCAACAAGTCGAGCTCTCCCTGCCCTTCGACGAGTCAGGCCAGCTGCCGGAGGCGCCCCTTGTCGAGCCGATCTCGACGGCACGGGAGCGTTATGTCAGGCGGTACCTGGAGGCGTTCCCGAAGAATTGTCTCGCCGGCATCAAGCTCGGGGTCTACGGGCACTCAGCGGCGGGCCGTGAGGTGCTCCACGAAATTTACGCGGGCCTTGGTGCTGAGGTGGAGCGCCTCTTCGACTCGACAGAGTTCATCCCCGTCGACACCGAAGCGATTCGCCCCGAAGACGTAGCTCTTGCCCTCGATGTCGTGCCGAAGCGGGGCCTCTTCAGCCTCGTGTCGACGGATGGCGATTCGGACCGGCCCCTCACGTCCGACGAGCACGGCCGGTGGTTCCGCGGCGATATCTCTGGAATCCTGACGAGCCTCTATTTCTCTGCCGATGGCGTTTCTTGCCCCGTCAGCTGCAACAGCGCGCTCGAGCTCTCGGGAGTGAGCGACCGGGTGCGACGCACCCGCATCGGATCGCCTTTTGTCATCGAAGGCATGCAGAACCTCTTGGCCGAAGGAGCCAAACGCGTCGTCGGCTACGAAGCCAACGGTGGCTTCCTGCATGTCTCGCCCCTCCCGGTGCCGGGAGGCGGAGAGCTCGCGCCCCTGCCCACTCGAGACCCCGTGATTGTCCACCTGGCGATGATCCTCCTGGCTCGGGCGCGCGGGAAGAAGCTCTCGGAGCTCTCCACGCTGCTCCCCCCGCGCGTCACTGCCAGCGATCGCGACCCCTCCTTCGCCACCGCGCGTTCCACCGCGCTCATCGAGCGCCTCACGCTCGCCTGCAGTGAAGAGCTCGCGGGCCTCTTGGGCCTCGGAGGCCTCAAGAGTCGGGACACGACCGACGGCCTCCGACTCACCTTCGAATCCGGCGAGATCGTGCACCTCCGGCCCTCGGGCAACGCCCCGGAGCTCCGAGTTTACGCAGAGGCGGAGACGGAGGCGCGCGCACAAGCTCTCGTCCGCCATGGTCTTGAGGTGGCCCGGCGCCTCGCCTGACCAAACGCTCGGCTACGAACCTCCGATGAGCTCCATCATCTCAGGATAGTGATAGATGGCGCTATGGGCCGGACGACGCTTCGTCACGGCGATCATGGCGCGGGCGATCTGATCGGTGCGCACCGATTGGTACTTGCCGGGCGTCATGAAGGCAATCAGCCCCAGCGCTTTGCCGAGCCAAACTGGCGTGTGTTTCGAACCAAGGATAGTGGCCGGACGAAATATGCTGACCACCTCGGGGCCGCTCTTTCGTACCGCTTCTTCTGACTCCCCCTTCACTCGCGCATAACGAGGCATCCCCGCGGCGCCGTTTCCCTCCGCGCTTGCGGTCGGATCGGCCCCCACCGCGCTCATGAAGGCCAGATGGTGAACACGTCCTGAGTCACGCAAAGCGCCGGCAAATGCTTCATTCAAACGCACGTCCACCGCGCGGTGTTCATCGAGAGTGAGCTTGCGCGTGCCGGCGCCGATCCCGAGCACACTGAAGCCAATGAGCTCTCCTTCCACTGCTCGAGCCGCTTCCAAGGTGCGCGCCCTGAGCGTCTCCGGCGTCATCTCTGGAATCAACTCCTCACGGTACTGCGTGCCCGCGGCGCGAGCCCGCGTGACAGCCTCCGGAACCGAGCGCCTGAGCAGCGCGATGACTGCGTCGAAACTCTCGTCGCGAAAGAGCTCAGCGAGCAGAGCCATTCCAACGGAGCCTGAGCCTCCGAGCACGATCGCCGTTTTGTTCTGAGTCATCAGCCCTCCCTCAGTCTACAGCATCTCGAACGAGCAGCGCGAAAAGAAGAAAAAAGATCCGCGGTGAGCGAAATCTCCGCAAATCAACGCATGATTGAGCTCGCTGCCGTGGAGCGCCGATCCTGAGTCTGCTCGAAGGGTGGACATCCAGCGATCGATGAGTAGGACTTGGCCTATGAACAGAACGTCCGTCATGCAAGCCCTCGCTGTCTCCTTGCTCCTGACTCACTGTGGTCCGAAAGTGGAGCCTGCTGAGCCCGAGGCTGCCCCCCCTGAGCCGGAACCCGCTCAGCCTGCGCCTGAGCCCGCCGCTGTCGCCGCGGAAGAGAAGGCTGAGCCGACTCCCGAAGAGCTCGAGCGCCAGGCCGCTCTCCAGAAGCTGAAGGAGGATCGCGCTCGTCTCAAGGAAGACCATACGGCTGAGGTCGCGCGCTGGACTCCTGAACTCCACGCTGAGGCCAAAACTCTCGCCGAAAAGAGCTACGCGAGCGGCCGCGCGGCGATCGACGCGGCGCTCAAGGCAAAATACCGCAAGCCCGCCAATGCCGCCCGCGACAAGGATCGCCATCCCCTCGAAACCCTCGAGTTCTTCGGCTTCCAGCCGACCCAGACGGTCCTCGAGTACGGCCCCGGCGAGGGTTATTACACCGAGCTGCTCGCCCCCGCCCTCGCCAAGAAGGGCCAGCTCATCATCACCAATACCGACCCGAACGGCCCCCCCGAAGCTCGGAGCACCTATTACGCAGAGCGCGTTCAGCTCCTCCTCGAGCGCTCACCGGAGCTCTTCGGGAAGGTCAAGACCGTCATCTTCGATCCGAGCGAACCGAAGCTCGGCCTCGAAGGCTCTGTCGACCTGGCTCTCTTGATGCGGAGCCTCCACGGCATGGTCAATGCGGGCTCGCTCGACGCCTGGCTCAAGGAAATCCACACGGCTCTGAAGCCGAAAGGTGTGCTCGGCGTCGAGCAACATCGCTCAAATCCCGACGCCAATCCCGAGGAAAGCGCCAAGCTCGGCTACCTGCCGGAAGCTTGGGTGATCCAGAAGATCGAGGCCGCTGGCTTCACTCTGCAGAAGAAGTCAGAGATCAACGCCAACCCCAAGGACACCAAGGATCATCCGAAGGGCGTCTGGAACCTGCCCCCGTCTTTGGCTGACGGTGATCAGGATCGCGAAAAGTACGTCGGTATCGGCGAGAGCGATCGGATGACCCTCAAGTTCATCAAGAAGTAAGCTCCCCGAGCCTCCTGAGAGCAGCTCGTTCGGACCGCCTGACGAGCTGTTCTCATTTTGTGGACAAGTGCTGGGCCCCCCTGCCTATCGGAAGCGCAGTCAGTCGCGCTCCGGCCGGCAAAGATCCTTGAGGGGAAAGGGCCTAACGCGTCGGGACGCACGCTGGGGAAAACCGAAAGAAGCCACGGAACAAATGCTTATGACATCGTCTATGTTCGAGCCCCTCCCGCGCGTTTGCGCTCCTCGACGCCGCCGGGCTCATGTGAGAAACAAGCGCGATGAAGCGCCGATTGCGTAAGAAGAAACGACTCGGAGAGTTTCGCGAGCTCGGCTTCTCCATTCAAGCCCAGCTCAGCTCCTCCTCGAAAGAGGCCCGCCTTGCCTTCATTGAACGCTTCGTGGACGCCGTCGAGCGACGTGCCCTGCTCTTCGGAGGCGGCTGTAGCCTCGATGGGCTCTTGGAGGGCTTCGTCATGCCCCGCGCTCGCGGCAGCGCAACCGTCGAAGACCTCGAAGCGGTCCTGGAGCTCCTTCAGAGTGCCCCGGAGGTCACAAGCTTCGAGGTCGGACAGCTCAAGGACGCTTGGCACGGCCTCGGCACTCGCGCTGCAAAAGGACTCGGTACGTCCGCGGCGGTCGCTCCTTAACTCCTCACGACTTCCTCTTAGCTCGCCTCTTCTTGCTCGAGGGGCGGGGTCTCCTCGGGATTCAAGAGCTGAGTCTCGCGCTTGGGTGAGACGAGCGGAGTCGGAGTTGTCTTGGGCAGATTCCCGATGACGAGGCCCCGCGGATCGCTCCCGACCAGCTCCAGCTGAAAACGCTCGGCGTCCCGCTGTCGGACCTCCCCGGCAATCCTCTCCGCTTCGCTCTCGGACACGCCGAGCTCGACGAGGGCCGCACGGCCGAAGAGGAGCGCCGACTCAAAGGTCTCGCGGATCTGATAGTCGACCCCCGCCTTGACCAAACGCACCGAGTGCCTCCGGTCGAAAGAACGCGCCAAGATCTTGGCCTGCGGGAACTCGTGCTTCACGAGCTCCACGATGCGGTCGGTCGCGACCGGGTCATCTACACAGATCGCAATCGCCTCAGCCACGCCGGCTCCGGAGGCATGGAGGACATCGAGCCGCGTGCCATCTCCGTAGTAAATCCGGAAGCCGAAGTTGGCGGCGTTCTGAATACGCTGGACATCACTATCGATGATGGTCACGTCGACGTTGCGCGCGAGTAAGGACTGGCTCGTCACTTGGCCAAAGCGCCCAAAACCGATGACTAGAACGCGGCCCGTCTCTCCGTTGGGCTGCGCGATCCCCTCGAGCGACTCCGAGGTCTTCGACGAGAACCCTCGGAGCGCGAGGACCAGAAGCGGCGTCAAGGCCATCGACAGCACGACGATCGCCGTCATATTGGCGTTCGTCTCGGCGTCGATCACTCGCCCCGCAGTCGCCGCGGAGAAGAGTACGAAAGCAAACTCGCCGCCCTGAGCCATGAGCACAGCCCGGTCAAGCGCTTCGGCCGGCGGGCTCTTCATGAGACGTGCGACGCCGTACACACACAGCGCCTTGACGACCATCATCGAGCTCACCGCGAGCAAGATGATCCCGAAGTTCTGCCCGACGACCTCGAGATTCAACGACATGCCGACCCCGAGGAAGAAGAGACCGAGCAGAATGCCTCGGAAGGGCTCGATGTCCGCCTCGATCTGGTGGCGAAACGTTGATTCGGAGAGGAGCACTCCGGCGATGAACGCCCCCATCGCCATCGACAGGCCCCCGAGTTCCATGAGCAGCGCCGCCCCCAGCACGACCAGGAGCGCTGCCGCCGTCATGACCTCCCGCGCCCGCGCTGCCGCCAGAATGCGAAACAGAGGATTCAGAAGCCAAACGCCGACGGCAATGAGCCCGGCCAGCGCGAGTGCCCCGAGCCCAAGCTGGCTCCAGGGGATCCCGTGCTGTCCTCCCACCACAGGCGAAAGGAGCGCGACCACCGCGAGGAGCGGCACGATCAAGAGGTCTTCGAACAGCAGGATGGAGACGATTTTCTGACCGCGCGGGAGTCCGATGTCGCCGCGCTCGCCGAGCAGCTGCATCACAATCGCCGTGGAGGTCAGGACGAAACCGGCGGCCGAGATGAAGGCCGCGGACCAGGAGGAGCGAAAAAGGAGCGCCGCGACCACGGTCAAGCACAAAGTCGCCGCGGCAATCTGCAGAGTTCCAAGACCAAAAATCTGGCCGCGCAGAGACCAAAGATGCGACGGGCGCATCTCGAGCCCGATCACAAACACAAACATCACCACCCCGAGCTCCGCCACGTGGAGGATGCTCTCCGGGTCAGAAAACCAGCCTAGCCCAAAGGGGCCAATCACAAGGCCTGCGGCCAAATAGCCCAGCACGGAGCCGAGACCGAGCTTTCGGAATATCGGCACCATGAGCACCGCGGCCCCGAGCAACGTGACGATCGGGACGAGTTGATTTCCATCGGCTTGTGTGTGCATCGGGGTCCGGAGCGCCTGAAGAAGGAGACAGGTTCCTTATCCCGCGGACCTTTGTGGTTGTCATGTGCGGAAAGCGCCCGCGCCCGCGTCAGTCGTCCATGAGTGAGAGTCGCTGCGGGGTTCCCTCATTTGTGCTAACGTGACAGGGAGGTCTGCGACATGGCGTTCGTTCTTCCCGAGTTCCACGCGCCCGACTTTTCCCTGCCGGAACTGTCGAATGCCCCCTGCGCTCGCTTTGAGCCTGCGCCTATGGATGGTGTGGTCCCCGAAGGCTTTCACGCCACCTCGAATCATCCGGAATACTTGCGGTTAGAAACCGGTTGGAAACTCGTCCCGGAAAGCCGCATGGACGCGGTGATCGTGCGCGGAGGAGCTGACCGCCTGGAGGTCGTTGAGGCCCGCCGGGTTCGGGCCGGAGATCTCGTCGCGGTAGGGCGCACGGAGTCCGGGGAAGACGGAATCTACGTTCACACGACCGGTTTCTCTGAGGCCGAGCGCCCGACCGACAAGTTCAGCTTCCGCACCCGCGGCACCCGAGAGACCCCTTTCTCACGAAGCTACGACGACCTCTACGACCTTCTGCGCTACGAGCGCGACCACGGCTACATCGTGTGGGTCGCGGGACCCGCCGTCGTCTTTGACAGGGACAGCCGCGACTCGTTCCGGGAGCTCATCGAAGCCGGCTACTGTCACGCGCTTCTCGCGGGAAACGCCGTGGCGACCCACGATCTCGAAGCCGGCTACTTCGGTACCGGACTCGGACAAGACGTCTACTCCCAGAAGCTTGTTCCGGGAGGCCACTATCATCACCTCGACGTCCTGAACCGTGTCCGGCGCTCTGGATCCATCGCCAAGGCCCTCGCGGAGACGCCCGGGTCCGATGGTGTGATGGCTGCATGTGTGCGGCGGGGCGTGCCCTTCGTCCTCTGCGGCTCGATCCGAGATGACGGTCCGCTCCCCGAAGTCATCGCGGACGTCTACGCAGCTCAGGACGCGATGCGCGAACACGCACGGCGCGCCACCACCGTCATCACCCTCGCGACCCAGCTCCACTCCATCGCCTTCGGCAATATGGTGCCGAGCTATCGCGTCACAGCGGCGGGAGTCGTGCGTCCCGTCTACCTGACGATCGTCGATATTACGGAGTTCTCCGCGGACAAGCTCGCGAACCGGGGCTCGGCCCAGGCCATGCCGATCGTCACGAACGTCCAAGACTTTATGATCAACCTGCGCTTTGCACTCGTGGGTGGGAGGGGATCCTGACGACCCGACCTCGCCTCCGCAGACCCGAGCGCGTCCATTTGATCGGGGCGCCGCTCGACTTGGGTCAGACGGTCCGGGGCACGGACGTGGGTCCCGCCGCGCTTCGCTACGCGCGCCTCCTCTCTCAGATCGAAGAGCTCGGCATCGAGGCCCGCGACCTGGGGAACGTGGACGCTCCCTCTCCGGCAGACGTCGGCGATCGGGACGTGATCGACGTGATCGGTGCGGTTTGCGAGGACTTGCGAGACCGCGTTCGCTCTTCACAAAAGGCAGGCGCCACCGTGGTCACCCTCGGCGGAGATCATTCTGTGGCTATCGGCAGCGTCTCCGGGAGCATGGCGGAGGGCCCCGTCGGCCTTCTCTGGATCGACGCCCACGGCGATTTCAACACGCCCGACACCTCTCCGAGCGGGAACGTGCACGGCATGCCGCTCGCGGTCTTGTTCGGTCAGGGACATCCGCGCCTGACGGCGGTCTGTCGGGGGCGACGCCTCAATCCGAAGCACGTCGCGCTCGTGGGCATTCGGGACCTCGACCTGCGCGAGAAGGAAGCCCTCGCGAGCGCCGGCATCGCCGTTTACACGATGCGGGACATCGACGAGCGGGGTATCGGGGCTGTGGCCCGAGAGGCGCTCCACCGGGTCCAGGGACCCGGCCGCGTCCATGTGAGCCTCGACATCGACGCCCTCGATCCCAGTGAAGCACCGGGCACCGCGACAGCGGTGCGCGGCGGACTGACCTATCGCGAGGCGCACCTCATCCTTGAGCTCGTGGCCGATAGCGGGCTCCTCACCGCCCTCGACGTGGTGGAAGTGAACCCGATGCTCGATGTCCGGAATCAAACAGCGAGGACCGCAGTGAGCCTCGTCCTCTCGGCCCTCGGCAAGTCCATCTTGTAACCTATGATAGAAGACCTCTTCGCCCGCGCCCGTCGAGCTTCCGAGAAGGATCTGGGAGCGCTCGCGGTCGAGCTCGCAGAGCTCATCTTGAAGACCTCCGTCGCCGAGAGATCGGCGCGCGAGGAAAAGCAGCGGCGCCGCGTCGGAAAGCTCCTCCGCTCGGAGGCCGCCCAGAAACTCGGTCTCCTCCTGACCGATCGCGCCTATCGCAGCGCATCACCAGGAAGAACCGTAGCGGCCGCGAGGGAGGCCGCGCGCCTGACGCAAGCTTCCGCGAGTCTCGGGCCCCTCGACCGAGCCCAGCTGGACGCTCTCCATCTCGTCGGGGGTCTCGTCCCGCCTGTGACCACTCTCGCGCTCCGCGCCCGACTCCACCTGGAGTCGCAGGCTTTCATCATCGACGCAGACGCGCTTCAGGAAGAGCTTGTTCGCCTCAAGTCCGAAGGCTTCCGCATCAACCTGAACCAGCTGGGCGAAGAGGTGCTCGGCGAGAAGGACGCAGGCCACTACGTCGAACGAACCATCGCGCTCCTCGAGAGCGCCGAGGCCGACGCTATCAGCGTCAAGCTCTCAAGTCTCTTTAGCCAAGTTCGCGTGCTCGCGTTCGACGAAGTAGTGCGCCGCGTCACGTCGAAGCTCGCTCCTATCTTCGAAGCGGCCGAGGAGCATGGCAGGCTCATCTACTTCGACATGGAGGCCTACCGGGACCTCGATCTTACGCGCGCTATTTTTCTCCGCACAGTGCTCGATCCGACCTTCGCCCGAGTGCGGGCGGGGATCGCGCTCCAGGCGTACCTCCCCGAGACGCTCGGCGCCCTCGCAGAGATCGCCGACGGCGCGAAAAATCGCGTGGAGCAGGGAGGCGAGAGACTCCGCGTCCGACTTGTCAAAGGCGCGAACCTCGCGGCCGAAACGGTCCAGGCCTCGCTCCATCGACTTGAGGTCCCGATCTTTCCAAGCAAACACGAAGTAGACGCGCACATGAAACGCGTCTTGCGCGCCGCGCTCCAGCCAGACCACACGCGCTTCCTTCAGGTGGGGCTCGGCTCTCACAACATCTTCGATCAAGCTTACGCGGTGCTCCTCGCCGAGCAGCGCGGCGCGTCGGACATGTTGGAGCTCGAAATGCTCTATGGCATGTCGGACAGCGTCGGACGCGCCTGGACCAAGCTGGGACGTCCCGTGCTCGTCTACGCTCCACTCGTCTCCGCGGCTTCGTTCCCCGCTGCGATCGCATACCTCGTCCGGCGGCTCGACGAAAACACGAGCGCAGAGAATTTCCTCTCCTCGAGCCTCTCTATGGAGGCGCACGACGCGGCTTTTGAGCGGGAAGCGAAGCGCTTCTTGTCTGCCCTCGAGGCTTCCTACACGAGCGCAGAGCCGACGCGTCGCCGCCAAGACCGGAGCGCTCCCGGAGCTCTCACGGTGCGTGGAGAAGGCATGTCGCCCTTCGACAACGCGGCGGACACGGACTGGACCCGAGAGGTCAATCGCGCGGCCCTGAAGCGTGCTCTCGCTGAGGTCGACGCCGCCTCCTTCGACGTCACGGCGCGCATCAAAGGCCAGGAGAGCGGCTCCCAGGAGAGCTTCGGCTTCGATCCTTCTCGCCCCGGTCAAAGAGCTTATCGGATTCGGCTCGCGGGCCCCCCCGAGATCGAACAAGCCCTCACGGTCGCCGCTTCCGCCCTGCCCCTTTGGAGTAAGACCCCAGCGCGCATCCGCGCCCTCATCCTCGATCGAGCGGCCGATGAGCTAGAAAAGGACCGCCTGAAGCTCATCGCGCTCATGGTGAAAGACGCCGGCAAGCGGGTCGAAGAAGCGGACATCGAAGTCTCCGAGGCCGTCGACTTCGCTCGCTACTACGCGCGTCAGGTTCTTGAGCTCGACGAGCGGTACGAAATCCGAGGGCGCGGAGTCACGGTCGTGACCCCGCCTTGGAACTTCCCTCTCGCGATCCCCATGGGCGGTTGTCTCGCCGCGCTTGCCGCGGGCAATCCGGTGATCTTGAAGCCCGCGCCCGAGACTCCCCTGGTTGCCCAGGCAGGAGTCGAAGCGCTCTACCGGGCTGGAGTGCCCACGGACGCGCTCAGCTTCCTTCCCTGTGACGACTCGGTGGCCAGCCCACTCATCTGCGACCCCCGGGTTGCCCAGGTGATCCTGACCGGGGCCACGTCCACCGCTCAACTTTTCCTCAAGATGCGCCCCGAGCTCCGCCTGCTCGCGGAAACAGGCGGAAAGAATGCCGCTTTCGTCAGCGCTCTGTCAGACCGCGAAGCTGCCATCTCCGCCATCGTGCAGAGCGCATTTGGGCACGCGGGACAGAAGTGTAGCGCGCTCAGCGTCCTGGTCCTCGAAGAGGAGGTCTATGAAGACGCGGCCTTTCGACGAGCGCTCGGGGACGCAGCAGCGAGCCTGCCCGTAGGCTCGGCCTGGGATCTCGAGAGCTTCGTGACCCCTCTCATCCACCCGCCGTCGGGTCCGCTCAGGACAGTGCTCTCGCGGGGAGACGGGCGCGCACGCTGGGCGCTCCGTCCTTCCATCTCCAGCGAGAACCCGGCGCTCGTCTCTCCGGGGATCCTTTGGGGCGTCCCAGAGGGAGGCTTCGCCCACACAACAGAGTTCTTCGGGCCCGTCCTTTCGGTCCTTTCAGCCCGTGACCTTGATCACGGGCTCGCGCTCATGAACCAGACGCCTTACGGCCTCACCGCAGGATTTTTCGGTCTCTCTGAGTCGGAGCAGGAGCGGTTCGTGAGAGGAATGCACGCGGGGAACCTCTACATCAATCGCGGCATCACCGGCGCCGTCGTCGGAAGGCAGCCTTTCGGTGGCCACAAAGCCTCGAACTTCGGTCCAGGCGTCAAAGCGGGAGGGCCCGGTTACGTCCAAGAGCTCGCCTTGCTCACGCCGAAGAGCCAGAAGACGGCCCCCTCGCCTGTGAGGGCCGACGGGCCCCGGCTTCCTCCGGAGGTGCCTGGCACGCCTGTGGTCGGCGAAGCCAATTGGCTCCGATATCTCCCGGCCGAGGTGGTGGTCGTCGTGGGTTCAGATGCGAAGGAAACCGACCTGAAGCGCACGCTCTCCCAGGCAGAGAACGTCGGGGCGCACGCGATCGTCTATCGCTCGCCTCCGCCGAACGAAAGCCAGAATGCTCTCGATCGAACCTCGACGATCCTTCGGGCCACGCGCGCTCTTGAGTCCATCCTCAAGTCAGCGGGAACCACCCGGGTCCGCCTCGTCGGAGGCATGCCCCCCGAGCTGCGCCGGCTCGTTGCTCCGCTCGGGCTCAGCGTGCTTTCTGACCCCGTCTCAGAGGATCCGGAGCTCGAACAGCGCCACTATCTGGTCGCTCAATCGATCAGCGTCGCCTACCACCGCTACGGGAACTTGAGCCTCGGTTCGCTCCATCCGCTCCTCCAAGGAAAAAAACTCTGATTCTCCTGCGGCGCCCCTGTCGGGCCAGCGCATTTGCCGTCAGGAGGACGGTGCTGTGGCCTCGGCTGGCGTGAGCCCTACTGTAGACGCAAGGAGCGAAAGAGAGCGCAAGCGCGACTCGATGCTCGGAGTATGGTGGACGGTCATGAGCTCATCGGCCCCCGAAAGCTCCGCAAACTCTTCGAGATATGCGGCGACGTGGCCCGGCGCGCCGATCGCCGAATAGGTAAACATCTGCTCGACGAAGGCAGCGTGGGGCGAGCGCAAGAGAACCTCGGGATCATCGGGGAGACGATGAGCGCCGCCGCGGGAACTCAAGTTACGGATCACCATGAGGCGCGTCTGTTCGAACAGTGCCCTCGCCTCGTCGTCCGTATCCGCTGCGATCACGTTCACACCTGCGATCACATAAGGCCGCTCGAGTTCCTTCGAGGGCTGAAAACGGCTCTTGTATAAAGCGACTGCGTCCCTGAGCGCCGCGGGCGCGAAATGCGAAGCGAAGGCGTAGGGGAGCCCGAGCCGGGCCGCGAGCGCCGCCCCGAAAAGGGACGAGCCGAGGATGTACAGAGGCACATGGGTGCCGTGTCCAGGGATGGCGCGCACTCCGGGGATGGGGCTTTCGTCCCCGAGCAAACTGCGGAGCTCGACGACGTCGTCGGGGAAGCTGTCGGAAGCGGAGGGATCGCGACGCAGAGCGTAAAGAGTCGCACGATCGCCGCCCGGCGCGCGCCCGAGCCCGAGGTCGATCCGGCCAGGATGAAGCTCCGCTAAGGTGCCGAACTGCTCTGCGATGGTGAGCGGCGAGTGATTCGGAAGCATGATGCCGCCGGCTCCTAGGCGAATCGTCTTCGTGTGAGCAGCGATGTGCGCGATGAGGACCGACGTCGCCGCAGAAGCGATCGAGGCGATGCTGTGGTGCTCAGCGTACCAAACGCGGGTGTAGCCGAGGCGTTCCGCGAGCTGCGCCATAGAGACGCTTCCTTGGAAGGTCTGAGCGATGGTCTCCGAAGGGCCGACAGCAGCCAGGTCGAGGAGGGAGAAGCGCATGGGACGAGTTTCTTAGCAGAGCCGACGGCCCCCGCACCCGTCCCCTCGAAGCACGTGGCAGAGGCCACACCATGCCGCCGCCAGGTATCACTTCTTCGGAGGAATCGGCCGCAGACCTGCGACAAATTCCGCCATGCTCGCCTTCATGCGGGCGACCAGCTCCGTATCCTTGGAAAGATCCGTCTTCTCTCCCGGATCGTCGTCGAGGTTGTAGAGACCGAGCACGCGACCCTGACTCGTCACGAGTTTGTGGTGCCCGTCGTAGTAGGCGCGGCGCTCCTTGTTGTGAGGCCCCTCGGGCATGTCAACAAAAACGGGGCGCTCCTTGGCCTCTTCGGGTTTCGAGAGCTCCACGTCTCGCAAGAGGGAAGTCCCACGCAGAGCGTCCGCCTCGTCCCAGGGAACATTGAGGAGCTCGAGGATCGTGGGTGCAATGTCGATGATGCTGCGACGAGCCGTGATCGTGCGCGACGGCACGTCCGGAATGAAGAGGATCAGCGGAACCCGCACCAGCTCCTCCCAAACCTCAAAGCCATGACGAATCATGCCGTGTTCGCCGAAGGCTTCGCCGTGATCGCTCGTGACGATCACGACGGTCCGATCCCGAGCAGGACTCTCGTCGAGGGCCCCGAGGACTCGCCCAATTTGCGCATCCACGAAGGCGATTTCGCTGTCGTAACGCTCGCGCTCTCCGGGCCCGAAGTCGTAGCCCTGATGCCGGACGTACTCCGCGTGAGGATCGACCCAGTGCACCCAGGCGAAAGAGCGGCCCGGCTGCGCCCAGACCTCCCCCAGCTTCTCGATGGCTTGGGCCGCGACCTTGTCGCCATTGGCGCTCTTGTCGCCCTCGATGGAGACGACCTTAGGGGCCGCTTTCGAGTCGATGATGTCGTAGCCGCGCTCGAAGCCGTACCCCTTGAAAAAGAAGTACCAGTATCCCTGAACGCTCACTGTCTTGATGCCTCTGCGCTGAAGCCGCTCAGCGAGGAAAGGAACGCTCGGATCGAAGCGATCGAAGTGCTCGAAGGTGCGGAGGGTTTCGGAGGGATATTGGCCCAAAAACATCGGGCCGAGGCTCTTGCTCGTGTAAGAGGCGAGCGAGTAGGCGCGAGAAAAAACGGTGCCGCGCCGAGCGAGACCATCGAGCACAGGGGAGAGGCGCGGGTCGGCGCCTTCCCGGGCGTAGCCCAGATCGTAACGCAAGGTGTCGACCGTCAGAAGGAGCACGTTCCATTCCCGATCTGGCAGCGCCTCGGCGTTCGCAGCCGCAGCTGCCTCCGGAGAGGTCTGAGGAGCAGGCGGAGGGCTCGCCACAGCGCCGTCTCCGTCCACACAATCCTCGTCGCGACCGTTGCCCGGGATCTCGACGAGAAGCGGCGATCGCTCGGGGTCGCGATCATCACAGTCCCCGCCTCCGAAGAATCGCGCCGCCCCGTCGCCATCTGCGTCGAACAGGCGACTCAAGCGGCTGAGAGAGAACGCCGCAGGACCGCGACCGCGCTCGATCGCTAGCGCCGTCGCCGGACTCATCTCGACCGCACTGCCGAGGCTCAGAATGAACACGCCGGAGAGGAGCGCTCCCAGGGCCCGTAGGCGCCGGGGGCCACTTCCCACCGAGAGAAACGCGAGCAGAGCAGCCAGGGCTGCGAGGTTCGCTCCCCTGAGATCGAGCTCGGGTCGGCGCAGTACCCCAAACACCGCGAGCACGTGGCCTTCACCGCTCGTCGTGCCGAGCAGGGCGAGCAGACCCACGCTCAGAGCAGCCACGAGAATTGTCCCAGAAAAGAGCGCCCGATTTCCTCGCCGGAGCGACGCGGGCAACATGGGGAGGGCGCGCTCGACCCCGCCTAGGCAAAGCCCCACCACCAACGTCGCCGCCACCGCAAAGACCACACTCTTCGCCTTGTCCGGCATCGAAGCCTGAAAGATCACGCGCGTGAGCGGAGCAAGGACCACGAGCGCGAGAAGGATCGCAAGGACGGTCAGCGGTCCTCGCGCCCTTTCCTCTTCACTCGGCCGGGGACGCAACAGCCGCAAGAATCGCGCTCCCGCACGTCCCAGCGCGGCCGGAATGAGCGCGGGGATCACCAGCAAGCCCAAAGTGGGAGCCCACGCCGCGTCGTCGATCGCAGAGATGAACGATCCCCACGAAGTCATCACGAGAGCCGCAAGGACAGCAGCGGCGATCACGCTCAGAATGTCGTCGAGGAGGCCTTGTGCGGAAGGATCGGGGCGCGCGCGCATGAGCCCGAGGCTCATACCAGGTTTGACCTACTCTGTCAGAGCGTCTTCTGGCGCGCGAGCGGGTGCGTTTGGTCGTAAACACGCGCAAGATCGGCGGTGGAGAGGTGCGTATAACGCTCGGTCGTCGCGAGGCTCTCGTGACCGAGGAATTCTTGGATCGCGCGCAAATCAGCGCCCCCCTCGAGCATGTGGGTAGCCGAAGAGTGGCGCAAAGCGTGCGGATGCAGATCAGCGCGTCCCGCGGCGACCTCACCGAGCCGGCGCACGAGCTCCTGGATCCTCCGCGGCGAAAAGGGCCCCCCTCGAGAGCTCACGAAGACGAGCGAAGGATGGAGATAGCCGGTCTTCGGATGCGCTAGCTCAGAGCGCACGGCGAGGTATCTCGAAAGAGCCTCACAGGCCACCTCTCCCAAGGGCACCCGCCGCTCTTTGCTCCCTTTCCCCAGGACCCTGACGCTCCGCTCCGCGAGGGACAGTGCGCTCATCGTGAGGCCCGACGCCTCGGAGACTCGAAGGCCGCTCCCGTAGAGGAGCTCAAGCAGCGCGCGATCCCGAAGCGCGCTCGCTTGGGCCCCTGACCGAGTTCGCGGAAGCTCCTCAGTCGCGAGGATCGCTTTTTCGACCACCTCCGGGGCCAGGACCAACGGAAACGACTCGTGCAACTTTGGCATGCGCACGGCGCGCGCCGGATTTTTAGTGGTCGCGTTTTTGAGCGCCAAAAATCCGTAGAAAGCCCGGAGGCTGCCTAGCTTGCGAGCCAAAGAGCGCGTCCCGAGTCGCACGGACTCCTGCTCCAAGAAGCCGCGAATTTCCCCGCGTCCGGCTCGCTCACAACTGCCCTCGAACTCGCTGGCAGAGAGGTGCGCCAGAAAGGCCCGCACGTCCGTCAGGTACGCCTTGCACGTGTGATCGGACGCGCGCTTTTCGAGGCGCAGGAATCGCTCGAAGCCATCCAGGAGCTCGGCATCGCGCGCATTCATCCCGCCCACTCTAGCCGAAACGCCCCCCTCGGGCGAAAAATGGGGCTCGGCCCCTCGCGCTCTTGGCTCTCCCCCACTCGCCCGGCCCCAGGGGTCAGGATGCGCGCTCCGCTCCGATCGCCCGCTTGAGCTCCCGGCGCAGCCCAGCAAACCGTTTCCGGTATTGAGCGGGAGTCATGCCCACCTTGCGCTTAAAAAGCCGCCCGAAGAACGCTGCGTCCTCATACCCAACCTCCAGCGCGATCGCTTCCACCGGGTCGTCGGTCGTCTCGAGCATTTGCTTCGCCTCCTCAATGCGGATGGCATGGAGATACTCGAGCGGGGAGAGCCCGGTCGTCTGGCGGAATCGCCGCTGCAAACTGCGCTCGCTCAGGCCCGTCCGTTCGATGAGGGTGGCGAGCGGCGAGGGCGAGTCGTAGTGCTCTGCGAGCCAAACCTGACACTCCTCGACGACCCTGTCCGGGGAGACGCGGTTGGGGGGAAGCGGTGAGTGTCAAGGTTGTTGCCGCCTAATTCGTCATGCGGCTTGAGTTGCGATAGGTTGTGATAGTTTGGTTGGCTTGGAAGGATTGAGGATGACAGTCTCTGGAGCATCCCACTTGCGGTCCCTCCTCCCCCGAGGACCAGCCTTCCTTCGTCCGATACGACAAGGGCCTGATTCGGGAGCACCGTCACTCCCGGATACCGGCTGAGCCGGTCGCACCAGAGCCAATGGGTGGTCGCTGAGTGCCCTGCGAGCAGGCCCGCCTCAGCGAGCAGAATCGCCCCCGTACAAGCCGTGGCGAGGACAATGCCGCGTGCGCGAGCGGCGCGCAGGTATTCTAGCTCCGGGGTGAAGCGATCACCCAGCTCTTCGTGGGGCCCCACGAGCACTTCGGGCACGCAGAGGATGTCAGGGAAATAGTCATAGGTTCGAGCGACCTCGACAAGCATTCCGTTCGCCACACGGAGCGGCCCCACAGCTCGCCCGGTAAGGTGCACCTCAAAAGGGGAAGGTTCGGGCGATCCTTTCACCAGCTGCGACCAATCTCGGCGGACCGACACGAACAAGTCGGCCATGCCGTACAGCAGCGAACCGGACGACTCGGGGATCGTGAGCAGAGCAATACTCGTCTTCATCGGACAGGAGAGGGCCAGAGTTTCGCGCGGAAGAGCGTTCGTCGCAGAAAAAAACGCGTCCTTTGCCCTCAGGAGAGCCACTTTTTTGCTCCATCCGGCGTCGCGAGTGTGAAGCTGTCGGATCCGGTCGGATCCTGTCGGAAATGACTCAGATGCTTGGGATCGAGTTGGGTTAGATGACGACCATGCCCCATCCCATCGAACTCCTCACGGACCCGGTCAGCTGGGTCGTTTTCTGCATTTACGGAATCCTCACGGTCCTTGAGCTCCTTTTCCCGGCTCGGCGGTTACCCTCGGTGCCGGGAGCGCGGCTCCGCGGGGTCCTTGCGTTCCTGCTCTTCTTCTTTGTGTCCTCCTACCTCCCGCTCTTTTGGGACGCGGAGCTTGGGAAGATCCGCCTGGTCGACGCGCAAGGACTCCCTATCTGAATCCAGGTCGCCCTCGGGGTCCTCGCCTACGAGCTGGTCGGCTACTTCTACCATCGGGCACTCCATGGCTCGAACGTGCTCTTCCGCCTCATCCACCAGACTCATCATGCCTCGGAGCGCCTCGACGTCCCAAGCGCCTTCTATTTCCACCCCCTCGACATGATCGGCTGGACATTTGTGACGAGCTTGGGACTCGTTGTCGTCTGTGGGGTCGGTCCCGAGGCCGCCACATTTGCCATCTTCGTTGTGACATTCCTCGGAACCTTTCAGCACACGAACCTCAGGACTCCCCATTGGCTCGGCTACCTCATCCAAAGGCCCGAGAGTCACTCACGACATCATCAGAGGGGTTACCACAGAAACAACTACGCAGACGTGCCTCTCATCGACATGCTGTTCGGAACCTTCGAAAACCCGAGGAACTTTGCGCCTGCGCAAGGATTTTTTCCGGGCGCATCGACGAAAATTGTCTCGCTCCTCGCCGGCCGCCCTCTTTTCGAACAGGCTGACGCCCCCGAAGAGCCCCCCTCACGCTCAGCTCAATCCTCCCCGCGGTCCCCCCCGCGGGGCGCTCGTAACCCAAAGCTCCCGCTACGACATGTGACTCTGTGCGAGCAGGGCGGGCCTCAGGGTCCGCCCGCTCCTTCCGCCAGACGACGGTCGATGCGAATCAGCGCAGCGCTCGCCTCCTCGCCATAACGGGTCGCCCCTCGCCCAGGGTAATCCGTCCGCTCCTCGTGCACCCTGAGCGCATCCCAAGCGGCTCGAGCGATCGTCAGCTTCCCTTCTGCCTCGGCCCCACGCGCGATGGCGCGCAAACGGTCCTCGGCTGCGTGGACGTGGGGAGCACCGGGGACGTAAGCCCGAAGAGCAAGCTCAGCGCCACGCATCGATTCAGAGAGCGCCCCCCGATGAAAAGCCTGGTCGCTCTCCCGCATGGATTGTTCGCCGCGCTCGAGCAACCGATAGGTCCAAACCCCGCCGCCCAATAGGAGCGCCAAGAGCAGCAAGGCAACTCCCGAAAGAAGCGTGGACGAGGAAGGTTTTCGTGCGCCTGACTGACTCACAGAAAGTCTCTACGCTCGAAGATGAGGACCGCGCCCGCGAGAAGGAACACGATCCAACCCAATGCCTGCAGCGATGCCCAGCCCATGTACGGCCAAAGCGGCACGGCTACAGCTTCGCCTGTCAGAAATGCCCGCGTCGGAACGTACACCATCAAGTTCGGCACGAGAGCGGCCAGTCCTTCGCCGAGGCTCTTGATGAAAGCTCCGAAAACCCGCTCGGGCAGCGCCGCGAGCGTCGCCGCTCCTCTCCCTACGACCACCATGGCCAGGCTGAAAACAGCCGTGAGGAAGGGCGACGAAAACGCGGCGAAGACGAGCGTGAGCGCGGCGACGACTCCGACTTCGAGGGCGGTGAGCGCTCCCTGCAGCACGATCACCCGCATCTCCGCCCGCTGCGCCGAGCTCAGCCACACTCCCAAGGCGAGCACCAGAGCCGCGCAAGGAATCGGCAGCCAGGTGCGGAGCTTCGGCTTCTTGTAAGCGATGATCGAAACAGCAGTGGCGAGCAGAAGCAAAGGCCAAAGAGCACGCCCCGCCGCGCCCGCTTGAATCCCAATGGCCACAAGCAGCACGCCCGCGTTCGCGACAATGAAGACGAGCAGCGTGAGCCACGTTCCCAAGAATTTGCCGATGATGTACTCAGAGCGGCGCATCGGTCGCGCCAAGATCGGATAGATCGTCTTGAGCTCGAGTTCCCGATACAGGCTCGTCGCCGTGATCACGACCGCCACCACGATCGAGTACGCCGAGATGGCGGCGGAGCCGAGGTCGGAAACGACGCGATCGTGGCTCCTCAGCGCATAGGCGCCCACGACGAGCGCATAGCCCAAGGTCACGACGGCCAGGCCGAACAATCCGTGCAGAATCCGGGCTCGTACCGCTTCTCGATAGGTATTCAAGGTAACGGTGAAAACTCGGGCGAGCATGGGCAAAGACTATTTTCGGCGTGGACCGCTGGCTGGGCAAGAGAGCGAAGGGCTCAGCTCCGTCCGGGAAACTCCGACGGCGAAAGGGCCTCCAGGGTCTCTTTCAGATGTTCCGGCTGGACCGGCGGCTTGAGGGCCGAGAGCAGCCCTTCGAGGTCACTATGGGGCGCGCGGCTGCCGTCGCTCGGAGGAATGAGCGGCGTAGGATTCTGAGGAGGAAGGTCCGAGCGAGGACGCGCGGTGCGGAACCTGTCGAGAGCCGGGGCCGCGGCCTCGGGGGGCATGGCCCAGGAAGGGCGAGGGATCGCGATGGTGGCCGGGGGAGGCTCCTCTGATTCGTCCAGCTCGACAGAGACCTCGAAATCCTCACCGGGCGCTCCTGCCTCGATCGGCGCCACTTGAGCGCCCGCGGCACGCAGCTCTGCGATCAGATCTGTGAGAGATTCCTCGACGGGAGCGATGACGATCGTCGGTTCGTCGTCGAAGGGGTCGGGCTCACTTCGAACCATATCCGGCACACCGCGGGTCGTGTCAGGAGCCGCTTCGAGTGGGGCGGAGGGAGCGGGATCGAAGAGAGAGCCCGGAGAAGAGACCTGCTGCTCGAACGCTGGAGCGGACGCGAGTCCGAGAGCCGCCCCAGCTGGCGTCGCACGCGCTGCGAGCTCCGGCGAAACCGCGAGATGAGGCGTCACAGCGTCTTCCTCGCGGGGGGCCGGAGGCTCTTTGGCCTGCACGTTCGCGGGAGACTGCTGCGGGTCGGCGCTCGCGGGCAGAGAGACCTCGGGCACGATCAGACCGCGCTGCAGTGCGCGAAGCGTCTCACGAGACAGTCGAGACAGAGAGCGCTTGGCCGCCCGCCGATTCACAGGAACGAGCGCCGCCTCGAGCTCTGTCACGAGCGACGCGAGACCTCGCATTTCTTCGCGCGTCGCGACGCGGGAGAGATTCGGGAACGGCGTGCGCACCTCTGCGAGCAGCTCTCCGAGCACTTGCCGAAGAACCTTCTCCTGGACCTCGGGACGCGCCGGCTCCGCCACGACCTCAATCTGGCCCTCTTCGTTCAAACGAATGGCGCGCGGAAGCGGCAGCGCCCCTGTCGCGAGCACAGCATCGGCCGCGCCGAGCACTAAGTACCCACAAACCTCGCCGACGAGGGCGACCTCTCCGACTCGAGCGGCGGCCAAGACGTCGGCGATGGAAACGCTCACGCCTCCCCCCGCACCAAAACCCCGCTCGACCTGAGATACTGCTTCGCTTCTTGGATCGAGTGCCGCCCGTCGTGGAAAATCGAGGCGGCGAGGGCGGCGTCTGCGCCTCCTTCGACCAGCCCCTCACGCAGATGGTCAAGGGTACCCACGCCCCCTGACGCGATCACCGGAATCGTGACCCGCGCGGTCACCTGACGCAGGAGCTCGATGTCGTAGCCCGCGTGCGTTCCGTCGCGATCCATGCTCGTGAGCAGAATCTCCCCCGCGCCGAGCTCCGCCGCCTGCGCGGCCCATTCGACGGCGTCGAGCCCCGACGGCCGACGCCCACCGTGTGTATACACGCCGTAGGTGCCGTCACTTTCGCGGCGCGCGTCGATGGCCACAACGAGCACCTGCCTTCCCCAGGCAGAGGACACCTCTGCAATCAGCTCCGGGCGAGCGATCGCCGAGCTGTTGATGCTCACCTTGTCCGCGCCCGCATCGAGCAGGGCGTGGACGTCGTCCACCGAACGAACTCCTCCACCTACGGTCAGGGGCACAAATNCCTCGCGAGCCGTTCGCTCCACGATGTCGAGCAGCGCCCCGCGCGCCTCGTGGGAGGCGGTGATGTCCAAGAAGGTGATCTCATCGGCGCCGGCGGCGTCGTAGCGCCGGGCGCACTCGACAGGATCGCCAGCGTCGCGAATATTGACGAAATTTACGCCTTTGACGACGCGTCCGTCGCGGACATCGAGGCAGGGAATGAGGCGTTTGGCCAGCACCCGTCCATCTTTGCGGAACCGGGACCTGTGCGAAAGTCCAGAAGTGGGGGAGGTTGCCGGTTCCCCCGAAAACTCTGGAGCGACTGCACAGGGGTTTGGACAAGTGGGCCCGGAATGGGCTAGGGAAAGGTATGCCTTTTTGCGGAGCGTGCGGGGCGAAAAACCCAGCGGAGAGCACTCATTGCGCCGCATGCCACGCACCACTCGAGGGCGCGGAACCCGAAGCGGTCCCCTTCGGCAGCACGCTCACCGCCCCCACCCGCAGGAGCCGTGATGAAGAGCTCGCCTACCGCGCGGCGCACCCGAGCCGAGCCCCCTCGACGCTTCCTGCCGTCACGCCCCCAGAACGCTCACCGGGCCTCGCCCGGCCTGGCGCCCAAACGATCCACGTCGAGACCCTCGATCTGACCACCACACCTCTGCCTCCTCCCCTGGAACAGGAACTCTCACCGAACCAGGAGGCCCCTCGTCCCGGAGGTCGCGCAGCCCTGGCGAAGACGATGGTCGGCATCGCCCCCGAGCTCCCCGTCGCAACGCAAGCGGCCCCGGGAGGAGCATCCGCGGCTCCCGAGAAAGCTCCCGGAGCTGTTCCTTCTCTCGCGCAGACCACGCTCGGCTTCGCCCCCGTCAACGTCCAAATCCGCGCCGACGAACCTCGTCCGACCACCCAGCCCTTGGGTGCGACGATGATCGGCATGCCCGCGCGCTCCGATCTCCCCGCTGCGGAGCCCCGTCCCGTGGAGCGTCCTCTTGGGGGCACCTTGCTCGGCGTCGCTCGCCCCGGCATCGCGCCCAGCGGCGATCCCCTCCCTCCCTCCGCGCGCAGCTTCTCGACGACGCCCGGCATCGCCGGTTCTCCTTTCCGTTCGCCCGAGTCCGCGCCCCCTCCGGAGCTCTCCCCGCCCCACCCGGCTTCCCTTGAGCCTGCTTCTCGGCTCGTCACAGCCTCCCCGAGGACTCGTTCAAAGGCCCTCTGGTTCGCGCTCGGCGTGGTCGGCGCCGCCGCGATCGGCGCGGGGCTCGCTTGGATGACTCGCCCCAGCTTCGCGATTCGCGTGAGCCGTTTCGAGACGACCGCGGAAGGCGGCGACTTCCTTGTCCTCGAATGTAAGGAATGTCCGCCCGGGTCCACCGTCCGCATCGGAGGCACGACCGAACCCCTGAGCGACGGACAAGCCCGCCTCAGCGCCGGCAAGAGGCTCGCCGTGGGGCAGAACGAAGTCGAGGTCCTCCTCACCACCAAAGGCCGCGATCCGGAGAGGATCCCGCTCGCGGTTCCGGTCGCATTCCGCGTTGACACCTCTCTCGAAGAGCTCATGAGCGATACGCCCCACGCGCGGATCGAAGTGAGCGCACCAGAGGGCGCCAAGGTCAAAATCCAAGGGCAAGAGGCGCCCCTGACGAATGGAGTTGCCGCGCTCGATGTTCCTCTCGGCGCTATGGCCTCCGGCTTCGCCGACGCCGCCGAGCCCATCGACCGCATCGTGCCGGTCGAGGTCGAGCGTGACGGACACACCAAGACGACGGAGGCCCGTGTCAACGCCTGGGCTGTTCCGCTCCGGCTGACAAGCCCGGCGGAAGGTCACGTACTCCGAGGTGGACCGCTGCTCGTGAGCGGACGCACGGTGAAAAACGCCAAGGTCACCGTCGGTGACCAGACCGTCGACGCCAACTTCGAAGGCGAATTCTCTCTGATCCTGGAAGCGCCGAAACCGGGGACCCTCGAGATCGTCGCCCAGCACCCTCAGAGCGTGGGAAGAAAGGCCACTTTACACCTCGAAGCCGCCGAGACGCGCTCGGCCGCCCCGGTCGCGCTCGCCGACTGGAAGCCCGGCGACCTCGTCCGAGCTGAGGGAGTCGTCGTGGAGGTGCGTTTGGACGGGGGGAGCCGCTTGGTGCTCGACGTGGAAGGAGGCTGCCCTGCCTCCCCCTGCCTCGCGAGCGTGACCTACGGCGAGCCGGTCCAGCTCTCCCCGGGCAGCCGCGCCGCTGCGATTGGAACGGTCGTCACCCAGAAGCCCCCACGCCTCTTGGCTTCCAGTCTAAAAGACCTCGCAGCCGGCGCCTCCTCGACCGCAAAAGCCAAGAAATGAGCGCAGAGGGCGCGCCGTCCAGCCCCTGGCGCGCGTCTCAGGCCGGCGCTAAGAAGAACCCATGGTTTCGATCACCCCCTATGCGGCTGAGAAGGTCCGTGAGATCGCCCTTGCAGAGGGACTCCAAGATCAAGGGCTCCGCCTCCGCGTCATCGGCGGCGGGTGCGCTGGGTTCCAGTACGACCTCTACTTCGAAGACAAGCCGACCGAAATGGACGAGCTCTTCGAGTCCAACGGTGTGAAGATGTACGTCGATCCTCTGAGTTATCAGTACCTCGACGGAACCGAAATTGACTACGTCGAAGGCGTCCACGGCTCCGGCTTCAAGTTCGGAAACCCGAATGTCTCCGGGACCTGCGGCTGCGGCAGCTCCTTCTCGGTTTAACTTTCCTCCTGTTCTGCGGAAGGCTCCTCGGTCGCTCTCGAGGAGCCTTTTTTGTTTGCTCCCCGAGCAGCAGCGGAGCAGATCTCCGCGCCCCGCCTGTCTTCGTTCTCGAGCGCCGTGACGGCCCAAGATGTCTGTGTTAGGTCTGGCGCGAACGAGATGCACAGACGATCGCCGGATCCGTTTGGATCGGGAGGAAAGTCCGGGCTCCACAGGGTAGGATGCCGGGTAACGCCCGGTGAAGGTGACTTCGAGGACAGTGCCACAGAAAGCAAACCGCTGGCCTAGAGCCAGTAAGGGTGAAAGGGTGGTGTAAGAGACCACCGCGAGTTCGGTAACGGACTCGGCACGGCAAACCCCATCCGGAGCAAGGCCAAGCAGAGGAGTCGGGTGACCCGCCCATCGCCTCCTCGGGTAGGCTGCTCAGAGACTCTCGGTGACGGGAGTCCTAGAGGAATGATCGTCAGGCCCAGGCGGGTGACCGCCGAGGCACCACAGAACCCGGCTTACGTGGATCTCGCTCCGTACCGGCCCTCGCGGCCGGTACGCTTTTCTTTATGCGGAGCGAGCGTCGCCGAACGGACGAAGGGGCCCCGGGTCATCCGGCGGGACGAGCCGAGTGAGCTGCTGCGCGAGCTCAGCGGGGAGAGCCGCGCAAAGGGTGATCTTCCCGTCATCGCCGCCCCAAAAGAGCCGCATCTGCTGCCCCTCGAGCCAAGCCGCTAAAGAGGACAGGATCGACTGGGGCGCCTCATCGCTCCGCTCGAGGTCTAAGCTCAGCGCCGGCGCTCCCGGAAAGAGCGGAAGAAGGCCCAAAGCGAAAGCCTGAGCGGAGACGCCGCCGGGGCCATCGATGAGAGAAACATAAGGTTCGCCCAGCCCCACAAGCATCCCCTCATCGAAGCGCCCGCGGCGCAAGAACCCCTCGGAGAAACGACTCATCACCACCTCCGGATCGCGCCCGAGAGCGCGGGCGAGGTCCTCCATCGGCTCGCGGTAGGAGGAGAGAAGCGAACGCAAACGCTCCCGGCGCAGCTCAGCTCGTCGCTCGAGGGAGCTTTTTTTCGCCTCCAGCGCGGCCCGACGCTTCTCGGAGCGGCGCCGTGCCGAGCGAATCAAAAGAGAGCCCAGGATGAAACCTACGATCGCATAAGGCGCGCTGTCTGACAGGAACGCGGCAGAGGAGGCGCTCCCCGACAGGTAGAGGATCATGAGCAGATCGCCTCGAGCTACTGGGCCGCGAAGACGAACGGCACGTTCACAGTGGTCGTTCCGCTCGAGGCCGGGAAGGTCCAAGTCGATACACGAGACTGAATACAACTGGCGAGCCCACGATACCCCGGCGGGTCGCCGCTCGTTGTGACGCTCTTCACCGCACCGGAGCTCAGCACGGTGATGGTAGCGGTGACGCGAGCCGAGCTCGGCGCGCTCTTGTCACGAGCATCGAGCGCCGGCTGCCAGCAGCTTCGCTTCACCGAGGTGCGATAGCGCGAAACGGTGCTCTCAATCTGCGCGCTGTCGAGCGCCTGACTCGAAGAGGCTCCAACGTTCGCGGAAGGACCCGTCTGGGGACCGGCGGACGAAAGCCCATCGAGGCCCGTCAGGCCCTTGAGCGGAGCTGCCGGCGTCTTCGCTGCAGTGGTGTCGGTTGTCGAGGTGGTGGGCTGTTTCGTCGTGCCCGTCGGAGCCTTCGCGTCGGCGACCTTCGGAGCTTCCTCGGGCGCATTTTCCGCGTCTACGGTCGGTGGCGGCGGGACGTTGTCGAGAGGTTTGGTGCCGTCTTTGACCTTCACCTCGACAACCTTCTCGACAATTTTGACCTCTTGGCCGCCGAAGAACACAAATCCCATCGCGATGCCGAACAGACCAGCCGCGACGACAGCGAAGACGATGTGGCTCTTCTTGGGCGGGCGAATGTGAGCGCGGGCCCAGATCGAATCGTGGCGCGGAGCAGAAGCAGCTGCTGTGAGCCCTTGAGTAGGAGGGACACTCGGCGTGAACCCAGAGATCGGGCTCGCAATGGCAGGCTCACTCGATTCCTTGATCTGGACGGCGCTCGCGCTGGCGGCGGATGAACCGAGAGCGGAGAGCGGGGCCGAAGCGGCAGGCTCCGGCGGAGCGAAGCCCGTCGGGACCGGCGCCTCGGGGACAGGAGCGGGGCGAACGAGCTCCAGCAGATCGCCGAGATCGCTAATGCTCTCGATCGCGGCCCAGCCCGACATCCCGTCTTTCCAGGCGAGTGTCTCCTTGTTGATGCGCCCTTCTTGCATCCACTTCCTGAGCTCGATGCGCGAGACAGGCCCCTCGACTTTGCCGTCGATTCCGACGTGCCAGGCCTCGAGGGGAATACGGGAAGCGACCCGACGCAAAGACGGCGGCGCCGGCTCGTCGCTGTCGACTTCACGAATCTGAACCGCGAGCGCTCCCGCTTCTGGCGCCACAGGACCCAGGGAAGGTCCAGTGGATCGCGCCGCAATGGGAGTCGGACGGGGCGGGAGGCTCCCCGCACGCGCAGCGCTCGACGGCGGCGGGAGCGAAGGTCCCCGGGGCGGCGGGGGCATCGCCTTCGCCGAAGAGGCGCGCGACCGCGGCGCGGAGACCGGAGGCAAGCTCGTCCCCGGTGCGATGCTCATGCCCGGCGGCATCGACACAGCCTTCCCTCGGGAGGCGCCGAGCGCGCGACGAGCGCCCAGCGAGCTGATGAGCAGCGGCGTCTCGCACTTACGACACTTCATCTTGACCGACTTGGAGGCGACTTTCTCGTCGGCAATCTGGTACTTGGCCTGACAGGCGGGACAGTCGAAGTTCATCTCGATTCGGTCAAAGGGCGGGGCCGCGGCGGCCTGAGGGCAGGAGCATATCCCCCGCAGGCCACAAGCGAAATTCCAGATGGCAGGACGGCCTTCAAAGCAAGTTCATTAGCTGCGCTTTCACCGCAGCTCGAGTTTCGTCGTCAGGCGCGACGACCGCCGCTTTGTGCCAGGTTTCAGCTGCTTTGTTCTTGAACCCGGCCTTTTGATACAGAATCGCCAGATTTTTCAGGGCCGGGAAGTGGCGCGAGTTGATCTCAATGGCCTTTTCGAGCGCCGCGATCGCCTCAAAAACCTGTCCCATACGGCCATAGAGCAGGCCCAGATGCACGTGGAGACGGTACGCGAGGGGATCGATCTCGACGCCCTTCCGCAGCATGCTGGCAGCGTCTTCGAAGCGCCCCTCTTTGTAGGCCTGGACCCCTGAGTGCAGAAGCTGCTCTGCCTCTTGGTGCATGGCCTCGAGCTGCTCCGCTCGCTCCTTATCGTCCTTCTTGCCAAGGAGCGCGTTCTCGACGGCGGCGACGACGTCCTGAATCTTGAAGGGCTTCTCGATGAACGCCTCCACGCCGCAGCTTGCGCGCAGGTCCTCGGCATAGTGCCAACCTCGATACACCGCGCTCACCATCACGATCGGGATGTGACCGTAGCGGCGGCTGCCCTTGATGCGTCGCGCAATATCGAAGCCGTGAACTTCAGGAAGCATGGCGTCGAGCACGATCAGGTCCGGCTTGTGTTCCTTGACCATGCGCAGCGCGAGGTGACCCGCGTCCGCCTGGAGCACCCGGTAGCCACGGCCGCTCAGGAGTTTCTCGAGCATGCGACGGATGTCCGCCTCGTCGTCTACCAGCAGGATCGTGGCGGCGCCGGGTGGCGCTTTTGACGGAGGAGCTACGGGCAGATCCGTAACAATCGAGAGCTCGGCGTTCAGGTCTCCGAAGTCCTCATCGACGGGCTCGGCCACTTCGCTGCGTCCTTCTGGGTTCGTGACGCTCGAGGGCGCCCCCTCCCCATCGTCGCCGGGCTGAGCGCCGGGGGGGCCCGGATCGGTGATGGCAGGGGTACCCGGAGGACGAGATAACTCCACCTCGGTCCGATCTGCATTCGGCTTATCGATGCCGAGCTTCGCCAAGGTCTCTTCAGGACAGTTCGGTCCTACGTAGTAGTCGTCGCCGCGCGCCTTGCGCGAGTAAGCCTCTTCAACGACGGCTCGGAGGGGCTTCTCGAGGGCTACGTATGGATAGACGCGTTTGCCCGTGACGAACTCGAGCTCGTCGATCACCTTCTTCTCACGGGGATTCGCCATCGCGACGAAAAGCCGCTCGCCCTTCGAGAGAACAGGCAGGATCAAGTGTCTCTCGGCGATCGCCCGCGGGAGCAGCTCCAGATCGGAGAGCTTGACGCACACCTGGTCGAGGTCGATCCCAGGGATACCGTGTTGTTCGCTGAGTGCTTTGAGCGCAGCCAGGTGACTGATTTTTCCCTGCTCGGTCAGCCGTGAGGCGAGGCGCCCCCCCGATTCGCTGAGCGCTTCCTCCAGCTCTTCGGACGTGAGAGCTTGTTGTTTCAGGAGGATTCGACCGAGCTGCTTCTTTTCCGTCATGGGCCCCAAAGCTCACGCCCGCTCGGGCGTACCTCTCGGGAGCAGAGGGTTTTTGCCAAAGGCGGACAGCTAAGCTTAGCGGAAGGACTAGGTCGAGGGAAACCAGGCCTCGAAATAGCGTTCGAATCGACCTTCGAGAATCGCCTCTCGTGCCCCTTCGAGAAGCCGCGCATAGAAGCGCAGGTTGTGGATAGAGAGGAGCCGAAGGGCGAGGATTTCGCCAGCGATGTAGAGGTGCCGCAGGTAGGCTCGACAATACCCCTCTCGGCAGGTGAAGCAGTCGCAGCCGGCCTCGAGGACCTGTCGGTCGAGGCGGTGAGCGGCGTTCTTGATGTTGAGGCGGCCGCCCCGAACGAAAATGTGGCCGTTGCGCGCGTTGCGCGTCGGCATCACGCAGTCAAAAAGGTCCACCCCGGCCCGCACCGCGATCAGGAGGTCTTTGGGGGTGCCGACCCCCATGAGGTAGCGGATCCGGGCTGGATCCACGCTCGGCACCACCAGAGGAAGCACCCTGTGCATCTCCGCGGGATCCTCACCCACACTGAACCCCCCCAGCGCCAGGCCATCAAAGGGCATCGCCCCCAGTGCTTCCGCGTGCCTGACCCGCAAATCGACGTGGATGCCGCCTTGGACGATGCCGAACACCGCCTGCTCCGGACGGCGCGCGGCGAGGCAACGCTCGGCCCAGCGCGTCGTCCGCTCGACTGCCAGGGCAACCTCGCCCCGAGGCGCATCTCCTGGAGGGCAGACATCGAGCTGCATGGCGATGTCCGCGCCCAGTTGTCCCTGGACCTGCATGGCGCGCTCCGGTGACAGCGCCATGCGCCGACCGTCGATGTGCGATGAGAACTCGAAGCCATCCTCGGAGACCTTCGTGCGCTCAGCGAGTGAGAAGGCCTGAAATCCTCCCGAATCTGTGACCAGCGTGCACGGCAAACGAGAAAACTCGTGGAGTCCCCCGAGGCTCTCGACCTCGTCGGCCCCCGGCCGAAGCCAAAGATGGTAGGTGTTCATGATCACGGCGCGCGCACCGGTCGCAAGCACCTCATCCCTGTCGAGCGCTTTCACGGCAGCCTGAGTGCCCACGGGCATGAACGCCGGCGTGAGCACCTCGCCGCTCCGAGTCTCAAGCACTCCGGCCCGAGCCGCGCCCGACGTCTGGATGGTACGAAAATGAACAGGACTCACTCAGCCATTCTCCCAGGGATCCACATCGCGTCGCCGTACGAAAGAAACCGAAATTTCCGTGCAATGGCCCACTCATAGGCGGCGAGCACTCGCTCGCGCCCCCCCAGCGCGGACACGAGCGCGACAAGCGTGCTCTTCGGCATGTGAAAATTGGTGAGGAGCGCGTCGACAACTCGGAACCGATATCCCGGTTGGATCAAGAGGCGGGTCGCGCGCTCCCCCGGCGCGATCTGCCCCTGTTCGTCCGCGAGCGACTCGAGCGCGCGCACGACGGTGGTCCCGATCGCCACCACACGCCCGCCCTGCTCCCGCGTCCGCCGCACCGCTTCGCTGACCTCAGCGGTCACGCGGATCCACTCCTCGTGCATCGCGTGATCGTCGAGATCGTCCGTCGAAACGGGGCGAAAGGTCCCGAGCCCGACGTGCAACACAAGGCGGGCGACCCGGACCCCTTTCGCCTCGATCTCGGAGAGAAGCTCAGGCGTCAAATGGAGGCCGGCCGTCGGCGCCGCGGCAGACCCCACCTCTTTCGCGAACACGGTTTGGTAGCGGGAGCGATCGAGATCCTCGGCTGCCCGCCGCATATAAGGAGGGAGCGGCATCTGGCCGTGCCGGGCGAGAGCTTCCTCCACGTCTTCGGTCGAGCGAAGGAAGATGGTCCCCTGCTCCCCCTTTTTCTCAACAGTGAGCTCAAGTCCTGCCTCGACGATGGCGAGCTTGTCCCCGGGGCGGAGCGGTCGATTGGCCCGCGCCAGAGCTTCCCACTGTCCCGCCTCAAGCTGTCGCAGAAACACCACCTCCACGCGCCCGCCCCCTTGGCTCCCGGAGCGGGGCCGCTCGCAGAACACACGCGCGGGCCTAACCTTGGTCTCGTTCAAGACCAAGAGATCGCCAGGCTCGACCAGGCGCGGCAGATCGCGCACCCGCGCCTCGCTCGGCTCTTCGGGGCCCAGCACACACAGCCGAGCGCCGTCTCGCTCGGGCAAAGGGTAAGGAGCGATCAGCTCTTCAGGGAGCGAGTAATCGAAAAGCTCGGTGCGCACGGCTCAGGAGGGCTTCGGATCGTAGACAACACCGAGGCGTGTCATCTTCCGCCAGAGGGTCGTGGGGCTGATTCCGAGCAGTTCGGCGGCGCGCTCTCGACTGCCAGAGGCGCTCTTCAGCGCGTCGAGGACCGCGCGACGCTCCGCCTCATCAACGATGCCTGCGAGAGTGCGCGGAGACGGCGCCTCACGGAGCCCCTTTGACTCCGGCAAGATGTCATCGAGGGTGATGACGCCCCCGGAAGCAAGCGCCACAGCTTGTTCGACCATGTTTTCGAGCTCGCGCACATTCCCCTGAAACTGGTAGGTCATGAGACGATCGATCACATCATCGGCGAGCCGCGCCTTCACACCCATCTTTTGACCGTACTTGTTCAAGAAAAAGTCGACCAATAGCGGGATATCTTCGGGGCGCTCCCGAAGCGGCGGAAGCCGGAAACGCGCCACGTTCAGGCGGTAGTAGAGGTCCTCCCGGAACCGCTTCTCTTCAACTGCTTGCGCCAAATCGACGTTCGTCGCCGCGATCACGCGCACATCAACCTGGATCGGTCGGTTGTCGCCAATGCGCCGAACCTCCCCCTCCTGGATCGCTCGGAGGAGCTTGGCCTGAAAGGGCATCGTCGTCTCCGCGATCTCGTCAAAGAAGAACGTGCCTCCCTCGGCTTCCTCAAGGAGCCCCTTGCGCGCCGTGCTGGCGCCGGTGAACGCGCCGCGCGCGTGCCCAAAGAGCTCACTTTCGAGCAGCGTTTCGCTGATGGCAGCGCAGTTGATGGGGATAAAGGGCTTGTCCGCCCGGCGACTGCTCGCGTGAACAGCGCGCGCAATGAGCTCTTTGCCGGTGCCGCTCTCGCCGGTGATGAGGACGGTCACGTCGGTCGGCGCGATACGGACCACGCGGCTCAGAAGGTTGCGCATGGCGAGCGAGCGGCCCACGATGTTCTCGAACCCATAACGCTCGCGGAAGTCCTGAGCGAAAGCGTCGACCTGTCCGCGCAAACGCCGACTCTCGATGGCCTTCTGAACCTTGAGGAGCAGCTCCTGTTCGCTGAACGGTTTTTGAAGATAGTCGAAGGCTCCGAGGCGCATCGCGTCGACGGCCGACTCGATGGTCCCGTAGGCCGTCATCACAATCACTTCACTCCGGGGCTGGGCCTCCTTGACGGCCCGAAGCACCGCCATGCCATCGGGCTCCCCGAGGCGCAGATCGGTCAGGACGACGTCGTAAGCTTCCTGAGACCCGAGCTCGGCCCCGGATGTGCCGTCACTCGCCTCATCGACTGTGTACCCAGCCCCTCGGAGCAGAAGGGACAAGGTCGTCCGCATATTGCGTTGGTCGTCCACGACGAGAACGCGCGCGGACCGCTCGCCAGCGGGGGAATTGGGCTCGAGCTTCATGATCGAATCGGGCGGATGGGCGCACCTCGTTCCGGTGCTCCGGAAAGAACACATAGAGCAGGCGCCCGCCGCGATCGAGCACCAAAATTCGGCTTTCCGGGGCGAGTTCGGGATGCTAAGGGCGAAATTCGGAAGATGGCGGAGACTTTACGAGCGCAGTTGTCTGCGGGGGATAAGCGGGCTCAAGTTGTCAACGACGCGGTCAGCGTCCTCGAGGCGGAGATCCAGGACAAAGGTGGACTCGGGGGGCTCGCTATTAAAGGAGCGTTCGCGGTCTTGAAGGGGACGCGTCCCGGTTTCGTCCGCCATGTGGTGGACAAGCTCTTCGACGATTTCTTGGATGCCTTCGAGGCGCCCTACGCCGACGCCATCGCCCAGGGGCTCCCTCCGGGGGGACTAGTTGTCGCCCGCAAGGCCGAGGTGGCCAGTCGTCTGCTCCGAGTGGCCGACGAGCGGGTCCGACAGGCTGACAACCTGGCCTTACAAAAGACCTACGACAAGCTGCGGCCCGCCGCCCAGAAGCACGTCGAAGAGGCTGCGCCCCGCCTGGCCGCTCTGATTGACGGGCACGCAAGCGCCCATTGAAATTTCCCTGGATCTTCACGAGCGGATACGCTAGAGGCAGCGGCCCATGTCAAGCCCCCAAGACGCCCGAGCCCGCCATCGTCAGAAGAAGCGCCGCGCTAAGAAGAACGCGGAGTGGCTGCTGAAGCGTGAGCGTGAGAACGCTGCCGACAGCGGACCGAAGGCTGCCAAGACCACGACCTGAGGAAATTCGATCGCCAGCCTCTCGACAGGCTGGCTCGCCCGCCCCAGGATGAATTCGGCGTGGCGAATTCGGATGCTCCTGATCGCGAAAGCGAAATATCGGTCCGAGAGCGAAACGAGACGGCTCGGCCGCGACGTTTTGCTGTTGTCTTCCATAACGATGACTACACGACGCGTGAATTCGTCGTGGCCGTTCTGGTCGACCTTTTCAATAAGACCCCAACCGAAGCGACCCAGATCATGCTCCAGGTTCATTACCGGGGCAGTGGTGTCGCCGGTGTTTACAGCCGGGACGTAGCGGAGACCAAGGTCGAAAAGGTCACCCAGAGGGCCCGGGAGGCCGGTCACCCGTTAAAAGTGACAGCCGAGCCGGAAGGGTTCGGACCCAAATGATGTTATGAATGGTAAGGGTCGGCCGGGCTCCTCTGCCACGTCGTCCCACCCTCCCCCTGAGACAGGTCGACATGAAGCTCAGCACCGGACTCGAAATTGCCATGAACCTCGCCCACAGCGAGGCGACGCGCCGGAGACACGAGGTCATCACGGTGGAGCACCTGATCTTCGCCCTGGCCCACGACGCGGAGACCGCGACCACCCTTCAGCACTCCGGGGCGAACCTGAAGAAGCTCAAAGAGCTGCTCGACCAGGCCATCTCTGAGAGCCAGGACGAGGTCCCCGAGGACACAACGCTGATCCCGGAGCCCTCCCGGGGGCTCCGCCGCGTGCTGCAGCGTGCCGCCTGGCACGTCGAGTCGAGCGGAAAGGACGAGCTGAAGGGCGAGCACGTCATCGTCGCCGCCTACTCGGAACCTGACTCGGACGCCGCCCGCGCCCTCGAGGAGTCGGGCGTCACCCGGCTCGACCTCGTCAGCTACATCTCCCACGGAACCCGCAAAGACGGCAGCGAGGCGCTCCCGGCGCCCCTCGAGTCCACCGAAGAGGAAGACTCCGGCGAGTCCGGTGACGCAAGCAAAGAGGACGCCCTCGAGCGCTTCGCCACGAACCTGAACGCCCTCGCCAAGGAAGGTAAGATCGAGCCCCTCGTCGGACGTCAGACGGAGCTCGCGCGGCTGATCCAGGTGCTCGCGCGTCGCAAGAAGAACAACCCGCTCCTGGTCGGCGATCCGGGCGTCGGGAAGACTGCCGTCGTCGAAGGACTTGCCGAGCGCATCGTGAGCGGAGACGTACCGGCCGCTCTCAAGGACGCTGAGATCTTCGCGCTCGACATGGGCGCGCTGGTCGCGGGGACGCGCTTCCGCGGCGACTTCGAGAACCGCATCAAAGCCATTTTGCAGGCGATCAAGAAGCGTCCGGATTCGATCCTGTTCGTCGATGAGATGCACACTGTGGTCGGAGCGGGAGCCGCGGGCGGCGGCAGCATGGACGCCGCGAATCTCCTGAAGCCTGCGCTTTCCGGCGGTTCCCTGCGCGTGATCGGCGCGACCTCCTTCGAGGAGTTCCGAAGCCACATCGAGAAGGACCGCGCCTTTTCGCGGCGCTTCCAGAAGATCGACATTCTCGAGCCGAGCCTCGAGGACACCCGGGCCATCCTCGAGGGACTGCGCCCGAAGTACGAGTCCTTCCACGGCGTGCGCTACGCTGAAGGCACCCTCGACGCCTGCGTCCAGCTCTCCGAAAAGTACCTCCACGATCGGAAGTTCCCCGACAAGGCCATCGATCTCCTCGATGAAGCCGGCGCCCTCGCCAAACTCCGAGGCCTCGAAGAGGTCAGCGTCACCGCTATCGAAGAAGTCGTCGCCACCATGGCGCAGGTTCCGCCCAAGCAGGTCTCGAGCGACGATCGCACCGCTCTGCAGAGTCTCGAGGAAGACCTCAAGAAGGTCGTTTTCGGACAGGACCGAGCCATCGCGGAGCTCACCGCTGCGGTTCGGCTCGCCCGCGCCGGCCTCCGGCCCCCCGAAAAACCCATCGGGTCCTATCTCTTCACCGGCCCGACCGGTGTGGGCAAGACCGAGGTCACCAAACAACTGGCCAAGACCCTCGGCATTCAGCTCATTCGCTTCGACATGAGCGAATACGCCGAAGCTCACACGGTCTCACGCTTGATCGGCGCTCCCCCCGGCTACATCGGGCACGATCGCGGCGGCCTGCTCACCGACGCCGTCACGAAGACGCCTCACGCTGTCGTCTTGCTCGACGAGATCGAAAAGGCCCACCCCGACATCTACAACGTCCTGCTTCAAATCATGGATCACGGGACGCTCACGGATAACGTCGGCAAGAAGGCAGACTTTCGGCACGTCATCCTGATCATGACGAGCAACGTCGG
The DNA here is from genome assembly GCA_002085155.1 of Sorangiineae bacterium NIC37A_2. GTDB lineage: Bacteria > Myxococcota_A > Polyangia > Polyangiales > Polyangiaceae > NIC37A-2. The sequence goes on from NASX01000003.1 coordinate 177,647, forward strand.
CGCACAGGATCTGGCTCGCCGTCCTCTCGGCTTCGGAAACGTGAGCAGCGAGGGACGCGACGATCTCGCCCTCAAGCGCACCTTCAGCCCCGAGTTCCGAAACCGCCTCGACGCTCGGATCGCCTTCGGTCCCCTACCCCGCGAGGTTATGGTCCAGGTCGTCGACAAGAACATCAAAGAGCTCAGCGAGCTGCTCAAAGATCGCAACGTGACCGTCGAGCTCACCGAGCGCGCTCGCGCCCACTTCGCCGAAAAGGGCTACGACGAGCAGAACGGCGCTCGCCCCTTGGCTCGTCTGATCCAGGAGGAAATCAAGAAGCCCCTGAGCGGAGAGATCCTCTTCGGAGCGCTCGAGCATGGAGGAATCGCCACGGTCGACGTGGTCGACGGCAAGGTCGCGTTCCATTTCGCCCAGCCCCCCGAAGACACGAAGCTGCTCAACTGAGCCGAACCCCGAGAAGCCCCCGCATGTTGATGGGGGCGGGAAGGTGCGGCCGAAAGCGGAGCTCTGAGCTTCTGATCAAGGAGCCGGCGCGGGCTCCGCGCCTTCATTGTCTTTCGGAGCGACGCCCTTCTGCAGGCTCGTCTGGAATTCAAGCGCAAAGGCGCAGCCTTGGGCCTGGCGCTGCCGCGTGCGCTCGGATTCCGGACCAAAATCCGCCTTGGTCGCGCCAACTTCTCGGAGCTCTCCGCGCGCTTCCAGCCGAAGCCGAGCGAGCCACTTCTCTTCCTTGAAGGACCAAATGCCCGCGCGCGCGGTGTGAGGGATGCGCTGCGCGTAGTCGGCGTCGGTCTCCTCGGGCCCTCGCTCCGGCGGCTCGCTCAAGCTCGCCGGCTCATCGAGCAAGACGACGACAAACTGAGCCCTTTGAAGGACCTCGATCGCGAGCGGAACATCCACGCGCGTCACGCTCTCCAGCATGCGCTCGAGCGCCGTGAGAGTCAGATCACTCCGAGCCTCACGCACCTGCGCCACCCAGCTCTCATCGAGCACCGAGGCGGCTCTGTGCACGAGCTTCATGTTGAAAGGCGTGCTCGGCCTCTGGCACACAGCGAACTCCGTGCAGAGTTCACCTGGCTCGCACTCGAGGCTCTCTTTGCACGGCTTGCCTTCCCCGAACGGAATCCCCTTGGGGTCGCGGAAGAGACAGGCCGAGAACGCATCGCGGAGCGCCGAGCGGGCGGCCTTGCGCATCGTCTCTTGGCTTCGGGCATCCTCCAGCCTGAGACGCAAATAAACGGAGGGCGTCGTCCAAAGTTTCTCGAGTGGCTCCGAAAGATCCACGAGCCCGCCTTCGAAGGGATCGCGACTCAGCTCGAGGGCGGCGTTCTCGATGCTCTCTTGCAGCGGACGGAGTTTCGGTCCCAGGGTCGCCTCGATGGCTCGTTGCTGCGCGAGCAAAGCGCCGCGCTGCTCTTCGACCTTCCGCGCATCAGCTCGGTAATAGAAAATCCCCGCGACCACGAGCAGGACAAAGCCCGCCAGGAAAAGCTTCGGCGGCAGTCCACCGCCGATCGCGGCACGCCCCGTCACCATCTGTCGATGGCGAGTTCGCTTCGATTGATTCAGGACCTTCAGGCCAGGTTCGCGCACCATTTGCTTCTGCTCCGCACCATACGCGAAAACGCCGGGTCCGCGGGGACGCCGGCGTTCTCTTCGCTCGTCGATTCGTTTCGACTTACTCGTCGCTGGCCAGCTTACCCACCATGAAGCTCACAGCGGGGTAACCAGCGAAGGCGGCGGTCTGGAAAACACTCTTCACGACCAGCGCGGGGACGCGCTTGTCGACCTGGAGAATGACGTTCCCGGGGAAGTCGACGCCGGGCTTGAGCTGCTTCCAGAGCTCGCGCTTGTTCTTCAAGATGGCGTCGAGCTCGTCGATCTTCTGCAGCTTACCAGCGTCAATGATGGCGCGGGTGCTGCCGGCCGGAATGCCGTCGACGAGGATCTGCGTGCCTGAGACTGCCACGATGGGTGCCTCGAGCATGTCGACCGCGTTCTGGGCGCTCGGCAACTTGACGTTCTTGTCCAGCGGGATCTCGCCGGTGGCCGAGAAGCTCGCCAGGAGGAAGAGAACGATGCAGAGCAAGAAGTCGATGAACGGGATCAGCGGGATCTCTTGGTTGACCGAACGGCCACCCCCACCCACGACCTTGTTCTTAACGAAGTTCAGCCGAACGTGGTGAAGGAGTCTACGTCCCGGAACCGAGATCGGCTGGTGAAATCTGCTGAGAGCCTTATTACCTGACATAAAAGCTAGACTTTCTTAGTCGGAAGCGAACGTTACCTGGAACGCGGGCACCTTCTCAGCAGTCGGCCCGAACTCACGGGTCGGCGCGTAGATGGCGTCGAGAACGGCGATGACGCTGCCGAAGTCAGCGGAGTTGTCGACGTGGAGCACAGCGCGATCGAACTTCTTGTCCGCCGCACTGCGGTGAGCACCCTGCGACTTCCACTCTTCATCGATCTTCTTTGCCAGGTCCGGGAAGGTCACGTCGCTGCCCACTTCGACGGGCTTACGAGGAACGTCGATCGTGTTGACGACCGTGCTGCCCTCTTTCCAAACGAGCTGGAACTTACGGTCCCCTCGCATCTCGACGTGAAGCTCCTTGTCCTTGTCGATCTTGTCCTGCTCGGTGTCTTTCGGAGGCCCGGGCACACGCGCATCAGCTTCGATGCGTGCCATGTGCGACCAGACGGCCGTCACGAGCAGAAACATCACGAGGCAGAGCAAAAAGTCGATGAACGGGATGAGGGGAATTTCGTGGTTGGCCGAACGTTTTCCGTGACCACCACCAACATCAATACCAGCCATCTTGCTATCCTTGCTTCTTCTAATTCTCTGAGGGATTGGACCTTCGGCGGTCGAGCTTTCTTCGGGCACCCGAGGAGCCCGAGGAAGTTGCGCTCTCCTTGCTGAGACAACGGGTCCACAGGAAAAGTTCCCGTGGACCCGCTCAGTGTCTCAACAACTACGCTGCCTGCTCGAGACCGTCGAGGCTCACCTTCTGGCGGTTCGACACGACGAGGTTCAGAACGCGAACGCTCGCCTCGTTGATGTCGTCCTCGATCGACTGGGTCTTCGTGTTCAAGAACGCGAAGCCCATGAGGCAGGTGATCGCCGAGAGGAGACCCCACGCCGTGCAGTTCATCGCTTCGGAAATACCTTCAGCGAGAATTCGCGCCTTCTGGCTCGGGTCGATCGACTCACCGCCGACCGCGCTGAATGCGCGGATGAGGCCGACGATCGTTCCGAACAGACCGCAGAGCATCGCGAGGTTCGCGAAGAGCGCGAGGAGACCCGTGCGCTTCGAGATCTTCGGCATTTCAATGAGTGCTTGCTCGTCCATAGCCGCTTGAACCTCTTCGTCCGAGCGGTTGACCTTCACGAGGCCAGCTTGAACGATGCGAGCGAGCGGCGCGTTGGCAGCCGAACACATCTTCACGGCCTTCGCGACGTCGCCTGCGAGAATGCACTTCTGCATTGTGGACAGGAACCCATCCTTGTTCAGGGTCGCGCCGAACAGATAAACGGAACGCTCCACGATCACGGCGATGCCGCAGATGAGCCAGAACGTGATGAGGTGCATCGCCCATCCGCCCTCTTGGTAGTGGTGCCAGGCATCTGACATTTGTCTTCTATCCTCGTCGTTGGTGTGCTGTGTGCGGTGGAACGGTGCCGGGATGAGTGAGTGGCGCCGCTCCGACGCCGGACACCAAGGGATAAAAAGCCCCCGGACACCCGGCAAGTAGCCGCAATTGTTGAAAAACATCCAAATTGGCGGGGACCGCCGGATTTTGGACTGTGCAATCTTGCTGAAATCAGCCCCCCGTCGTCAAGTGCGAATGCAGCGGATCCGCGATCTTGGAGGCTGGAACGATCTTTCCACCTTGGTGAAATCCGCTGGGGCGACCCGGGGACGGTCCCTTCACTTTCATACTTCTGTCCCGTTTCTGTCCCGTCGGTGCCCCTCTGCGCACCCCCACCCCCGCGAACGTTCCCACACCCTCCTCGACGGGCGCATCGGATGACCGACTCCCTCCCATCTCCCATGCGCTCACCTCTCTTCGGCTCCGCCTCACTGACCGCCCGTCGACGCAGTGCTCTTCCCTTCTTGGCCCCCACATCATGAAACGTCTGCCTCCTCGCGTACCGCCCCGCCCCATCGTCCATCCCCACAAAGACACCTCGGCCGAGAGACCAAACGCACGAGCAAGACAAAGCCGAGTTGCTTTGAAGAGTTCTCGCCCCTTATAGTGCCGTCCGCATCCGGCAGTCCGCGTGATCCTCAGGCTTAATTCGTACCCTTGGAGGGCGTAAGCTCCTGGGAGCTGCCCTTGCGAGTTCACTCGATAAAGCGATAGTTTCTAGTTTGATTGGCCGGTCGGATGGCTGAATTAGGAAAGGGATAGGGGAATGCATCTACTGCTGAGCGCGGGCGGTTCGAGCCAGATGGTCGAAGCCTTCAAGCACAATCCGACCTTCATGGTCATGAACTTGTGCACGTCCGCGATTGTATTGACGATTGTGATCGAGCGCTTCATGTTCCAGCTCACCCGCTACCGGGTGAACTCGAGCGAGTTCTTCGCTCAGATCAAGAAGCTGGTTCTCGCGGGGAACATCGATCGCGCAGTCAAGCTCTGTGAGGCGGGCGACTATCCGATCCTCCAGCTCGTGAAGGCCGGCCTGACCGCAGCGAACCGCGGCGAAGAAGAGATCGATGCGGCTCTCAGCGAGAAGCTGAGCGAGCTCAAGCCGGAGACGGAGAAGCGCATTGGAGCGCTCTGGTCGCTGGCGAACATCGCAACCCTCATCGGCCTGCTCGGTACCGTGTCCGGTCTGATCGCGACCTTCGCGTCGATCGCTCGTCCTGACCTGTCCCAGGCCGACAAGCAGCGACTGCTCGCGAACGGTATCGCCGAAGCTATGTACAACACGGCGCTCGGTCTCGGCATCGCCGTGTTCTGTATGATCGTGCACATCATCCTGCACACACGAGCCAAGTCGATCCAGCACGACCTCGAGTCGGTGATGGAGCGAACCTTCAATCTCCTGACCATCCAGCGCCCGAAAGCCTAACTCGCGCGAAGCGTTCGCACGGACATCTACCGGCACGAAGCAGATGGCGAAGCTCAGCGCAGCGCAGCGAGGAAAGATCCGACGGCTCAGTCAGCCGCGCGAGCTCGCGCCCGATGAAGAGGGTGGCGAGCTCAACATCGTGCCCTTCCTCGACATCGTCGTGAACATCCTGATCTTCGTGCTGGCCACCGTCGCGGTGACCTTCACGTCGACGATCGAAACGACGCCGCCCGCAGCAAAGGGAACCGGTGTCCGCACCGCCACCCCCACTGACACGCTCAACCTCACGGTCCTGATCGTGAACGAGGGCTTCTCTCTCAAGGCCTCCGGCGGCAGCGTAGCCACCGGCTGTCAGGGAGTGGGATCGGGCATCTCGATTCCGAAAAAAGGGAATCAGTATGACTTCGCCGGGCTGACGGCCTGCGCGGAGCGCCTCAAGGCGTCGAACCCCGCTTACGCCCAAGAAGATCAGGTCTTCATCGGCGCGAACCCGGGCACGGAGTATCAGCTGCTTGTGAACGTCATGGACGCGCTCCGGACGACCAAGGACGGCAAGACCCTGTTCGACAAGGTAAACTTCAAGGTGGCCCAATGAGCGACGCTGACGAACCGCGCTATGGAAACCAGCCGGAGGCGACCTCGCCCTTGCCGCCGCGGACGCCTCAAGAGAAGGCCTCGAAGGTCCAGTTCAAGGCAGCGCTCCGCCGGGCCATTCGCAAGAACGCCCAAGAGCCCGAGATCAACTTCCTGAACATCACCGCGATGCTCGACATCATGACGATCATCCTGGTGTTCCTCTTGAAGAGCCTCGGTGAGTCGAGCGCCTCTGTGCCCCAAAGCGATGATCTCCGTCTTCCCAAGTCGGTGTTCCGCGGCGAGCCGTCGCAAGAAGGTGTCGTCGTCACCGTCTCGAAGACTCAGATCTTGGTGGGTGATGATAAAGTTCTCACCCTGCCGAGCCGAGAGTCCATGGTCCAAACGGGCGCGGGCGCGGGCAACAAGCGCAACGGGCCGAACGATCTCTATATCGCGCCGCTCGGCAACGCCCTGCAATCTGCACGCAAGACGGACAAGCTCGTGCGCCAGAAGCGCGGTCTAGATCCCTCGAGCTCCGAGGCGGTCATCATCGCCGACGAGACCACTCCCTACCGGCTTCTCGTCGAGGTTCTCTTCACGCTCGGTCAGGCAGAGTTCGGCAAGTATCATCTGATGGTGATCCAGACGAACTCGGAAGAGGGCTGAGGCCCCCGGCAGACTGCTCCGGGATGGCCTCGGGCGCCCCGGAGCGCGGTCTTCGGGAGAAAAAGCCCAAATCCGCATCCCTTAGGCTAGGCTGCCCGGGGGCAAAAATGGGTTGCAGGGGGTCGGGGGTTCGAGCTAGTTTCCTGCCGCGAGCACGAAATTTGAGCCCGGTGCGTGCTTCCTGGTGACTTCGCCCTTTGGGCAAAGCTCTCCAGAGGAAACTGGGCCGCGCGGCAGGGAACTGATGCCGCGTCCGCTCGAAGAGATGTCTGCCCTTCCTGTTCTCGCTAGTTTCTTCGCTGTTGTCGCGCTGACCGGACTTGGTCTCGCCAAGGCAAGCGTGCGGGTGGGGCGCTTGTCGGAGGGGGGGCAGGTAGCGCTCGATGCGGTGAGAAAGACCGCTGTCGGACAGCTCCTCGCCTCCTTCAAGCTGCAGCTCGGAGCACTCCTTGTGGTCGCTGGTTTGGCGGCGCTCGGAGGCTCTCTGCGGGGCAACGGTTGGTTCCTGCCCTTCTTCGTGGTCCCCCTGTGTGCCGTCGGGGCTCTCTTTATGGCCTGGATTGGTGCCAGCGCGGGCCTGCTCGAGATTGGAGCAGAGCTCACGGAGCTCAAAGGGCCCACTGGGGTCCACCGCTTGGCCCGCCGTGTCCTCGGGGCCACCTTGTTCGCCCAAGCGACGGGAGCGCTCGTGGGGCTCGGTCTCGGGCACCTCGACAGCGCCTACGGGATCCGCTTAGCCCCTTGGGCCGCGGCCGGGGTCGCCCTTTCTGCGGTTTTCGTGGCTCTCGCCGCCGCGACCCTGGAGCCCCTCACGCTGCAAAACAGCCGCCCGAAAGAGCCCAGCCCGACCAATCTCGGGGCGGCCGCCGCTCTCGGGCTCCTTCGCCCGATGCGCTCGCTCCTGCTGCTCGCGGGGATTGCTCTGATCGCTTTCGACAAGTTCACCCGAGGGCTCACTTCCACCGATCCGACCGACAGTGAGGCGGGAACGTTCCTGCTCCTCGTGCTCGCCGGTTCTGCTTTGGCGACGCTCATGGGCGGACTCGCGGTGCGCCCGAGCGAACAAGAAGAGAGCGCGGAGGCCTTTGGGCGTGGGACCTGGACCGCTCTGCTCATCCTCATGGCCAGCGTCGCGCTCGCCCGCGGTCACGACGACGCTCCGCATCGCACGCGCATCCTGCTCTGGAGCTTGGGGCTCGGTGGCGCATCTATCCTCGCCTTTTTCCTGCCCGCGCTGTTCGGGACCAGGCGAGGAGCGGAGCGCTCGCTCGTGCCGTCTGGTCGAGTCTTGCTCATGACCGCACGTGCGCCCCTCCTTGCAGCGGTTGCGCTCCTAGCGGTTCGGCTCTTCGAACCGAACTTGAACGCCACCACGATCTTGCTCGCGCTCTCGGTCGCTCTCGCTCCCGTCGCGCTCCTTTCCTCGCTCGCGGCGGACTATCGCCGCGGCAGCGCGCACTTGGCCTGGCTCGCTCTTCACAAGAGCCTCGCCGAAGCTGCGATCCAAGACGACTCCCTCGAACACAAACCGCTCACAGAAGCCGGCATCTTCGGTCTCTTCCTGCTCTCGATGGAAGGCCCGAGCTACGATCTGTCGCAGCTCTCCCCGCTCCTGATCGGACCTCTGGTATTGCTCGGAGGGCTTGGGATCGCCGCCGCCCTCGCCTCCCACCGCCGGACCCTCGAAGAACCAATGCGGCAAAGTGAGCTCCTTCAGGCGGCAGGCAGCGCCCAAGGTTCCCCTCTCACCCGCCCCGTAGAACTTGGAGAGCGGGTCGTCCCCGGGGCGGGGAGGCCACTGCTCCTCTTTCTCGGGCTGGCCACAGCTCTCGGACTGCTCGCTCAAACGAGCTTCATCCCGCAAGCCATCCTGACTCCTCTGCTGCTTGGTTTGTGGCTCGGAGCTCTGCTCCTCGGCGTGGGGCTTTCGAGCTTCTTGTCGAGCGAACCGACCTCTCCACGCTCCAGCGTGGGCCCGCTCGCTCTCACGCTTTCGTTCAGCCTCGGCACGCTGCTCGCCGGCCTGCAGACGATCGTCCTCTGACGACCCCATCTTTCCCTATCTTTTCCTCGAAACGAGAATAGCTCTTGTCCAATCTATCTGACGCCCTCTCAACGCTCTCTGACCGTGGTCTTCGTCGTCTCTTGGGTGCGCGGACTTTTCTCCGAGGTCTCGACTACGAGAAGCGCAAGGTCGTCGAGAACGTGGTCCTCGAAGAGTCCGAAGCCAACTGCATCGTGCGAGGCTCGGAGGCCCAAGCCTACGACGTGAACATCCGCATGGGCGGAGAAGGAATCACGTCCCACTGCACTTGCCCCGCCTTCGAGAAGACGGGACAGCACTGCAAACACATCGCGGCACTCCTCATCCACGTGCGCAATAAGGCCCGCGCCAAAGGCGGCCCTCGTCCCCCCGCCCAGCCGGTTCCGCCCCCCGCGCCCCCCCAAGCCCAGGCGCCAGCCGGCAATGGTCGTCTGGAACAGAGCAAGGCGAGCCGCCGCCGAGAGCGTCGCAGGCGCGGTGGTCTGCCGACCCCGCCCACCGCCATGGGCATCCGGAACGTCCCGAACCCTGCCAACGGCGCCCGCTCGACGGGCATCGGCGCTTGGTTGCCTCCCGAAGACGCTCAGCGCGAGCTCTCCCTCGAGTTCCGCCTTCACGTCCGCTCCGGGGGCCTCACGGTCACAGTGCTCGACACGGAGGCCCGCGTCCCGCTCCTGCCGAGCGTAGCGCTCGCGTTTTGCTCCATCGATCCGACCGACGACTGGGCCGCGCTGCGCCTCCTCAAGCGCTACGAGTCGGGGAACCCGCGCCATCCGGCTGTCGACGTGCGCGGAGAAGACGCCGCCGAGCTCTTGCCGCTTCTGCGCGGGCGCCGGGTCCTGCTCGAGCCAGCGCTCATGCAGGTGCGCTTCTCCGACGATATTCTGCGTCCGAAGTTCGAGCTGGAGATGGCGGGGAGCGACACGGTCGTCGCCAAGGCGAGCTTCGTGCGTGGCGAAGATGGTCGGAGCTTTTCCCTGACCAGCGGCGGCTGGTTCGAGGGATGGCCTGGCTACCATATCGATACCAACGAAGGCATCGTCCGAGCCATCGACAAGCGCGTCTCGCCTTCTGCTCTGCGCCGGCTCTTGAATAGTCCGAGCATCGCTGAACCCGTCTCCGAGCTCATCACCCTCATCACCTCTGACTTACCCCGCGTCGCCCTCGACTCCGGCGCCGACCTGCCTGACTTGTCCCAGGTCGCCGATGTCGTCGACATCGCCCCCGAGTTCATCTTCCGCGCGGGCGGCGGGCTGACTGAGGCCGAGGCGTCACTCCGCGCACGTTACGGCGAGCTCGAGATCGAAGTCCGCGCTGATGGTATCTCGCCCCCCGTTATCTTCCTTCCGCCTGAAGAGGGACGCCGCAAGCTGAAGTGCATCCGCACCGACATCGAGGCCCAACAGGAAGCGGTTCAGCTCCTCTTGGCCCAGGGCCTGTCTCCCAGCGACAGCGGCGAGCATTTCACCGCCGAAGGTGAAGACGCCATCCACTTCTGGTCGGAAGGCGTGCGCTCCCTGCCGAAATCTTGGAAGCTCTACATCCCGAGCGAGCTCGCGGGCGCCAAAGTGCAGCGGGCCCCGATTTCGATGAAAGCGCGCGTCTCGAGCGGCGTCGACTGGCTGAACGTCAAGATCACCTGGGACGCGGCGGGCATCGACGTCGATCGGGCAGAAATCGAACGCTGTCTGCGCGAAGGAAAGAAGTACGTCCGTCTCTCGGACAACAGTTACGCCGCCCTCGACCGCGAGCGCATTCAGGCCCTGATTGACCGCGAGGTCGAGCTCCTGTCCGCCTCAGGCAAACAAGGAAAGCTGCCCCTGTCCCAGGCGGGCCGGGTCCAAGAACTTCTGCAGCACGCAGACGGAGCGACCGTCAGCGCGGCGACCAAGTCGCTCTTTGAAAAGCTGGCCAACCTCGACGAGATCAAGAAGGTCAAAAAGCCCCGGGGCCTCAAGGCCACCCTGCGCCCCTACCAGGAGCAGGGCCTGTCTTGGCTCCGATTCCTGAATGAGATCGGCTCGGGTGGCGTGCTCGCCGATGACATGGGTCTCGGCAAGACCATCCAGACGATCGCCCTCTTGCTCTCCCTCAACGGCAACAAAGAGGAACCCCTGCGGGCGCTGATCGTAGCGCCCACCTCCGTCGTCACCAACTGGTATCGAGAGATCGAGCGCTTCGCGCCCTCGCTCAAGGTCGCCCTCTGGCACGGGGCTGCGCGCAAAGAGCAGAAGGATGACCTTCACGCAGCGAACGTCATCATCACAAGCTACGCGCTCCTGCGGCGTGACATCGAGCTACTGACCGCGCTCAAGCTCGACTATGCGATCTTGGACGAGGCGCAGGCCATCAAGAACCCTTTGTCGGCGACCGCCCAAGCCGCCAAGACCCTCGCCGCGCGACATCGCCTGGCCCTGACCGGTACCCCCATCGAGAACCGACTGAGCGAAATCTGGTCGATCTTCGACTTCGTCAGTCCGGGACTGCTCGGACCGCTGCAGAAGTTCGAGGAGCGCTACGCCCGTCCCATCGATCAGGGCGACTCCAAGCAAGCGGCGCGCCTGCGCGCCGTCATTCATCCGTTCATCCTGCGGCGCACGAAGCTCGAAGTGGCCAAGGATCTCCCCGAGAAGCTCGAGTTCGACAAGATCGTCGACATGACCCCCGAGCAGCGGGCCATTTACCTCCAGGTGCTGCGGGAGGTGCGCGCCACTGTGCTCGGCGAGGTCGAGAGGGTCGGCGTCGCCAAGAGCCAACTCCACATCCTGGCTGGTCTCACCAAACTCCGCCAAGCGGCCTGCGACGCCCGTTTGCTCGGCCTGCCCAAAGAGCTCAAGCATGACGACAGCGGAAAGCTCGCCGCGCTCCGAGAGCTCGTCGACGAGGTCGAGACCGGCGGACACAAAGTACTCATCTTTAGCCAGTTCGTCTCCATGCTGAAGCTCATCGCGTCAGCGCTCGATGAGGACAAGATCAAGTACGAGTATCTCGACGGCAGCACGACTGACCGCGCAGAGCGCATCGATCGTTTCCAGAGCGATCCGACGATCCCGGTCTTTTTGATCAGCCTGAAGGCGGGCGGCAGCGGCTTGAACCTGACGGCCGCGGATACCGTGATCCACTTCGATCCGTGGTGGAACCCCGCCGTCGAAGATCAGGCTACCGACCGCGCCCACCGCATCGGACAAAAGAAGGTCGTCTCGGTGTACCGGCTGGTCGCCGCCGGAACCATCGAAGAGAAGATCCTGCAGCTCAAACAGAAGAAGAAGGACCTGGTCGCCTCTGTGCTCAGCGAAGACGCGGGCGGCGAGAAGCGACTCACCCGCGCCGACCTCGAAGACCTGTTCGGCATCGACAACTGACCCCGGGCCGCGGCTTGTGCGGTCCCGTACGGCTCGTCCTGTGCGGGTCCGGCCGGCGCGTCCTGGGCTCCCCCCTTCCTTCCTGGGCTCCCCCCGGCCCAGACGCCCCGCGCCCAGCCGCGCCCGACCTCGCGCCGCTTGAGCATTGCCTTCAGGGGCTCCTCCCAAACGCGCCACGGCCCCTCCGGCACGGGGTTCCCAGCAAGAGCCGAAAACTCCCAGGTCAAGGCGCGGAGGGCAAAACGAAAAGGCCCTCGAAGTTTCCTTCGAGGGCCTTTTTTGTTTTCTCGTGCGAAGAAGAGGACTCGAACCTCCACGGGAGTTACCCCGCTAGCACCTCAAGCTAGTGCGTCTGCCATTCCGCCATCTTCGCGCGGTTTCTCGTCCCCTCCGAAGCGGCGCACGGAGGGCTCCGAGCGCCGAATTCGCCAGGAACTCGGGCCCCGAAAACTAGGCGGGCCCCCTTAATTGTCAAGCACTGTCCGGTAACATTTCCGAATTCCCCAGCTGATTGACGGACGCGCCCCGGGTTTCAGTCTACGCCCCGGGGCCACGAGGCCCGCAGAGCTGCTCATTCCGAATTCCCCAGCTGATTGACGGACGCGCCCCGGGTTTCAGTCTACGCCCCGGGGCCACGAGGCCCGCAGAGCTGCTCATGCGGCGCGCCTCGTTCGGCGCGCCCCCGGAGAGCCCCCCGCCGCAGCGCCTCGACGTTTCAGGCAGTCGCTGGGGTGGTTCGCTCAGCGATCGACTCAGCGACCACCTGAGTC
>NASX01000143.1 GCA_002085155.1 Sorangiineae bacterium NIC37A_2
CCCAGCCACTGGTCGACCGCGGGGAACTCCTTGATCGGCACGTTGTAGAGCTTGCCGTCGACCTCCTGGACCTCACGGATGTAGACCGAGCCGACCGTGTTGTTGAACTCGTCCCACTTGAGCGGACCGAGCACGGAGTCCTCGAAGGAGATGTCGCCGATCGCCGAGACGAGGTCGGCGCCCGTGACGAGTCCCTTCTCCTCGAGCACGCGGGCCACGAGGCTCGCGGTCATGTAGCCGCCTGCGACGTTGGCCGAGGGGATCTTGCCCTCGAAGCGCTCGCCGTAGGCCGCGTTGAACTCCTCGACGACCGGGCTCTGGCGACCCTCGGCCCAGTAGGAGATCGACTTGAAGCCGAGGATGTCCGTGCCGAGCGCGCGCAGCGTGGCCTGGTCCATCGAGCAGCAGTTCATGATGAGGTCCTGGGAGTCCTTGAGGCCCAGGCCCATGAAGGAGCGCAGGAAGTCGGGACCCGGGGCGCCACCGGCGGTGACGACGAAGGCGATGTCAGCGCCCGCCGCCTGGATCTGCGACACGTAGGTCGAGAAGTCCGAGGTGCCGTTCGGGTACCAGATCTGCGAGGTGACCTCGCCGCCGCTCGCCTCGAAGCCCTGCTTGAAGCCCGCGCAGGACTCCCAGCCGAAGGCGTAGTCGGGGCACAGCGTGACGGCCGTCTTGTGACCCTGCTCGGCGGCCCACTGGCCACCGGGGTAGTTCATCTGCGAGCCGGACATCGAGCCCGTGCGCAGGGTCAGGTCGTTGGCCTCGCGCTGCGTGAGGTCGTCGGAGGCGGCGACGGGGTGCAGGTTCGGCACGCCCACCGAGGAGGGGTAGGCCGCGACCGCGAGCGCCGTGTTCGCGAGGAGGGGACCGACGACGACGTCGACCTTGTCCGACTCGACGAGCTTGCGGGCCTTGGTGAGCGACATCTCGGGGTTGCCGGCGTCGTCCTCGACCACGGTCTCGACCGTGACGCCGTTGACCTCGTTGCCGTTGACGTCCCAGTAGAGGTTCCAGCCGTCGACCATCTCCTGGCCGGCGATCGCGAAGTTGCCGGTGATCGGGGAGATGTAGCCGACCTTGAGGGTGCCGCCCTCGGCCGCAGGGGCCTCGGTCTCGTCACCGCCGGCGGACTGGGTCTCGCTGGGGGTCGAGGTCTCGGCAGGCGTCGTGGGGTCGGAGGACGAGGCGGGCGCACAGGCCGAGAGCAGGAGCGCGGCGGCCGCGCCGAGCCCGGCGAGGGCACCCCAC
>NASX01000085.1 GCA_002085155.1 Sorangiineae bacterium NIC37A_2
CGGGGCGCGGGCTGGTAGCGGCGTGATCGGCATTTCGGCCCTTTCCGGCGAGGGTCTCGAGCGGCTGGAGGAAGCTCTTCGGGAGCGGATCGGTGCTGTCCATGAAGCTCAGGAGCATCCGCTTATCACCCGAGCGCGGCACCGGGAGGGACTTCAGGATTGCGCGGCCTCGCTTGAGCGGGCGGGGCAGGGGCTGGCGTCCGGGCTTGATGCGGAGCTGATTTCGGAAGACCTTCGCCTCGCCGCCCGGGCGCTCGGCCGGATCACGGGCAGGGTCGATGTGGAAGACCTGCTGGACGTGATCTTTCGCGATTTCTGTATCGGGAAATAAGCCCGGCTACGCGGCTTGTTTCACGTGAAACATGAAGTAGCGGACGAATCCGATTCCGCCACAAGGGCTTGTAGGAGAATCCTCAAGCGGGTGGAATTGTGATTCGACTCTGTGGAAAAGTTTGACGCGGCAAAGGTGAGCGACTATTGCTCTGCCGAGGCCTTCAGCGACTCCGATCCTACGGCCACAAGCATTCTTTCAATCAGGCATCTCTCCCATGACGCGCGAATTCGATGTCATCGTGATCGGCGGCGGCCATGCAGGCTGCGAGGCGGCATCCGCTGCCGCGCGCACGGGTGCCCGCACGGCGCTCATCACACATCGCATCGACACGATTGGCGAGATGTCCTGCAACCCGGCTATTGGCGGGCTTGGCAAGGGCCATCTCGTGCGGGAGGTGGATGCGCTGGACGGGCTGATGGGCAGAGTGACGGATGCGGCTGGCATCCAGTTCCGCATGCTCAACCGGCGGAAGGGCCCGGCTGTCCGCGGCCCGCGCGCCCAGGCGGATCGAAAACTTTATCGCAAGGCCATGCAGGCGGCGATCCTCAACCACCGCAATCTTGATGTGATCGAGGGCGGCGTGTCCGATCTGTTGGTGGAAGCGGGCGAGGTGCGGGGCGTGGTGGCCGAGGATGGGCGCCAGTGGCGGACCCGCCGCGTGGTGCTGACGACCGGCACTTTCCTGCGCGGAATGATTCATATTGGCACAGAGCGCATCCCCGCCGGCCGGGTGGGGGAGGCGCCTGCGCTTGGCCTGTCGGAACGGCTTTACGGGCTCGGCCTGAAGCTCGGGCGGCTCAAGACGGGTACGCCTGCGCGGCTTGCAGCGGACAGCATTAACTGGGATGGGCTGGAGGTGCAGCCGGGCGACAACCCGCCCGCGCCCTTCTCCTTTCTTACGAAGGAGATCACGGTTCCGCAGGTGCCCTGTCATATCACGCGGACCAATGAGGCGACCCACGCAATCATCGAGGCCAATCTCGGGGTTTCGCCTGTCTATTCCGGCCAGATCGAAGGGATCGGCCCGCGCTATTGCCCCTCCATCGAGGACAAGGTGGTTCGCTTCAAGGAGCGAAGCAGTCACCAGATCTTCCTTGAGCCGGAAGGGCTGGACGATGACACGATCTATCCGAACGGCATCTCGACCGCGCTGCCTGCGGAGGTCCAGCTTGCCTTCATGCGGACCATTCCGGGGCTTGAGAATGTCGTCGTGAAGCGGTCGGGCTATGCAATCGAATATGACTATATCGACCCCCGCGAGCTGCGCCCGACGCTGGAAACCATGAAGCTGCCGGGGCTCTATCTCGCAGGGCAGATCAATGGCACCACAGGCTACGAGGAAGCCGCCGCCCAGGGCCTGATTGCGGGGCTTAATGCCGCGTTGGCCGAGAAGGGGGCAGACCCTTTCATTCTCGACCGCGCGCAGGCCTATACGGGTGTGATGATCGACGACCTCATCACCAGAGGCGTTGCGGAGCCCTATCGCATGTTCACGTCCCGCGCGGAGTATCGGCTGACGCTCAGGGCGGATAATGCTGACCAGCGGCTTACCGGGCTTGGCATCAGCGCAGGCGTGGTGGGAGATGAGCGGGCGGAGGCCTTCGGGCGCAAGATGGCGGCGCTTGAGGCTGCCAAGGCGCTTTGCGAGGGGCTTGCGGCCAGCCCGAGCGAGCTTGCCAAGAAAGGGCTCAAGGTCAATCAGGATGGTGTTCGGCGCAACGCCATGGACCTGCTTGCCTATCCCGATATCGATATGGCGGGGCTGGCGGGTCTCTGGCCGGAACTACAGGCGCTTGAACCAGAGATTGCCGAACAGGTGGAGATCGAGGCGCAGTATTCAGCCTATCTCGATCGGCAGGAGGCCGATATTCGCGCTTTCCGGCGTGACGAGGGGTTGGCGCTGCCGCCGGAGATCGATTACGGCGCTATCAACGGGTTGTCGATTGAGGTGAGGCAGAAGCTTTCGGCCGCACGCCCGGCCACGCTCGGTCAGGCGGCGAGGGTGGATGGCGTGACGCCCGCAGCGCTGACAACCCTGATGATTCACGTGAAACAAAAGCGCAGTGCTTGAGGCATACGGCAAGTATGCCCCAACATATAGTGATGAACGCTTCCCAAGTCATTGATGCGGAATCCTTTTCCGCCGTTCTACATGTTTCACGTGAAACAATGGAGCGGCTCTCGCTATACGAGTCTTTGCTTCGGAAGTGGCAGAAGCGGATAAATCTCGTCTCAAACAGCACTCTGGATGAGCTTTGGCGGCGCCATATGCTCGATTCCGCCCAGTTGGCCGGGCTGGCGCCGGAGACAGCCCTTCGCTGGGTCGATCTCGGCTCCGGGGGCGGGTTTCCGGGACTGGTAGTCGCGATCCTTCTGCGGGACCGGCCCGGTTTCGGGATGCATCTGGTCGAGAGCGATCAGCGCAAGTGCATCTTCATGCGAGAGGTGATCCGCGAGACAGGCGCACCTGCGACCGTGTATAATGAGAGGATCGAAGCCTTCGCCGCCAAAGCAGGGATATTCGATGTGGTTTCGGCCCGAGCTCTTGCGCCGCTGCCCCGATTGCTTGAATGGGCGGCCCCGCTTTTCGGTCCCGACACTCTGGGCCTGTTTTTGAAGGGGCAGGGGCTTCAGGATGAATTGACCCAGGCCCGGAAACATTGGATATTTGAAGCTGACTATTCCCCCAGCCAGTCGGACTCCAGTGGCTCCGTACTGAGTGTGAGAGGCCTCCATGGATCAGATCGAAAAGACATCAATGGTTGATGCCGCGCAGCCTGCCTCCTCGATCCCTCAGGACAAGAGCACTACCGGGGACGACAAGGCGCTTCTTCCGTCCACGGATCGTCCGCGGGTTCTGGTGGTTGCCAATCAGAAGGGTGGCGTCGGCAAGACAACGACTGCGATCAATCTCGGCACTGCGCTTGCTGCTGTTGGCGAGCGTGTGCTGATCCTCGATCTTGATCCCCAAGGCAATGCCAGCACGGGTCTTGGCGTTGGTCGCAACGAGCGCAAGATTTCTTCCTATGATGTGCTCATTGGCGCAGCGCTGATTGAAGATGCGATCGTGCCGACCAAGGTGCCGGGCCTTGATATTGTTCCGTCCACGATGGATCTGCTCGGCGCCGAGCTGGAGCTTGCAACCGTGCAGCGCCGCTCGCACCGGCTCTATGATGCGCTGGCGAGGATGCCGCGCAATGGCAAACAGCGCGAAACGAGCGATGCCGAACGCGCGCTGACAGCGCGACCCTATTCCTATCTGCTGATCGACTGCCCGCCGTCGCTGAACCTGCTGACCATCAATGCGATGACGGCGGCTGACGCCATTCTCGTTCCGCTGCAATGCGAGTTCTTCGCGCTGGAAGGCCTGAGCCAGCTTCTCCGTACGGTGGAGCGGGTGAAGACGACGCTCAATCCGCGCCTCGATATTCAGGGCATCGTGCTCACCATGTTCGACCAGCGCAACAAGCTGTCGGATCAAGTGGCGTCGGACGTGCGCTCCTATCTGGGTGACAAGGTCTATCGCACCGTCATTCCGCGCAATGTGCGGATTTCGGAAGCGCCTTCCTATGGCAAGCCGGCATTGGTCTATGACCATCGCTGTGCAGGGAGCAAGGCTTACATGAAGCTTGCTGCCGAAATGATCCAGCGGGAGAGGGCGCTCCGCCGGAATGCGGCGTGACATAGTTTAACAAAATGTCTTAACGCCTTGAATCGATTGAATTATGGGTCATACAAGGTAGTACCTGTCATGGCCAATTATGTGTAAAACGCTGTGTTTCTGCGGTTTACGGAGTTTCGAGGCAAGTAGTACCACCTGTCTGCTGAGGTCAGGACCGCTGCCCGGTGAGGGCGGAGCAGGTAACTCTTGAGGAATATTGGAAGGGAAGCGATGGCAATGGCAGAGGAAACCCCCAGCCGCCTCGGACGCGGACTTGCAGCACTGATCGGCGAGGACACCGCCTTTGCTCTCGGTGACAAGGAAGCGCCTGCCCCGCGCGGCGTCCGCGAAGTGCCGATCGAATATCTGCGCGCGAACCCCTATCAGCCGCGCACCACCTTCCGACCGGAAGATCTGGAAGACCTCGCAAACTCGGTCCGCGAAAAGGGCATCCTCCAGCCGATCATGGTGCGCCCGCTTCCGGGCGAGCCCAATGCCTATGAGATCGTGGCGGGCGAGCGGCGCTGGCGTGCAGCCCAGGCGGCGCAGCTTCATCAGGTCCCGGTCATCATCAAGGAACTGACCGACGCTGAATCCCTTGAAATTGCGATCATCGAAAACGTCCAGCGCGCGGACCTCAATGCGGTTGAAGAGGCGGCGGGCTATGAGCGGCTGATGCAGCAATTCAGCTATACACAGGAAAAGCTCTCGCAGCTCATTGGTAAAAGTCGGTCGCATGTGGCGAACACGCTCCGGCTGCTCTCGCTGCCGCAAAGCGTGCGGGCGCTGATCGAGGAAGGAAAGCTCACGGCGGGGCAGGCGCGTCCCCTGATCGGCCATGCCGATGCCGAGAGGCTTGCCCGCGAAATCATTGCCAAGGGTCTGTCGGCCCGTGAGGCGGAGGCGCTTGCCCGCAAGCCGGATGCGGCGTCGG
Organism: Sorangiineae bacterium NIC37A_2; assembly: GCA_002085155.1. Classification (GTDB taxonomy): domain Bacteria; phylum Myxococcota_A; class Polyangia; order Polyangiales; family Polyangiaceae; genus NIC37A-2. The sequence continues at coordinate 4,930 of NASX01000085.1, forward strand.
CCGGGTCCAAATCCTCGGGCGGCTCGCGTGCCGGGAAAGATGCCGACACACTGGCGCTTGAGAGGAACATCTCCGACCAGCTCGGCCTCAAGGTCGAAATCTCCTTTGCCGGCGACAAGGGCGGTGAGGTGAAAATCTCCTACAAGACGCTTGAACAGCTCGATGAAGTTTGCCGCCGCCTGGCCGGGCGCGCCGCGCAAAAGATGCAGTATTGACGAAAACCCCAGATACAGGCGGAACGATATGAAGCAGCGCGTCGCCATTGCAAATGATCATGCCGGTGTAACGCTGAAAGCGGCCCTGCTGCCCGTGATCGAGGCTTGCGGTTTCGAGCCGCTCGATCTCGGCACCAACTCAACGGACTCCGTCGATTATCCCGATTTCGGGTTCAAGGTTGCCGAAGCCGTGACAAAGGGTGAGGCGCGGTTTGGTCTTGCCATATGCGGCTCAGGCATTGGCATTTCCATCGCGGCGAACCGCGTGCCGGGTGCGCGCGCCGCGCTCTGCCATTCGGCACTCGGGGCGGAGCTTTCGCGCCAGCATAATGATGCGAATATTCTGGCGCTGGGTGCGCGGCTCACCGGCGAGCTTGAGGCGAAGGAATGCCTCACGCGCTTTCTCACGACAGAGTTTGAAGGCGGGCGGCATGAAGGCCGAGTGAAGAAGCTCGGCTGAGATCTGCTGGCGGGATTGCACCGTCGGACTGCCGCTTGCCCCTTTCCGAAATCTGCCGCGCTGCGCTTGCGACTTTCGACCCTTCCGCAAGAGGGTCACGCACCCATTCTCTCTCAGCGGCGGGTGGCGCGTGCGGCTTGCGCGATGCGCATCAATGTCTGGCCGCAGATTGCGGTGTCGGGCTGGCCGGAGCTTTTGCACTGACCTTCTGCTTCCAGCACCAGCGCCAGCGCGCGGTCGAGCCGTTTGCGGCTCCAGCCACGCAATTGTCTTTGTACGGAGTTTCTCCGGCTGAAATGCACCGGCGGGCGGAAACCTCTGAGGGCGCCTTCAATATCGCTTCCGGCCTCGATGCGCGCGCTTGCGAGGTGAAGCTGGGTGAGGTGGCGCGTCAGCGCGTTCAGGATCGCGACTGAATTTGTGTCTGCCGCGCGCGCGCGGGCAAGCGCCGTGTCGAGCGCGGCGAGGTCGCCGCCCATTGTCGCGTCAATCACCTGATCGAGGCTCGTGCCTGCATTGTCGCCGACACTGGTGCGCGCATCATCAAGCGTCACCACGCGCTTCTCGCCGGGCTTGCCGGGGCCGACATAGAGAATGAGCTTTTCAAGTTCATTCTGCGTGACGCCGCGATCAGAGCCCAGATTCTCAAGCAGATATTCGAGCGCAGCCTGTTCGGGAACCAGCCCTTCTCCGGCAAGCTTCGAACGGATAACGCCTTCGAGCGCGTTCATGTCATCGACATAGCAGGCTATGGCAGCAGCGTTCGGCGCGTTTTCAAAAAGCTTGCGGAGAGAGGAGGCAGGTCCGAGTTCGCCTGCTTCCACAAGCACAAGCGCGTCGCCTGCGGGAGAGGCAAGGAAGCTCTCGAAGGTTTTTGCCATGCCATCGGTTGCGCCGCGCACGCGCACGACGCGGCGACCGCCGAGCATGGCAATGGCGGCGGCTTCATCGGCCAGCCGGGCAGGGTCCTGCCGCATGTCGCTGTCGGAAATCTCGGCGATGCGGAAAGGATCGGAGAGATCTTCCACCACCGTTTTCATCATCGCCTTGATGCGCTCGCGCACAAGGCCGCCATCCGGCCCATAGACAAGAATGGCGGCGGCCTTCGGATCGGGTGAGGCGGTAAAGCGGTCAGCGTCGCGCGGGGCAATCTTCAAGAGACGGACCCTCAGCCACCCGTTTGAGCAAGGCGGTGGAAATGGATGGAAAGCTGCACCTTGATGTCCGCCGCAATGGCCGCCGCAATGCGCCGCTCGGCATCCTGGGCGGCGACGATATTAGCGAATTCCGAATCCACCCGGTTATAGGAAGAGCGCGAGCGCGAGGTCGAGCGCAGCACGGTTTCCTTCGTCTCCGTGTTGATGAGGCGGAAAGGCACGACCATCACCATGTTCTTGCGCGTCACATCCGCGTCGCGCTCGATGGCGAGGTCTTCGGAATAGACGATGGGCGCGATCTCGACGAGATAGGTCGGGTTGGATGGCGGATTGCCGGAGCTTGAGAGCAGGTCCAGCAGCCCGTATTTCAGCTCGCGGCCAAGCCGGTCATTCGGCGCGCTGACATCGAGCATCGACAGATCGGCGGTGATGGAGGCGTCGTCCCGTTCGGCATAGAGCGGGGTAAAGCCGCAGCCGCCCAGCGGCAGGGCGAGCGCCAGCAGCACCATGAAGGCAGCGAGGCGCTTGCCGATCATCAGATCAGACAACGATATTGATAATCTTGCCCGGTACGATGATGACCTTGCGGACAGGTTTTCCATCAATCGCCTTCTCCACCTTTTCGAGGGCAAGCGCGGCGCGCTCCACCGTTTCCTTGTCCGCATCCCGAGCGATGGTCAGCTCGTCGCGGCGCTTGCCATTCACCTGCACGGCAATGGTAACGGAGTCTTCCACGAGGAGGGCCTTGTCGGCAACCGGCCATTCGGTGGCGGTCAGCGGCACGTCATGGCCAAGAGCTTCCCAACATTCCTCGGCCAGATGCGGCATCATCGGGCCGACGATCTGGACCAGAATCTCGATGGCCTCGCGGCGCACCCAACCGGCGGTTTCGCCCGTTCCGTTGAAGGCCGAGATGGCATTTGCCAGCTCATAAACGCGGGCAACGGCGCGATTGAAACGCATATGCTCGAAATCATCCGTTGCGGCTGCGAGCGTCTGATGCGTCGCGCGGCGGAGCGCCATTTCCGCATCCGAGAAGGATGCAGGGACGGGCGCATTGACCGAGCCGAAGGTTTCGGGCTTCTCCGTGACGAGACGCCAGAGGCGCTGGGTGAAGCGCCAGGCGCCTTCCGCACCCTGATCCGTCCATTGCACATCGCGGTCGGGCGGGCTGTCGGAGAGCATGAACCAGCGGGCCGTGTCCGCGCCATACTGGGCGATGATGTCCTGGGGATCGACCGTGTTCTTCTTCGACTTCGACATCTTCTCGATGGAGCCGATGGTGACGGGTGCACCATTATCAAGCCGCTTTGCAACGCGCTTGCCGTCCACCGTCTCGATGGTGATTTCGGAAGGCGAGACCCAGCGGCCCTCTGCATCGCGATAGGTTTCGTGGTTCACCATGCCCTGCGTGAAGAGACCCGTGAAAGGTTCTTCCACCGCGACATGGTTCACACGCTTCATCGCGCGGGTGAAAAAGCGCGAATAGAGAAGATGCAGGATCGCGTGTTCGATGCCGCCAATATACTGGTCAACCGGCAGCCACTGATCGACGAGCGCACGATCGGTCGGTGTCTTGGCATCGGGTGCGATGAAACGCGCGAAATACCAGGAACTGTCAACGAAGGTGTCGAACGTGTCCGTCTCGCGCCGGGCGGGCTTGCCGCATGTCGGGCAGTCCACATGCTTCCATGTCGGGTGCCGGTCGAGCGGGTTGCCGGGCTGGTCGAAGGTCACGTCATCCGGCAGGGTGACGGGAAGCTGGTCGCGCGGCACGGGCACGGTACCACACGCCTCGCAATGGATGACGGGGATGGGGCAGCCCCAATAGCGCTGGCGTGAAATGCCCCAGTCACGCAGGCGGTAATTCACCGTGCCTTCGCCAAGGCCGAGGGCTTCAAGCTTTTCAATCGCCGCGCGTTTGGCGCTTGCGACATCGAGCCCGTCAAGGAAACCGGAGTTTATCGCAACGCCATCACCGGTAAACGCATCTTCCCCGGCGACCAGTTCTTCTGCCCAGGCCGCATCGCCCAGGCGCGCCTTTGGCGCGACGACGGGGAGGATGGGGAGATTGTATTTCTTCGCGAAATCGAAGTCGCGCTGGTCATGGGCGGGGCAGGCGAAGATCGCGCCCGTGCCATATTCCATCAGCACGAAGTTTGCGACATAGACGGGAAGCGTCTTGCCTTCGATAAAGGGATGGCGCGCCTTGAGGCCCGTGTCGAAGCCGAGCTTCTCGGCCTTCTCGATGGCTTCTTCAGAAGTGCCGATCCGGTCACACTGGCGGATGAAGTCCTGCAGCGCGGGATTGTCCTTCGCCAGTTCCTCCGTGAGCGGATGATGTGGCGACAGCGCGCAGAAGCTCGCACCGAAAAGCGTATCGGGGCGTGTGGTGAAGATTTCGAGGCGGTAGTCCTTTCCGCCCGGCACACCCTCAACGGGGAAGAAGACGCGCGCGCCTTCCGAGCGGCCGATCCAGTTCTTCTGCATCAGCCGGACCTTTTCCGGCCAGTGCGTCAGCGTGTCGAGACCTTCGAGGAGCTCGTCGGAAAACTCCGAAATCTTGAAGAACCACTGGGTGAGTTCGCGCCGCTCCACAACGGCGCCGGAGCGCCAGCCGCGGCCTTCAATGACCTGCTCATTGGCGAGCACGGTGTTGTCCACCGGGTCCCAGTTGACCATGCTCTTCTTGCGGGTGACGAGACCTGCTTCCAGCATGTCGAGAAAGAGCGCCTGCTCCTGCCCGTAATAGTCAGGATCGCAGGTTGCAAATTCGCGGCTCCAGTCGATGGCAAGGCCGATCGATTTGAGCTGGGCGCGCATGGCCGCGATGTTGTCATAGGTCCAGCCCTTGGGATGAACGCCCTTTTCCATCGCGGCGTTTTCGGCGGGCATGCCGAAAGCGTCCCAGCCCATCGGGTGCAGCACATTGTAGCCGCGCGCGCGCCGATAGCGGGCGATGGCATCGCCGATCGTGTAGTTGCGGACATGGCCCATATGGATGCGCCCCGATGGATAGGGGAACATCTCAAGAACATAATATTTGGGCTTGCCGGCAGCCGCGTTATCGGTGGCGGTGCGGAAATCGCCGCGCTCTTCCCAGATCTTCTGCCATTTCGGCTCGACGGTGCGGGCGTTGTATCTGCTGGACATGATCTTGTGGTCGGCCCCGCTCGCGCGGGACCCTCCCGGAATGATGCTGGAAGCGGGCCTTACTTCTGTTCGCCCGCCTCGATGGTATTGATGCGGAGCTGGCGTGCCCGGACGAGAATGGCGTTTTCCATCTGCAGGGCGGTGTTTTCGTTCACCTTCGCGTCAACCCAGTCGCCGCTTGCATTCTTTTCCTGGCGGAAAACAGCCACTTTCACGCCATCCGCGCGAAGGCGGCGGTCAAGAATATAGACCGTGACCTTGAAGCGTTCGCCCAGGGCGTTCGGGTCCTGATACCAGTCCGTGATGATGACGCCGCCGAAGGGGTCAGCCGAGGCGAGCGGCATGAAGGCGATGGTGTCGAGCGAGGCGCGCCACAGGAAGCTGTTGACGCCGATGCCGCTGCCGGCCACGTCGTCGGAACTGCTGCCGCCGAAGAGCTTCAGCCCTTCCTCACCGAAGATTGATTCGCGCTTCTGCTCGCCGGTCGGGTTGTTCGGTCCGCCCTTGCCGGTAGGCTGGCCGGGGAAGTTGGAGTTGGACGGCCCGCAAGCCGTCAGGCCGAGCGTTGCGGCAAAGAGAAGCGCCACAGCGGCAGATTTCGCGCGTGTCAGAGCGGGATAGGTCATCGATTTACGGCAAGCCTCTCGCGTTTCGCCCCTCAAATCCGCCGGAACTTTGATCTCAGGCCCGCGGAGAGCAGTTGGATGTCGGACAGCCGCCTTGTTTACCTGCGGCGCGCCTTTATAGCGAGATTAAGCCATGTCCCGCAATCACGCAGATTTCGGCGGGATTGTCGCCGATCCGGCGGCCTTGCCGGAGGGCGTCCGGCAGGCCCGGCAAAGGGCGGGGCGGAGAGGAGTGTGCTTGATGTGCCACAGGGCAAAGGATGCCCCGAGGTCAATCATGACCGGAGCGTCATGTTGGGCGGATTTGAGGGGCAGGCACCGATAGCCGCCAATAATGGGCACGGGCCTTGCCGGGGGGTCGCGCCCGAGAGAGAGGATTCGCTTCCTTCCCCAAGTCCCGCATTTTGCTTGTGTTCTTTCCGCAACAGGCGGACACATTCCACCACAATGCGGTGAGGTTTGCTTGACCCCGAAGGGTTATCCACGGATTAATCGGTGCACGCGCTCGGGGGGCAGTTTCATCAGTCGGCCCGGGATGCACGCAGTCACAGAGTTTCCTCCTGGGGGCAAGCTGCTGTGACGCGTTCGAATGGAACAGCTCAAAGCTGATACTGCGAGGAACACATGAAAAAGACTCTCCTTGGGACGACCGCTCTCGTCACCGCCGGTCTCATCGCCGGTCCGGCGCTTGCGAGCGATCCGCTCACCGTCACGGTTGGCGGTTCGGTCACCGCTGGCTTCTACGTCACCGAGCATGACGACTTCGGCCCGGTTTCGTTCAACGACACCGCCGTGAAGCTCGTTGCGCGCAACATCGACATCAACGCCGAAGGCACGCTCGACAACGGCATGGTCGCCGGTGTCCTCGCGACGCTGTCGCTGGGCGATGACTGGAACACGAACCTCAACAACAACGACGCCACGTTCCGCGAACTCTTCGCCTATCTCGAAGGTGGCTTCGGCCGCTTCGAAATCGGTGGCACGGACGGCGCCGCCTTCAAGATGCACTACACCTCGCCCTGGTTCGTGCCGGGCAATGGCGTGGACAGCCCGAACATCCTGAACGTGAACGACACGTCGTACTTCGGCTTCCGTCATTCGACGTTCTCGCTGATGGCTGCTGACGCGAACAAGGTGACCTACTTCACCCCGCGCTTTGCCGGCTTCCAGCTCGGTCTCTCCTTCACGCCGGAAACGACCTATAACGGTCCGAACCCGAACGGCATCGGTCTGAACCCGAACAACACCTCGATCGAAGAAGTGGTCGAAGTCGCGCTCAACTATGCCGGTTCCTTCGGTGGCGTTGATGTCGGCGTTGACGGCTTCTACACCACCGGCGATGCCCCGGCTGGTCTCAATGCCGATCCGGAAGAACTCGGCTTCGGTCTGAACCTCGGCTTCGGCGGCTTCACGCTGGGCGGCGCCTGGTACCAGTCTGAAGATCTCGTTGCCCCGTCCATCCCGGTTCCGGGTGGTTTCGGCGCGGAAACGGAAGTCTGGACTGCCGGTCTCTCCTACGCGACGGGTCCGTGGACGGTTGGCCTTGCCTACCTCCAGAACGAGAACACCGTCCCGGGCGGCTTCAGCGAAGAAGCGAAGACCTGGCAGGCGGGCGGCGGCTACAATCTCGGCTCGGGCG
>NASX01000144.1 GCA_002085155.1 Sorangiineae bacterium NIC37A_2
TCGGCCCCTCCCCCGCCGACCGGCCCGTGCGCCTGCTCGCGGGCGAGACCGAGGTCAAGGTCGCGGCCGACCCCCAGGGCGAGGCGGCGGCGCTGATCTTCCGCACCGTGACCGACCCCTTCGTCGGTCAGCTCTCGCTGTTCAAGGTCATCTCCGGCACGGTGCGCAACGACATGCGGCTCGTCAACGCCACGACGGGGACCGAGGAACGCCTGCACGGCCTCTTCCACCTGCGTGGCAAGGAGCACCTGAACACCGCGGAGGTGGTCGCGGGCGACATCGCCGCCGCGCCCAAGCTCGCCGACTCGCCGACGGGCAGCGTGCTCGCGGCGAGCAAGGTGCCTTACCGCTTCCCTGGCCTCACTCCCCGCCCGACGCCCTTCGGGCTCGCCCTCGAGCCCGTGACGCAGGCCGACGACGACAAGCTCTCCGGCTCGCTCGCCAAGCTCGTCGCGGAGGACCCCACCCTGCGCGTCGAGCGCGTGGGCGAGGCCGGCTCGGGCCAGACCGTGCTGCGCGGCCTCGGCGACGTGCACGTCCAGGTCGCCCTCGAGAAGCTCGCCCGCAAGTTCGGCGTGCACGTGACGACCTCCCCCGTGAAGGTCGCCTACCGCGAGACGATCTCGAGGCCCGCCGAGGCCGAGGGGCGCCTCAAGAAGCAGTCGGGAGGGCACGGCCAGTTCGCCGTCGCGCAACTGCGGCTCTCCCCGCGCGGGCGCGGCGAGGGGATCTCCTTCAAGGACTCGATCGTGGGCGGGGCGATCCCCCGCAACTTCATCCCCGCCGTCGAGCGCGGGGCCCGCGAGGCGCTCGCCGCTGGCGGTCCGCACGGCTTCGAGGTGGTCGACGTCGAGATCGAGTGCTTCGACGGCAAGTTCCACTCGGTCGACTCCTCCGAGATGGCCTTCCGGACCGCAGCAGCCCTCGGCGTGAAGGAGGCCCTCGCGAAGGCCGGCACGACGGTGCTCGAGCCCGTGAGCCGGGTGGTCATCAAGGTGCCCGTGGCCCAGCAGGGCGACGTCATGGGTGACCTCTCCTCGCGCCGCGGCCGCATCGCCTCGACCACGAACGAGGGCAACGTCTGCGAGATCGAGGCCCTCGTGCCCGAGTCGGAGCTCGCCCGCTACGTCGCCGACCTGCGCTCCCTCACGGGCGGCCACGGCGCCTTCGAAGCGGAGTTCTCCCACTACGAGCCCCTCCCCGAGCACCTCGCCTCCAAGCTCGCCCCCACCCCCTGACCCAGCCCCACC
>NASX01000030.1 GCA_002085155.1 Sorangiineae bacterium NIC37A_2
GGAGGGGCGGAGGCGTTCTGCATGCGCTGACTCGGAGCAGACATTAGATCGGATCAAGGGGGGAGGCACAAGGGCAGCGGGGAGCTGAGTTATTTGTGATATATATGTGAGCGCGGGCCGGCCGAACGAGGCAGGAGCTGTGTTTTTGTAACAACGGAATTCGATGGGGCTGTGGGCCGCCCGTCCTCGGGGGGCACCGTTGAGCCTTTTGGACCTCGCCCACGGGTTTTTTCCTCGGTTTTTGCTATGGACTTATATTCCTTGGATATTTCTTGACTGAGCCCCGCGGGCGGCTCGCTTCGGGACCTTCGATCCATGAATCAACCGCTGACCTGCTTATTCTTATCCCTTCTTCTCTGCGGCTGCGCGGGCGTGACGGAAGACTCGGCCGATGACGGCTTTTCCGAGGACGATGATGCGGGCGGAGGGACGGGCGGTGGCGGGGGAAGCGCCTCGGGCGGTCGAGGATTTGGCGTGGGGGGCCGGGCTGGGCCGGGGGCCGGCGGACGGATCGGGGGCAGTGGTGGAGGAGCGCCTGGCTCGGGAGGCGCAGCACCGGGCGGTTCAGGTGGTCAAGGTTCGGGGCCGAAGCAGAAGAAGTTCGTCGGCAACATCACCACGGACAACCGTATGGACTATGCGGGGAAGAAGTTCGCGACGTACTGGGATCAGGTGACGCCTGAGAACGCGGGCAAATGGGGCTCGGTACAGCCGAACGTCGGAAGTCAGCCCAATTGGTCGACCCTCGACGGCATCTACGACTACGCGCAGCAGAACGGGCTCATCTTCAAACAACACGTGTTCATCTGGGGCAACCAGCAGCCAAGCGGCGCGCCCAGTGAGTCTGACGTCCGCGCTTGGATCAGTGGTTTCTGCTCGAGGTACAAGAACACCAAGGTCATCGACGTGGTGAACGAGCCTCCGCCCCACACGACCCCGAACTATACTCAGAACATCAGCGCGGGAGCGTCCGGCTCCTGGCCATGGATCGTGAATGCCTTCAAATGGGCCCGGGAGTCCTGCGGCGACGCGATCCTGCTTCTGAACGACTACAACAACATCGAGTGGGACGATGAGGTCGATCACTTCATCTCGATCGTCAAAGACATCAAGGCCAATGGCGCGCCGATCGACGCCGTCGGCGCTCAGGCGCACGACTGCGATCATCCGCAGATGACCACGGCACGGGTCCAGGCCAACCTGCGCAAGCTCCATGAAGAAACGGGACTCCCTGTTCACATCACTGAGTACGATGTGAGCTTCTCCAGCGACGCCGAGCAGCTCAGGTACTACCAAGAGCAGTTCCCCTTCTTCTACGAAACGGACTGGATCGAGGGGATCACGATCTGGGGCTGGGTGCGGGGGCGCACCTGGAGCCAGGCCCCCGACAGTGGCCTGATCGACGGAAATTCGGGCGCTCCGCGTCCCGCGATGACCTGGCTCATGGACTACCTCGGGCGCCCGTCGCCCTGAGCGATTCGCCTCGTGAGGCGATCTTGTGGGAGCACGAACGCGACAGCGTGAGTGCCTGCTTTGACCTTCACACCCATCTTGGGGGCCCCCGCCTCCGTTGAAGGGTCCAGCTTTCGCGAGGGATGTGGCCGAGCGCGCGCTCAAGGGGCGGCCAAGGAGAGGCGCCGGACCGCGAGCTTCTCGGGGCCCACGTCGCTGACCCATGCGATCTCGGTGGCGCGAGCGACGATGAACGGAATGGGCCCGTCTTGGGCTGTGGCCAGCGGGATCGGCGGGGCCTCATCTAGGGGCACCCGCTGCACGCCGGTCACGCTTGCGCAGAACAAATCGACGGCAGCTGCGAGCGGCGAACAGATGAAATCACGGACCAGGACGCGGTCTGCGCTGAAGTCGAAAGCGAGCTCATGCACTCCTCCTTCGAGACCTTCATAGTAGTAGAGAGCGCGCTCGGATCCGGTCAGCATCGCGGGGGGCCGCGATCTGCGAGGTTCGGTCCAAACGACGGCAGATTTGTCGAGGGAGGCCCGCCCGATACGCCAGGCACCTTCTCTGGATTGCTCGACAAAAAACGCGTGATCGCCTTCGATGTGAAGCGCGCTGATGGTGCCAGGTGAGCGGTAGACGAGGTGAGGCGCCGTGCGTCCGAGCGCAAAGAGCGCCTGTCCTGCCTCGGCCTCGGGTTCTACCCAAGCGAGTTCGGTGCCTTTGAGGCTCATGAGCGAAGGATCGGCTTTCGTCGGAGCGAGGCGCTTATCGGCTCTCTTGGGCATCAAGGCCTGACTCCAAAAAGCTCCATCCCGATGGAAAACGATGCGTCCGCGGTCGAATCGCGCGAGGTGTCCGAACGCTGCCGCTCGGCTCTCCACTTTTCCTTGAGCATCCAAGATATGCACACCTAAAGGGGTGGTGAGCACGAGCTTCTCGCCGTCGAAGGCGAGACGAGCTGAGTAAGCGGACTCGGGCAGGACCAAGAGGGGCGCCGGGTTTTGGGCCGGCGGGTTTTGGGGCGGCGCGGGGGCAGGAGGGCTCTTCGGGGGGGCAGGAGGGTCGACTCTTATCGCTTGCGTTTGGGGGCGCGCGTCGGAAGGCTCCTGCTTTTTTTCACAAGCGACGAGAGCCAGGCCGAGCGTCCAAGGAAGCAAAACACGCCCAGAAAAGCTCGGGCGAGTCATGGGTCCCTTGAGGTTTGAAGTTTTGGACATGGAGTCAAAGGCGCCCTGGGGCGCGGGGGGGATAGGCAGGCGCTCCGCCTCCGGTAGCATGACACTTCGCGCATGGAATCGGGAGGAGGGGAAGAGGCGCGGAGAGCCAGGGAGCACTATGTGCTTTCGCGCCAGCTCGACGCGAATTTCAAGAATCTCTTGATTGTGCTCGTGGCGTCCCCGCTGGCGGGGGGGCTCGCAGCTTGGCCTCTCGCCGGCCATGTGTCGTCCCGGCTGCTCTACGGGTGGATCTTGGAGCTCTCGATCGCGAGCATTCTCGCGCTCTGGCTCCGCGCGATGTACATGCGGCGAAATCACGAGGGGCCGCTCGAACTTTGGAGCCGTGTGCGCGTGCTGAGCGCCGCCCTGCTCGGCTTTGCTTGGGGCGCATACCCGGCGTTTGCGTTTTGGATCCCCGAGCGTCCCGACCTGGAGCTTCAGATGCTCATCATCGTGAACCTCACGAGCGTCGGCGCCCTGGCGAGTTCGGGCGTCTATTTTCCGACTTTCGCTGCCTACACGATCACCTGCAACTTGCCGAGTGTCGTGCGGCTGCTGTTTGTGGGTGGCCCTCTTTTGCTCCCGCTCGCGGCGGAGATTTGCGTCTTGGTGACCGTATTGATTGTCGGAGGGAGCTTCGCTCATCAGCGGGACCGAAAGCAGCTGCTCTTGATGCGGGACAACGAGCTGCTCGTGAAGAGCCTGCGCCGGGCGGAAGAAGGACTTATCCGCGCCAATCGGCTCCTGAACGAGCGAGTGGAGTCCCGGACCCGTGAGCTCGCTCAGGCCCTGGAGGAAAAACATCGCTCGGAGCTTTCCCTTCTGCGTTCGCAGAAAATGGAAGCGATCGGTCGCCTGGCGGGGGGTGTGGCTCATGACTTCAACAACGTCCTCACTGGCATCATGGGCAGCGCGAGCATCCTGGCTGCTTCCCTTCCCGAGTCCCTGAATGACGAGCGAGCCGAGATTGAGGAGATCGTGAAGGGGGCCGAACGGGCGGCGCGACTCACGGCGCAGCTCCTGTCGCTCGCTCGCGGAGGCTTCTGCCGTCCTGTCCGACTCGATGTTGGGCAACATCTCAGACAGCTCGCGCATCTGCTGAAGAGAGCAGTCGGGGAGAACTACAGGCTCGAAATCGTCACCCCCGAGGAAGTGTGTGTGGTTTGGATCGATCCCGGGCAGTTTGATCAAGTGGTGATGAATCTGGTGCTCAACGCAAAAGACGCATCTCCTCCGGGGGCGCGGATCTTGGTCAGCTTGGAGATGGTGCAGGCGCATTTGAGCCCCCAAAAGGGCCGCCCGACGGCCCGGCTTCGCGTCCAAGATGAAGGTTCGGGCATTCCTGCCGAGATCAAGGAGCGCATCTTTGAGCCGTTTTTTACGACAAAGGGCGATCGCGGGTCCGGGCTCGGCCTCACAACCTGTTTCGGTATCGTGGAGCGAGCCGAGGGCCACATTTCCCTCGAGTCCGAGCCAGGGCGAGGTAGCGCATTTTCGGTGTTCCTGCCGCTGCTCGACGAAGAGCCGAGCACCGAAGCCTCGCACATTCGAGAGGCGCCCCTCGTATGGGAGCTGGATACGGTCCTCGTCGTCGAGGACCAAGAAGCTGTCTTGCGCGTTGTGAGCAAGGCCCTCGAGCGGGGAGGAGCTAAGGTGATTCTAGCGCGCACCGCGGAAGAGGCCCTCGCCCAATTCGACAGTGGGCTCACGAACCTCGACCTTGTCGTCTCGGATGTCCTGCTCCCGCGTCAGAGCGGCCCGGACCTGATCCGGAGCTTGCGGGCGCGGGGCTACTCGGGGCCCTGCCTCTTGATGTCCGGGTATATCGAGGAGGACATGATCGAGGACCGGAGTACCGGAGCTCGCTTCCCGGTTCTGCCGAAGCCCTTCACTTCCCTCGAACTGAACCGCGCCATCGCCAGGGCTGTCGCGACCCGCTCCTCGGGCACCAAGACGGCGTCTTAGTGCGGCTCGAGAAAAGGAGAGAGCGCGGCCTAGGAGCCGAGCACACAGGATTCGAGCACGGCCATGCGCACAGCTACGCCTGCCTCGACCTGGTTCAGGATTACCGACTGGGTCCCATCGGCGACGTCTTCGTGGATCTCGACGCCGCGATTGAGGGGCCCGGGGTGGAGCACGGGGGCTCCCGGTCGCGCGAGACGGAGCCTGCGCTCGTTCAGACCCCAAATCCTTGAGTACTCGCGGGTCGAGGGGAACAGCGCTCCTCCGAGGCGCTCCATCTGGATTCGGAGCATCATGATGGCGTCGACGTCTTCCAGAGCCGGCTCGATTCGATCGTAGACCTCGAGCCCGAGAGCCTCGGCGCTCCGAGGGAGCATTGTGCGGGGCCCGGACAGTCGAACCTTGGCCCCGAGCAGCGGCAACAGCAGCGCGTTCGAGCGGGCGACTCGGCTGTGCAAGATATCACCGCAGATCGCGATCGTCTTCCCTTCGAGGGTTCCCAGGGCGCGCGTCAGGGTGAGGGCGTCGAGCAGAGCTTGGGTCGGGTGCTCGTGCATGCCGTCGCCGGCGTTAACGATGGCCGCGCGGCTCCGGGGCGCGACGACGTGGGGTGCGCCCGACGCCGAGTGGCGCAAGACGATCGCGTGAGCATGCATCGCGTTCAGGGTCGCGAAGGTATCGAAAAGTGTCTCGCCCTTCTTGGTGCTTGAAGAGGAACCCGCGAGGTTCACGACGTCGGCTCCGAGCCGTTTGCCCGCGAGCTCGAAGCTTGTGCGGGTTCGGGTCGAGTTCTCGAAGAAGACGTTGAGGACGGTCTTGCCCTTGAGGGGGCGATCCTTCGAGTCGAGCCCGGCCCGCTCGTCGAGAAATGTCTGGGCACGCGCGAGAAGCGAAAGCGCCTCTTCGCGGGTCATTCCTTCGATTCCAAGCAAATGGCGCGGAGAGCTCATGCGGACTTGGGCCGTCCTGCTACCACGGGTGGGCGGGGGGCGGGAGGATTTTTCTGGGAGGAAGGAAGCTCGCCCAAGACAGGGCAATCAGTTCAGGTCTTTGCGGTCGCCTTTGCCGCCCTCGATGACCCGGAATCCTCCGGCTCGACCGCGGGGACGCTTGGCGCCGCCGGCGCGCATCTCTCGCGCTGCGTCGGCTTCCAGTCGCGCGAGGCGGTACTTGAGATACCAGCGGCGGATGGGCGAGGGGGTGCTTCCACCGAGCAAGTACCCGTAACCCATCCCAGCGAAGAGCGCGATGTGCCCGGAGGGCGGCGTGGCCCCCGCGATCAGGATCATCAGGCTCATGCCCACAACGAAGAGAATGAGACCGCGGCTCGTGACCGGAAAAATGAAGAACAGATTGACGGTGCGCCCCCGGTACGTCGACGCCCAGGCGATCGCGACGCCTTCAACGACGGGCATCGCGCCGTAATAATCAGGGGGCACGATGCGCACGCTCATGTCTGGGCCGAGCAGCGCGGCGCAAAGGAACTGGGTCGCGTAGGAAAGAGTCCCCGTGAGGAACAAGAAGCGAGCAAAACGCGCGCTCCCCCACTGTTCTTCGAGGGACGGCGCCAAGAAATACAGGCCGAGCAGGGCCGAGAAGATGTGCCCGATGGTGCCGGTCGGCACGTGGAGCAACGGAGCGGTCACAAGGCGCCAGACTTGGCCCCCCACAATCGCCTGCGTGTTGCCCGTGAGGAGCAGGAAGAGACCTGTGCCGCTGTCGGTCCAGTTCACGAGCAGGGCGAACAGGAGCCAGATCGACAGGAGCCCGAGGAGGACGATCCGGAGTACCTTGCCTGGGCGCGGCAGCGCGATAGGGCCAGGCGAGAAATCTCCGTAGCGAGCCACGTATTCTGTGGTTCTAGGGCCGGTTCCGTCGCCAAGCAATCTCCGAGCGGCCGAGATCGGGAGCAGGGGTCGTGAAAGCGCGCCGCGACCCCGAAAGATTTCAGCGGAGTGGTTGCAGCGGTTCGCAGGTGGCTCGGGCGATCACGCCGCTCCGAGCTGTCACGCGGCAAGTCGTCGACCACCTCGGCTCCTCCTCGTCCGCCTTGAACGCTACGAGGTCGTAGGTGTAGCTCTCTCCGTCGCGGAGCCCGGTGATGGTCAGAGATTCCGAGCAGGCAAAGCTCGACCCGGAGTCTGGCTCCGTCCCGCTGCTCCCCCCGGCCCCGCCGAGGCCGCCCTCGGGGAGCTCGCCGTCCTCTCCGAGCACGACAAATCGACTCACTTGCCCCTCGTCGTCTCCACACTCGAGCCTTCCGAGCGAGCGCGCGAGGGAGAGTTGAACGCCGGTTTCACCGGGAGCCGTTCCGCGCGTGAGTGGGAGGCAGCCTCTCACGTAGGTGCGCGCCTGCGTATAGGCGTAGACCCCAATGGAGATTTCACCGGCGCCCCCTTCACCCTGATTGTCTGCGCCGCCGAGGCCTTCGCCGGGCGGGAGGTCGGTCCCATAACAGGTGGTCGTCCAGGTCGGCTCGACCTCGGCACCACTGTCGTCGACCGTCGCGTTCGTTTCAGCGTCGACATCGAGATCCGAGCGCGGATAAAGAGAGATGTCGGCGATGTAGCGGTGGCCTGGGGTGACGGACTCGAAATAAGCGCCGCGCTTACAGGAGACGAGCCCGGAGCGAACGCGGGGAGACTCCTCATCGAGACCGTCCGTCACGTCGATGAGCTCGGCGCGGAAGATTTTCGGGGCGCCCTCATCGTCGGAACAGGGCAGCGTCCCGAGAAAATGCTCGGGCATGACGACGACTGCCGTCGTGATCACAGTGCCCACCGGAGGCGTGGGCGACTGGTTGCAGGCGAGGAGAGCGCTCGTGACTCCCAGCGCGAGGGTTCGAATCTTGGCGGCGCGAGCGCGATTCATTCGGCGGGCACTTAGCAGGGGGGGCCCTTTGAACCAAGCCCCGAGCGGCCACTGACGGAAAACGAGAGGCTTCGGCGATGGGTGAAGCGGATCAGTTCTCCGGGATATAGCTGCGCCCGTCGGTCTTGGGTTCGATCGCGACCAACTGATCGGAGCGCAGGACGAAAAGCGTCACTATAGATTCAGCGACCAGGTCCGGTTCGGGGTGAGGACCCTGGCAGACCCGGCGACCATTGAGGGCGGGCCGAGTGATCTCTACCGCGGGCTCTCCGCCCTTCCTGCCGTAACGGAGAGAGAGCGGGTGCCGGAAGGTGGACTCACAGACGACGCGGGCGCCGCTTCGGAGTTCGACGTCCTCAGCGATGGTGAGCTCCTCTTCGGCGTCGCGCTTCGTGAGATGAATGCGGCTGGTGACGCTGCCTCGGATCACGCTGATCGGCGAAGGCGGAGAGAGCAGAGCTTTGATGGGCTGCACTGAGGTCCAGTTCGCACCAATGCGGAGGATCTCATCAGCTGGAGTTTCCACTTGGGGCGGAGCAGCTACCTGACCGTTGCCCCCTCCGCACCCGAGAGCGAAAAGGACGCCGATCGCGCTCAGCTTTTGCCGCCACCCATCGACTCTTCTACTTCGTTCACGTAGTCGCATGTCACATAGTTCCATGGTTTTTGGGCGAGCTCGCAGACGTTGCGAGCGCTCTTGGCTCCCTCGATCGGAGAAATATCGGCTTCGTCGAGTCCCTCACAGTCCCTCGGAAGCATCTTCGGATCTTCCTCCGCGCAGCGTCCAGCTTCGGTGATCATGGTCACACAGGCCTTTTGTTCGCTGGCCGTCGGCGCCTTGGGTCCGGCGACCCCGTGAAGACAGGAGTCGCGCACGAACCGCTTGCAGGCTGTCACGTCTTCGACGATTCCGCAGTGAGCGAGCGCGTCACAGCGGGCGCGCTCGATCTCTCGACATTCACCGACGGCGACCGCTCCCGTGTTGCATGCGCCCGTCGACGCGAGCATCAAGAGCGAGAGGCTCGCGCCCCCTCGAACCCAGTTCGGCCCAAGTCCTGCTCTGTCCTTCGCTACCGTCATCTGCTTGCCCCGGTTAACACGCCGCGCCGGAACTGGACGAGTTTTTCATGGCCCGGAGCTGCGCGGAGCCTCTTGCCTCCCGGGGGCAGAGGGGGTCTGCTCGCCCCGTGTCGAGGCCCTTTTCTGGGATGGTACTGGCAGCGGGATTCGGGACGCGCCTTCGCCCGCTCACCGACGAGGTCCCGAAGCCTCTTTTGCCTGTCGGGGCGCAGCCCCTTTTGGTCTCGACGCTCGAGCAGCTCGGCCGAGCCGGCGCCGAGAGTCTCTCGATCAATGCTCACTATCTCGTGTCAAAAATAGACAGTCATATCCAGTCTTTACCGTTCAAGGTTCAGGTGTTTTCTGAAGAAAAAATCCTGGGCACGGCAGGTGGGATCCGGGGGGCACTGGATTCATTTCGGGCTCCCAACGTCATCGTCGTGAACGGGGATATGTACGGGCCGCTTCCCCTCGATCGTCTCCTTGAAGACCAGAGCGATGCCGAGATCGTCCTGCTCGTGCGCGCGCGGACGCGGGGGGAGGGGACCGTGGGACTCGATGCGAAGGGCCGGGTGATCCGTCTGCGCGGTGAGGTGTTCGGTTCTGAGCAGATGGGCGGTGACTACCTCGGTGTCGCGCGTCTCACGCGATCCATTGTGGCGACGTTCCCGGGTGAAGGGTGTTTGGTCGGAGACGTGCTCCTTCCGGCGCTGCGTCGTGGAGCGAAGCTTTCGAGTGCAGCTCTCGTCGACCAAGGGCTCACCGACATCGGCGATCTCAAGGGGTACTTCGAGGCGAACCTGCGCTGGCTCGAGGAGACGGGTCGGACCTCCTACGTCGCGCCCTCTGTCTCCTTGCCCAGAGCGATCCACCTCGAGCAAACGATCTTGGGCGATGAGGTCGAGGTCCGGGGCAACGGCGAGCTGCGGCGGGTGATCGCCCTGCCGGGAGCGAAGCTTGCGGCCCCGCTCACGGACGCCATCGTGACTCCCCGGGGGCGCATCGTTCGGCGCCCGGAGTCGGCCCGATGATGAAATGGTTGTCTCTTCCGCCACGGCGCGCCGCGCTGGCTCTCTGCGCGCTGCCGGGGGCCTATTGGCTGCGGGACGGAAGGCGCGCCTTCGCCTCGGCTCTGCCCCGGGTGGAAGTGCGCTGGGTCGATCCGGAGCCTTCGTGGGTGGGCGAGGGACAGCCTGGTGCCCTTTCCTTCCCGCGCTGGGTGGGCGTTCTGCCCTATGAAGCATTCCGGGGCATCGAGGGGCGCGCGGAGCTCGAGCGGGATCGACGCCCGGCCGTGATCGGGCGCGAATGCCGCTGGCTTCGGTACGGCGCTGCGCTCGTCTTCGAAGAGGGGCGGGTGGCAGTGGTGGGGGAGACAGAGGCGGACGTCCTCGAGCTCGAGCGAGCGATCGCCTCCGCGCCATCTGAGCCCGAGGAGGCACTCTTATCTTGGCTCGAGCCACCCGAGCCTGACGAGGTGCACGCGGCTCGCATCGTCCGCGCCCTGTCCGCCATCGAGCGCGGGGATCTCTACCAGGTCAACCTCGCCCGGCGGCTCCGCCTGCGCGCTGGGGGCCATCCGATCGCGCTCTTGGCCCGTTTAGGCCCTCCTGAAGGCGCCGAAGATCTCGGCGGCGCTCGTTTTGGCTTTGCCCTCGACCTCGGGGACTTCAAATGTGTGAGCTTGTCCCCCGAGCTCTGCCTCGATGTGACGCCTTTAGGTCTCGTCTCCACCTCACCCATCAAGGGCACGCGCCCGCGAGCTTCGGACCCCGATGAGGATCGGGCCCTCGCGCGGGAGCTCGACGATAATGAAAAGGAGCGCGCGGAGCTCACCATGGTCATCGACCTGGAACGCAACGATTTGGCGCGCGTTGCGCGGGTCGGGAGCGTACGCGTCACCGAGCCCCCGCGGGTCATCACCCACCCGACGGTGCACCACCGGGAAGCCACCGTGTCCGCACAGCTCCGCCCCGGAGTGACGAGAAAGGAGCTCCTTGAAGTCATGCTGCCGAGCGGGAGCGTCACTGGCGCACCTAAGAGAGCAGCCATGGCGATGATCCGAGAGCTCGAGGGTCAAAGGCGAGGGCTCTACACGGGGGCGGTGGGGTACTTGGGCCAGGACGGGGGCCTGCGCCTTTCGATGGCGATCCGGATGCTCGCGATCCAGCAAGACATCGCCGAGTACCTGGTCGGAGGGGGGATCGTGGCCGACAGCGACCCGGTCCGGGAAACCGAAGAAACTCGTTGGAAAGCCGAGCAATTGCGGCGGCTGGTGCAGGGGCGGTTCGCCTGACGAGGGCGGCGCCCCGCTCGGACCCGCGGGGACGGAGGAAGGCTCCGGGCGCGAGAAAGCTTGGCCAAGCTGGCCCGTAAGCGCTAATCGATCGAGAGCATGGAGCGTGCCCCGGTGAATCTCAGGAACTTGGAACGGATCCAGGAAGGCGGGACCAGCGCGAAGACCCGCGCCTGGACGATCGGCTTGGCTGTGCTCGGTTCGGCTGCGGTCGCCTCAGCCACCATGGCGATGAGCGGTCCTGCAAAGCCCCCGGCGCCGGCGAAGAGCGATGAAGCGCTCGCGCTGCTCGTGAAGACCGCCAAGTCCGGAGCTCCCCCGGCGGGTCCGGAGGTCACCGTCAAAGACTTGAGTTATCCGAAACTCTTGAGCGACGCACCGCGCACCACGACAGCGCTCGTCGCTGTGAAAGATGAACGCGGAGAGCTCATCCCGCTTGAGCCGACTCTGGAGAGCGACGCTCCGCCTCCTCCGCCAGCTCTCGACAGGCTTCCTGTTGTTCCCCTGCCAGCAGGAACACTCTTGAATCAGACCACGGTCACCACTGAGCCGAAGGACGAACTGCTCGCGATTGCGGTTCGGCAGGCGGAGGTTCCCGAGGGCGAGATCGCTCCGATGGGTTCCGAGACCGAGAAGGGTTTCGCTCTCCAGCTCGCATCGTTCAAAAATCAGGACGACGCGGACAAATTGGTCAGCGAGCTGCGCAAGCGCGGCCATACTGCCTATCGACAAGCGGCGAACGTTCCCGACCGCGGCCTTTGGCATCGGGTGCGCATCGGACCCTTCAAGAGCAAGTACGCAGCCGAGCTCTATAAGACCAAGCTGAACGACAAGGAGCGCATTTCAGCCCTGCTCATCGATCCTGAGAAAGCGGAGCGGGCCGAGCGAGTGCGCACCGAGCGCCTCGCTGAGCGCATCCGTAAGTTCGGGACAGAGTGAACCTGTGACGGCGATCGACGTCTCCGCGCTCGGACCGGGCGCACAAAGGGTACTTTCCGCGGAGGCGCCCCCTCCGATGAAGATGCTCGCCGCGCGCGGCATCGTACCGGGAGCCGCGCCTCCTGACCTCCTCGCGATCCTCGTCGTGCTCAGCGAAGGGGACAGTGACGTGGCCCGCACGGCCCAGGGCACGCTGCGCGCGCTGCCGAAACCGCTGCTCGAAGGGGCCCTCTCTGGTGAGCTGCAGGCGGGTGTGCTGTTCGAGCTCGCAGCGATCTTCGCGACGGACACCGAGGTCTTGCCTCGGCTGCTCCGCATGAAGGCGCTCGACAGTCCTACGCTGCTTCGGCTCTGTCAAAGCGCCAGCGAAGCTTCGGGCGAAATCATCGCCACGAACGAAGCGCTCATACTTCGTTACCCCGAAGCGATCGAGGTTCTCTACATGAACCCGCGAGTGCGCATGTCGACCTCGGATCGTTTGATCGATCTTGCCGTGAGAAACGGCATCGAGCTCGAGTTTCCCGCATTCAAACTCGCCGCCCAAGCCATCAAGAATCAGCTCATCCCTGAGCCGACCGAAGAGCCCACCTTCGACGACGAGCTTTATAAGACCGCGAGCCAGCTGTCCCACGAGCTCTCCCTCGCCGAAGAAGAGGACGTGTGTGACGAGGATGAGGAAGGGAAACTCGAGCTCAAGAAGAAGTTTGTTCCGCTGTTCGCCCAGATCCAGGACATGACAGTCACCCAGAAGATCCGGAGCGCGATGCTCGGGAACTCTACGATGCGCATGATCCTGGTCAGGGATACGAATCGCCTTGTCGCCGAAGCTGTCGCGAGGAGCCCTCGGCTTACGGAGAACGAAGTCGTGCGCATCACAGCGAGTCGCTCCGTCTCCGACGACGTGCTGCGCATCATCGCCAATAGCCGGGAGCACACGCGGAGCTACCAAGTGAAGCTGAACTTGGTGTGCAACCCGCGCACGCCCTTCAGCTTTGCCTCGCGCCTTGTCCCTCACATTCGATCCAACGATCTGCGCGCCATCGGACGCAGCAAGAACGTTCCCGGCGCGGTGAGTCGACTCGCCGTGCAGCAGCTCTCCCGTCAAAAGTAAGGGAGCTTGCTCCCGATCCGGCTCAAAGCAATTTTGGCACTCTCAAGCCCACTTTTTCGAAGAAACGTGGGTTGCTCGGTGGTCTAACTGTCTTTTTTCCAGCGCATCCCATTTTTCGCCGATGGCTTAGACGTGATCGTGAGCGCCATTGGAGAAGATCGACAGCGGTCGCTTCTTTTCTCCCCGGCCTAGCCCTTGACAGGGCCCGACCTGGCTAGAACGCTAGGGCAAAAGTGGCGAAGCAGCAGCTCCTCTTGGTCGACTCGGATCCGGCCAGCGTTCGTGTTCTCGAAGTGAGCCTCAAGAAGGCTGGCTTCAGCGTCACTACGGCCACGGACGGGCTCGATGCCCTTTCGAAGGTCGAACATTTCGTGCCGGACCTGATTTTGACCGATACGCGCTTGCCTCGGCTCGACGGCTATGAGCTCGTACGTCGACTCAAGAAGCGTCCCGAGTTCGCGATGGCGCCGATCGTGTTCCTCACGAGCCAGAAGAGCATCGAGGACAAGATTCGCGGCCTCGAGCTCGGCGTTGAGGATTATCTCACGAAGCCGATCTTCGTGCGCGAGCTGATCGCCCGGGTTCATCTCCTGCTTGCGCGCCGCGCGCACCAGAGGATGGCGCAGACCGCCGGGAGCCCAAAGACACACCTCTCCGGTGACCTTTCGGACATGGGGGTTGTGGACCTGCTCCAGACCTTCGAGCTCGGACGAAAGACAGGCATCGTTCATCTCGTCTCCGATCGTCAGGAAGAAGCTTTCATCTACTTCCGCGACGGTCAGGTCATCGACGCCGAGCACGGCCGTCTCGCGGGAGAAGAGGCGGTTTACCGCTGCATGATCTGGACACGTGGCGCTTTTGAGGTCGATTTCGTGCCCCTCGACCGCCCCGAGACGATCCACACGACGACCCAGGGCTTGCTCATGGAGGGCATGCGCCGGGTGGATGAGTGGGGAAGGCTCCTCGAGCAGCTTCCGCCCCTCGGGACCGTTTTCCAGGTGAACCACGAGGCGCTCGCTGAGCGGCTCGGTGAGATCCCTGATGAGTTGAATGGTATCTTGCGACTCTTCGACGGCTCGCGCACGTTGATGGACGTCGTCGACGACAGTCCTTTTGAGGATCTCTCGACGCTCTCGACGATCAGCAAGCTCTACTTCGAAGACTTGCTCCAGGTCCTCGAGTCTGCAGCTGTCTCTTCGGTCCAGGACGAAGCCATGGTTCCGGCGCGCGAGAGCGACAGCAAGATCGCGATTTCAAAGCCCGGCTCCCTCGAGTCGATCCGTGCCCTTTCCGGTGGAAGGAGCTGGCGACCTTCGGTGGCACCGAGTGAGAATTTCGGCCTTCCCGAGAGCGCGTTGCCCCCCGTGGAGGCGCCGGCCCCCGTTTTTGCGGCCGAGGACAGCCTCTCGGAGGGGCTCCGCGAAGTTTCTCAAAGCCTCCCGCCCGAGGCTCCGGTGTCCCGGGTGCCCCCCTCGCAGCGGAGCTCGTTCCGGCCTTTGGCGCCCGATTCGTTCATTCCTCCCCCGCGGGAGAGCGCAGCATCGGCGCCGGCGCGAGGGTCTTCTCTTCCGGCCCCCGAACCGCGACCCGTGGAGCCGCCTCCAGCCGATCCGTCTTTGGTTGCATCGGAAGGTACGGCTCCCGAGTCACGAGAGCCCGAGTCAGGAGAGACAGACCGCCTGACCCCTGCTTCGGCCCGAGCTTTCGAGGAAGAAGAGGGGTCGCCGCCCGCGCGCGCCGTCCAGCCGTCTCCGCGAACGGACAAGACTCTGCTCGGAATCGGACTTGGCTCTCGCGAACCCGCGCTGCCGGAGACGAAGAGCAAGCCACAGGAAGGCAAGACGCGCCTCGGCATCGGGCGCATTGAACCTCAGCCCTCCCAGTTCCAAGCGCCGCCGCCCGTGATTTTAGGCGGTGCTCTCGCGGAATCTCCTGCGGAAAAGTCCCCCGATCCCGGGCCGGCCTCGACCGAGGAGGACGACCGTCCGAGCGCAGAGATCCTGCGCTTGCCGCGTTCGGACTCGNACCCCACCTCGGACTTTCACGAATCGGAACCTGAAGAAGCGAACGCTTTCTTCCGCGTGGGCGACGAGCAGATGAGCGTGGCGCCTCCTCCCGAAGAGATGGACGGCGCCCTTGACTCCGAGCCGCTCGAGCCTGTGATCGGCGGTCTGTCGCGGCGTCCGGCGTCCCCGAGGAACCGGCGCATCGTCGTCGGAGTGCTGGCCGTTATGGTGAGCATTTTGTTAGTGGGCCTGCTCACCTCCAAGAAGGAACCGGAGCCGGAGCCCGGGTCTACGGAGCGGAGGGCCGAAGTTCCCGCGGCGACCGAACGAGCCCCCGAGGCCGCGCCCGATGAGCCTCTCGCTACCACTTCGGAGTACGAAGTTTCCCCCGCTCGGGGGGCAGCGCCTCGAGGAGCGGCCTCCGAAGGCGGACCGCTTTCGAGCGAGCCCCTTTCGAGTGAACCCTCCTCCCTTCGCTCCGGTCCTCGCGGGGCCGCAGCGCGCAGGACGCGCGCCGTGGAGCAGGCCAAGGCCACCAAGAAGCCCTCCGACAAACCGCCTGCAGCAGGCTTCCCGGTAGCGGAGTAAGCTCCTCGGGAGGCGTCGATCGTTGTGCGCCCGAAAGCGGGGCGCTTGCCGACGTTAACGGGCTCGCTCACCGCTGAAGAAGCGGCGCAGGAGCTCGGCGCATTGCTCGGGAATTTCCGTGTGGGGCGCGTGTCCGGCGTCGAGGATTTCGAAACCCGTACCCGGGATCTCGCGGGCCAGCATTCTACCGAGTGTGAGCGGGATGAGACGATCTTCTCGCCCC
Source organism: Sorangiineae bacterium NIC37A_2 (assembly GCA_002085155.1). Classification (GTDB taxonomy): domain Bacteria; phylum Myxococcota_A; class Polyangia; order Polyangiales; family Polyangiaceae; genus NIC37A-2. The sequence continues at coordinate 15,731 of NASX01000030.1, forward strand.
CAGAGCAGCAGTGTCGGACAGCGGAGGCGCCGGCAGTCGGCGATGATGGAACGGGTGTCGACCGAGTTGCGGAGGAGCGCGAGCAGAGCGGCGCGTGAGGCGGGGCTCGACACGCCGAGGAAGTTTGCGGAGATGTCCTCGGGGCTCGCATCTTTATGGATGCGCGCTTTGTACTGGTGGGAGAAGAGCCTCTGGCTCATGAGCTGACCGAGCGCGAGCTCTCCGACGACCGGCGCGAGCAGGAGGCGCAATAAGCCTGGGAATGCACCTTCGGGCCCGAGGGGGCTCGCGAGCGCGATGGTGCGGACGAGCTCAGGACGCCGGGCCCCGAGGTGAATCGCGGCGGCTCCGCCGAGGCCGTGGCCGAAGATGTGAGCACGAGCGAGCCCGAGGCCCCCCATGAGATCCGTCAGGGACTCAGCGACGCGCGCGGGTGAATAGTCGTACTTTGTAGGAGGCGGTTTCTCGCTCTCGCCGAGTCCGGGTAGATCGACGGCGATGAAGCGGAAGTGCTGACCTAAGAGACGCCCGATCGGAGCCAAGGAGGAGCGGGGAGCAAGGACTCCGGGCAAAGCCACGACGGCGGGCCGCGCCTCACCGTCCCTACAGCTCCACTCTGTCGTGCGAAGACGGATGGATCCAGCGAGGACATCAGAATGGCTCTCGAAGGTCGGCGCCGCAGGGTCGCTCATCGTGCCGGGCCGACCATAGCAGTTTTTGCGGGTAGGGCGATGTCGGGCAGCCCCCTGAGGCCAGCAGCCAGGAGCGGGGACCACGAAGGGCGACCCCCGCGCGGCGGGGCCTCGGGCGAAAACTTCATGGACGGCGGACCGTCTCCATGGACGATAGGATGATGGACGGTCAGCCGTCTCCATGGACGACGCATCAATGGATGGTGGACCGTCTCCATGGATGACGCGCTAGTGTGACAAAAAATATCCGACCTGGGATCTCGCGAGCGATCGGGCTGCTTCGTTCAGATCGTGCGCAAATCTTTGCTCGAGAAGTTCTTGGTTCTCCTCCACTCAGTAGAATATATTCGAAGTCGTTGGGAACGGGCCCGCCCCGAGGTGCTCCGAGCCCAAGATGCAGGTTGGGTTGCATCTTTGGACTCATCGGCTTTCGGGCGGGTCACTCGTCCCCTCACGCGCGAAAGGTCGAAAGCGGGAACCTGGTCCTCGCCCCTCGTGCGCCTTCGCCTCGACCTTCGGGGTGCGATTTTCTTTTTCTCTCTATCTCCTCGAGCCGACTCTGTGAAAAACGCTACCCCGCCCGCTGCCTCGAACCAGGGACTCTCTTTGGGAGATGTCCTTGAGACTGTTCGCGAGCGTGGCCTCGAGGTGAGCGAGGCGACTTTTCGCAAGTATGTGCAGCTTGGACTTCTGCCGCGCAGCGTCCGAGTTGGAACCAAAGGCAAGCATCGCGGATCGCTTGGGCTCTATCCCCCGAGCACTGTTGAGCGCATCGTGCTCATCAAGCGTCTTTTGGCTGAAAACTTCACGATCGAAGAGATCAAAAATGAGTTCTTGTTCTTGCGCAATGAACTCGACGAGATCGAGGCCCGGCTCGACAAGATCTTCAGTGAGCTCGGGAACTTCGTTCGCGAGCGCTATGGAACGAATCACATCCTGGGTTTGGACTTGGGACGCGCCCAAAGTGACGCAGAGTCACTGATCGTGCGCCTTGAGAAGCTCAGGGACGGAATTGTGGCAGCGAAGAACCGCCGGACGCCGATGCCGGCGCGGGTCGTGGGCTATTGAGGAAAGGGAACGAAGAAGTGGCTGATAATACGGCGAAAGTGGAGAAGGCAGAGGGCCATGATGCGATCACCCGCGAACAGAAGCGCTCCAGGCGCAAGCGTGTCGTCCGGGCTCGAACCATCAGCGTCAAACGTCTCACACAGAAGGAGCTCGCTGCCGGTCGTCTCTTGTTCCCAGAGAAGGACTACTGGAAGCCGCGCACCCGCGAAGCGTGCGCCCAGATCGAGCGTCCCTGCCCCTACGTCTCCTGCAAGCATCATTTGTTCATCGACGTGTCGCCGCGCACCGGAGCCATCAAGCTGAACTTCCCGGATCTCGAGGTTTGGGAGCTGAAGGAGTCTTGTGCTCTCGACGTGGCGGACCGCGGCGGGACCACCCTCGAGGACGTCGGAGCCATCATGAACCTGACCCGGGAGCGCATCCGTCAGGTCGAGGTGAAGGCGCTCGCGAAACTCGAAGCCTTGCGCGAAATGGAATCTCTCCGCGAGTACGTGGAAGAAGGGCCCATCGGCAAGCGCCGTCTGCCCAAACTCGAGGGCCGCTCTCATCTCTCTCTCGTCCAAGACGGCGATGGCGACGCTGGCGACGAAGAATGAGCGCCCCGGGGCGCGTGCCCCCGAGCTCCTCTTCGCCTCCCTTCGCCCGCTCGAGCTTTTGACGCGCTCCGCGCGTGAAGTCCTCGCCTTCGCCTTCGCCCGGGGGACGAGTGAAGCCGATCTCCTCGGCAGCTTCGCGCGCCGCAGCCTCGAGTCGACCATCGACTCGAAGTCGATCGAACAAGATCTGTTCATCGACGAGCTGCTCAAAGATGGATTTCCTATTTTGGTGGGTGAGCGAAGTTACGCTCCCTTCCGCCCCGCGTTGAAGCGGATCCTCTTGCACCCGCCGAGCAGTCTCGCTGACGTCGAGTTTCGACAAGCCATCGTCTGGGAGCTGTCGAACAACGCGACCCTCAAGGAACAGACAGAGACAGCTTACGAGGTGCTCCGAGAGCTCGTCCGAGCGCTGTTTGAAAGTCCGAATTTTTCAAGCAAAGGCGCGACCCTCCGACGTCGCCTGAACATTCTGACCTCCTTTCTGGCCGCGGTGCGCGCGCTCGCTGCCATCGAGGGCGCAACTTCCGGCCTCTCACGGGTGGGTGAGTTTGCTCGCAGCGCCCTCGAGTCCAGCGCCTTCGAGCGGGTTCGGGAGCTCCTCGCTTTTGACGAGAGCAAGACCGTGATCGAGGCGCGCCTCAAGGTGGGCGCGGACGGGACTCTGCGCCATGTCGAGATGGTCCGGTCGGTGGAGCTTGCTCTGCCGGGCACGCCTCGAGGCCCCATTGGTAGGTTTTTTCGCGCGCTCTGGGGGATGATCCAGGGTCATCGCTTCTCTGAGGAGGAGGTTCTGAGTCAGCTCGTCGAAGGTGCTTTTTCCGCCGTTGAAGCGGATATCGCCACGCTCATCGATGTCTACCTGAGTCTCGAGTTCTATCTTGGTTCGCTCGGCTTTCGGGCGCGTGCAGAGCGAGCAGGGCTCCCGACCAGTCTGGCCCGTTTTTCCTCGGAGCGCTCTTACGAGTCCCTCTGGAATCCGTGGCTCCTCGGGGCAGCTCGAACTGTGACGCCCACCAGCATGAGTTTCAGAGGGACGAGCGGCACAACCATCCTGACCGGGCCCAACTCGGGAGGAAAGACGCGCCTCCTTCAGTCGATCGCCATCACCCAGCTGCTTGGGCAAAGCGGCTTGTTCGTTCCAGCCGCGCGCGCGGAGCTGACCTTGGCTCCCCAGATGTATTTCTCGCTGATCGAGAGGCCGAGCGCCGAAGGAGACGAAGGGAGGCTCGGCACGGAGCTCCGCCGCGTTCGCCAGGTGTTCGAGAGATGTGGTCCGGGGTCGCTGGTCATCATGGACGAGCTCTGTTCTGGAACGAACCCCTCGGAAGGCGAGGAGATCTTCGTGATGGTGCTCGAGCTGTTCGAAGAACTGCGACCTGTGGTCTTCGTCTCGACGCACTTCCTCGACTTTGCGTCGCGGCTCGAGGCCGCGCGGGGGAGCGCTCTCGACTTCTATCAAGTGGAGCTCGGGAGCGATGGTTTGCCGACATTTCGCTTCATCCGCGGTGTTGCTACGACGAGTCTCGCGAGTCGGACGGCGGAGCGCCTCGGAGTGACTCGTGAGGAACTCCGTCGCCTTTCCGCGGAGCGTCGACTGAAGGGCGAGCACCCCGAGCCCGACTGAGGCCTGCACCGTGAGCGCACCCCCGTGAGCGCACCCCTGAGCGCACCCCTGGGCGCCCCTTTTGAGCGCCCCCTTTGAGCGCCCCCTTTGAGCGCACCCCTGAGCCTGGGCGTCGCGGAAGCGCTGTCCCCCCTCTTTGCTAAATGCATGTTTGAAGAGCCGACGGGCGCTGTCGCTGAACCACCTTCCATGGGTGAGTGGAAAGGGAGCGGTGTGATTTCGTTCGCCTCAAGGCGAAAGCTGCCTGATCTCGCCGATTTTATGTTGCTTTGGCTCGACCGCTGTCGATCTTGAACTACGATAAAAGGACGAGCTCTTTCGGAGCGCTCGGGGGTTTCAACACTTGGGGTTACATGGTGAAGGAACGGAGCGCATCGAGGTGAAGGCGGACCAGGCGCCATCGACAACCATCTTCATCATCGATGATGACGCGGTGAGTTCGGGGCGTCTCCGGGCACACTTTTCGGCCGCCCTTCCCCATGTGGACCTTGCCGTTTGGCCGTCGCTTGCGGCAGCAGCCGAGGGGCTTGGTCAAAAACAGCCCGAATGCATCGTCGTTGCGGAGCACCTCTTGGACGGGTCGGGACGCTCGCTTCTCGAGCTCTTGACCGCCGCGAGCGACAAGGCGCCTCCGCTCATTGTCGCGACGGCAGAGAGCGAGCGTCGCTGGGCCATTCGTTCTCTGAGCTCTATCGCGTGGGAATACGATGCTGTGAGCGGCCGCGCGGATTCGACCCCGGCGCGCGACTTGACGCGGATGGTGGGCGAGGTCCTCGAGCGACGAGGTCGACGTCGCGATGAGGTCCGGCGCGCCTATGCTGAGCGTCTAGGAACCCTACGCCGCATGTTTGGGAGGGCGGCCCACGAGATCAACAACCCCGCCGCGATCATTCGGCTCGCCTTGTCGGCTGTCCGGGAAGCCGTCGAGCCTCATCGGGCTGACGGCGAGCAGGAGCTCAGCCGCACGCTGTCAGCCGACGAAGTCACGAGGCTGCACGAGCTCGTCCAGTCAGCGGAGGACGCCCTCGGGCGCATTACGGCGGGCCTTCGGGAGCTCGAGAGCCGAGCGGGGCTCGCCTTGGGACATCAGAGCTCGGTGACCATGAATGAGGTCGCGCGCGCGGTCGAGGCGCGGGTCCTCGAAGAAGCGCGCACCTCCGAGGTAGAGATCCTGTTCGAATACGGCGCTGAGGAGAGCTTTTTCGGCGATCGCGACCAGCTCGGGAACCTGATCCAAGACTTACTCGACAACGCCATCGAGGCGGCCGGAGAAAACGGACGAGTCCGCGTGATCACCGGCGTCGAGGGCGGACAGGCGCTCTTGACCGTGGAGGATAGCGGGGAAGGGGTCGATTCCGAGCTCGTCGAGGACATCTTCGAGCCTCTTTTCTCCACGCGCTTCGATCGGGGGGCGCTCGGGATGGGTCTGTCGCGCGTTTGGGGTATCGTCGAGCGGCACGGAGGGACCATCACCGTCGAACGGAGCCCGCTCGGGGGAGCGAAGTTTGTGGTTTTATTGCCCCTCGACCAAGGCGCAGAGCCGCTCAGTGTCGTCTCGTCTCAGCTGGTCCCCTCTTCGCGCACCGAGCGTGAGGAGCGCATCCTGATCGTCGACGACGAACCCCAAATCCTCGCTTCGTACAGCCGTGTCCTTCGGCAGCGTTACGAGGTGGACGTCGCTCCCTCGAGCCAGGCCGCATTGAAGCTGATCAGAGAGCGCTCTTACGCGCTGATTTTATGCGACGTGATCATGCCCGGGGAAGACGGCGTTCGCTTCGCCGAGAGGCTTCTCTCCGATCACCCGGAGCAAGCGAACGTCCTCCTCTTCTGCACAGGGGGAGTGCTCGAAGCGCCCCAAGAACGCTTCCTCACGATGTGGGAAAACGGATTTTTGAAGAAGCCGATGTCCGCGGACGAGCTGTTGAAATCGGTTTCCGTGTTCATCGAGTCGAAGTCTGATCTGCCGCTTGAGCTCGAGCTCCCCGCGAGCTGAGACGGAACTCGTCTAACGCCGCCCAGGCCGGGGAACCTTTGGACTCTTCGGGGTCGACTCGTCGCCTTCTGGAAGCAGCTCACCGACTTTCTCGCGGTCGGAGGCGGTCATCTTGTCGAGCTGATCCACAGCGCGCCGAAGTGCATTGGCACCGAAGCGGGCGTGCACCTGGTCCATGACCGCGCCGAGGGAAGGACGGCCAGGCGGCTCCTCAGTCGCCACCGGGAACAAGGAGAGCTGCGGCTTTTCGGCTTCGGTCTCCGCCCGGCGGAGTGCGCTCAAAGTGACCCCGAGCAGACGCACCGGTGACTCGAGCTCGATGCTTTGGAGGAGGCTCTCCGCTGCCTTTCGGATGGTCATGGCGTCGTCGGTAGGTCGATCGAGGCGCTTCTGGCGTGTGAGCCCTTCAAAGATCTCGAAAGCGGCGGTTCGTTTGCCCGAGCGCTTTTTCTCGAACTTGATCTTCAGCGTCACCGTTTGGCCAAGGTATCCGGCCCGTCGCGCGCGGCTGGCCACGGTCTCAGAATGCTCCACGATGGCCTCGACGAGCTTCAAGCGCTGCGCGACGGGGCCCGGGAACGTCGACTCTTCGCCGATCGACTTGGGCGCGCGCTCGGTCTCCACCGGCCGCTCATCGTGGCCCATGGCGCGGGCCTGGATCGCCTCGGCGTGCCTGCCGAAGACCTTGCGGACTGTTTCGACGGGAGCGTCTCGAAGCGCGCCGAGGGTTTCGATGCCGAGGGCAAGCAAGCGCTCCTCCGCCTTGGGTCCAATGCCCCAGAGTTTCCGGATGGGCATTTTCGCGAGCAGTGCGGTCGCCTCTTCCTCTGTGATTTGGTAAAGGCCGTCCGGTTTGCCTAAGCCGCAGGCGATCTTGGCGAGGAGTTTGTTCGGGCCGAGTCCGACGGAGACGGCGAGGTCTGTTTCCTCTCGCACGCGGGCCTTGAGGCGCCTTGCGAGCGCTTCGGGGCCTTCGAAGAGGTGGGCGGAGTGGGTGATGTCGAGGAAGGCCTCGTCGAGGGCCAAAGGTTCGATGAGGTCAGTGAACTCCTCGAAGACGCCCCGGATCTGTCGGCTGACGGCCGCGTATTTCGGCATGTTGCCGTGGAGGTAAACGCCCTGGGGGCACAACTTGCGCGCTTGCCAGGTGGGCATGGCGGAGTGGACCCCGAACTTGCGCGCCTCGTAGGAGGCCGCTGCGACGACGCCTCGGCTGCCGGTGCCTCCGACGATGACGGGTTTGCCTCGCAGGGACGGATCGTCGCGCTGCTCGACGGAGGCGAAAAACGCATCCATGTCGGCGTGCAGAATCGAACGCGTCGAGCGAGTCACCTCAGAAGCGAGCGTACCGAGCGCCCACGGGCTCGACAAACGTCAGTCTTCGGGGCGCAGCTCCGCGAGCACGCGGAGCGCATTTTCCCCCAGGATGCCGACGATTGTGCGCTCGTCAAAGCGCCGGTCGAGCATCGCTTGGACCAGACGGGGGAGCTCGAGGCAGGTCGGCATGTCGCGGGGCGGGCAGATGAGCCCATCGAAATCGCTCCCGAGGGCTACGTGCTCAGGTCCGACAACGCGCACCGCGTGTTCGATGTGGTCGACGAGGCTCTTGATGGTCCCCGAAAGCAGACCGTCTCCGAGGTAGAGTGAGTGGAAGATGATGCCGACCACGCCGCCGCGGTCCGCGATGGCCCGGAGCGCTCGGTCGTCGATGTTTCGCCACATGGCGTGAGCCCCGCTGACCCCTGTGTGGGAGACGATGGGGACGGCGCCCGGAGGGAGGACATCGAGGGCGGCCCAGAAGGCTCGCGGGTGAATGTGCGCGAGGTCGATGAAAATGCGCCGTTCGGCGAGGCGCTCAATGAGCTCTCGGCCGCGGCGGGTCAGCGCCTCTCCGCTCTGGGTGACGAAGGAGGAGCTCGAGGCTCCGTAGGCGTTCCTGGTGAGATGGACGAGCCCGACCGAGACCAGATCGCCTCCGAGCTCGTCGAACAAGTGTTCGTCGCTCCCGAGCGCCCCGGCCCCCTGCACTGCGAGAAACGCGGCGTGGAGCCCCGCCTCTTGGCAAGCGCGATAGCCGCGCGCGCCCCGCACGAAGCGCGCTCGGTTTCCACGCTCCAGCTCCGAGCGGAGCTCAGCGAACTGCCTGCGAAACGCGTCGGCGCCGAGCTCGATGGGCCGGAGCGGATTCGCTGTGAGGCTGTAGAAGGCGCCGCGTAAACCTACCTCGAGGATGCGCGGCAGGTCTGCCTGTCCGAAAAGGAGCGCGCGCCGGAGCCCGATCTCGTGGCGCTTGCGCAAGTCGTAGCCGAGGGCTCGGCGAAAGCTCGGGCTCTCCATGTGCAGGTCGACCGTGGGCGAGGCCAAAAAAAGGTCGGCCGCGCCGAGGGAGATCCCACAGGCAGCGGCCGTATCCGAAGGAGTGCGTCGAGTCGCTCGCTCGACGTCGTCTCCGCGTGCGCTCTTCATGAAAAGGCTTGTTAGAGCCCCTGGGGCACCTGGTCGAGGTTGACCTCGCCGAGGGCGTAACGAATGAGCGCGCTCCGGTTGGCCTTGGTCATGCCCTTGGCCTTCAGGGACTCGACCATGTTGTCCAGATGGTCCAGGTCTTTGGTGTACATGGAGATGCAGATCACCTTGTAGTGAGCCGGCTTCTCCGATCGTTTCGCCTCGAGGGCCTCCGCAAGGAACGGAGATTCTTGGTCGCGTGCGTCATGGGTCCTGGGCGCCGCTGTCGCCCCGAAGTCGGAATGGTCGTTCATCGTGCCTCCTCATGCGGCGCAATCGCCGCGCACTCATCGCAATGCACGAAAGCGGAGCAGGCGGCCAAGTTTCGGTAAGTATTTCGTGTGCCTCGGGGCGCAAATTGCGGCCGAGGAGCTAGAAGGCACGCGCAGAGGGCTTCCTCCGACCCGAGAGGGCTCGAGCTCTCGGGTCTGCCTCAGCGCCCAGAGAGCTCGCCGTTTTGAGAGGGTCTCCGTCAGTGGCGGAAGTGGCGGGCGCCGGTGAAGACCATGGAGACGCCGAGGCGGTTCGCGGCGTCGATGACCTCTGGGTCCTTCTTGCTTCCGCCAGGCTGAGCGAAGGCTACGACACCGGCCTCTGCGGCGAGCTCGACCCCGTCCGGGAAGGGGAAGAAGGCGTCAGAGGCGAGGACTGCCCCCCGGGCGAGGGGACCGGCCTGCTCGCAGGCGATGCGCACAGCATTGACCCGCGCCGTTTGGCCGCCGCCGATGCCGACCGTCGCGAGGACTCCGGGAGCGACCTCCCGGGCGAGGACGATGGCGTTCGAGCGCACGTGTTTTGCGACGCCCCAGGCAAACTCGAGAGCGTTGCGTTCGACCTCGGAAGGCTTCTTTTCGGTCACGACGGGGGCCTGAAGGACCTCGCCGGTGCCGGTGCTGTCCCGCTCCTGGACGACGTAGCCGCCGCCGATCCCTTTGGCGACGAGCTCGTGATGATCCGAGCCGAGCCAGGCGCTTGTCGCGAGCAGGCGCAGGTTCGGTTTCTTCCGGAGCAGCGCCAAAGCGCTCTCTTCGAAGCGCGGAGCGATCACGCACTCGAGGAACGTCTCACTGAGCACAAGGGCGGTCTCTTCGTCGACGGGACGGTTCAGGGCGACGATGCCTCCGAAGGCGCTCACCGCGTCCGCGTCGCGGGCGGCCCGGTAAGCATCGACCAGCTTCGGCGCAGTGGCTGCACCCGAGGGGCAGGCGTGTTTGATCACGACGGCAGCGGGACCGGTGAACTCTCGAACCGCTTCGAGCGCGGCGCTCGCGTCGACGAGGTTATTGTAGGAGAGCTCCTTCTGGCCCGTGCCGAGGCTTTCGGCGAGCGCCAGGCTGCCGGCGGGAGCGTCGCGCGTGACGTAAAATGCGCCTTTTTGATGGGGATTTTCGCCGTAACGGAGCGGGTAGCCCTTCACGAGAGCGAGAGTCAGGTTCTTCGGGAAGCCGTCGGGCTCCTCAAGAGCGGTCATCCATCCGCTGATGGCGGCGTCGTAAGCCGCGGTGAGGGCGAAGGCCTTCCCGGCGAGCTTGCGGCGCAGTTCCTTCGAGACCTCGCCGGTCTTCTCGATCTCGGCCAGCACGATGCCGTAGTCGTCGGGATCGGTGACGATGGCGACGCGCTCGTGATTCTTGGCGGCGCTGCGCACCATGCTGGGGCCGCCGATGTCGATGTTCTCAATGAGCTCCTCGAAGGTCGCGCCGGGCTTCTTCAGAGTCTGCTCAAAGGGGTAAAGATTGACGACGACGAGGTCGATGAACTCGGCTCCGATGCGCGTGAGGTCCGCTTCGTCGTGATTCTCTCGGGCCAAGATGCCGCCGTGGACCTTCGGGTGCAGCGTCTTGACGCGGCCGTCCATGACCTCAGGTGAGCCGGTGTACTCATCCACCGGGACCACCTCAATGCCCGCTTGGACGAGGGTCTTGTAGGTGCCTCCTGTGGACAGGAGCACGGTGCCGCGATCGGCGAGCGCGCGAGCGAAGCTGACGAGGCCAGTCTTATCGGATACGGAGAGAAGCGCGCGACGGATCGGCATGGGGACTTTCGGTTATCGTCCGCCGGGCTCTCCGTCAACGGGATCTTTACGCGCTTGCCGGCTCCGCAAAGTCGTCGGCGCGTCCTCCACGATCCAGCCAAAATGTACGGAGGTCCGCGGGAAGGGGGGCGACGAAATGATGGATCTGTCCGGTGAAACAGTGGCGCACAGTGTGGCTCCGAGCGTGGAGCGCGTGGCGGGGGAGCTCGAGGACCCGCAGATCTTCCTCGGTGAGCTGACCATCGGCGGCGCGGGCGAGTAGGCCTTCGTCGGGGCCGTAGAGCTTGTCACCGACAAGAGGTGCTCCGAGGTGCGCGAGGTGGACCCGGATTTGGTGCTGACGGCCGGTGTGGAGTCCGCACTCGACCAGCGCGTAGCCGTGAGCCGTTGCGCGGACTTTGACGGTGGTGCGCGCGCTTTGGCCGCGGCCGCGCTCGGTGACGCGGACCTTGACGCGCAGAGGGCTCGGGTCGTCCTCGAGGGGCAAGTCACAGAGACCTTCACTCGGCACGCCGTGGGTGATGGCGAGGTAGGTCTTGTCGGCGCGCTCGGGGGGGAGACCGAGGTCGGCCGCTCGGGCTGCGGCGAGACTTCGCTCCTCGAGCTGGATCTTGAAGGCACGATCGGCTTCGGTCGATTTTCCGAGCAGGAGTACGCCGCTCGTCTCGCGGTCAAGGCGGTGGATCAGGCTCAGCGTTTGATGGGGGCGCTCCCGCTCGAGCGTCCGGATCACCGTGTGTTTATGGTGCCGCGCGGTCGGGTGCACGGTCATGAGCGGAGGTTTGTTCACGACCAAGAGGTGGTCGTCCTCGTAGATGTGACCGATCGGCTCCCGGGGCGGTTCTTCGTCGAGGGGCGGACGCCACAGATAGATCTTCTGCTCAGCTTTCAGGCGCTCGGAAGACCTGAGTTTCCGCCCATCCTCGCTGAAGGCGCTCGCCTTGATGATCGCCTGCGCCCGGGAGCGGCTCGTCGCTCGCAACTCGAGCGGAAGGAAACGGTCCAGACGCATCCCTTCGCATTCCGGCGGAACGCGCAGGACGCGTAAGATCGCATCTTCGTCCACTTCCGGCGGACGCCGGGTCACAAGGAAATATTGTCCTTCTTGATCTCGGTGCCGACCCCTTGATCGGTGAAGATTTCGAGCAGGAGCGCGTGGCGGGTGCGGCCGTCCACGATGTGGACCTTTTTGACGCCGCGCTCGACGGCGTCGAGCGCGCAGCGCACCTTCGGGATCATGCCGCCGCTGATGACGCCGCTCTGGATCAGCGACTGGGCCGCTTCGCTCGTCAGCTCACTGATGAGCTCCCCGTTTTGGTCTTTGACGCCGGCCACGTCCGTCATCAGCATCAGCTTCTCCGCGGAGAGCGCCGCCGCGATGCGACCGGCCGCGGTATCGGCATTGATGTTGAGCGCTTCGCCGCTTGCGCTCTGGCCGATCGGTGCGACGACGGGCACGTAACCTCCGCGCAAGAGATCGCCGAGCAGATTCGGGCTGACGCTTTCGATATCGCCGACGCGCCCGAGGTCGACCGTGACCTGTCGGCCCTCCTTGTCGAGTTTCTGCTCGGGGCCACGCCGGCGCGCTCGGATGAAGCGATCATCTTTCCCGCTGAGACCAACGGCGCGCACCCCTTCGTCCGCAATGAGACCAACGATCTCCGAGTTGACCTTACCCCCGAGGACCATCTCGACGACATCCATCGTCGCATCGTCAGTGACGCGCAGGCCGCTCTGGAACGTCGGCACGATGCCCATCTGCGCGAGCGTCTCGTTGATCTGAGGACCGCCGCCATGCACCACAACCACCTGAATCCCGACGTAGCGAAGCAGCGCGACGTCGCGCGCAAAGGAGCGCTTCAAGGTCTCGTCGACCATGGCGTGCCCGCCGTATTTCACGACGAACACCCGACCGTGGAAGCGCTGAATGTAGGGGAGCGCTTCGTGGAGAGTGGCGGCTTTCTGAATCAGGGCATCCATGGCAAGGCCTCGGGGAGGGAACGCGGCCGGCTCATAGCAGGCGCATTCGGGCCCGACGAGAGGGGGAGGGCGTCTACCCTGGCAGGCGGCCCGACGGAGGCCTTTTGACGGGGAGTCGGCCGTGCTAGGGGCGAAATTCATGAATTTGCTCCTGGTCGGTCTCGAGCTCAGCCCCATCTCCGTGCGTTCGGGCGCGGCGGAATCGCTGCTCGCCCTCTCGAAGTCGCTCCGGCTCCTGGATCACGAGGTCACCATCGTGATCCCCTACTTCGAGTCGGTCTCGAGCTCAGGGCTGCTGGCCGCGCGGCGCATTTCCCCGCTCCCCTGCAAGGCGGGGTCGGCGCGGGTCTACGAATCGACCCTGCCGAGCGGCGCGAAGCTCGTGCTGCTGGAGGTCGGAGGAGAGCCCTACGCGCAGGATGCCTTCACCCGGGAGGGCTCCGAGCGCACGACTCTTGAGTTCGCCGAGGCGGTCGTCCGGTTGGTCCTCGAGCGTTTGAATCAAGGCCAGGGCCCCGACCTCGTCCATGCCATCGGAGACCGAGCGGGCCTCGTGCTGCCGCTGCTTCGTTTCGAGGATGCGGCGATCGGTCGAGCGGTCTCTCTCCTATTGCCTTACGAGCCTGGCGAGCTGTCTGCGGAGCTTCTCGCTGAGTGGAAACTCGAAGCAGAGCCCCAGAAGGACTCCCGCTCGCGGCTCGCCTGTGTGCTAGGCGCCGCAGAAACTGTCATTTGTCCTTCACGCTTCGTACGCGACGCATTCCTGGGTCCCTTGGGTCCTCGCTCGAGTGTGCTCAGGCTCGAGGAGCGCGGGCTGGTGCACATCGTGCCGGAAGGACTCGACGTCGGCGTGTACAACCCGGCGAGCGATCCGGCGCTTCCCTTCCGCTACACACCTCACGACCGAAGCGGCAAGGCTCGCTCGCGCTCGAAGTACATCCAGGAACATCGCCTGACTCAAGGGGCGGAATCGCCGCTCGTCGCTGTCGACCTTGTGCGAGCGAGCAGCAGCGATGTGAAGCGCGCGCTCGATGAGGTGCCCGGTTTGGTGCGCCAGGGAGTGCTCGCGGTCCTCTGCGTGCGGCGGGAGCACCAGGCAGAGGCGACGGAAGCTGCCTCGGCGTTTGCGGATCGAGTTGCGGTCGAGGTGGAGCCGGGGCCTGCGCGGGCGCGTTGGGCCCTTGGTGCTGCGGATTTCTGGCTGCCGCTCGGGGGCGATGACGGCTCGGGCCGTCGGCTCCTCGAGGCCGCCCGCTACGGGGCCGTTCCGCTGGTCGAGAGCGCTGGGCCATTGGCTGAGCGCGCTGTTCCCGTCGACGCCGAGCTCTACTCTGGCACCGCGCTCGTCTACGATCCGAGCGAGAGTCTCACTGAAGCCGCGGGGCGCGCGATCGCGGCTTACCGCCGGCCTGCCTTCTCGAGCTGGGTGGGACGCGTCATGGCGCAAGATTTCGCCTGGGATCGGGCAGCCCGCCGGCACCTGCAGCTCTATCGTCAGATGCTCCGTGGCGGAGCATCGAGTCGCTCCGAGCTCGGGGCCGCTGAAGCCAGCGCTCTCTGATAGACAAGGTCGACCGCGATCTTCCCCGCGAGTGTGAGGAAAAACAAGAGCGGTGCGGCCTCCGTCTTGTTCTCGAGCGCCCAGAGTCCGGCCGCGTACGTCGTGAGCGAGAGGGTCGCCCCGAGGCAGGTGAGGCCGAGGGTGACGCCGAAGAGCGAAAGAGGGCGGGCTTTGAGCGCGCCGAGCGCTGAGGCCAGAGGGGCGAAGAGTGAGGCGGTCGGGCTGCTCAGAGAATGGAGCGCGGTCAACGTTTCGAACGCGTGAGCGAATGAGCGGCCGATGAGCAGGGCGACAAGTCCTAGGGCGACCGCGTTACCCGGTTCGTGATACGCGTCGCTCTTTCGGGCGAGCGCGAGGGCTCCGAGGAAAAGGAGGCTACCGAACGTCACGCGGAGCGGAAAGGTGAGGAGCAGCGCCCTGCCGATGCGGCGAAAAGCGATCCCTTCAAAGCCGAGCGCGGCCCAGGTCGTGACGAGCCGGACGAGCCAAAGGACGACCGAGAGCCCCAAAAAGGCGACCAAGAACGAACTCAAAGCACCCTTCCACTCCTCGAAGCTGAGGCGCGCGGCATCGAGCAAGAGCAGCATCCCTCCCGAAAGAAGCTCGCTGTCGTCGATCCGCAGACGGAGAACCGGTCGTGCGACCTGTGCCGTGGCGAGCTCGGAGGCAGCCTTGAGGAACAAGGCGGCGCACAAGATAAACGCAGCGTCTCGGACGAGGCCTCTCATGCCGCTCTGCCTCATCCGAAGAGTCCCGAGAGCAGCAGCACGACCAGCGTTCCTAGCAGGCTTTGTGTGCCTGACTGGCGCAGGGCATGGCTCGGCCGATATTGGTTGTTGGTGCGGTTGGGATCGATGAAGAGGGACCCTTCCGGATCCAGAGCGAGCTCGACCAAGGGCGAGTGATGATCGAAGGTCAGCTCGGTGCTACCGCGGAGCGAAACGATCTGATCTCTACCGTCGGCGAAGCGCGCCCGAGCCTGGATGGGCAGGGAGAGCGAACCCTCGAGCTCGACCCGAGCTCGGGTCTTGTAGCCGGATTCTGTCTGGTCGGAGGTGACGTTCGCAAGGCGATACCCAGCGGAGGCGCCTTCGAGGAGTGCGCGGAGATGGTCGACGGCTTCGGGGGAGAGACGCCCGGAAAGTGCCGCAAAAAAATCGGCTGTCGTCGGGTGTCCAAAGCGGTGCGCTTCGCTGTAGTCGCGGAGAGCAAGGTCAAACAGCTCGGGGCCATAAACCCGTCGGATCGTCTCGAGGGCGAGAACGGCGCGCGCGTAGATGGTCCGAGCGAGCTCTTCGAAGCTGCCGTATTCGGGGGCGGACAAGAGCGCGTTCGGCTTTTTCCCCCCGATACCCAAAAACCGCCACACGGCGGGCTCCGAGAGCTCGAGCACCGGGGAGCTCAACAGGCTACCGCTACCAAAAGTGCGCTCGAGGTAGCGGTATTCCGCGAGCGTCGCGAGGGACTCATCGAGCCAGGGTTCGCGGTACTCGTTGGATCCGAGCATGCCTTGAAACCACTGGTGGGAGAGCTCGTGAGCTGTGACGAGTTCGAGAGCGTGGGCCCCGAGCGCGATGGGCCAACCGAGGTCGCCGGTTGTGATGAATTGAGGATATTCCATGCCGCCGGCGGGAGCCGCGAATCGAGGCGGATGGACCACCGTGAGGGAAGGGTGGGGATAGGACCCGTAACGGGCACCGTTGTCGGAGAGGACCGCCGCGACCGTCGCGAAATAGCGGGGGAAAAGCCGTCTTTCACTTTCCGGCAGGAGGATCTTGACCTGGACATGGTCGACGGTCCGCTCTTCACTGACGAACCCAGGCCAGGCGGTGAAGGCGAAATCGTGCACCCGCGTTGCCCTGCTCAGATATACCTCGCGCCCGCCGCTCGCTTTCTGCCGGGTGAGTGATCCTGTGCTGCCGATCCGGTAGCTCTCTGGGACATTCAGCTCGATCTGATAAGATCCAAAGTTGGCGGCGAACTCGGCGAGCGGGTGATAGCTGAAATGGTCAAACGCGCCTGAGGGCGAGAGCCGGGCCAGCTTGGGGTAGAACGCAGAGACGAGGTGAAAGTCGCCGGCGTACCCGCTGCGTTCGACGATCTCCGGCAAGCGCGTCTCGAACTCAACGTCGAGCGTCATGCTCTGCCCGGGCGCAAGCGGGAGGGGCAGGGGCACCATGATGTCCGTGCGATCCTGGGGGTCTCCGGGCGAGTGAGGCGCAGCATTTTCCCAGAGGTTTTCCGGGCCATTTTCTCGCCAGACGAGCGAGTGGATCTCTGTCCTGCCCGGGCGTCCGAGGCTTCGGGCGCTGCGACTTCCAGTCGCGCCTGTGGGCAGAGGCCGGAGGAAAACCGTGCGCTCGTGCTCGAAGGCGTTCATGTAGAGATGGAACCAGAGCTCTTTGAGCTCGCGCTGGGTCGTGTTCCGAAAGGAGATCGCCGCCTGGCCCCTGACCGCGTGCTCCTTCTCGTCGAGACGGAGCTCCATCGTGTAATCGACCGTTGGCCACGCGCCGAGCGTCGCTGCGAGCAAGGGAGCACTCAGCCAGCTCACATCTGCTCCGCCCACGTCATGGGTTATCCGATCGTGATGACTTTTCGATCCAGAAGCTCACAGAGGATACGCATCGAATCGAGCCGACTCATGCCCGACACGTCGAGAATTTCCTCGAGCGTAGAGAGGCCGTCGACCATTGAAAGCAAAAACCCGGCTCGGTGGTCGAGGGAGAGCCAGCGGAGCTGTTCGGGAGACATGATGATGCGGGGAGGCTCGTCCAGGTTACTGAGACGGCTTCCGTACATGTCGAAAAGGACATCACGACATTTCTCCGCGAGGCTGGCCGCTTCTTTCTGATCCGGACTCTTGCTCAGGATCCCCTCGGCGATGGCCAGGGCGCCGGAGAAATCCCCCATCGCGAAACGATCGCGCATTTCGAGCAGTGCTTCTCCATCTTCCGGTGGAGCGCTCGTGTAGCTCGGGAACTCGTAGCTCACCGCAGCGTGAGAGCGCGGCGTGATGGAGCGTGGGGGGCGCAAAGTTGCATCCAGCGCTGGCCCGTTCCAGGCTGCTGGGGAGGAGGGGGGCGGGAAGGACGCGGGCCTATCGCGAACGACGGGGCCGGAGGACGCCGGATCTTTCGGCATGCTCGGTGGAGCCGTGGGCATGGCGCTCGGGTGCAGCAAGGTGAAATCAGAGCCAGGTCCCTGGCTCAGTTCGCGCTGCAGGTCCCGCTCAAAGTCAGGATCAGGAGCTCGCGGGGGAGCGGGCGCGAGAGCTTCCGCTTCGCGGTCGAGGATCGCCGGTGGAATGCCCTCAAGACCTGCGTTTTCGCCTCCGAAGCCGTCGCCGAGGTCAATCGCAGCAGCCATGAGACGCCTTGCGAATTCGTCCCCCGGGACCTCGGGGATGGCCGTGACTCGATCGGCCGTATCCTCCCCACCAGCGGGCTGGTTGGATCGAACGATAACGTGGGTCGAGGTAGGGTAAACGACGGTCGGAGGCTCCTCGCCCCACTTGTAGTCGATATCGTCCAGATCCTCCGGAGGGAGGGCAGGGCGGGGAGGTCGAGAGCCCGGCGAGTTCATCTCCAATCAGCCCGATTTTTGATTTAGGTCCCGCCTACGACTCCTCGGAACATTCGCTCGGTGCGCTCGAGGCGCTGCACCTGCTCGAGGATGGCCTCGGCGTCTCGCGACTGTACAGCGGCGCGGGCGGCATCGAGCGCTCTTCGGCCCTTTTCCACGGCGTCACGTCCGAAATCTGCACCACCGACGGAGCGTTCGACCTCGGCCATCATGCCGTCGATGCTCGCAATGAGCGTCTCGGCTCGCTGCTTGGCGGATTCGTAGGCGTCGTCCGCCTTTCGCTCGAGC
The DNA here is from genome assembly GCA_002085155.1 of Sorangiineae bacterium NIC37A_2. GTDB lineage: Bacteria > Myxococcota_A > Polyangia > Polyangiales > Polyangiaceae > NIC37A-2. Next base: position 33,658 of record NASX01000030.1, read on the forward strand.
ATGAACTCGCTGGCGTCGCTGGCCATTCGCCGCACTTCGTCGGGTGTGAGGCCGCTCGAGGCGGTGACCTGGATCGACTGGGCTTGGCCCGTTTCGAGATCACGTGCATCGACGCTCACAATGCCATCTGTGTTGATCTCGAAGGTCACCTCGATCTCGACCTGGCCTTTGGCGGCGCGCCGGAGGCCGGTCAAGATGAACTCACCGAGGAGCTCGTTGTCCTCGGCGTTCTTGCTGTCGCCTTGCATGACGATGATCTTCACGGCCGTCTGGTTGTCGCGGCTGGTCGTGAAGGTCTTGCTCATGCTGGTCGGCACGGTCGTGTTCATCGGAATCAGCTCCTCGAAATGGCTGCCGAAGGTCATGATTCCGAGCGCATGCGGCGTGACATCGAGCAAGAGCATCTCGCGCTTGTCTTCGATGAGGGCGGCGCCCTGGATGGCCGCGCCCATCGCGACCACCTCGTCCGGGTGGACGCTGCGATTCGGGGCTCGACGGAAGAAGTCTTGGACAGCGCGCTGAATGGCGGGCATGCGCGTCATGCCTCCCACGAGGATGACGTCCTCGATCTCTTCAATCCCGAGCTGAGCGTCTTCGAGGGCTTGTTTTGAGATCTCAATGCAGCGCTCAATCAAGTCTTCCGTGAGCTCTTCGAGCTTGGCTCGTGTGAGGCTGGCTTGGAGATGGAGAGCTTCGTTGCTCGCGGCGCTGATGATGAAGGGTAGATTGATCTCCGCCTCATGGACGGCCGAGAGCTCACACTTCGCCTTCTCCGCGGCGTCCCGGAGACGCTGCAGGGCCATGCGGTCTTCTCGGAGGTCGATACCGTGTTCGGCGCGGAAGCCATCGACGAGCCAGTCGATGATGCGCGCGTCGAAATCTTCGCCGCCGAGGAAGGTGTCGCCCGTCGTCGCGATCACCTTAAAAACACCTTGGCCGCCGATCTCGAGGATCGAGATGTCGAAGGTGCCTCCGCCGAGATCGAAGACCGCGACGGTGGCGTCGACGTTCTTGCCAAAGCCATAAGCGAGCGCGGCCGCCGTGGGCTCGTTGATGATGCGGATGACGTCGAGCCCCGCGATCGCGCCGGCGTCTTTGGTGGCTTGGCGCTGGTTGTCGTTGAAGTAGGCGGGGACCGTGATGACCGCCTTGGTCACGGGCTCCGAGAGGTACTCCTCCGCGACCATCTTCATCTCCTGGAGAATCATCGAGCTGATCTCCGGGATGCTGTAGGTCTTGTTTCGGAGCTCGATGCGCACATCGTCGTGAGGACCTTCGACGATGTTGTAGCTGGTGGTCATCAGCGCGTTTTTCACCTGGGGCGAGTCCCACTTGCGGCCGATGAGGCGCTTGGCCGCGTACACGGTGTTCTCCGCGTTGGTGATGGCCTGTCGTTTCGCGATGTGTCCGACGAGGCGCTTTCCGGCCTCGGTGACCGCGACGATGCTGGGTGTCGTCTTATAGCCACCGCGGTTGGGGACGACGGTCGGGGTCTGCTGCTCCAAAATGGCAACGCATGAGTTCGTGGTTCCCAGGTCGATGCCAATGACGCGCTCCATGTGATCCTTTTCTGCCTCCGCTGACTCTCGCTGGGAGCGTAGCATACCGGCGTTCCTTCAGTTTACGCCACAGCGCGACTGAAAATTGAGGGAGGCGAAAGTGCGCCCATTTCATGGCTCTCTCGAGCTTCGGGGGCTCTTTCGGGCGGGGTGCCCAGGCGCGACCCCGCTCACCATATGCTGGTCCCCCGTCCAGGTACTGGCGGGATCGGGAAGCACTTAACGAAGCTGTTTTTGAAGCGCTCGGGCCACTTCGTTGTCAGGCTCAAGCTCGAGGGCGCGCTGCACTTCACCCTGAGCGCTCGAGCGCATGCCGAGCTTTTCGTAGGCGCGCGCCAGGTCGAGGCGATATTCGACCTTCTTGCCGTTCGCGGCGACGGCTCGCCGCGCGAGCTCGGCGACCTTCTTGAGAGAGGCACCTTCCTTGGCCGCGCAGATTGCAGCTTCGCGGTAGTAACGGGCAGCGTCGGCGAGGAGTCCTGCGCTTTCCTTCCCGCGGGCGGCGCGTTCGTAAGAGCGGGCGGCGCGTTCGTAATAGCCGTCTCGCTGCTCGTATTGCGCCTGTTGTACGAACTTGTCGGCAAGCTCGCGATCGGCCTCGATCGAGGCTTGGGTGAGGGCGTCTCGGATCGCAACGTCGTCCGGCGCGAGCGAGGCCGCGATGCGGAGTGCGTTGACGTAGGAGGGGTAGTCCTTGCTCTCGCGGGCCGAGTTGGCCATTGAGACGTAATAGGCCGCCGCGCTTGCCTGGCTCTCGGCGCGAGCGTCGAAGCGATCTTTGAGCTCTCGAGCGACGCGCTCCCGGGTCGTCTCCGGATCGCTCGGCGGAAGTGACGACGGGTTCTCTGAGCGGCCCTCTCCGCTGCGAAACCCGAGTTTACGCGCAAGCAGCCTGCGCCCTGTAATCGGATCGGCGCTGATGCGCTCAGAGTTCACCTCGGAGGCGTGGGAAGGCGAGGGGATCGTCGGAACAGAGCCCGCGAGCTCAGCTGGCTCAAAGGCCGGAGCAGCGGGCGCTCTCGGAATCGACGGATTGTCGGAGGAGTCCGCGTCGCCGCTCCTCGGGGGTGCACCGGTCGGGGGCAACGAATCCCGGACCCCGTGGGTCTCCCGGCGGCTCGCGAGATACTGGTCGTACTCGGCGCGGGTCTTGGCGCGGCTGAGCGTGTCCTGCGCTTTGGTCAGGGCACTCGAAATTCTCTCGAGCTTCGAGCGGAAGATCCCGAGATTTTTTCCATAGAAGCGATCGGTGTGAAACTGTTGGATGAGTGTGAAGTAGGCGCGCTTGATCGCGGCTTTCTCGGCGTCCTCTGGCACACCTAAGAGTTCATAGTGTGTGGCCCGGGGGAGGAGTGCTTCCAGCTCCAAGATCTTCTCTTTGGTCGCTCGGTCGAGATCCGCCGGCTCATCGAGCAAGCTCACATCGTAAGCGGGAGCCCGGGGCTTGAGGTCGAGGATCGAATCTCGGGAGGCCGACGCAGGGTTCGCCGGCGGCGAGCTGGCCGATGAATGGGGCGGCGGCGCGCTGATAGAAGGGCTCGGATAGGGCGAGGCTCTTGGCGGACTCGGGGGAGCAGGGCTGGGGGGCGGTGGAGCGATAGCCGGCGGAGAACGGTACCCTTCGTGACGGAAGCTGACCGCTCCGAGGGACTCGAGCCGATCGAGGATCTCTTCGACGTCGCCTTCGCCGAGTCCAGTAGTGATGGCGATCTGGCTGACGCCAGCGAGTCCATCCAAGCGGCTCAGGACGAAGGCTTCCTTGGGACCGATGGGCAGGGTCCTCCAATCGAGGCCTGGCCTGGGTGTCGGGCGGCGGGGAGACTCATCCATTTGACGTCGTACAAGGATCAATCAACTGGCAGCGGGCGGCAAATGCAACAGTTTCGCGTCATGCTGCCGGAAATGCGGGCTCCCCAAGAGCCCGCCTGCCTTGATGTCTGCGCGCGCCGGGCCCGAAAATGTCTCGTCGGGCCTTCCCGCCAGCGTCCGAGCCTGCCATGAGATGGTCCGCATCATGCTCTCGGGCTCCCTTTTTGACAGACCCCGCGCGGTGACGCGCCTCCTCCTTGCACTTTGCATCGCGGACTTCGTCCTCATGTCCGTCGTCGACCGGAGGATACCTTTCGTGCTGTTCGGGGGGAGCGGCACGTTTGGCCCCCCCACGATCCGCTCGCTCGTCTTAGCGGGGGGCATTTTCAGTACACTTGTTGACCAGGAGCCCTATCGTCTCCTGTCCGCGGTCTACGTACACCTGGGCCTCGACCATCTCGCGCTGAACATGGCGGCGCTTGTCTCGCTCGGTCGCAGCATCGAAGATCGCATTGGTGGCGCTCGTCTCCTGCTCCTCTTTGTAGTGACAGGCATCCTCGGCTTTGCCGTGAGCCGCTTTTATTATGGCCAGGTGAGCCCCCCCACGGCAGGGGCGAGCGGGGCGCTGTTCGGCTTTGTCGGACACGATATCGGGGTCCTCCTCTCGCGCCGCGATCCTCGCGCGAAGGAGCTCATCCTCCAGCAGCTGGCCTACGCCGTGGGGTTTGCGCTTCTGTTCAGCGTGAACAACGCGGCCCACGCGGGCGGGTTCCTGGCGGGGATCGTGCTCGGATACCTTTTCGAGATCGAGCGACATCGACTCCGCCACGAGCCTCTGTTTCGTTCGGCGGCGCTCTTGTGCATTGCTCTTTCGATCTTGAGCGTCGTGCTTTCCGTCCGGTCCGTACTGAGCCTGAGCGCGTGAAGTCTCTCTGAGAGCTGGCCGGTCGACCCAGAGCTACTCGGGGGCGGTTGCCCGAAACGCTCCGCGCAGGAGCGTGCCGTCCTTCTCGACGGAGCCGATGTAGTTGCCCTGAAGCTCAAGGAGCGCTCCGCTCGGCGCGCTCTTCACCGTTCCACCGATCGCGATCTTCAGTGTCATGCGGGCACTGTCCGCCTCCGCCGTCTTGTCCCAGAGGTGTTCGAGGCCCTCTTCGCACAGAGAGAGCGCGCAGGCCTCATCGCAGCCGGGGTAGAGTTCACTCTTCGCGAAACGAGAGGCGAGGCCGTCGCACGACAGCTTTTCCGAAAGGCGCCCGCGGCGGGTTGATGGATCTCTCGAACTGAGGGCCCTCGTGATGCCGGAGAGCCAGCGGACGGGCGCAAAGGTGATCTCACCGCTCAGAGCGAAGGAGTCTCCCGCGTCTGTTGTCATCGTCCATGGCGCGTCTGTTTCGAAGCCGGCTGCCTCTGCAAGGACGTTAGCCGCCGCGACGACGTTGAACTTCGCTGGCTCAGCGTGAGGCTCGAGGGTTCCGACGAGAGGAGGCCCTCCTTCAATGCTGAGGGCGGCTTGTGCGTATTCGTCTTCGAAGACGGCGTGGAGCCAGCCTTCGGCTCCGAGGAACTCGGCTACCGTGGCTTCGATGCGCTCCCGGTGTTCTGCCATCTTCCTGCGTTCTCTGGACGGAAGAACCTCGAGCATGGCCTCCACGAGGAGCGAGCTTTCGTCCTGGTCAGGCCCCATCGCTTCCAGTCGCTGTGCCACGAGCTGGCGGAGCCGGGCGATGAAGAGATGGTCCACTTCAGCAAAGGTCAAGACCGCGCCGAGCGCGCTGGAGGGAACGACCGGGAGGTCGGTGACGTTCACAGAAATCGGCCGCACGGTGTCGGCGACGAGCGTTGTTACGTCCAGGCACCCGGCGGCCAGATTGCCGGAGCGCACCACGATTGCGTATGCGGGGCCGACGGGGAGCGGACCCAGCGAGAGAGGGCTTGAACCGCGAGCGCTCGTCGGTCCTTTCGGGTAGTCGGGAATGAGGTTGGCGCAGAGAAGGTCGGGCCAGGCGGAAGCGACCCAGTCTTTGGGGTCACGGGTGCCGGTGTAAGCCGGCGTCACCAAAAGTGTCGCGAAACCCTGCCCTGAGACGGACACGGACCTCTCGGCAGTGGGTCCGTTTTTGATGGCAGCGCGGACGGTCAAGGCCCCCGGCGACTTGGGGGCCGTCAGGCTGACGTAAGCGGTGCCCTGCGCATCGGTTCGAGCCGACTCCGCTGACAGAAACGCCTCATTTTTTGCGTCACCGATGATGCCGAAAAGGACCCTGACCGAGCGCGCCGGTTTCACTTGGACGGCCAGAACGGCGGTGGCTCCCGGCTCGAGCTGCAGGGGCGTCTGGGGGAGGAACGTGAGGGTTTCCTCTTGGGGAACCTGGGTCCCGTCGTCGTCCGAGGCCCCTGGGACCTCGTCATAACCACAGGCAGCGCCCAAAACAGCGAGGCAGAGCAGGAGGAGCGCGGGGCGCGTCATGGAGCCTTTCTGAGGCTAGCAGCCTGGGCGGGGCTTGACGACCCGACCTGGCCCTCAATTCGGCGGCTGAGGGCGCCCGGGGAGGCAGCGGTTTCGGAATTCGCTTCCCCGGGGGTAGCCTGTCCCTTCGGGAGATGACTCTTCGCCCCAGCGAACCGCGGGTCCTCGTCGTCGACGATGAGCCCACCCTGCGCCAAACCCTAACGATTCTTTTGCGCCGAGCGGGCTTTGAACCGACCGTTTGCGCTGGATATTTCGAGGCGCTGGGCGCGATCCGCGACGCTCCGCGGCCCTATCCCGTTGTCCTTACGGACCTGGCCATGCCCGGGGGATCGGGTCTCGACGTATTGGCCGCTGCGAAGGCGCGGAGCCCGCACACTCAGGTCGTTTTCATGACGGCCCACTCTTCCGTCGAGAGCGCTGTCGATGCGATGCGGGGTGGTGCCTATGATTTCGTGAAGAAGCCCTTCGACACGGGTGAGCTCGTGGTCGTGCTCACCAAGGCGCTCGAGAAGTTCGCGCTCACGACCGAGAACGCAGCGCTCCGGGCGCGCGTGCAGCACGACGAGGCTGCGCCGATCTTGGGGCGGAGCCCGGTCATGCGAAAGGTGATGGATCTGGTGCAGCGTGTGGCCCGCTCGCGTACCAGCGTCCTCATCACGGGCGAGAGCGGTACCGGCAAAGAACGCATCGCCCAGGCCGTCCATCGCGCCTCCGATCGAGCCGACCGGCCGTTCCTCGTCATCAACTGTGGAGCGCTTCCGGAAAACTTGATGGAAAGTGAGCTTTTTGGTCACGAGAAGGGCGCGTTCACGGGAGCTTCGGAGCGGACCTTGGGGCTCTTTCGCGAAGCGGAGGGGGGGACCGTCTTCCTCGACGAGATCGGCGAGCTCCCGCTCCCTCTGCAGGTGAAGCTCCTGCGCGTACTCCAAGAAAGAAAGGTGCGTCCTGTCGGGTCGGCGAAGGAGGTTCCGGTGGATGTGCGGGTCATCGCCGCTACCAATCGACCCATTGAAGCCGACGTTGAGGCTGAGAAGTTCCGGAGCGATCTTTATTATCGCATCAATGTCGTGCGCATTGAACTCCCCCCGCTGCGCGAGCGGAGAGAGGACATCTTCGACTTGGTGGATTCGTTTCGAGAGAGGTTTGCGCTCGAGCTCGGCAAGGACGTGCGCGGCGTCACGCCGGACGCTCTGCGGGCCCTCTTGGCCTATGATTTTCCAGGAAACGTGCGCGAGCTCGAGAACATGATGGAGCGCGCGGTGACCCTGGCGGGCAGTACACAGCTCGGCCTGGGCGATTTCCCCGAGACGATCGGCGGCTGGGCGAGCGCGCCCGGGCCGGCCCTTTTGGAACTTCCCGAAGGCGGTTGCGACTTGGACGCAGTCCTCATGGAGGTCGAGCGGCGCCTCTTGACCGAGGCTCTCGAGCGCGCGGGTGGGATTCGCACCCACGCCGCGAAGCTACTCGGGGTCAGCTTTCGCTCGTTCCGCTATCGACTATCGAAACATTCTCTCGATCCCGACGGCGGTTCCCTGGAGGAAGGCGACGCAGATGACGAGGCCTGAGCTCGCCCCCAGTGCGAGGCCGGGAGCTAGGGCTCCCGCTCATAGAGCGGCCGTGCTATTTTCCTAGGGTGAATCTTTGCAGGTCCCATACGCGGCTCTCTCTGCCCAGCCGTAGCGGCGTGGGCGGAGCATGTCGGAACCGAGGATTCACGCTCACGGAGCTGATGGTCGTGATCGTGCTCATCAGCGTCCTCGCTGCCCTCGCATATCCGTCGCTCCGCAAGCGCATTGAAGAAGCGCACGGACGAGAAGGAGTCGGCCAGATGCGCGCCATCGCTGGAGCCCAGGAGCGGTTTCGCTCCGAGCACATGATGTACCTGGACGTTTCGCCGAATAATACCCTTTACCCGAACCCGTCGCCGAACACGACCCGCTACCATTTCCGTCAGCCCGCCCACGCCGACTACGCGCGCTGGGAAGTGCTCGCGCCGGAGATCAAAGTGCCAACGCCCTATTCGTTCCTTTCCCGTGCGGGGCTGGCCGGGGCCACTTTGCCGACCAACCCGATGGGGCTCGCGTGGCCGACCACGCTGCCAGGTGGCCCCTGGTATTATGTCTACGGCGTCGGCGATATCGACGGTGACGGAGTTCAGCAGAAGATGCTCGTTTCGAGCTTCGAACCTCAAGTGGTGCTCACGGGAGCCGGGGAGTGATGACGATGAAAGCGAGAGGAAAAGCTCAGAAGATCTCGGCAAGTCGCGCCCGCGGTTTCACTTTGGTGGAGCTCATGGCTGTTGTGGTCATCACAGGGATCTTGGCGTCTCTCGCGATGGTGGGTTACCGCCGCTACGTCGACAGCGCGAAGACAGGCGAGGCGCGCGAGGTGATTGGCTCGATCAAAGCCGGGCAGGAATCCTATTTCGACGAGACGATGCGTTTTCTGAACGTGTCGACCAACATCAACACCTATTACCCCAACGCTTCGCCCACCGGCTTCATCAAGACGAGCTGGGTGAGCGATTCCGATGCATATAAGAATTTCGGGCGTATTGGGGTGAACGTTACCTCGCCCGTCTACTTCGGGTACGCCTCGATCGCCTCGCTGGGTGGGGATGAGCCCTCAGCGGGAGATGGCGTAACCAATTGGAGTCCGCCCACGACGGCTCAGCCTTACTACATTGTCAAAGCGGTCTGTGACATCAACCCAGGGGGAGAGAAGACCGTCTTCGTGAGCTCGAGTTTTCAGTCGGATATTTACGGCGAGAACGTCGGCGAGTAGCAATCTAGTCGTGGCCTGGTCACCGATACAGCTCGCTCTCGGATTCTCCCTTGGTTCGAGCGTTGTAGTCGTCGCCGTTCCCGCATTTCTTCGCGACTTTCACGCGTCGCGGCTCGCCGAGCCCCTGGAGGGCCTCGCGGAGATCTCCGGACGCGCGAGCGCGCTGGGAGCCGGCTTGCCTGTAGAGCGGGCCTTCCCCCCGAGCGCGCCGCTCACCCCTCTGCGCGTTCCGGGGGCGACTCCGCTGCTCGACCCGCCGGGCACTTGGGACCATCCGACCTGGCGTCTGCTCGACTTCCGAAAAGAGCGAGCGCACTTTTTCTCCTTCCAGTTCGACAGCCAGTGCAGCCCGGAGCGGGCGACGTTCGTCGCGAGCGCCTTTGGGGACCAAGACGCTGATGGGCTCTATTCGGAGTTCTCTGTGACCGGCGAGATGGTCGGTTCTGGACTGCCCGTTGTTTATCCCATCGAAATCTATCGTGAGGTGGAATGAAGAGCGGCCGGGCGCGAGGGATCTGGCTTTCCCTGCTTTGCCTCGCGCTCGGGGCGGCGGCCTTTTCGACGGCGCGGGGGGCGCTTCGGGACCCCTACGCAGCCCTGGGTGAGGCGGAAGATCTCACGGCGCTCCCCGATCCTGAGAAGCTCAAGGTGTTCTCGCTCGGCTACGAGGCGGCTGTTGCAGACTACTTGTTTGCTAACACGCTCGTTCGTGCGGGGCGCGCCTTTGCCCAGAAGCGGCACTTCGAGCATCTCGATCGTTACCTGCGCGCGATCATCTACCTCGATCCCTATTATCGCGACGTTTACGTCTTCGCCGATTCGCTGCTCACCCTGAGCACCGTGAAGTCTCCACCCGAGAACTTTCGCCACGCCCGCGACATTCTAGAAGTTGGCCTCGCACACTTCCCAAGTGATGCGGAGCTGTGGCTCTCTACGGCCCAGTTCGTTCTTTACCTCGCGCCTCCCTGGCTCGGGGACGGCGAAGATCCCGACGAATGGCGCTCCAAAGGGGCAGAGATCATGCAGCGCGCCTGCGAGCTCAGTGCGGACGAGCCTCCCGCGGGGTGCATCTCCTCGCTGCGTCGACTGAGTGAAGCCGGTCAGACTGAAGCGGCTATCGCGTCCATCGAGCGCATGCTCGTGCTCGCCGAGGACCCGGCGTTTCGCGCGGCGCTGTCGGCGAAACTTGCGGAACTCGTGAGCGAAGCCAGAGCGCGGACCTTCGGGGACCGCACCGCGGCCCTCGCTCGCCGGCACCTGTTTGATCTTCCGCTCGCCTCCCGCGCCGAATACCAGATCATGGGTCCAGCATTTTCGGGTATCGATTGCTTGATCGGCAGCGCACCCGAGGAGTCCTGCGCTACGTCATTTCGGGCCGAGAGCGCGAAGGACAGGCGCGGTTCGGCTGAGTGACCGGCGGAGAAGAGCCCACGGCTGCCCCGAGCGCGGCTGTGGCCCTCTCGAGGAGGGCCACAGCCAGCAAACGAGGGAATCGAGGGGACCTCTGCGGGCGCTCGGGGCGACAGGGGCGCGCTTAGAAGCGCACCACTGCGACCGCGGTTTGTCCGGGGGCAACGGTCACGGTCTGCGTCTTGCGGCCGTGCTGCGGGTGCACGAACACGACAGTGTGAGTGCCAGCTTTGACCTTCACGCCCATCTTGGGGGTGCTCCCGAGGGGCTTACCATCGAGGATGACGCTCGAGATGGGGATGGAGTTGATGTTGAGGGTGCCTTGACCGCTCGGAGCTGCGCTGCTGTTCGAAGACGAGGACGCGGCGCTCGAGCTGCTCGTCGTGGAGCGAGTCGAGGACGAGGATGAAGAAGAACTGCGCTCCTCGCTTGGCTCCAGGGAGACGACGATCGTCTGCTCGGGCGAATCCGCCGTCAGCTCGACGCGCTTTTCGAAATCGGCATAACCGCTCTTCTTGGCCACGATGCGGTAGTCGCCGTCCGCCGGGATTTCGATGCTTCTCGGCAGGTCCACCTTGTGGAGCTTCACCGGCTTCTTTCCGGAGCCGAGGAGCAGGATCTCGGCTCCGTCGGTGTTTTGTCCGAGTTCGACGCGGAGCTGGCCTTTCTCGAGCTTGAACGACGGATCAAGCCTTAGGACTTCATTCGAAGAGATCGAGACAGTCTTCTTGTAGGGAGCGAAATAGGGGCTCCCGCTGATTTCGATCTCGTGGGACCCAGGTGAGAGATCCGTGAGCTCCTGAGGAAGCGGACCGATCTCCTTGCCATCGACGAACAGCTTCATGCCGGACGGTCCAGAGGGGACGTTGAGACCGGTCCCCGAGCTGCCGGGGATGAGCTCGAGGTTGACGGGCGTTTCTTCGCCCTTTTCGACCTTAACCAACATCGGGGCCATCTCAGCGAAGCCAGGCGCGGTCGCGCGTACGGAGTGCGTCTTGGCAGCCAGACCGTCGATCACGCAGGGCGACTGAGAGCACTTGGGCTCGTCGTTCACCAAAATGCTCACATTGTCGATGGCCTTGCCGCCGGGGCCGCCGACGGACACCACGATCGTGCCGGTTCCACCCGAAAAGGCGAAGAACGCGCCGACGGTGAGGAGGACGAGCGCCCCGGCCCCGATCCATTTGCCCGTGTTGCTCGAGCTTTGGGGCGGGGGAACCGGATAGGACGGGACGCGGGAAGGCGAGTAGGTCGCCTCAGCGGGCGGAGCGGAGCTGCGCGCGACAGCGGGCGCGCCAAAGTTCGGAGGCGGGCTCGAACCGAAAGCGGAAGGAGCAGCGGGTGCGCTCGGGAAGCTCGGCGGTTGCGAGGAGGAGTATTGGATCCCGCCTTGCGGCGAGGGAGGACTTCCGCTGCCGACGACAATCGGCGGGGGCCCTGAGAGGACCGGTGGAGGTCCGGCCGGAGGCGCCGCGGGCGGCGGAGCTACGGCTCGCGAAGCGGAGAGACTCGGCGCGGCGCCGGGTGCGCTCGCCGTCGGTGGGGGAGGCGGCGGGACCTTCGACGGAGCGCTGGCGCCGAGCAGCGCGCGCGCAGCGGACTCCCCTGCCGTGCGATCAAAGACGGTCGTCTTCTCGTCCTCGTCGTCCCAATCGTCGGTGGGAGAGTCCGCCGTGAGAGCGGGCGTGACGAGCGGGCTGGGAGGAGGAGGAGCGGCCACCGGGGGCGCCGCCGGTGGGGGCACGGGGGCCGGAGCTCCCGTGAGCGTGCGAGGAGGCGCGGGCGGAGGGGCCTTGGAAATCGTCGGCGGCGGGGGCGGAGCCTTCGAGACTGCCGTCGGTGGCGGAGGAGGAGCTGCGGCCGCTGAGGGGGGCGCAGGGGGAGCCACAACCGCAGGCGCGGTAGGTGCGCTCACGGGCGGCGCAGGCGGTGGCGTGGGCCGAGAGAGCTGCGGGGCCGACGCGGCCGCGGGGGGGGCGGGCGGCGGAGGCGGCGGCACCTTCGAAACGCTCGGCGCCGGAGGCGGCGGGGGCGGCGCTTGGGAGGTGATCAGGGACGGGGGAGCAGGATTCGGGACTGCCGGCGGCACCGGCGGCGGCAAAGAGCTTGCCTTCGACGGCGGGGGTGGCGGGGGCACCTTGCTCTTGGAAGGAGGACCTGGAGGCGCCGCAAGACCGAGGAGAGTTTTCCCTCCACCTACGGTTGGCTTGGGCTGCTTTGCGCCGAGGCCTTCGAACACATCTAGGTCTGAACCGCCCTGATCACTCATTGGAAGAAATTCTCCGTCTTTTCCCGGCCTCGCTGCACCTCGCGCTCCTTTTGCTTCTCATCGCATTTGATGAGCATTCCGTCGATGCGCGGATTTCGGTCCGAGTAGACTAGCCACATTGTACGGCGGATGGCGAGGGGATTAACCCGCACTGGAACGGGAATTTGACCACATCGCATCAAATGCTCCGTCTTTCTCGAAAAGTTTTCGTGTTGCAGAAATTCTGGCCCGAGATTCCGCTGTTTTTGGATCGGTGCTAGGCTGACGCGTGGCTTCGAGTCGGCGAGCTTTTGTCGCGATCGTTTTGGGTGGACTTTTCGCATGTTCCTGTCTTTCGCCGACGCTCCCGCTGCCTCCTCCGGTTCGCCCGATCGTTTCACCGCCCGATCGCGAGGGATATAGCACCGTGCGGGGCCGAGTCCCCGGCGGGACCACGGCTATCGTGGAGAATCTGTCGACGGGAGACCTGATCGGCAAGTCGACGGAAGAGACCGGGAAGTTCGAGATCCGCATCGGGGCGAGCTCTTACGACCGCCTCAACCTCTACTATTTCGACGGACTCGAGAGGAGCCAGTCGATCGTGGTGCTGGTGCCCGCGGACGGCTCAGGGGAGGGCGGCGCTGGCGGCGCCCCATAGGTGAGCTCTTTTGACGCCCTTTGGGGGGCGCTTTCGAAGCCTCCTCCGCGGGCAAGCTCGAGCTATCGAGCGCGCTCGGCGTGATCCGCGGACGGGTGCGCTCGGGGCATCGCTCAGAGCGTCCTCAGGACGCGGCGAGCGCTCGGGGCATCGCTCAGAGCGTCCTCAGGACGCGGCGACCGTCCGAGGCTTTGATGACGAGCGCGGGGGCTCGCAGTGAGGGCTCCCTGGCCGCTCCTTCGATCACCTCGCCGTCTTCGTCGAGGACGCCGAGCAGGTCGTAGTCCGTGGCCTTTTCGATGCGGGCTTTGACGATCGTGCCCGGCCTGGGATCTCCCAGGGAGAGGAAGACGACGCCGTCGATCTCTGGCGCTTGGCCTCCGTGGCGTCCGACGAGCACGAGCTCGCTCTCTTCGCTCGGTCCTTCCACGAGCACTTCGAGCTCGCGTCCGACCAGCGCTCGATTCTTCTTGCGGCTGATCTCGCGCTGCAGGGCCATCAGCTTTCGATGCCGCTGGTAGGACTCGATAGGGCGGACCTTGTCTGCGAAGTTCCTGGCCTCACAGTCCTCTTCGTCCGAATAACGAAACACTCCCACGCGGTCGAACTCTGCGAAGCGAACGAAGTCGCACAGCTCCGCGAACTCTTGCTCCGTCTCGCCCGGATGGCCCACGATGAAGGCGGTACGGAAGGTCAGGTCCCGAACCCTCGCCCTGAGCTTTTCGACGAGCGAGTAGAGGCGCTTTCCGCCGTGACCCCGCTTCATGCGGCGGAGCATGCCGTCTGCGGCGTGCTGCAGCGGCATGTCGACGTAAGGCAAAACCACCGGGTGTGAGTCGAGGAGCTCGATGAGGCCGTCGGTGATTGTCTCGGGATAGAGGTAGAAGATACGGAGCCAGTGCAGCCCGCGCACCTCGGCGACCCTTTGGACGAGCTTCTCCAGGGAGGTGCCGTCTCCGAGGTCGCGCCCGTAGGCGATCGTATCCTGGGAGATCAGGTTGACCTCCAGCACGCCCATCGAGACGAGCCGCTCAACTTCGCGGACGATGTCGTCGATGGTGCGGCTCCGCTGCTTGCCGCGCATCTTCGGGATCACACAGAAGGAGCAGCTGCGATTGCAGCCTTCGGCGATTTTGACGTAGGCGCTGGCGCCCCGGGTCGAGAGCATCCGCGGATCTTCAGCGGACACGACCCAATCTTTCGGCTGGCCGACGAGCATGCGCGTCCGCTCACCGTCGAGCACGGCCGAGAGCTTCGGCATGTCGCTCGAGCCCAGAAAGTGGTCCACTTCAGGGAGCGATTCGGAGAGCTCGCCGGGGTAGCGCTGCGAAAGGCAACCTGAGACGACGAGCTTCTTGCAGCGACCGGACTTCTTGAGCTCGGCCATTTCGAGGATCGTCTCGATGGACTCTTTCTTCGCCGACTCAATGAAGCCACAAGTGTTGACGACGATGACCTCCGCGTCGCTCGCCTCGTCGACGTGGCGATAGCCCTTCTGGAGCGCGCCACCGAGCATCACCTCGCTATCGACTCGGTTCTTGGGACAACCGAGGGAAACGAAGTGGACCGTGCGCGGGGTGCTCTCGCCCCCGCTGCCGGCATCGCTCACGATTGACTCATCCATTGGGTAAACTGCTCGAAGAGCGGGAACGCGTCGTGGGGGCCTGCGCCCGCCTCAGGATGGTACTGGACGGAGAAGGCACGCGCCTCCTCAGCGAGGAGCCCTTCGCTCGAGCCGTCGTTCAAGTGCACGTGGCTCGTCGTCGCGCGACCCTTCAGCGACTCGACGTCAACCACAAACCCATGATTTTGCAGTGTGATCTGGACGCGTCCGGTCGCTAGATGCAAGACGGGCTGGTTCAAGCCGCGATGGCCGAACTTGAGTTTGCTTGTGGTGCCGCCGAGAGCGCGGGCGAGCAGCTGGTGCCCGAGGCAAATCCCGAACATGGGCTTCTTGCCGAGGAGGCCTTCGATGGTCTTGACCACGTGGGGCAGCGCCGCCGGATCTCCGGGGCCGCTCGAGAGGAAGATACCGTCCGGGTTGGTGGCGAGGATTTCACTCTCGCTCGCGTTTGCGGGCAGGCAGGTGAGCTCACAACCGGCGCTCACCAAACAGCGCAGAATGTTTCGCTTGGCTCCGAAGTCGAGCACTGTGACTTTGAACGGTCCGGCGGCCGGCACGAGAGGCCTCCCCATGACTTCGGGACTGAAAACTCCGAGGTTCTCAGTGAAGCGATAGGCCTGCTTCGGGGTGACCTGGCTGACCAGGTCGAGCCCCTCCATGCTCGGAGCTGAGCGGGCTCGAGCGACGAGATCGTCGGGGTTCCCCGTGCCGATGCAGCCATTTTGGCTACCTTTGTCGCGCAGGTGACGGGTCAGGCGGCGCGTGTCGATGCCGCCGATCGCGACGATCCCGTTTTCCCTGAGATACTCGGACAGCGTTTTTTCGCTGCGGTAGTTCGAAGGAAGCGGGGAGGGATCGCGAACGATGAATCCGCTCACCTGCGGGCGTCCGGACGTGCTCTCCGGATCGTCGCCGTTGATGCCGGTGTTGCCGATGTGGGGAGCCGTCATCGTCACCAGCTGACCGGTGAAAGAGGGATCGGTGAGGACCTCTTGGTATCCGCTCATGCCGGTCGTGAATACGACCTCACCGGTAGCTACTGCCTCGGCGCCGAAATGGAACCCGGGAAAAATGGAACCGTCGGCGAGGGCGAGGTATGCGCGATTCAATGCTTTTCTCCTGTGCGATCGTAGACAATCGAGCCCCGCGCCATCGTCAGTAGCGGTCGCGCGGTGAGCTCTCGGGTGAGGAATGGGGAGTTCCTGCTCTTCGAAAACAATTCGATCTCTGCGGGGATGTAGCGAGCTCCGGGATCGATGAGCGTCAGCTCGGCGAGGGCCCCTTCGCGAATGGTGGGGGGGCGAAGACCAGCAATCCGAGCGGGAGCCTGACTCATGGCGTCGATGAGGCGGCTCAGCGTGAGGCCATCTTTGCCCACCAGGTCGAAGAGGAGGCCAAAACAGAGCTCGAGGCCCATCATGCCGGGGCTCGCCTCGGAGAACTCGAGGTCCTTTTCGAGCCTGGAATGGGGCGCGTGGTCGGTGGCGATGGCATCGATCACGCCTTCGGCGAGGGCGCGCCGGAGGGCTGCGATGTCCTCCGCTTCGCGGAGCGGAGGGTTGACGCGACAGCCGGTGTCGTAGCCGAGCACAGCTTCGTCGGTCAAAAGGAGGTGGTGCGGGGTGACCTCGGCGGTGACCTTGAGGCCCCGAGACTTTGCCTCGGAAATGATGCGGGCGGAGCCGAGCGTCGAGATGTGTGCGGCGTGATACTTGGCGCCGACGTACTCGGCGAGAAGAACGTCGCGCGCGATGATGATGTCTTCGGCGACCCGCGGCCAACCGCGCAGACCGAGCATCGCGCTCACCTTCCCTTCATGCATCGAGGCGCCGAGCGTGAGGTCATGATCCTCGGCGTGCTGGACCACGGGCATGTCGAAGTTGCGCGCGTACTCCAGAGCCCGGCGCATGACCGCGGCGTTCATCACGCACACCCCGTCATCGCTCACTGCCACCGCTCCGGCGTCCCTGAGATCGGCGAACTCGGTGAGCTCCTCGCCGCGCATGCCCTTGGTCACAGCTCCAATCGGGTGCAGTGAGGGCCCGCCGTGCGCTCGGGCCTTACTCACCATCATCTCGGTGATGGCGCGGGTGTCGTTGACGGGTTTGGTGTTGGCCATCACGCAGACGTGCGCGTAGCCACCGGCCGCAGCCGCGTTCAGGCCTGAGCTAATGTCCTCCTTGTACTCTTGGCCGGGCTCCCGAAGGTGAGCGTGAAGGTCCACGAACGCCGGGACGAGTAGGAGTCCTCCGCCAGGGATGACGCGGGCTTGGGTCTGATCGAGCCCAGCTGCCGCGTCGCGGCCCACTCTCGTGATCGTGCCTTTTTCGATGACGACGTCGACGACTTCGTCGAGGTGGTAGCTCGGATCGATCGCTCGGACCCCGAGAAAGATCACGAGCGTCTCTGGCTCGCTCCCGGGGGTCATGATTGCCTTGGGCATCGGGGTGCGGGCTCATAGCACCAGCGCTCGACCTCGTCAGCGTCTTCACGGTCCGGATGTTGTCGTACGAAGACGCAAAGTGATCCTTGCGCAGAGCTGAGGCGCGGTGTACTGAGCGTCCCCCGAAGCCGACAAGGCCGCGCGAAGATGGCGGAATGGCAGACGCGCTGGTTTCAGGTACCAGTGCCCGCAAGGGCGTGGAGGTTCAAGTCCTCTTCTTCGCACGAAACGCCGCCTGAGGGCCCCTCCAGAGGGCGCCCTCAGGCGAGCCTGTTTGAGGCTCACGGAAGGAGCATGCCGTCGAGTCGCCGGAACGACTGGAGGGCAAGGCTGTGTTCGCCGGTCCGGTTCATCCTCTCCTGCGCTGACCAATGGGGCTCGTCGCTCACTCCTCCGAGCAGATCCCCGTTCGGCCGGGTCAATTCGGACCCCAGAGGCGCCAACTTCAGGACAACTCGGTGATTTCCTGACGCTCCCTCACATCTTGGGTCTGTACAGGTGGCACGCGTTGTGCTTATTGGGGCAGGCGACACCCGTTAAAGAACATTGGGTTGTTCCGAGGACACTAAAAATGAAAAAAGCTCTCACACTCATTTCGGTACTCTCCCTCTCGACGGCGCTCTCGATCAGCGCCTGTTCGAGCAGTGACGAAGACAGCGACGGCGTTGCCGGCGACACCAGCACCGGCGGCAAGACCAGCACCGGCGGCAAGACCAGCACCGGTGGCAAGACCAGCACCGGCGGCAAGACCAGCACCGGCGGCAGCGCTGGCGACAGCGGCACCACCGGCGGTAGCGCTGGTGACGTCAGCGTCGCTGGCCAGGGCGGCGCGGAATAATTCCGCCCGTCTGGGAAAGAACGGGGGCCCATTCGAGGCTCCCGTTCTTATTTCCACCTGTGTGGATTCCTGTGTCGTTGTGATATTCGGCTGGAGCCTATGACATGAATGTCATGCTCCTACCCGGGCGGTCGTCGCCTTCATGTTACGACAAAGTTGCACAGTTGCCCCGCACAGCAATATTTCCTTCGGATCGCGACTCGTCACTACCTGTGACATCTGTGTCGTGCGAAGTAAACGTAGCACCTTGTCACCTAGGTGCGTCCCCTGTCCGACCTTCGCCTTTTTCTAAGTGCATACGGCCCTGAACGGGCGATGAGCGGTTGCGCGGAGTGACGATAGAGTCGCGTCTTTTTGAGGCGCCTCCAAAATTCCCCTTGTTTCGTCGACGCCCGGGGGCGCCAGACGGAGGTGCGACTTTTCGATCCTACTCCCGTCGGGAAAGCCCCGGTGCGAAGCAGGCTGCGCTGATTTTTTTAAAAAAACCGGCGACCAGCAGAGCCCCATTCTGATTTTCCGCTGACGCGTGTGTCGGCAGCTTTTCCTTCTGAGCTGCTCACATCCGACGGGGAAAAGGTTAGGGTCGCGGCCCGTGGGAGTTTCCGTGCGATTTGCGTTAGGTACGCTCGAGGTCCGGGGGCTTTCGCCGGAGCAGGCGGAAGGGCTCTCCTGGGACGATCGAGCCCTCTGCCATCGCGTCTCTGCTCATGAGTACGCTCCGCTTTTGAGGAGGCTGCACAAGGCGGGCATTCCCTTCGACGATCAGGCTCGCAGCTATGACTCACTTGCCCTGGTTCCGAGGGAACAGAGGCAGCCTCGCCCCTTTCAGACGGAAAGTATCGCCGCCTGGACGGGCCAAAAGAGCCGAGGAGTAGTGGTTCTTCCGACAGGGGCCGGCAAGAGTCACGTGGCCCTATTGGCTATGCTCGAAAAGGGCCGCTCCACCTTGGTGATCGCCCCGACCCTCGATCTGGTCCGGCAATGGCACGAGACCCTGACCCGATTTTTCGCAATCGAGGTGGGAATCCTTGGGGGCGGAGAACACGAGGTGCGCCCTGTGACGGTGAGCACCTACGACTCGGCCCATCTACATATGGAGCGCTACGGGAACCGCTTCGGATTAGTAGTATTCGATGAGTGCCACCACCTGCCCGGTGATACCTATAGCGAGGCGGCTCGCATGTGCATTGCGCCATTTCGGCTGGGCCTGACGGCGACCCCGGAGCGCTCGGATGGACGGGAGAGCTTGCTCGACGAGCTGGTCGGACCGGTCGTCTACCGAAAGAACATCACGGACATGGCGGGCACCTACCTCGCCGAGTACGAGACGCGGCGCATCGTCGTCGAATTGTCCCCGGAAGAACGCGAGGAATACGAACAGGCCCGGGATCTCTATCTCAATTTCGTCCGGTCCCAAGGCATCGCGCTCAGCTCTCCCCGCGGCTTCCAGGAGTTTGTGGGGCGCTCGACCCGGACCGAGGCTGGTCGGCGGGCTTACGCTGGCTACCGCCGACAAAGGAGCCTCGCCTTTGCACCGGCTGCGAAACTCGAGAAGCTCGAGGAGCTCCTCACGCGCCACGCGGCGGATCGTTCGATCATCTTCACGGAGGACAATCGAACTGCCTACGAAATTAGCCGCCGCTTCTTGGTCCCCATCATCACCCATCAGACGAAGGTGAAAGAACGCACGGATATCCTGAGCGGGCTGGCGGAGGGGCGCTACCAAGCGATCGTGACTTCAAAGGTGCTCAATGAAGGCGTCGACGTGCCTTCGGCGAGCGTGGCGATCGTCGTGAGCGGAAACAGCTCGGTTCTCGAGCACGTGCAGCGTCTCGGGCGAATCTTGCGCCAGGTCGGAGACAAACGAGCGACGTTATATGAGCTGGTCTCGGGGAACACGAGCGAAGCAAAGACGAGCGACCGGCGCCGGGAGCACGCGGCGTATCGGGCGCGGCGCCGGAGGAGCCCATGAGCGCGCTTTTGTCTCCGGATCTGATCGCGACGCGCCGCCGAGGAGACGAGCTCAAGTTGGCTCCGCTCTCGGCAGCCGATCGCGAGAGAGCGATCGAGATCGCTCAGGAGATCCTTTATGCGCTCGGCGGTCTGCTCGGGAGTACCGAGGAGGAAGTCGAACTTTGTCTCGGGGGGATCGAGTGCACGACTCGGGAGAAAAAGCTCAAGACAGCACTCGAAAGGCTGGCGCTTTCGAACTCGACTTTTGAAGCGCCGACTGAGCTCGCGCCGGTGGAGCTGCGGCGTATGGTCTTCGAAGAGGCCGCTCGGGCTCGAGCGGAAATGCGGGAGAAGTTCGATCGCAAACTCGTCCTCTCTCAGGTCGGCGAGCGTGTGGGGGCCACTCGGGAAGAGCTCGAACGAGCGCTGTTTTCGGACTTGAAGGGCGCAGCGGAGCTTCGTGCGGCGCCCGCGCTCTCCGCCGAAGCGCTCGTCGCCATGTACGAAGAGGCCCAGCTTCTTGGTGTGTTCCTCCGGGCAGTGAGGGTCCGCGCGCGGCTTCGGCTCGAGAATCCCGCGGAGGTGAGGACTCTCTTTTGGAAGCTGAAGTTTCGCGAGCTTCTGTTTCGGCTCGAAGAGCGAGGGCCCGGCGAATACGAGCTGCAGCTGGAGGGACCGAGCTCTCTTCTCGTCTCATCGACGCGCTACGGCTTGCGTTTTTCTCAGGTGATCGGGGCGGTCATTCGCGCGGGGGCCACAAGCCTCGAGGCGGACGTCCTGTGGGGCAAATCAAAGCGTCCGCTCACATTCCGTCACGCTCCACGTCCGATCCGCGAGGGAGCGTACGACGCCGAAGACGATCTCCGCCCCGAACTCTCTGCACTTCTCGAGAGCCCCCTATTTGAGGAAAAAGGCATTTGGGTGGCCCGCGCCTCGAGCCTGCTACATGTCCCAGGGCTTGGAGTGGTCGTTCCTGATCTGGAGTTTCGGAGCGCGGGGAGCGCGCCAGTCTTCTTTGAGCTTCTCGGGGAGACGAGTCGCGAGGCGGCGTTCAAGAGAGCCGATTGGGCGCGACAGAACCCTTCGTCGCGCGTGATCTTCGCGGCGTCGAGTCGCTTGCGGGTGAGCCCGGAGATCTTTGAAGGAGTCCAGGGGAGCCGACTGCTGGTTTACCCGGGAAGCCTCACGCCGAAGAAGGTGCTCGTCGCGCTCCAAGACCTCTTGTGACAGAGGCTGGAGAAGTGGGCCGCCGCTGCGCCGTGGGAGCGCTTCCTCGATTTGTGGTAGCGGGGGCGAAATTATGCCGTGTTATCGCATAAATTTTTAGAACTTGAGCGATGGCTGTGGTTTTTCGGGGTGCGCGCCATGTGGTGAGGCTACAATTCGACGCGCACCCTTCGCTTGAACGATTGCCTCTGCCCATGATTTACCGCCGCCTTAGCTTTGTCTCCGCCCTCACTCTCGCCGCTTGCAGTAGCTCGTCTGGGGGCTTTGATGCGAACAATGACAAGGTAGCTGACGGCCTCGGGTCGTTGGTCGATAGTGACGGGGACGGCTTCGCGGACAGCATCGACATCGACGGTGATGGTCTTCCCGACGGGCTTGGGATCGACACGAACGGTGATGGGATGGTCGACGGGCTCTTGCTCGATACCGACTGTGACGGGATCTACGAGAGCGTCTCGAAGAACAAGGACAAGACCCCCGAATATATGATTCAACCTCCCGGTCCGACGCCAGGCTGCGGGCCGACGGGGTCCGGCGGCTCGGCTCCCGGAAGCGGGGGAGGCGGCAATCCGCAGGTGGGCGGTTCGCCGTCGGTTGGCGGCTCAGGTCCGTCCGTCGGTGGGGCTCCGTCCG
Organism: Sorangiineae bacterium NIC37A_2; assembly: GCA_002085155.1. Taxonomy (GTDB): domain Bacteria; phylum Myxococcota_A; class Polyangia; order Polyangiales; family Polyangiaceae; genus NIC37A-2. Next base: position 55,317 of record NASX01000030.1, read on the forward strand.
CGGGGGGAACACCTGCGGCCGGCGGCATGCCCGCAGCCGGTGGCGCTCAGACTGGGTCGGGAGGCGCTGCTTTCGTCGAAGGAGGGCTCGGCGCGAGCCCGAGCTACATCGGATCGGGGAAGACCACGGACCGCTACGCCGAGGAAGAGGTCTACCGAAACGGTACCCCCTATCGCTTCATCGCCAATGGCTGGGGGACGAACTGGGGGAGCCACTCGATTTCCTGGCGCGGCACCTCGTTCATCGTCGAGTCACTGACCGGAAGCCAAGGATCCGATTACTCCCCGGCTGGCTATCCGACGATGTTCTGCGGCCTGTATTCGGAGAAGCAAGTCGACGGCTGCGGCCTTCCCGCCAGCATTTCGAGTCTGCAAACCATTAAGACGGGATGGGCTTGGAGCGGGCCGTCGAGCGGCCAGTACAACGCCGCCTGGGACATTTGGATCGGCGATGGTGGCCAGCTCAAGTCCTACCTGATGGTTTGGCTGCGCGATCCACCCGGACAGCAGCCCGCCGGTGCCGCTGCGGCGGCGAACGTCCAAGTGCCGAATGTTCCGGGAACTTGGAGCGTTTGGACGGGGAACGTGAACGGTCGCCCCATCGTGAACTACGTCAAACCCGAGGGCCAGGACCTCTCGGAGCTCGAGTTCGATGTCATGGACTTCTACGAGCATGCCAAGAGCCGGAATTACAACCTGCCTGGCGGCCAGATCATGGCTGTTGCAATTGGGTTTGAAGTTTGGAATGGACCCGTCTCGAATATTGAGACGAAGGATTTTTACGTCCACGTCAACAAGTAAGATCTCGCGACGGGGGGGTACGCCAGCGCGAACCCGCTTCTGCACTTCCGCGTTGCTCGCAACTATAAAACCGCTAATCTTTCCAAAGACAGAAAGGACTTCCTAACGGAAGTAACCCAAAATACCATGAGCAAACTCTCCTATTCCTTAGTATCTGCAGTTGCGCTGGGGGCGCTCCTGATGGCCTGTGGCGAATCGAGCAGCAACGCTCCGATCGTGCCGTCGGGCGGCTCGGCGAATCCGGGTGCTGGCGGCGCGGATCCTGGCGCGGGCGGTGCGCAGCCTGGCGCAGGCGGCGACGCAGTTCCGGGCGCCGGTGGTGACGCGGTTCCGGGCGCCGGTGGTGATGAGGCCGGCACCGGTGGCGACGCTCCGGTTGTGGAAGGTGTGCCCCTCGCGTTCACCGATGGTTGGATCGAGGCTGACGCGAACACGCTCGGCGTTCAGGGCGCTGTGTTCGCATACGCGGATCCGCACACGGAGACCGGCGACGGAGTGGGCCCTGCCATGGTGACCACGATCGAGGGTCCGACCGCTTGTATCAGCGGTGAGGCGTTCAAGGTCGACACCAAGTGCGACACGACCATGCTGACGCCCCCTGCCATGGATTGCTACGGAGAGTACTGGGGCGCGGCCATCGGCTTCAACCTCAACCAGCCGAAGGTCCCCGATCCCGACAATCCGGAAGAGGAAATCGGCGGCGATCCGGAGCCCTTCGACCTGAGCGGCAAGGTGAGCGCCTTCTCCTTCAAGATCACCGGCGCTACGATCCCGACGTCGCTCCGCTTCTCGGTGGATTCTGGCGAAGGTGACGCTGTGACCCAGTACTGCACCACGAGCATGACGAAGATCGTTCCCGATGCGAACGGCGTCGTGACCGTGAAGCTCGATGACCTGCGCTCTGAGTGCTGGCTCGGGACCGCGTTCTCCGATCCTCAGAACCGCGCCGACCTCACGAAGATCGTGAAGATCGCCTGGGGCGTCGTGACGAACGACAAGTCTGCTGTGCCCTTCGACTTCTGCGTCAGCGAAGTGATCGCTGTCCCGTAAGGAGCGAGCGCGACAGACCAAGAAAGGCCCGGGGCGTGACGCCTCGGGCCTTCTTTTGTTTTTGAAGTGAGCGACTGCCTTCGGGGGTTTTGAAGCCAGCGACTG
>NASX01000145.1 GCA_002085155.1 Sorangiineae bacterium NIC37A_2
ATCATCTTCATAGATGTAGGATTGCATATGGATATGTTTTTTGGCCCGCCGCATCTCCTCGATTAAGACCGGGAAAAACGCCTCTCCATTCTGCAGGATTCGCACTTCCGAGTTTTCTAATACCCTACTGCCACCGACATTGGCATGGGATAAAAGGGAAATCAACTCCCGGTTTTCTCGGAATACAGGCAAGTCCAGCTTAGTCAAATTTTCATGATAAGCCACCACCCGTTTTTGAAAATCAGCTTTAAAGGACTCGTCGATTTTCAATTTTTTGGAATAGATTTTCCTTTTCCGGTAGTTGATTCCAAACGAAAAATAGAATATCATGCCCAACACCGGAATAAAGATGACCAACAAAAGGTAAGCCAGGGTTTTAGTGACCGATCGTGTGTCGTGAACGATTCTAACAATTGCAATAAGGACGATAAGGAGGTAGAAACCCTCTACCAGAAGCAACCATTTACTCCCTTTTAATAACAGTGTCATTGACGTCGTATATGCCTGATGTGAATATACTACTTCGAGCGAATTTTTGGCTGGTATCGGTTAAAACGGTGCAAAAATATTATTCAAACCGTATCGATACCTATTTTTTATCCTATATATTGCTGAGAATTGGTGCCGTGTCCCGCCTATTTTTTGCAAAAACCCCTTCCTTTCTAGAATGGGAATAAACCTTTTTTTTCTTTAGAAGGGTAGTTTGTGCTTTTCAAATCGTATAGTTATAAAACAGAATTGTCAGTTTCTCAAAAAAATAAAATGAGTTCACAAAAAGAAGTTTGGTTAGTAGCAAGCGGGGATTTACGTCCCAGGGCTAACGAAGATTGCTGGCCCGCACAGTTAGACATGGAAAACAAGCTGGGAGCAGCGATTTCTGCCCTTGGTTGGACCGTTAGACGAGCACATCCGTACATTCCAGAAAAGAAACACGGCTTTATTGACTCGCAGAAGTATGGAATGGAAGTTTTCCGTAACATTCCTGCCGATGTACCCTTGATCGTAGCGGAAAGTGTTTGGCAGTATACCCACCATGTGTTGGCGGGGCTGACGACACATCAGGGACCAATCCTGACCGTTGCCAACTGGGACGGACAATGGCCTGGACTGGTGGGGATGTTGAATTTAAACGGCTCACTCACCAAAGCAGGGGTTAATTATAGCTCGCTTTGGAGTGTCAACTTCGATGACGATTTCTTTGTTAATGGCCTCAA
>NASX01000086.1 GCA_002085155.1 Sorangiineae bacterium NIC37A_2
GGTGGGTTCAGGTGACGGCGCGGCGCGCGGGCGTTGAGCCGGGGCGGCGGGAGGCGCGGCGCGCGGGGCGCTGGGGCGCAGCCGATCCAGTGGGTGCAGGCGAAGGCGCGGCGGGAGCGGGGCGCTCGACGTTGGGGCGCAGCCGAGCCGGTGGGTGCAGGCGAAGGCGCGGCGGGAGCGGGGCGCTCGACGTTGGGGCGCAGCCGAGCCGGTGGGTTCAGGTGACGGCGCGGCGCGCGGGGCGCTGGGGCGCAGCCGAGCCGGTGGGTGCAGGCGAAGGCTCGGTCGGGCAGGAGCGGAAGTCGTGGGCCGGGGCCAAAAGAAAACGGAGGGCGTTCGGAGTTTTCGCCGGGTTGAGCCGAGGCTTTCGAGAGGGCTACGGGCCCTTGGGGTTGAGCTTTCTCAGCGGGGCAGCCGGGCGACGAAGCGGGTGCCTTCTCGAGGGCTCGAGGCGACCTCGAGGGAGCCGCCGTGCTCTTCGAGGATTTGTTTGGAGATAAAGAGGCCGAGGCCGAGGCCGCTCGAGCGGGAGGTCGGACTGCGACCGCTGCGGAAAGGATCGAAGAGGCTGGGGAGGACCTCTGGCGGGATGGCGCCGCCGTTTTCGACGGAGAGGGTGACGACCTCTTCTTCGCCGGCGAGCCGGACCTGGACGGGGGCCTCGCGGGTGCCGTGGTGGATGGCGTTCGTAAGGAGGTTAGCGAGGACCTGCTGGATGCGAATGGGGTCGGCGGAAGCGACGCACACCCCGCGGCTGTCGAGGTCGATCTGGCGATCGGGCGCGCCGCCCAAGACTTCGTCGATGGTGCTCTGGGTCAGCTCGAGCAGGTCGATGGGTCTGCGGCTGCCGACGACGCCGCCCCCGAGCCGGCTCCCGGTCAGATCGAGCATCTGGCGGATCATGCCGTTCATCCGGTCGCCGGCCCGCACCATGCGCTGGACGATGCGGCGGGTGTCCTCATCTTTGCTTTCCTTTTCGAGGATCTGCGCGCCGGCCACCAGCGTGCTCAGGGGGCTGCGCAGATCGTGGCCCAGGATGCCGACGAACATTTCGTTCAGGCGGAGCGCGGAGGCCAGATCGCGGCGCTGCCGATAGAGCTCGAAGAAGACGTCAGCTTTGCTGCGGAGGATGTGCGGCTCGATGGGTTTGAAGAGGAAATCGACGGCGCCTCGGTCGTAGCCTTTGAAGATGCGGTGGGGATCGCTCGTGCCCGCGGTGACGAAGATGATGGGGACGTTTTTGGTGCGCTCGGTGCCACGCATGAGCTCGGCGAGCTCGAAGCCGTCCATGCCGGGCATCTGGACGTCGAGGAAGGCGAGCGCGACTTCGTGGGTCAGAAGGAGCTCGAGAGCCTCGGTGCCCGACCTAGCTTTTAAGATCTCGAGCCCGGGGCGTACGAGGAGCGCTTCGAGAGCGACGAGGTTCTCGGGGGTGTCGTCGACGAGGAGGAAGCGAACTGGATCAGGATCGTGAGCGAGCATGGGTCTCAGGCCTCCCAGCCTGTACGGTGAAGCTGCAGCAGAAACGGGCCAATCTCTTCGAGAGGCAGCACGTCGTGGCGGGGTTCGAGCAGGAGCGCGGAGCTCGGCATCGCGCTGGCGACGGCGCTCTCGGGGGATTGCACCAAGGTCTGACCGCCTGCGCGATGGATCGCGAGCAGGCCGCTCGCGCCGTCTTCGTTCGCACCAGTGAGCAAGATCCCGAGCACACGGGGACCATAGGCCAGAGCGGCGGATTCGAAGAGGACATCGATCGATGGGCGGGAAAAATGGACTGGATCGTCCACTGCCAGCGAAAGGTGCCCGCTGCGTTCGAGCAGGAGATGGTAATTGGGTGGGGCGACGAAGACGCAGCCGGGTGTGAGTGGCTCCTTGTCCTCTGCCTCTTTGATGCGCACAGCGGAGCGATAGGAGAGCGCCCCGGCGAGGTCGCTCACGCGGTCGGGGGGGAGATGAACGACGGTAGCGATCGGCAAGCTGAAGTCCGCGGGCAGGCTCGGCAAGATGGTCGCGAGGGCGTCAACGGCGCCGGCCGACCCTCCCATCACGATCACTTCTCGCCTCCGCGCGCTCGCCATTGTTCGGTGTCCTTAGAGCTTCTGGTACAGCTTGTCTTCGGGGGAGAAGTCGTGGAAGGAGTCCGCGTGCGCTGAGAAGCGCAAGGTCTCCTTCATGCCGAGGCCCAAAAATCCCTTGCGGCTGAGGGAGTCCTTGAGAATGCCAATCGCGCGATCCTGCAGATCACGCTCGAAGTAGATGAGCACGTTGCGACAGGACACGAACTCCACCTCGGCGAACACGCTGTCGGTGGCGAGGCTATGGTCCGAGAAGAGGATATGTTTCTTGAGACAGCGATCGAGGACCGCCGAGGAATAACTAGCCGTGTAGTAGTCGGAGAGTGACCCGCGTCCGCCCGCGAGCCGGTAGTTCTCACTGAAGCGCACGAAGCGCTCGACCTCGTAGATGCCGGCTTCCGCGCGGCGCAGACTCTCGGGGTTGATGTCGGTGGCGTAGATGAGGCTCTTTTCGAGCAAGCCTTCCTCAGAGAGCAGAATCGCGAGGGAATAAGCCTCTTCGCCCGTTGAGCAGCCCGCGACCCAGAGCTTGAGCGACGGGTAAGTCCGAAGGTAGGGCACGACCTTCTCGCGGATAGCGCGGAAATAGGTCGGATCTCGGAACATGTCGCTGACCTGGACCGTCAGATAACGAAGCAGCTCCGTGAAGATGCTCGGTTCGTGCAGGACGCGTTCCTGGAGCCTGGAGATGGTCGGGCAGCCGAAATGCACGAGGGCGGCGCGGACGCGCCTTTGGAGAGAGGCCTCCGAGTAGCTTCGGAAGTCGTAGTGATACTTCCGGTAGATGGATTCGAGGAGCAAATGGAGCTCCAGCTCGACGTCTTCTCCGTTCGGATCTTGGGCGTCCGTCACTTTCGAATCCAGACTCGCGCGAGCGAGAGCAAACGGTCGACGTCCAGAGGTTTGGCCATGTAGTCGTTGGCCCCGGCTTCGAGGCAGCTATCGCGATCGTCGGACATGGCCTTGGCGGTGAGGGCGATGATCGGAAGTTTTGCGAGCTCTGGACGCCGACGGATCTCGCGTGTCGCCTCGAGCCCGTCCATCTCGGGCATCATGATATCCATGAGCACAAGATCGACATTCGGGTCCCGCTCCAGGAGCTCGAGGGCCTCGCGCCCGTTGCGAGCGATCTCGATCTTGGCGCCTTTGGGCTCGAAAATGCTGGTGACGGCGAAGATATTCCGGACGTCGTCTTCGACGACAAGGATGCGCCGTCCTTCGAACACAGCTTCCCGGTTGCGCGCTGCGCGCAGCATGCGCTGGCGATCGGGCGGGAGGCTCGACTCGACCTGGTGCAAGAAAAGAGTGACCTCGTCGAGCAGGCGCTCGGGAGAGCGAGCGCCTTTGATGATGATCGACGAAGAGAAGCGGCGCAGGCGCTGCTCTTCTTCCCGGGAAAGGGAGCGACCGGTGTACACGATCACGGGCGGGACCGAGTACTCTTCCTTGTTCGAGATCTCGTCGAGCAGCTCGAAGCCCGTGCGGTCGGGGAGATTCAGGTCCATCACCACGCAGTCGAAGGTCGTGCTGGAAAGCAGCTCGAGAGCCTCCGCCGCGCTCGCCGAGGGCACGACCTCGACGTTGTCCGCCGCGAGCAGCTGGCAGGTACTCTCTCTATGGGTCTGGTCGTCTTCGATGACGAGGATGCGCCGGTTGCGTTCGGAGAACTTCGACTCCAGGCGCTCGAACGCGGCCAAGAGCTCGTCCCGCGCGACAGGTTTCAGGGCGTACCCCGCCGCGCCCATCTCGAGGGCCGTCTGCGTGTGGTCGGAGACCGAGGCCATGTGCACGGGGATGTGGCGGGTGGCGGGGTTGTGTTTGAGCGCGTCGAGCACAGAGAGACCGGAGCGATCCGGGAGCTGGACATCGAGGATGATCGCGCTCGGCTGGTAACGGTTGGCGAGGGCGAGACCGTCTTCGCCGCTATGAGCCATCAGTGAGTCGAAGTCGAGCTCACGGGCGAGGTCGCGCAAGATCTCAGCGAAGGCGAGGTCGTCTTCGATGATGAGGATGGTGCGGTTCCCTCGCGGGCGCGAGCGCTCTTCGGGAGCGGGAGCTTCCTTGGGGCGGGAGGGGAGCTCGGCTCCGTCAGCCGCGCGCTGGGGAGGGGCGGCGGGGGGACGCGCGGGAGAGCTCGGCTGCGCCTTGCGCTTTTGCGCCTGCGCCTTTGCGCCTGCGGAGCCCGCATATTGCTCGGGGAGCGTGATCCAGAAGGTGCTGCCGTGCCCGGGTGTGCTCTCCACGCCCAGGCTGCCGCCCAGCAGGCGCGATAGATCGCGGGAGATCGAGAGGCCGAGGCCTGTGCCGCCGTAACGGCGACTCACGGTGCCGTCCGCTTGGCGGAAGGCTTCGAAGATCGCTTCCTGTTGTTCCGGGGGAATGCCGATGCCGGTGTCGGTAACCGAGAAGCGCAAGGTGCGGTCGGGCTGACGCTCGACTCTCAAGGTCACGCCGCCGCGCTCGGTGAATTTGAGAGCGTTCGAGATCAGGTTCTTCAGGATCTGCTGGAGGCGGGTCGGATCTGTGAAGAGGCTCGGGGGCGCGTCCCGGGTGTCGATGCTGAGCTCGAGGCCTTTCTCCTTGGCGACGGGGCCGAAGGTGGTGGTGAGCTCGTCAGTGATGCGCGCGATGGAGACGTGTTCGGGGCGGATGTCGAGCTTACCGGCTTCGATCTTCGAGAGGTCGAGGATGTCGTTGATGAGGGTGAGCAGATCGTTGCCCGCTGAGTAAATCGTACTAGCGTATTTGATCTGCTCTTCGGTCAGGTTGCCTTCCCGATTGTCGGCGAGGAGCTTGGCCAAGATGAGCGAGCTGTTGAGCGGCGTGCGCAGCTCGTGGGACATGTTGGCGAGGAACTCGGACTTGTAGGCGCTGGCGCGGAGGAGGTCCGCCTGAGCGTGAGCGAGCTGGTCCCGCTGTTTCTCGAGAGACTGGGTCTGTTCTTCGAGCTGCGCGTTGATCTGCTCGAGCTCCGCTTGCTGGTTCTCGAGCTGAGTCTGGGAGTGGATGAGCGCGCGGCTTTGCTGTTCGAGCTCTTCGTTCTGAACACGGAGCTCCTCTTGCTGGGCTTGGAGCTTCTCCGCTTGGCGCTGGGTTTCTTCGAGGAGCTCCCGTTGACGGGTGCTGAAATTGACGGCGCGCACCGCCGAACCGACGAGCGCGGAGAGCCGCGGCAGGAGGGTCAGGACCTTGCTATCGACCTCCGAGAGGAAGCCGAGCTCGAGGACACCGAGCACGCGCCCGTCGACGGCCGCTGGCGCAATCACAATCTCCTTCGGCTTGTGGTGACCGAGGCCCGAGCGCACGTCGAGGTAGCCTTCAGGGACCTCTTTCACGTGATGGAGCTTTTGGTCGCGGATCGCCTGCCCAATGAGCCCATCGCCCGGCCCGAAGCTCTCGCGCACTCCGCTCTCGCGGTCGAGCGCATGAGTTCCAAAGAGCTCATAGCTCCCGGATCCGTCCGTCAGGTAAATCGCGCCGACCACAGCGCCTGAATAGGGCGCAAGGAAGCCGAGGACGTTCTCGCCGAGCTGCTTTAAGGTCTGCTCTCCGACGAGCTTCTCGCTGAGACCCGTCTCCGCCGCCTTGAACCAGTCTTCAATTTTGAGAGCGAGGCGACTTGCGATGAAGTTGCGCCCAATGATGGCTACGGACCAGATCGTGATGATGCCGAAGGTTCGATTGATCGGGCTGTAGGTCGCCTCGATCGAGCCGTCCGAACCGGAGAGCAAGTAGCCAAGGACGAGCAGGATCGTCGAGAGCAGCGCGACGTAGATCGGCATCGCCGGTCGCCAGCCGAAGTTTGCGAGGACGACGGGCCCGAGATAGAGGACCCAGACAGCGACCCCGAGAGGGACCATGAGGTCGGCGACGAAGATCGCGAGAGCGAGGGCGAAGATCCCGCCGATGAGCCCGGCTGAGGTCCGAATCGTAAGCACTTCTATGGCTAACACATCCTGAGGCGAGTCGAAGCCGGAGGCGGAGCCTCGGGTGGATTGCCCTCGATTCGCGTTCAAGCCGACGCCCGCGGCGCGAGCGGGGCGCCGTCTTCTCGGCCGAATGAACAGATCGCAAACCTGCTGAATGCTTACAGCTCCGAGGCGCGGCCGCGAGGTGGGGCGCGCGATCGACGGGGCGCTGGACGTCCGCTCTAGTGACTCGCTTGGTAGGTGATGGTCGTGCTGAGCGCGTATTGTGTGAAACCGGAGCGTCCGTCGCCCCCCTGGTCTTTGGCGGAGCCGAAGTTCAAGGAGATGAGCTGAGAGCGAGGAGCGCCGCGGAAGTGGACCTCGATAGGCTCGCTGGGAACGACGGACAGGAGAAGGCCGTCCGTGTCGAAATGGAGCGTGCCTTGTCCGACGAGCGTCTCGACCGGATCAGGCTCGATTTCGGGAGCGCCGTCCTCGAGGTCCGCGAGCACATAAAACGCAAACGCCGAGGTATCCTCCTTCCGGAAATAGAAGGAGAGTGGGTAGCGCCCACCTTCACCTCGGACCTCGACCACAGCGCCGAGCTGTGACGTCTTTTCGGGATATTCAACGGAAAATGGCTCCTCGGGGACCTTCGCGCGGGCGTCGAGATTGCCCGTGAAGGAGACGACCACGCTTCTCCCCGCCGTGTCTTGGGTCTTTGAACCAGCGGCCGGGGAACAAGAAGCGACGAGGAGGAGCGATACGAGCGCCGAAGCGCGACCGAGGACCATGGTCGATCTTCGAAACGGCTGTCTTGGCCAAAGGTTCAGGGGATCCGCGCTTCTGGAAGTGCTCCCCAGCGCCAGTTCGCAGCTTTCACAGCGCGTCCGCTTCGCAAAAGGGGCGCGGCTGCACCGCACCGAGCCTCTCAGACGCTCGAAGGAGCTCCGCGAAGCGAGTCCGCACCCATCGCCGTTCGCTAGCCAAACGCACATTGTGCGCGTTTTGTTTCCATGCGCCCGGGAAAGGCCGGGTAGCTGGGAAAAGCCCGCCCAAATCCCCTCGACGAAACAGTTTCCTTTACTAATGTGATCTGTATGCAGATCGAAGTCCGCACCGACAACAACATCAAAGGCGATGAGAGACTCAAGGAGCTCGTGACCGATTGGACGGAGCACGCTCTCTCGAACTTCTCCCGTCGCATCACGCGCGTGGAGGTGCACATCAGCGACGAGAACGGGGTCAAAGAGACCCCCGGCGACACCAAGTGCGTCATGGAAGCCCGCGTCGAGCATCGTCAGCCGACCGTCGTGACCGAGTTTGCGGACAACGTCGAGCTCGCAGTGCGCGGCGCCGCAAACAAGCTGGCTCGCGCCCTCGAGCGCGAAATCGGTCGCCTCGCAGCGCGCTAAGCTCGCCGCGCTGCGATCCCGGGAGACACCCCTTCGAGGGTGGTCTCCCGGTTTGCATTTGGGGGGCTCACCAAACACGCGGGAGCTCGCGTGTCGTCTGAACTGAGGTGCCCTCCGCCTGAGACGGGAATCACCCTCGACCGGATTCGACGAGGGGCTCTGGCGCAAAGATCAGGGCCGTCGGTCCCTTGGGGGGCTGCCTAACGATTTCCGTTTCTGCTCCGGGGCGTCGCGAAGGTTCCGCTCGCGCCGGAAAATCCTCGGGTTTTACGGACTTAGGGGGCCATGGCCGCAGTTTTTGCAGTCGACAGAGGGGGGACTGCGGGCCATGTTTCCGGACTGTTTCAAGAGACCCCTTCATGATGAATCTGCATCCGAGAATCGCCTCTCTTTACGAAAATGTGCTCCGACGGAACCCGGGGGAGCTCGAGTTCCATCAGGCCGTGCGCGAGGTCTTTGAGTCCCTCGGCCCCGTCATCGCTAAGCATCCCGAGTACGCGGACTCGTCGATCCTCGAGCGGCTCTGTGAACCGGAGCGCCAGATCATCTTTCGGGTCCCCTGGATCGACGATCAGAACCGGGTCCAGATCCATCGCGGCTTCCGCGTCCAGTTCAACTCAGCTCTCGGTCCCTACAAGGGTGGCATCCGCTTCCATCCCTCGGTCCTGCTCGGCACCGTCAAGTTCCTCGGCTTCGAACAGATCTTCAAGAACGCGCTGACAGGCCTTCCTATCGGTGGCGCCAAGGGCGGCAGCGACTTCGATCCGAAGGGCAAGTCCCAGAACGAGGTCATGCGCTTCTGTCAGTCCTTCATGACCGAGCTCTATCGACACCTCGGCGAGTACACCGACGTCCCCGCGGGGGACATCGGCGTCGGTGGACGCGAGATCGGCTACCTCTTCGGGCAATACAAGCGACTCACGAATCGTTACGAATCAGGCGTGCTCACCGGAAAGGGCATCGCCTGGGGCGGCTCGCTCGTGCGCACCGAAGCGACGGGGTACGGCACCGTCTTCTTCACCGAGCAGATGCTCAAGACCCGTGGCCAGACCTTCGAGGGCAAACAAGTCCTTGTTTCTGGCTCTGGGAACGTGGCGACCTACGCGATCCAAAAGGTGCACGCTCTCGGCGGGAGCGTCATTGGCTGCTCCGACTCGAGCGGCGTCGTTTACGATCCGGAAGGCATCGACCTCGAGCTGCTCCGTCAAGTCAAAGAGGTCGAGCGCGGACGCATCAGCGAGTACGCCCGACGCAAGGGCGGCAAGGCCGAGTACCACTCGGGCGCCAAGATCTGGAAAATTGCCGAGAGCACGCGCATCGACGTGGCGCTCCCCTGCGCGACGCAAAATGAGCTGAACGGCGACGACGCGCGCCTCCTGATCCGAAGCGGCGTGCAGGCTGTTGCCGAGGGCGCGAACATGCCTTCGACTCCCGAAGCGATTCGTCTCTTCTCGGAGGCGAAGGTCTTGTTCGCTCCGGGCAAGGCCGCGAACGCCGGTGGTGTTTCGACCTCGGCTCTCGAGATGCAGCAGAACGCTTCCCGCGACTCGTGGTCCTTTGAGTACACGGAGCAGCGCCTGGCGGAGATCATGCACGGCATCCACGAGCGCTGCGCTCACACGGCGGAAGAGTACGGGCGTCCTGGCGACTACGTGCTCGGCGCGAACATCTCCGGCTTCACGCGCGTGGCCGATGCGATGTTGGCGTTCGGAGTGATCTAACGAAGAGGAGGCTCGGCGGCGTCTTCGAGGCCGCCGAGCGCCCTGACATCCCTGTCCCGGTCCTTGGCGCACCGTGGCGCACTCGGCGCGCAGGGGCGCAGCCCGCAGGAAAAGTGTGAGGAGTTTCGCGGGGAAACAGAGGGGCGAGAAGCGAGGTCCTTGGCACGCCCGTTGCTGACTCAGGACTCCCATGGGGCTGAATCTGCGATCCAAGGGGCGGTTGACTGGCAGCGTTTGGTTTTGGGCTGTGGGGCTCGCGCTCCTCGGTCCGGCCTGTTCCTCGGACCTTCTGTCCTCGCCTACGAGCGGCGGCGACGGCCCGGCCGGCGACGAAGGGTCCTATGAGTCTCCCAGGGGCCCCGGGAAAGGGGACGATGGGGCGGGACTGGGGGCGGGGGACGGGCTCGTTATTGGCGATCCCTCAGCGGACGGTGACGACGAAGATGGACCAGGAGCCGCGGGAGCTGGCAACGGGAGCGCAGGTGCACCAAGCGCGATGGTTCCCCCGAAGGTGCCTTCGCCGGACGCGAAGCTCAAACCTCAGGAACAGCTCACCGCCGGCATCTTCGATGACAACCTGAGCTTCACTTTCTTCACCGACTACCTGAGACACTACGCGGCGCAGCAGCGCGGAACGTTGCCGTTCACGGCAGAAGAGATGCAAGCGGCCTATGAGGAGTCAAAGAAGCAAAGGCCATTGCCGACCGCTCTCGATATCTCACTCGTCATCGACACGACGGGCAGCATGGGAGATGAGCTCGGGTACCTGAAGAAGGAGCTAGGTTCGCTCGCGGGCGAGATCGCTGAGCGTTTCCCGGACGCGAGCCAGCGTTGGTCGCTCGTCGTGTATCGGGACGAGGGGGACGAGTACGTCACACGCAAGTTCGACTTCACCGCGGATATTCAGGCCTTTCAGGGCACGCTCAAGGGGCAGACCTATGGTGGTGGGGGGGACTTCCCCGAGGCTCCTGACCAGGGCATCGCCGAGTCCGTCTCTCTGTCCTGGCGCAGCTCGGAGGACGTTGCCAAGCTGATGTTCTTGGTCGCGGACGCACCGCACCACGATGAAAATCGGCAGGCGATGGCGGACGCCATCCGGAGCGCTCGCGACAGTGGTCTCCACATATATCCCGTCGCTTCGAGCGGCGTCGACGAGCTGACAGAGCGCTCCTTCCGCCAAGCGGCTCAGCTCACGCTTGGACGCTACCTTTTCCTGACGGACGACTCCGGTCTCGGAGGGAGTCATAAGGAGCCGACCCTGCCCTGCTATTACGTCACGACGCTCAAGAAGGCGATCCTCAGAGGCGTCGAAGCGGAGCTCGGTGGAAGCTCCCCTGCGCCAACTCCGGAGGAAACAGTTCGTTTCGTCGGCGCCCTGAACGACGAAGGGAACTGCTACTACGGCGACGGCTACGCCGCGCGGCCGTTCTGAGCCAATCGAGAGCGGTAGAGGCGCGGCGCGCGAGCGCCGCGCCCCGGGCGAATCGTCATTTTGAGGCGCGCGCGGGCGTCCGATAGAACTCGGTCAGGATCTCGGCGACGAGGCGAGGCTGGTCCTCGTGGGTCGCGTGCCCAGCGTAGGGAATGTTCGCGAGAGAGGCGCCTCGAACCAGCTCGACGAAACGAACCGCGTCTGCGCGGCTGAACAGGTGGTCGCGGTCGCCTCGGATCACGAGCAGCTCGCTCGTCAGGCGCTCGACGGCCGCGCCGGGGTAACTCGACGGGCCCCGCTCGATCCACATCTGGACAACGGAGGAGACGAAGCGCTCGAAGTTCGGCTCGGGAATTCCCAATAAATCGCCGCCCCATCGACCTGAAACGTCGCGCTTGTTTCGTGAGAGAAGGTCATCGAAGATCTCCGTGTTTCCGCCGCCGCCTTCGCTGTTTTGCCGCGCGGATGACCAGGGATACTCTGCGATCCAGAAGTCATGTCGGGCAAGGGGGAGAGGACCGAAGGAGTGATCGACGATCCATGACCAATTTCCCGTTTCCCAAAGTAGTTATCGTCGAGGTCGAGGGCGATCCTCGTTTTGTCACGGACGGTCTCGGACTTTCTCCGGGAGTCGAGTGGGACGACGAGGTCAAGTCGCTTGTTGTCCACTGGCACGAGTGCCACGAGCGTCTCTCACTCATCGACTTTCTGCTCGAAGATTCGCTTGAGCGCTTCCAATGGAAGGCCGAAGGAAGCGGAATCTTCACCCTTCGTCCGATGACCGTCGAAGCCTGGAAGACCACGTTTGTTCCCAAAGGTTGGGGAGATCGCGATTCCCTCGACGAGATCACGAAACTCGTCGCCACCGCTTTGTGAGCGGTCGAGGGGCAGGTCCCCGGCCGATGCGTTCAACCAATGGCGCGCTTGCCCGTTGGAATCGCGCAGTCGATTCCGGCGGCCGCGATGAGCAAGCGTGGGGAGGGCGGCAAGTCCGAACATAGTGGAGGCGCCGTGCCGCGCCTGCGGAGGCAGGCGCGCGATCAACCCTTACCGGCGCCAAAGGCGCAGGGGCCGCGAAGCGGCTTTAAGCAGTAGTGGAGGCGCCGGGAATCGACGCCCGCCGGAATCGCGCAGTCGATTCCGGCGGCCGCGATGAGCAAGCGTGGGGAGGGCGGCAAGTCCGCCCGAACATA
>NASX01000087.1 GCA_002085155.1 Sorangiineae bacterium NIC37A_2
AGCATCGCTCTTTCGAAATTGGCCTTCTCCGCGAGAATGAACCGGTAGACTGCTACCCGGTCTCCTTCGCGAAGAAGGCCGCGGCTTTTTTTAAGATCGTCGGGGATGCTCGGACGGTTTCCAGGCGGTGCCTGCAAGTCAGCAGAGACGGAAGAGTGCAAATGTCTATTGGTCCTTTGAGGTTCGCCCCTCCTTCGGTGCTTCTCCTTGTTGTGCTCGCCGCCTGCGGTGGCGGAAACGCGGAAATAGAGGCAACCGGCGGGACCCAATCGGGGGGCAGTGGCGCTGACAGCTCATCCGCATCGGGTGGCTCGAGCGGTGGAAGCACTGGCTCCGGTGGTGAGGCGAATGGAGTCGGAGGAAAAGCTGGCACCGGAGGCTGGTTCATCGACTTCCCGCTAGGGGATCCGTGCACTGACGACAGCGAGTGTCCACCGATTGGCGATAGTGGGTACATCAGTTGGTGCAAGAACAACTGGCCCGGTGGTGCTTGCACGTCCAACTGCAGTGGTCCTGAGCACTGCGGTCCGGACAACTCTTGCGGCTCCGGCGGCTGGTGTGTGAAGAAGTGTGAGGCCGACCAGGATTGTCGCGACGGGTACTACTGCACTGAGGGCTTCTGGGAGTTGGGCTGCCAGCCCGACCGTCGTCCCTGACGCGGGAGAATGGCCCGGGGGCTGGTGCGAGCCAGCCTGCCTCTGCCGTCCTCAAAGAGGACACGCTCGGAGGGCGCCGAGCGACAGCAACCGAAGCAGGCCAAAACGTTGGCGGAGGCCGCCGGTCACAAGCGCGAGCTCAGAGGAAACGAGGCGCGGAACCGGGCTTGCTCTGTGAGCGAAAACAAACGGGGGGCTCACAGGCAAGCCGGCACGCTCACGCGGCTCTTCAGCCCATCAATCTACCGCAACTCGCACATTCACGCCTTCATTGTTGTGTCGGAACTGGATCTCAACCACTTCGAGCGCGTCATTGAGATAGAGGTTGATCACTTCGGCGCTGTCGTCGGCGCCGTAGCTGATGTGCACACGCCGATCGAAGTCCTGCTTCGTTCGATCGTAACACGCCGTGATGTCTGTCGAATCAAAACGGATGTTTGTGTCGAAATCGATCGCGTAGTCAGCGCCAATTTTGATCGATCCACGCTCGTGGTCTGCCGTCGACGGACCCCGATGCGTCTCGCCCGTCGCGGGCCCGCTGACGGTGTATTGGCCCACATAGTCCGCCAAAATCGCGCAGCTGGCCGGAGCCTCCACGTCGTCTTGCTTCGCCTCGTCCTCTTGCTTCGCTTCGTCGTCTCCTGCGTCGCCTCCGGCTCCCGCCGCGCCACCGCTGCCCGCGTCGCCTCCCTCGTCAGAGCAGCCCGTGCCGAGCACGGCCGCGAGGAGACTTATTAAAACACCGGCAAGAAGAGCTTCTTTTCGCGTCATTCCGCCATCCTATCGAAACGACCCACGAATACCAGAGGCACCGACCTCGCCCTTCCTCGCGCTCGCTCTGGCGTCTACTTCTACCCAATCACCATCACGGAGGTGTGAGTATTCCGGCGTGACCCGATCACTGATTCCGGCCGGACCCGATCAGCGATTCCGGTCACCCGATCACTGATTCCGGCGCCCGATCCAGGTCGAGATGCGACGCGTTCGGCGATTTCCTCGCGGCGACTAACAAGTCAGCGACCTGGTAGTTCGGGTCTACCTCCTCGTACTCACGGCCATCGGCGAAACTCCGCCCGCGAAAAGCCTCGGCGAGTTCCTCGCGAGACAGCTTGTCGAGCGGGTTCGCTTCTGGCGCGAGCCTACCCTCCCGGCGTTCTTCGTTGGCCTGCGCTCGTGCCGCCATAGCTTTATCGAAGTCGGCTTTGGTCTTCACTTCGTCCTGCGAGACCACGCGCAGGAGTCGGTACCCTGGTATGTGAAGCCGAGCCTCCTGTACGCCCGCGCGAAGGGCTTCGTCATCGCCAGAACACCCGTAAGACGCCACAAGTGCGGCCGCGATGGCGGGCGGCACTAGTCCGAACTGTCGTTGAGCACCGTTCATAGTCGCATTGCCTTCACTTCTCAACCATCTCAAAGGTCCACGTCTCACAAGTCCCTCCGCATGTTCCCGAGGAGTTGTCCTCCACAGCCGGCCCGCCGCGTGCAGGGCGCGGAGCAGCGTCTCGCTCTGCCACACTACGACGGGGCGTCGGCCGGTCTGCTCCATTGCGCGGTGGGGTCCGAGATCCGCCCACCAAATTTCGCCGCGCCTCACGCCTCATCCTCGGCGTCGAGACCGTCGGCCCAGGCACTAAGTCCGACCTCGGAGAGGTATTCCTCTTCATCGGAAGGAGCAGCCAGTCGACTCAGGTCCCATCGCGCGGCGCGCGAAACTCGAAGCACCACGATCGAGACGTCCTCGCCCGGGGCAAGGGGCAAGGCCTTTGCGGGAACAAGGTTTCCGTTCTCGTACCGAGCTCGCACAACCGTCATGACGGCCCACTATAGCACGCCACTCCGTCCTCGACAGAGCGCAGGTCTTTCATGTTATCGTGCCTTCGTGACTCTGCCGACCTACGACAGGTTCATCGGGCCGCTTCAAGGATACTCGTCGTCGACCAAGCGTGGCTTTTGGAGGCTCACGCCTGAGGGATTGAGTTTCGCCAAAGCGAACCCTGCACTGTCAGCGGAGCAGATCGCCACGATAGCGCTCTTGCGCGACGAACCTGAGAGCGACCCTCAAGTCGTGGCTGCCGAAGCCGCTCCGGTACCTCAGAGTCCGGATGAACGCCTCGAGACGGCCTTGCGCGAGCTGAGCGACTCCGTCGCGAGTGAGCTGCTCGAAACGGTCCTGGAAGCGTCGCCGGCCTTCTTCGAGGGCTTGGTGCTCGATGTCCTTCACGCCATAGGATACGGGACTTCGCGGAAAGACCTCGAGCGCGTCGGCAAATCGGGCGACGGCGGCATCGACGGAATCATCGCGCTCGACCGGTTGGGCTTGGAGAAGGTTTATGTGCAGGCGAAACGCTGGAAGGGAACAGTGGGCCGTCCGGACGTCCAAGCGTTCTATGGTGCGCTTGCCGGTCAGAGAGCTCGCAAAAGCATTTTCATCACGACCTCGAGCTACACGCCACACGCCGTGGAATTCGCCGCGACGGTTGAGGGACTGATCCTGGTTGACGGCAAGAGACTGACCGAACTGATGCTCGAGTTCGGGGTCGGGGTGTCTCACCGGATCATCAAGGTGCCCAAGCTCGATAGCGACTACTTCGACGTCTAGAGCGAGGCTTCGTCTCGCTAACGGCTCGCCATTCTGCCGCGGCGTGGAGCTTTTCGAAAGAACAACAACCGGCCGCCACGACCAAAGGAGTGAAATTGCGGCGGCCGAACCAGGAACTGGCGAAGAAACGGCAGCCTACGCAATCGCCGCCGGCAGCAATGGCTTGTTGGGTGGCGCATTCCTTCGCGACTTTGCATCTTGGTTCGGAGAGCTACACTTTTCGGAGAGCTACACTTGAGTCATGGCACAATCAGACAGCGCTGAGCTACTCGAACGGGCACTTGAACTCGAACCCGCTAAGAGACTCTCGCTCGCGGCGACTCTGCTTGACAGCGTCGAGGAACCAGATGACGAGGCGTGGGCTGCTGAATGGGCGAAAGAGTTGGACGCTCGATTGAAGTTGGTTGAATCAGGAGAGGACCCCGGACAGACCTGGGAAGCCGTGAAGGCGCGGGCGCTTGCAGGACTGGGAACGGGTTGAGAGCGGTCAGGTGGGCTTCGGCGGCGGAGCTTGAACTGATTGAGGCGTCGAGCTGGTACGAGTCGCGTCAGAGTAGGCTTGGAGCCGAGTTCATCGCGGAGATCGATTCGAAGATAGAAACCGCCAGATCGAATCCTCAACAGTTTCCGGTTTGGACTCATCATGCGGCGTTTCACCGAATCGTAGTTGAACGGTTTCCGTATGTACTGTTTTTCCGGTTTACCGACGAGGTTGAGAAAACCCCTGCAGAGGCTGTCGGTCACAAACGGCTAGTTGGGCAGCCGGTCGCTGTACTAGCACGCCGACCAATACCTTGGGCGTCGCCGGACATGTGCGATCGCGATGATCCGAATCATGTCGCCCGGCAATTCGCGATACACGACTGCGTACGGAAAACGCGCCACCAATGCGCGCCTGGTTCCGCGAACACTTGGCCAACGCTCCGGCGCTCTCCGTATCTCGTCCACCTTCGCGCGCACCGAGCGGAGGAACTCACGGCCAAGGCCGGCGCCGCGCTCCTCATACCACTCGGCGGCCTCGGTGAGTTCTAGTTCGGCCTCTGGATGAAACTGGAAAGGCCTACTTGTCACCGAAACGCTGTCCGAGCTTGCGAAAGACCTCTTCTCCCGCCACCGGCAGAACGCTGCCGTCCTCGAGCTCAGCGATTCGACGCGCGATGGTCTGCTCCCATTCTTCACCAAGGCCTTCGCCTTCGAGACTGGCAGCCACGGCTTCAACGAGCTTAGCGCGGTCTTCGTGATTGAGTTTGAGAGCGGCCTCGATGAGCTGTTCCGCAGCAGACATTGAGGGGATGGTAGCGCCTGGGCGTTGTCCGCGCGACAACCCAAGGAGCGGCCCGGACCCGGCCCAGAAAGTGAGATGGGCGCCGCGCAGTTTCGGCAGCGTACGCGACTCCGCAGGTGCGTTCCCGTGCAGTTTCACTCCAAAAACTTCGCGGGAGGCAGTTTCCCAAGCGTTTCGCTCCGAAAAGCGAGGTCCCAAATCGGTTTCCCGACCGTTTTTTTGTCTCGAGAACTCGCCGGGAACGTCTCTGGGTCGTTCCCGACTCCGAAACTCGGCTGAGAGTCTCTCGAGCAGGCGCTTCAAGCCGCTGCGAGACGAACGAGACGAGCGAATCAATGAGGTCGCGGAAGTACACGCCCCGGAGGCTTGGCTTTCGCGTGTTCCGCCTGAGGCGAATGGCCGGCGTCCAGGTGACGGTGTTCTGCTAGGCGAGCAGCTTTTTCCGCAGGGCCGCCCTGTCCGTTTCCGACGAGCCGTCCCAACGCTCTTCGAGACTAAACAGGACCAGTCGTTCGTTCATCGTCATGCCTCCTACGGCGTCAACGAGATCTCGGAGTCGGGCAAGCACCAAGTGCACCAACGCATGGCGCTCATGGGTGGAGAACCAGACCCCACCAAGCAGACGCTCGAGGTCATCAACTAACGTTTGAACGGACGTTTCATCATCCGCCCACTTGGAAATTCTTCGAAGCAGCAGCTCGTCCACCAGCGCGGCGTCCGG
Organism: Sorangiineae bacterium NIC37A_2; assembly: GCA_002085155.1. Taxonomy (GTDB): domain Bacteria; phylum Myxococcota_A; class Polyangia; order Polyangiales; family Polyangiaceae; genus NIC37A-2. The sequence goes on from NASX01000087.1 coordinate 5,262, forward strand.
CTTGGGGAACGCATCCCGAAGACTGGAAAGCTCGAGGATCGTGTCTCTCAACATCTTCATCTGTCTGCCCAACGCCTTGAACTTCTGCTGCAGCGCAGGGCCTTCGCAGAATACGCCAACCGGCCGCCACGACAAAAGGGATAAGGCCCAGTGGCGGCCGCACTACAAACTCAGCATCAAAGCGAAAGCCTGCGCAGTCGCTGCCAGCAGCAATTTCTTGTTGGGGAGCTATTCTGCTTGAGGTCTTGCGACCGATCTGACCCAACTCGAGAAGGCCTCGTGGTCCGTCTCTCCTGCGGCGACAGCAAGGATGATTCTTTCCTGTTCGTCCACGCTCGCGTCAATCTCGAAACCGTTGAGAAGCAACGTGACTTCCATGGCGGCATGACCGATTCGCTTGTTTCCGTCGACGAAGGGGTGTCCCTGAATCAGGGAGAATGCCAGAGCTGCCGCCTTTGATACCAAGTCAGGATAGAGGTCCTGGCCGTCGTAACTAGCTAGAGGTTGGGCGAGCGCTGACTGCAGACGCCCCAGGTCGCGCAGTCCGGCTCCGCCACCCGACGTTCCGATGACCCGTGCATGGAGGCGCAGGACTTGATCGAGAGTGAGCGTACGCATCAACCCAAGCGTCGATAGAGTTCGGCGTTCTTCTTGAGGACGTGCTCGGCTGCGTTCTCGAATTCCTCAGCGGGACGAGAGACAAGGTCAGCAACGGCGGCACGAGCAAGCTCCTCCGGGCGAATGCCGAGAGACTTTGCGCGTTCGTTCAGCTGCTCAATGACGCTCTGGGAGAGCTCGAGTTCCACGGCTGTAATTATACCTCGAGCAGAGCCGGGGGCCAGGCGTTTCAGCTGGTGGGCGTCGGTGTCACGGGACCGGGCTAAGATCTACGTTGGTTGCTCAATGTGGACGGACGTGATTTCCGCTTGGGTCCAAGAGATCGAAGCCCCGAGCTGGCCAGTTCTCATGCTGTAGGCCACGAGCAATGAGGGCTCCGGTGGATTGCACGTCAGCATAGACTGCATCAATATCACGAACTGTCAGATGAAGATGCCCCGTTCCGGCTCGTGTCCAGATGGGACCACCCTCGTCCATGATGAAATGAACCTCCACCGAGTCACGCCTAAGAACAGCATAGTTGGCAAAGTCTTCGACTTCGCCGCGACGTCCCTCTCCGTGGACGTAGACGGTCTCGAATCCGAGTGTGCCTTCATACCAGGCGAGTGTTTCGTAGATGTCGCTGACAGGAAGAATGCTGGTCGTCTTGAGGAACCGGTGTTCGATCATCGGATAGCGTGGGTGAGAAGGTGTACCAGTCGGAAGGGCCCGGAATATCGCGCGAGTCTCCCCAACGCCCTGCCATTCTGCTGCCGCGCAAGGCGCGATCAGGTTACACCGAGCGGCCGCCACGACCAAAGGGAGTGAAGCGGCGGCCGAGCGATGCCCTTCGCATCGAGGCGAGGGCTTGACCGTTCGCGGTCAGCAGCATTGGCTTGTTAGACCGCTGAGCCTCTCGGTCTTTGCATGAGCTAACTTCGGTCTATGCAAGCGCTTCAGCGGCGCCGGTCTCTGCCGCCCGACTCCCGGGGCGAATCTGCTGCGGACGAATGGGCCGTGTGCAGCTCACTGATGAAGAAACGACCCGAGCGCAAATGAGCTGGCCCGTGCTGGGCGTCCCAGTTCGCACGTCGAGCGGCCTCGAGGACAAGTTCTAGGTCCTCAGTCGCCGGAGCCTTTTCTTGCGACGAGTTGGAGTCCTTGGTCATCCGTTTTCCAATGATACCACAGATCGAAGAGCGGTCGATAAGCGTGAAGGAACGGCTCTAGCCCGCGGTCATAGCGGCGGCGGACGGCCTCTTCAGGAATGGCATGGCCGCCTTGCCTTACCCGCTCGCGAACGCGCCCGACTGCAAAATCGGCAGAGGGGACCTCAATGAAATGGAGAATCGTCTCGAAGCCGGCAAGGTTCCAGCGTTGCACATGGGGAAGGTACATGCGCGACGCGAGAGTGGTTTCCACCGCGAAGGAGGTTCGGGAGGATTCAGCGGTCGCGAGGCGGCGAAGCAAGACCTTTCCAGCAGCCACCGAGGACGATGGTGTGGCGGTCTCCCGCTGGATCTCGTCAGCGTTCAGAAACTGAATAGTTGGGTGGAGAAGGGGGAGATACTGACGCGCAAACGTGGTCTTGCCGGCACCGTTGGCTCCGCCAACGAGGATAGCTTTCGGCGCGGTCATTGACGGAGGGTAAGAGGACGATGAATGTCGGGCAAGCGAACCGCGGCAGCCGCCTGGCGCAAGAAGCTATTCACTGAGCTCGTGGTGTCAGATCGCGACGGCCTCATGGCGCTGGCGCCGCCAGTTCGGCGGGCCTAGGCCCGAGCAGTCGAGAGGTCTGCGAAAGGACTTCTGCGTCGGGCAGAAAAACACGCCGTGCTCTAACACTTGCCGGTCTAACGTATCAACGCTCGGCTGCCGCAACAAACCTCGAACCAGCACCCAGACCGGGCCCCTTCCTTGAACAAGGAATGGGCAAAGGCCCGGACGACAACGCCGGCCCCGAAGCAGCAGCCGACCTGTCTGCGGACAGCCGCAGCGTTTGTTAGGGCGCGAAGGACTTCGCCTTTTCCCACTGCGTCTGCAGGTCGAGCCGCTCGACCCATCGGCTGATGTATGCTTCGTCAAGCTCGCTTCCGCGGGTAGCAACGATCGACGCGGCATCGCGGAGCTGACGTTCGGATTCGCCCAGTTTTGCCCACTCGAGCTTCGCAACGATGACATCCTCCGGGCTCGCAACGAAGATTCGAGCTCCCTCGATTTCGGCTTCTCGGCGGCGCTCGAACTCTTCCAAACTAAACGGACGCTGCTTGCGGATGATGAAATCGACCTTCCAGCCCGTCTCCAGATCGATCACGTTGAACATGCCTTCCGATCCGTAGGCCTGCAGCGCAGCCTCGCGACTGGCGTAGTACTGCTCCTCCGGAAATTGCTTGAGAAGCTGGTTGAGGGAGCCCAGCGTCGGCGCGATCACGATATCGATGTCGTGGGTCACTCGCGGGGATCCATGCAAGGAACTCGCGAAGGAGCCTGTCAACATGTACGGAACTTGCGCCGTAGCTAGCGCCGACGACAGGCGCTCCAGGATCGACTCAACGCCCGATGCGGATGCCATAGAGTTCCCACACCAGCTGATCCCGACAGTCGGAAGCCGAGTACTCCGGGTGCTGCTCGCGAATCCGCCGGAGAGTGACTCGCCGGAACGTGTCACTCATCTCGCACGCGGCCCGCAACCGGCGCTGGGGGCCCATTCTCCGATGGACTTCAGCTTGCACCCGGGCGGCCTCTGGTGAGGTATCCAACACGGCCAGAACTTAACACGAGACCGTCCACTTTGGTGCCCAGAGGACGATCTCAGCCATTGACGTGGCTCGGAGAGGCCCCACCTTCCCTCCCATGTGGCGATTGCTGCGCGACAAGTACTGGCACTGTACCGACCAGTTTTGGCGGCGTATCGACCCACGCACCCGCGAACGCTACGCCCGCCTCAAGTGGGCCAAGCACCTCCGCTCCTGGAGACAAGCCGAAGGGTCCCCGCCGCGACTACCCTGGGTTCGCTTTCCCGGTCAAACCCGATGGAACCAAGGCACCGAAGCGGCCTACCTCACCCACGTCTTTTATCCTTGGTGGATCGCAGCGTCAGAGCAAGAACGCCAGAAACTGCTCGAAGGACAATGTGTCCCCGAGGATTGGAAGGAGCGACTTGGACTGAAGAGAACAGAGTCGCCCTAACGCTTGCCGTTGTGCCGCAGACCTCACTCACTGGCTTGAGGACCACCCCAACCGGCGCTCATCCTCAAAGAGGATATGCTCAGAGAGCGCCGGACGACAGTACATCCTCGCCGATGCCCGTCTTGTGATGAGGGCAGGTGATCTGAGGATCGGCGCGTGGCGGAGCCGAATCTCGAGAAGCTGAAGGCGGAAATTTTGAAGGCGCGTCGCGGGGGACGTGGTGCTCGGTACTCGGAGGGATTGAAGGCGAGAGTCCTGGAGCACGCGGCGAGACGACGTGTGGAGGGCGTGTCGCTCGGAGTCGTTGTGAAAGAGCTCGGGCTCTGCCGAGCAACGTTCGACTTCTGGCGGAGGGGCGCGGAGCGAGGGGAGAGGCCTGGGTTTCGGAGAGTGCAGGTTGGGGAGCAAGTGCCGCTCGGCGAGGGCCGCCTCTTCACGGTCGAGAGCGAGAGCGGCCTGCGCGTGAGCGGGCTCAGCCTCGCGGAAGTGAAGGCGCTCTTGGGGGAGCGTCGATGATCGGTGTACTTCGCGGCGTGAGCGCGTACGCATACGAGGAGCCGTGCGACATGCGCAAGAGCTTCGATACGCTCGCGGCGCTCGTGCGAGACTCGATGAAGCGGGACTTGATGACCGGTGACCTGTTCCTGTTTGTGAGTCGGGACCGGAAGCGTGCGAAGATTCTCTACTTCGACGGGACAGGGGTCTGCCTCTTCGCGAAGCGTCTCGAGCAAGGGAAGTTTGCGACACCGTGGCGCGGTCCGATGAGCAAGAGCCTGACGCTCACGCTCGCGGAGCTGGCGCTTTTCGTCGAGGGGAGCGAGGCGCTCGGCCGCGTGGAGCTGAGTCCTCCGCTCCTCCGCGAGGCGAGTCTACGCTCGAAAATATTCGACAAACTTTCGTCCGATTCAGGAATTTAAGTCAAATGCGGTAGGTTTTCCCTACCGAAGTGACACTCGATCAGCTCACCGATCACGCGAGCCTTCTTCAGGCAGCGAAGCTGCTCGAAGCTGAGAATCTGGCGCTCGCGAAACTCGTCGCGAAGCTGAAGACACGTCTCCTCGCGCTCGAGGGCAAGGAAGCTGTTCAGCTTCAGCTCCAGATCGAAGATCTCGAAGCGAGTCTCGCGCAAGCGCGTCAGCAAATGTTCGGCGAGTCTTCGGAGCGCCGGGAGCCCACCGAAGGAGCGGCCAAAGAAAAGCCCCCGAAGTCCCAGAAGACGGGACATGGTCGTCGCGAGCAAAGCTCTCTCGAGATCGTCGAGCGTGTGCATACGCAAGCCGCTGACGAGAAATGTTCGGTGTGCGGAGGCGAGACGAAAGAGTGGAGCGGGCAGTTCGAAGAGTCCGAGGAGATCGACGTGATCGAGCGGCGCTTCGTCGTGACGAAGCACAAGCGCCAAAAGTACCGGTGCAGCTGCGGGTCATGCATTCAGACCGCGCCGGGCCCGACGAAACTCTTCGATGGCGCACGATACTCGGTGGGCTTCGCGGTCGAAGTGGCAACGAGCAAGTACGCCGACCATCTGCCGCTCGAGCGACAAGTGAAGATGATGGCTCGCGAAGGACTCAAGGTCGATTCTCAGACGCTCTGGGACCAAATCGATTGGCTCGCGTTCTGGCTTGAGCCGGCCCACAAGGCGCTCGGCCAATACATCCTGACAGAGCCAGCGATCGGTGCGGACGAGACGCATTGGCGAATGATGGGGAAGAAGGAGAGCGCCTCCAGCAAACGTTGGCACGTGTGGGCGATCGCCACGGACCGCGCTGTGAGTTATCGGATATCGCCGAGCAGGTCGACCGAAGCAGCCAAAGCAGTGCTCGGTGGCTACCAGGGCACGGTGATGACCGACGGCTACGCAGCCTACTCCTCGCTGAAGAAGCAAGGGGAGCGATTTCGGCTCGCGCACTGCTGGGCCCACGTGAGGCGAAAGTTTATCGAGATCGAGGCGCAATATCCGAAAGAATGCGGCGAGGTCCTCGACTGGATCGGCAAGCTTTACCAAATCGAGCGGGATACGCGGGACGGACCACCCGCGCGACGACTGGCGATTCGCGCGGAGCGCTCGCGCGAGGTGGTGTGGAAAATCAGGGACTGGGCGCTAGAGACCGAGGCGCTCCCGCAAAGCAATCTCGGTAAGGCCATCGCCTATATGGGAGGCGTTTGGGATGGGCTTCAGGTTTTTCTGAGCGACCCGCTCGTCGAGCTCGATAACAACCGTACCGAACGCGCGATTCGTGGTGTGGTGGTCGGTCGGAAGAATCACTACGGCTCGCGCTCGAAGCGCGGAACGGAAGTTGCGGCTCTTTTCTACAGCCTGATCGAGAGCGCGAAGCTCGCCGACCTCGACCCGAAGGCGTACCTCAAGGTCGCCATCGACGCGGCGCTCCGAAAAGCGAAAATCCCGCTGCCCCACGAAGTTTCAGGCGCTCCGGCCCTTTGAACCTCGCCCCCGCCGCCCTTCGGTCCGGCCAAAAGGCCGTGCTTCGGCGAGGATTTACGCTCATTCTCAAAGAGGATATGCTCTGAGAGCGCCGAGCGACAGCGCCAGGAGCAGGCGAAAACGCATGCAGTGGCTGTCGGTCACCAACGGCGATATGGCTGTCCCGTCTCCCACTTATTAGGCCGCTCGTGACTCTGCTTGCGAGAGTCCTGGGTGAGAGGGAGATGCACCCAGGGGCAACG
>NASX01000031.1 GCA_002085155.1 Sorangiineae bacterium NIC37A_2
CCGAGGGCGAGTGAGAAAGCGATGAGTCTTCTGTATTGCATGGGTTACTCGAAGCCGAGCCTATCGAGGAGAAAGCGACCCGCGCCGCTCGGCCGCCCGGCCCTCACTCGAGCGGGACGCGAGCGACGGTCGCCGTGGAAGGATAGAGATAGAAGCGGCCGTTCCAGGGGCCGCCGTTCAGGATGCCGACGATAGCCGCCTTGCCGTCGTCTGTGATGGCCATATCGAGGGCACCCGTGCCGTCTTGATGTGTGCGACCGATGATATTCTCGAGCTCGAAGCGGCCGGTCTCGCGTCCGTCGAGATCGTGACGCATCAAGATCGGGACCGCTTCGAAGGGATGATACTCGGGATCGAGCGGATCGACGGGGACGGACCACAAAGAGAAGAGGGAACCATCGACCAGCGCCATCGCCTCGATCGCGCCGCAAAAGCCGAGCGGCTCCGGCTTCCAATTCTCGTCGCGGATATCAATGAGCACAGATTCCGAGCACTCAATGCGCTCATGAGTCGCAGGGTCCGCGTCGTAGTAGGTCGAGCCGAGGAAAGCCCTTTGGCTGTCGGCCGCGAGCAGAGCCGTCTCCGCGTAGAAGCTAGGATCTTCAGGGGCATAGACGAATTGAACCTTCCCCACCGGAAACTCGATGACGAGAATTTCTGAACCAGTGAACCTGTCGGTATCGAAATTTTGATTAAATCTCGTCGTCAACCTTCGATCATCATCTGTGATGGCCACGTCGAGTCGGTCAATCAAACTAGTGACCCCCCAATAGCCACGCCCCTCAAGAACTCTACCGCTCGGAAGCGAAACCACTCTATCCCAGCCAATCAACCAGCCGAAGGAGAGTTGGCGCAACGTTTCCCCCCCAAGCGGAAGTCCCTCAGGAGGAATGTTTGGATGCGGGTTCCCCGACGCTCTGTTCACCGTGAGCCAGCTCTCCGAAAGCGTGAGAACATTTCCGAACTCGTCGAGCTGCATGTCGAAGCGGAGGGCGATGGGAAGCCAGGCGGTCCAATCAGTCATGCCGTTCAGAAAAAGCCGGGACAACCGCACGAAATGGCCATCGCCCGAATCTCCTCGATAGGAAGAAAAGCCGACCACGACATTCCCGCACGGGTCGAGCTTCACCCGGACCTGCTCTCGCGAGCCGAGTTGAACAGCGTTGAAGCTCGAGATCCAGGCATCGTCGCTGGTCCGGGTCGCAACACACGTTCCGTCCGCTCCCGGCGCTTCGTGCTTCTTGGCCTCGTCCTCCGGCAGGGGCTGAAGACCCTCCGTCGTTTGACCGTTGCAGCCCGCTCCGAGGGCGAGTGAGAAAGCGATGAGTCTTCTGTATTGCATGGGTTACTCGAAGCCGAGCCTATCGAGGAGAAAGCGACCCGCGCCGCTCGGCCGCCGGACCCTCACTCGAGCGGCACGCGAGCCACGGTCGCCGTGGAAGGGTAGAGGTAGAAACGACCGTTCCAGGGGCCGCCATTCAGGATGCCGACGATAGCCGCCTTGCCGTCGTCGGTGATGGCCATATCGAGGGCGCCCGTGCCGTCTTGATGTGTGCGACCGATGATACTCTCGAGCTCGAAGCGGCCGGTCTCGCGTCCGTCGAGATCGTGACGCATCAAGATCGGGACCGCTTCGAAGGGATGATACTCGGGATCGAGCGGCTCGACGGGGACGGACCACAAAGAGAAGAGGGAACCCTCGACCAGCGCCATCGCCTCGATCGCGCCGCAAAAGCCGAGCGGCTCCGGCCTCCAATTCTCGTCGCGGATATCAATGAGCACAGATTCCGAGCACTCGATACGCTCGTGAGTCGCAGGGTCCGCGACGTAGTAGGTCGAGCCGAGGAAAGCCCTCTGGCTATCGGCCGCGAGAAGGGCGGTCTCCGCGTAGAAGCTAGGATCTTCAGGGGCGTGGATGAATTGAACCTTCGCCCCCGGAAACTCGATGACGAGAATTTGTGATCCGGTGAAGATACCAGCGTTGAAATCAAAGTTCTGATTGATGGTCGTCAGCAGTCTTTGATCGTCTTCCACGATAGCGACATCCAGACGATCTATTTGCCTGCTGTTTCCCCAATAGCCTCGCCCCTCGAGAACTCTACCGCTCGGGAGCGAAACCACTCTATCCCAGCCAATCAACCAGTTCCCTGAGAGCTGACGCAGGTAGCTTCCTCCGAGTGGATGCCCCTCGGAGGGAACGCCGAGATGTGGCTCGCCAGAAGCAGTTAAGACTGTTAACCAACTCTCTGATAAGTTGATAATGTTACCGAACTCATCCACCTGCATGTCGAAGCGGAGCGCCGTTGGCAACCACGCGGTCCAGTCGGTCGCTCCGTTTCGGAAAACCCGGTAGAGCCGCACCGAGTGTCCATGATCCGAGTCTTCCTGATAGGACGTAAAACCTAACGCAATATTGCTGCACGGATCGAGCTTCACCCGAACTTGCTCTCGCGAGCCGAGCTGGACGGTCTTGAAGCTCGAGCTCCAAGCATCGTCGGTGGTCCGGGTCGCAACACACGTCCCGTCCGCGCCCGGCGCTTCATGCTTCCTAGCCTCGTCCTCCGGCAGGGGCTGAAGCCCCTCCGTGGTTTGACCGTTGCAACCTCCGCCGAGGGCAAGCGCGAAAGCGATGAGTGATCTATGTCGCATGGTTACTCGAAACCGAGTCTGTCGAGGAGAAACCGACCGGCGCCGTTCTGAGTGTTCAGGATGATATCGAGGGCGCAAATCGTCGAGCTTGAAAGCGCAGCTTGGACATCGACAGGGAGCTCGAAGGTCAGGTGATTGTACTCATTTGGAAACAGGTTCTGCAGCGGTCGGTTTCCGACGAAGACATTGTGCACATCGACCGAGGGGCAAGAAAGAAGCAACCGCAGCTCTCCGACCCACCACGGATTTGGCTGCGGGTCAGGGATGTAGACGTCGATTCCAAGGGTCGTCGTCGGCGGGGGAAGCTCGCTCGTCGCGAAGGCGCGACTCGTCAGAACAGTCCAGCCAGAAGCCTCGACGCCCAGGGCTCGATCGCCGTGAGTCACATCGATCGGCTCTCCCGTGAGAGTCGCGCTCGAGGTCCAGTCTCCCGGGATCTCGAAGCTCAGGAGATCGCTGGTCGCGATAGTCATGCCGCTGCTGCCTCCTTGATGTGGAACCGTTCTATTTGTGAGTGTCCCCGCGAAGGCAAAATTGTCCACGAGGATGCCCGGCGACGAGGTGTTCGTCGTGACGACGAAGAGCGCGCCTGGGTGGTCCCCGAGCAGAACGGTACGGACGTTCTCCGGAACGGCAAAGGTCAAGGTCGACCAAGCTCCTCGCGGCAGAGGCGTCAGGTCGAGGATACCGAAGTAGGAATACGTCGAGGTCGCGATGTTCTCGAAGGAGACCGCGACGCTGCCGACCCAGTAAGGATTGTTCACGGCTGCGGGGATATAGACCTCGACTTGAACGTCCGTGCCGATCGGATCGAGATCTGCCGTTCGAATGACTGGGCTCGAGATATCACTGTAACCATGAGGCGCTTCGATGGCCTTTCCGGGGCCGTTCGGGCGATCGACGAACGAGGCTGGGCTCGTGTTGCCATAGCTCGGACGGCCATAGGTCCATACGAAGGAACCGGTCGGCGGAGGCTCCATGTCGAGAGGCGGCGCCGAGAGTCCGGCGAGGAGCCGCGCATTTTGTCGCATCCTTTCGCAACCCCGTGTCTGAGAGGTGTCCGCTATGGAGCAATTGAAGGCTCCCCCTATCTCGCTTCGTGTCCAATCGCTGCATCCGAAGATGTTGGTTCCAGAGCCTACGCCGATCATGAGGCTGTTCGGCGCCGTCGAGTGGGCGTCGTTCCCCTCTCGGAGGAGCGCGTGTCCGATCTCATGAGCGAGCGTCGTCAGTTTTTCGGAGCGTCGATCGATCGAAATCGCCGCCCATGAGTACGTATCCGAGGCGCCATGGAGAGGCATGAGCGTCCCGCTCATGGTGCCACAGTTCTCATCGTGTCCGCCGCTCAGGCGCCCTGTGACGATCGCCTGTAACCCCGTCGGTGGCGCGGGCTGCGAGGCGACCTTCCAGCGATGGAAGAGCGCCTCGGCTAGATCGTCCCTCGCAACAGGGTTGCAAGAGGTTCCCCCAAGGAGCCCAGCGTTGGGCCCCATGAACTCCGTCACCCAAGGCGCAAAGCAATTTTGAGCCAAATTGTCCGATCGAACGAAATCAAAGTCACAAGGAGCGTGCACCGAAGATGCGTCCAGGATCTTCCCCCCTTTGTCATAGGCCTGCTCCGACACCTCGATCGCGGTGTAACTCCGCAGTCTGAACTGGATCCCGCACTGGACGAAAATATCATCTGGTCGAACGATCCCAGCTACCGTTCGGAAGTTCGGCGAAAACGATCCGTTCAACAAGGCTTCATTCAACGGAAATGGGTCCTCTTGAAAGCTGACTCTCACTAGCCCTAGCGGGAAGGCATCGTGCACAAATAAGCCATGATCGATGGACTCGGGATCATCGAAAAGAGCGCGCGCCCCACGCTCGCCGAGTTCGGGAGCGGATCCTGTTGGGTATGCTTCGATCACGTCGACTGGGACAAGGATCGTATCTTGTGAGAGTTTCCATACCTCCAAGGGAGAAAACTCGCGCTCCACCGGCAACGGGTCGCCGACGACGGACTTTGAGAAAGACCTCTTGGCCATGCGCACGCTGATCGGATCGTAGTTCAACGGGACTCCTAGTCCCTCGAACCATGCCGTTTCTCCTAGGAACGAATAGGAGTCGAGCCTCTGCTGACGTTCTTGAGCGGTGCGATGGAGTGCGTAGGTCTGCTCGAGCGATCCGTGATTGAGTGTGGGGTTGAGCAAAGGCGGGGCATCAGGAGTCGTGTTCGCATACAGTTCCACAACAAAACCAGTCGACCAGCTCACAGGAACGCTTCCGGGCTGCTCGTACCCGCGCCAAGCCTCCTCACCTTGCTTGAGAACAAAGGGCGCGATCGGACGGAGGTTGTCGAACTGCGAAATGAAGGCTCCGGGTGAAATCTCTTCGGCGGCATGTAAGGCTCGATCAGGGCAAGGAGCGTTCGGATCGCAGGTCGCCGGCGCGTAAGGCTCCGCCGTCGCTTTGAAGCAAATACCGGAGCCCTGAGGGCCATTCGAAAGGCAGGTCTCGCCGTCGGTAGCTACTGTGATGTTCGGATGGTGCACCGTGATGACGCCCGTGCGGAAATCGACTGAGAAGTAGAGGTCGCTCGCGTCACCCGGTACGAAGTCGAGCTGGAATCCGCCACAGAAGGAGTCCCCAGAATCGTGCAGCTCAATCCTATACGTCGCGATAGGATTGCCCACAGTCGCCTGACGCTCGAGGACAGCGATCATCTCGCTCTCGTTGCTGATGGGTCGGAAGGGCAACATCGGATTGTTGGCAGGATCGCAGGCCCAGCCCCCAAAAGCACAATCAAAGGTCTCCATGCGATCCGTTTGCCAGAGGAGATAGTCCGGTCGTGGCCCGGAGAAGACCCGTGCGAAGTTGTCGCTCTCGCCGCAAAAGACCGCCTCCTGAATCGGCCAGGTCTTCGTAAACTGAAGAGTGAGGTCTCCCGGCCTCGCGAGCGCCGGTTGCGCCAAGCCGAAAATGCCGCATGCCCATAACCAACCGATTCTGATTCGCCCCATTTTTCCTGGACTCCCTCGCTCCCCCGCCGCCCTGATGGCGCATCAGCGGTAGTGTTCTCAGGGTCGGGAGAGCCGAGGGAAAATGCAAGGGAGCCTCGGATGGCCTTGATTTTCTCACGACCCACAGGCGCCGCCCCTCGCGATGGCACGGAGAGGCTGCTCCGAGCCCGCGAAGGCCCCTCGGCGCCCGCTCCGTGCCTCTCCCGTCATCGAGATCACGATCGCCACAGCGAGGCGATCTTGCGTAGCCGCGCATCCGTCCGGACCCTTCGAAAGTCCAACATTTTCCGCAGGAAACGTATGGCGCGCCGATTGCACGAACGGCCCCTCATGGAACCGAAACAGGAGACCGAGCTCACCAAGTGCCACGAAATGCTCAAGAGCTTCCGCAATGGGATGCTCGTGACCCGCTCTCTGGACGGAGGCTTTCACGGGCGACCGATGCACATCGCCGAGCTGAGCCAAAACCTCACCATCACCTTCATGACCGGACTGAACACCACGAAGGTCGATGAGATTCTCGCCGATCCTTCGGTTTGCCTCACGCTCCAGGACGGTGGAGCTTTTGTCACCGTGATGGGCCAGGCCGCCATTGTCACCGATCTCGAGGAGCGTCGGCGCGTCTTCAGCCTGCCTTCCGAGGCCTGGTTCGATGGGCCGGAAGATCCGAACGCTGCCCTGATCCGCATTCGTCCTCGGACCATCGAGTACTGGGACAGCAGCGGCGTCAACGCCCTCAAGGTCGTCTTCGAAATGGCCAAAGCCGTCGTCACCGGCGAGACGCCGAAGACGAACGAAAAGCAGCACGGAACCGTCCATCTCTGATCGCCCACTCGTGACCTCCGCTCCCGAAGATTCGAGCCAGCCCGCGGGGCGCGCTATCGGCCCCGACGCGCGCCTTCTCGAGCGCAGCATCGAGCTCGCACGCAGGAATGTGGAGCTCGGCGGGCATCCCTTCGGAGCGGTCATCTCAGAGGGCACACGCATCATCGCGGAGGGGACGAACTTGGTCCTCGAGCTCAAAGATCCGACAGCCCACGCGGAGATCGTCGCAATCCGTAGAGCGTGTCAGGAGCTCGGGGCGCGCGAGCTCACAGGCCTGACGATCTTTGCGAGCGCGGAGCCCTGTCCCATGTGCCTCTCGGCCATTTACTGGAGCCAGCTCTCGCGCGTCGTGTTCGCCGCGACGCGGCACGCGGCGAGCGCTGCCGGTTTCGACGACGCCTTCCTCTACGGCGAACTCACTCGCCCGCTCGGCGAGCGGTCCCTGCCCACGGCTCATGAGCCTCACCCGTCCGAGCTCGAACCATTTGACCTTTGGTGTAGTCGCACGCCCAGCCTCCAGGACCCGGGCGATCCGAGAGAGCCCTTCGAGCTCACACCATCGGCGCGGTCATCCCCCGCGCTGGGTCGGCAGAATCTGAAATCCCACCAGGAGGAAGTAGACGCCGATCGCAAGAGGTAAGAGCGAGTAGATGACGAGGTGCACGAGACTGCCGGCCCGCTCGCCGAGTCGCTCCTTCATCACCGCCAGCCGTGAGAAGCGCTCCGGGCGGGAGAGGCGCATAGCCAGCGTGTAGAGCCCGAACACGGCGGCGACGAATCCAACGATCAGATCTTCAGACAAGAGGAGACTCCGAAAAGAAAAGGGGCGCCGCGAACGACGCCCCCGATCATGCGGCCTTTCGGCGAGAGCTCAAAGGCGCTGGCGACGACGGCGACCAAGAACCCCGAGAGCCGCGATCGCCATGACCCATACACCGGGGCTCGGCGCCGAATACTTCGGCCCGACCGCGCAGCCCCCGCCCCGCGCGCCGTTCTCGGCCTCTTGACCCGCGCCACTGCCATCGGTGCTACTGCCCGGCGCGCCCTCATTCGGATCGGAACCCTTCGGCGGCGGCGAGTCGTCCTCGCCGTCGTCGCCGCTCACGGGAGTATCACCCCGCGACGCGCCACCGAAGTCCACACCGTTTTCGCTCCACACTCGGGGTAAACACTGACCCGGACCGCGGACGGTCGTGCACTCACGGGAGGACCCGGGCTCGGCTCCTTCTCCGTCCGCCGGAGGCATCGGAGTCCCCGACTCTCCACGATCGTCCGCAGGGAGAGCGGGGCCTGAAGCGTCGTCCTCAAAGCCTGGCTCCGCGCCCCCACCCGAACAGTTCACAGTGTCGACCCGGCTGCAGACCCAATCCTCGGGACACTCGTCATTCTCCTCGCACTCGACGATCTTCGGTCGGCACGCTCTGCGTTCGACAGACGCAGGCTCGCAGTCGCAAGGCGCCGTCACACAGGCGCAGCCGTCCGAGGAATCCGTACCCACGACCACACACTGAAACTCCCGCGGGCAGTCCGCGTCGCGATCACAGCTCGAGGCCCCGGGACCACATGTCCCGCTCGGCTCCTCCTGCTCCGGCAAGTCAGAACAGGCTTCAGAAGGGGACGCGCTGTCGTCACGCGAGACGCCGTCGTTCGGCGACCATCCGCCGTCGCCCGAGTCATCCCCCGAACAACCCCCGCCCACGCTCGCCTTTCGACAGACCTCATATTCCCCACACTCAGCGTCCTCGCTACACGGCGCGGGCGGCGTCACGCAGCGGCCGATCTCTGCTTCATGCACCCGCGTATCGCAGTCGCCCGCGTCCGACGTCCCGTTTTCGCCCGGAGCGGGTCCCCCGTCGATCGGCGGGGGTTCAGTCGTCGCGTCACCGACGTCATCGTTCCCCCAAACGTCGTCGCTCGCGCCATCGGCGTACTCCTGCGACCCGCAGGGCTCTACCCACTGCGCCTTCTCGCAGCGCGCGCCCACGCCGCAGTCCGTGTCCGAGCGACACTCGCCGTCCTCCAGCGCAGCCGCCGTCAGCGGGACCCCGCTGAGGGCAAACAGGGACACGAGCGAAACGAGCATTTTCGTCTTCATGGCGATTCCTCCTAGCTTACCTGGGGACCGGTCCCACGCTCACCCGGCCGTGGGCGAGCGACAGACCTCCCGAGGAGCCCTTCCGAACCAGCAAGGCCCGTGCCCAAACTGGACCGACGCGCCAGGGCCGTTTTTTGGGGTCTCGGGCCCCGCAGAGTGGCACAGTTGAGCCACGAGCCGGACGCCGCTGCCGCGGCCCGGAGGGCTCCCGAGTCCTGCCTGGATGTGTTCTAAGGTGCGCCCGAGATGACGGAAGACAAGCGCATCAGCCTCCTGCTCACGACCGGTGGTCGCGGCTCGGTCCTCGAGGCGCAAGGGGACCGCGCCGTGCTCGAGACCTCCAAGGCTTACCCTCACGGTTCGACCGTGCTCGCCTCCATCGAAGGCACCGAACACAACCTTCGCCTGAAGGTGTTCCGCTGCAAGAAGGTCGCTGAGACCGACGGCGCTGAGACCTTTCGAGTCGAAGGTCGCCTCGAAGGGGCCACCCGAGCCCTGCGCGCGCTCCTCTCCGGCGCGAGCTCTTGAGCTCTCTACTCGAGAGCTAATGTCATCCCCAAGGACAGGCCGAGGCTCAGTCCTTCGAGGCGCGCCGCCGATTGTCCGGCCGTCAGCGCGAGCGGCGCGAGAACAACACCTGCATCTCCGCGCGCAAAGAGTCCAATCGAGCCGCTCAAGCTCGTCTCGAATCCGAGGAAGAGCCCTCCGCTGGCCGTGAGCGCATCCTGCTCGCCGGAAGGAAGCGCCACCGGGCCATTTTTATGGAGCGCGCTCGCCCGCGCATAAGGCCCCATGGAGAACTCTCCGCGCGCGGCCACGGGCACCACGTAACCAAGCAGGAGCTCACAGCTCAGAAGCGAGAAGCTCGGCGTCGCCTCTCCCTCTCCGCTCGACGAAAGATCGAGGAAGCCCGCCCCATATCCGAGCGAAACGCCGAACCGGAGCGGCGCGTCTCCATTTACGAGCACGCCGAGCTCTGGCCCAAAAGCCGCCCCCGCGCTCGGAAAGCCAACCGCTCGAAGAGAGCTCAGAAGACGTGGCCGCTCGCGCTCGCGCACAAGGCGCTCGCGCTCCTCTTCCCTCTTCGCGACGAGTTCCGCCTCGAGTTGCCGCTTCTGCTCCATGGAGCGGCGGCGCGAGAGCTTTCGGAGGAGCTCGACCGTCGTGAGCGCGACCCGCCGCGCAACGACACCCGGTCCACCGCTGCCTGAGATCAGCCGCTCTCCGGCCTCGTCCCCCCGGTCCCAGACCTCCACCTTCAGGTTCGGGCCTTCATAGGTCACCCGGATATACACCGAGAGCGCCGCTTCATCTTCGCCGACGCGCCCCACAATCTGCTCATCTTTCAGCTCGATCGCGATCGTGCGCTCGAAGAGCGCGCGGTGTGCCTCGAGGTTCGGATGTTCCCGGTTGCCGCTCGGAAGCGACAAACTCCAGGCCATGTTCGCTGCCGGCGCCGGGCGCGCCACACTCAAAATGGCAATCAGCGCCGAAGCCGCCCAAAGTGCCCTCATCCGTGCTCGTTCGTCCTCAGGCGTTACGGCTCTAGGCTCTCACTCGCCGGAGCGCTCTTTTCGCTCTCTTTCTCACGCCCAGGACCCAGAGGCTCGACAGCCTCCACAGAGGGCGCGCCCCAAATATCCCGCTCGGCGCCCGGAGCGGACGGATCGCTATCGCCCAGTTGTTCGAGGGCGGCGCCCATTTCTTCAGCGCGCGCCCCACCGGGGTGCAGCGTTTGGTACTCAGTGAAGAGGCGCGCCGCGCGAGCGCGGTCTCTGGCTCCCGTCGCGAGCATGAACTCACGAACCAGAGCGTCCTCTGCAAAGTCTCCGTAAGGCGCGAGCCTTCGGCACAGCGAATAGGCGCGGGCGGCCCCCTCCACGTCTCCGGCGCGATCGAGCAAGTTCCCGAGCGTCATCGCCGCGAGCGGTGCACTTTCGTCTTCGGCGTAACGGGTCGTCACCTCACGCAGGAGCTGAATCGCCCAGCCCGTACGCCCAGCGAAACGCGCAATGTCGGCGAGGGTCATCAGATCATCAGCGCTGCCTTCGGCGGACAAGCGGCGCAGCTCGCCGGACTCGTCGAGCGCCTCGAAAGCTTCCGTGTATTTTCCTTGTTCCGCGAGGCGCTCCCAGCTCTCCCCTTCGTACGGGGCGCCGGTCGCCGCCTCGACGAGCTCCACGTCTCCGGGCAAAGCGGGCTCCAGGCTCGGAGCCGGACGCGCCGTGAAGCGAGCGCGGGCCCGCTTCGCCGGAGAGTCCGCGCGACTCGTCTCCTCACGTTTCTCTTCCCGGGGGGCAGGCGCTCGAGGCGGCGCGGAAGCGGCGGGCTCCGCCGTGATGTTCATCGAGCGAGGTTCCCGGAGGTCAGCGAGCGTCCCCTCTCCGAGACCCGCACTCGAACGCCCAAGACCAAAGCCAAGTCCCAAGAGGCACACGGCGGCGAGGGCCAGTTCGGCCCGCTGCGTCCAGGCGCGAGCCGGGCGTCGCGTCTCGAGGCGCTGCCAGATGCGCTCGAGCTCGGGCGCGTTGTCGTAGGACCTCATCCAATGAGAAAGGTCCCGAGAGCGGGAAGGACCAGCCCGTGAATGAACCTCTTCCGATTCAAAATCGGTCATGGCTCAGCTCCTTGCGCCGCGCGGGCGCGCTCAGGGGATCGCAAAGGGAGGCTGCGATTGTCGGCAATGGCCTGCTGGGCCTGGGCGATCCAGCGTTTTGCTGTCGCGAGGGAACATCCGCTCATCTCCGCGACCTCCTCGAGCTGGCGGCCTTCGATATAACGAAGCGTCCAGGCGATCCGTCGGTCCAAAGGCAGCCCTTCGAGGATCGCGTACACCTCAGCGAGCTCGAGGCGCTCTTCGGGAGCGATGCTCGGCGCAGCCACAGCATCCAAATCGATCGGCTCACTGCGCGAAAGGCCCAGGGAAGTCAGAAGACGCTTCCTTCGAAGGCGCGTGCGAACCAAGCGCACCACAATCGACCCGAGCCAGGCCCGGAAGGAATCGCCGCTCCGGAGCTTGTCGAGGTGATCGTGGGCCCGGACGAAGGCGTCGTGCACAATATCCTCGACGTCGACGGTATTGCCCTGAATGCGTACAGCGAGCGCGAGCGCCGAAGCAGCGTGTCTCCGGTAGAGCTCTTCAAAGGCGCCCCGCTCCCGCACTCGACACAAAAGGACGAGCTCCGCGTCCGTCAGCCCCGGAGTCCGACGAGCAGCTTCGGCGTCACCGGCGGAGACGAGCCGCAGGTGAGGCGAGGGTTTCTGGATTCGGGCCGGCACCGGCACGCAGTATGGACGCACCAGCCCCGAAAAACGGCTCTTCAGGAAGCGCCTCGGGTTCGATTTCTCCCACCGGGGCTCTCAGGATTCCGCCTCGGGCGTAATCTTTGCGATGATGGCGTAGCGATTCAGAATAGACCTCGGGTCTGAAAAAAAACGCGCCCCACATGAGCCGAAATGTGGAGCTGTGGCGTCTGAGGGGGGCTGACCGTGGTTCGTGCACAGTTTCGGACCTCCCCGGAGCAGCATCAGATCTGAAACTAGGAGATATACGAACATGATCATTCGCAAGACCGTTCTCGCCGTTGCTTTCGCTTCTCTCGCCGTCGCTTGCGGTGGCAGCCAGGCTCCCGCTGAGGATCCCTCGACGGCTGAGGCTCCCGCTGCTGAGGAAGAGGCTGTTGGCGAGGAAGAGGCTCCCGCTGCTGAAGAGGCTCCCGCTGCTGAAGAGGCTGCTGAGGCTCCCGCCGCAGAGTGATGCCACTCGGCTTCTTCGAGAAGCCTCGGATCAGGAGCGAAGGTCACTGCGACCTGAGCTCCTGTTTCGTTTTGTGCCCCGGAGGGGGCGCTTGTGCCCGGAAAGCGTGCCCCGAGAAACCTCACCCGGCTTCGGGCGAGGAAGAGCGAGGCACCTCCAGACGTAGTCGCAGAGATGTGGGGCGCGCGCCGCTAGGAGAAGGTGGTGCCCGGCTCCGGGAGCTCGACCTTGAGGCGCGTCCGTCCGACGAGGAGCTCGTCGCCATGCCTCAGGGTCTGTTCACCGCGCACTCGGACGAACACGCCTGTGCGCGAGCCGAGGTCGGTCAAGACCAGGCTGCCCGCCTGATCTTCGATCAGGCAGTGTTGTTCGGAGAGCAGCGGATCGTCGGGGAACCTGAGATCTCCCGAGATAGCCCCGATCTGCAGCGCTTTGCCGCGAGCCAGGACCGTCGAGCCCCGCGCGCCGCCCGCGAACTGTTGGACGACGCGGAACGACGAGGGCCACTTCGGCGACGAGTAGAAATAGGTCGGGTCCGGCGCGGGCCCATCATCCGGCTTCGGGTTCTTCTCCACCCGAAGCAGCTGGTCCCCCACAACGAACTCATCTCCAAACTCGAGCTCCACAGGGCCCGTGATCCGAAGGAAGATCCCGTTGCCCCCGGCGAGCTCTTCGAGACAGAGCTGGCCGCCGCGCATCACGAGCAGTCCCTCCTCCGGACAGCAGAAGCGTTCTCCTTGGAGATTGACAGCGCCCTTCGACCCAATGATCGCGCGCGGTCCGGGCGGCGCATAGACCTCCGGTCCGCCACTCAAGCTGCGCGTGACTTGGAGCCGGAAGACGACCTGAGCGCCGCGGATCGACTGCGCGACAATCTCGGAGGGCTGTGGCTCTTCCTTCTTCTTCTTGAGCTTGAGGTCGACGTTCGGCGGCTCCGTCAGGACTTCAAGGCCGCCGATCTCGTGTCCAGCGATGATGCGATCGAAGCCGCCTTCGCGCAGCTTCATGACCATCTCGAGGTGCTGCGCCTTCATCAAGCCGCGCACGTACTCGGAGACGTCGGGGCGGTTGACGTGCTGTTCGTAGGAGCGCTTGTGGCTCTTGATGACGCGCCCGCCGTCCGCGAACAGATGCGTGATGATATGAGGAGCGTCGAGGCCACTGTCTTCGGTCTGAACGTGGTAGACCGCGTTCTTGAACTTGACGTTGTTGTTGAACCCGATCTGAGCTCGGCGGAAGCTCGGCTTACGGATCTCCGCTTCGAGCTTCTGGAGCTGAGCTTCGTCGAAGGTGCGCGTGGCTTCCTCGAGACGCGAGTGGTCTCCGCTCACGCCTTCCATGCGCTCGAAGGCTTGCTGCGCCACGGGGGCGCTCGGGTCGACGCGCAGCGCCTCAGCGAGCAGCGCTTGTCCCTCAGCGTCGTTGGGGCCGTTGGCGGCCCAGGCAGCCAGGAGGGCCACCGCCTCGTCGGGGCGCTCCTTCTCGACAAGCCACGCTGCGATCTTGGCAGCGCGGGCTCGAAGCTCGGAGTGGTTTCCGGTCACAAACTCCATCATCCTCGTCGAGCCGGGGCTCGCGCAAGTCCTGGCTCGGGACCTTCCGCTAAATTCAAGGGCGGACGGCCCCAAGGCCCCGGGCTGCGCCCGCTCGGCGGCCGCTCTTGTTGCCTCCGGATGGAGCTTCTGACAGCGTCAGTGTCCCGAAAAGATGATCCCTGTCGACACACTGACTCAGTTCAGCCGGCGCCTGGAAGAGGTGAGTGAGCTTTTGTGTGACCCGGCGGTGCTCGCCGATCCGCGTCGCCAGAGCGAGCTGAACCGGGAACATCGCCGCCTCGCGCCCATCGCCGAGGCCTTCAAGGCTTACACCAAGGTTGAGAAACAGATCGCGGAGGACAAAAGTGTCCTCGACGATCCCGAGCTCGGCCCCTTGGTGCGCGAGGAGCTCCCCGCCCTCGAGGCAGACCGCGACCGGCTCGAGCGCGAGATCCGCATCCTGCTTCTGCCGCGCGACCCCGACGACGACAAAAATACCGTCCTTGAAATCCGCGCGGGCACCGGCGGCGAAGAGGCCGCATTGTTCGCCGCCGACCTGTTTCGCATGTACGCCCGTTACGCGGAGACGAAGGGCTGGAAAGTCGAGATTCTCTCCCAAAGCGAAGCGACCGCCGGCGGCATCAAGGAAATCATCGCGCTCATCAGCGGCGACAACGTCTACTCCGTCCTCAAGTACGAGAGCGGCGTTCACCGGGTTCAGCGTGTTCCCGCCACCGAGACGCAAGGCCGCGTCCACACCTCCACCGCCACCGTCGCCGTCCTGCCGGAGGCGGACGAGGTCGACATCGAGCTCGAAGACAAGGACCTCCGTTTCGACATCGCCGCCGCGAGCGGACCGGGCGGCCAGGGCGTCAACACCACCAACAGCGCCGTCCAAGTCACCCACCTTCCGACCGGGCTCTCCGTGCGCTGCATGGATGAGCGCAGCCAGCTCAAGAACAAGGCCAAGGCCCTGAAAATTCTGCGCAGCCGTCTGCTCGACGCCGAGCGCACTCGCCAAGCGGAGGCGATCCGCGATGAGCGGCGCAGCCAGGTCAAAGCCGGCGATCGCTCCGAAAAAATTCGCACCTACAACTTCCCTCAGAACCGCCTGACAGACCACCGGATCGGCTTGACGCTCTATAAGCTCGATCGTGTGATGACGGGTGACCTGGATGAGCTGACGGAGGCGATCGTCACTCACTACCAGGCCGAGGCGCTCGCGGCCGATCAAACCAAGAGCTAACGTGACCAACCTCCGCCCACCCCACCCCGACGCTCTCTTCGTCGCGCTCGCTCTCGCGCCGAACACCTATTCGCGGAACAAGTTCTTCGACATGTTCACGCAGAAGGTCCTGTTCACGGCGCGCCGACGAGCTGAGCTGATCCGAGGCATCGTCCGCGATTTGTCCGGGCCGCCCCCGGAGGTCCCCGGGGGCCAGCCGCCTCAGATTCTCGAAGAAACTCGGACGCACGACGGACTCCGGCTGGTCTACCGGATGCCCGATCTCGAGTACCGGCGGACCGCCCTATTGAGTCCCCTCGAAGCGGCCGTGCTGGAGTACAGCTTGAGCCGGGTCGGCGTTCGCACCCTCGCCCCTGAGTCCGAATCCCAAATCCGCAAAGCGCTCTCCGGATTCGAACAAGAGCTGGAGCTCAGTACCCCATGACCTTCCCGCGATCTTCTTCTCTCCCCGTGCTCTTTGTTGTGCTCCTCGCCGCCGCCTGCGGCGGCGGCTCAAAGGAGCCGAGCTCTCCGTCCTCCTCTTGGGATGAGGAGCCCCGCGCGAGCGCTTCTTCGGCAGACGTCGATGGCGCGGGGGCGGAGAGCGAGGCGGAGCCAGCGGAAGCGTTTTCTGGGTTTTCCTGTGGACAGGGGAGCTGCCCGATGGGGGCCTATTGTGATGAGTCGAAGGCGAATTTGGCGGCCTGCGCTTGGATCAGTGATTGTGGAGCGGAGCCGAGCTGCGGATGTCTCACGCGGATTTTGGGTGCGTCGTGCTCCTGTGAGTTCGAAGGCGGCGGCCCGCGGGTGCGCTGTTCGGATTGAGCGCCGCCCTCGGCTGCTCCCTGGTTCCGCTGAGCTTGGCTGGGCGGCGCGGCGGCGCGCCGCAGGCGCGCGGGGGGCCAGAGGCGGGCCGGGGGCGCGGCGGCGCGCCGCAGGCGCGCGGGGGGCCAGAGGCGGGCCGGGGGCTCGGCGGCGCGCCGCAGGCGCGCGGGGGGCCAGAGGCGGGCCGGGGGCTCGGCGGAGCTTCTCGGCCGGGCTCAACATCGAGGATGAGCGCAGACGAAGGCTCGGCTGAGTCGAGGAGGAGGTGATGGACCGGGGCCCCTTCCAAAGGAGCCCTAAGGAGCCTTCGGTGCGTCAAAAGGGCGCTCGGCGCGAGCGCGCAGGCTCGCCGAAAATGGCGGAGGCCCGTTTCGACGACTATTTGAGCGGGCGCTCGGCGCGAATGATGAGGCTCGGGGAGTTGCTGCCGAGGAAGGCGCCCGGTGTGCTCGGACTGCCCGACACCGAGTGCACCACGAAACCAACGTCGTGGAACAGCTTGCCGATCTCCGAGAGACAGTAGAGGCGAATCGAGTAGGTGACCTCTTTGCTGCGTCCATCGTCGAGGATGACGCTGCGCTTCACGGTCAGGCGACTCGTGATGAAGTCGAGGGACATGTCATCCATGCAGATGCAGCCGTCGCCTTCATACCAATTGCTGATCGGAGCTTCCCGCGCCGCGTAGTCGCGATTCAAGACCTCCATCAGGAGTACGCCGCCGGGGCGAAGGGCCGAATACATGCGCCGGAGCACGTCTGCGTTCCGCTCCTCTTCGAAGTAACCGAAGGACGTATTCCAAGAGACGATGCCATCGAACATGGACTCGAAGGCCATTTCGCGCATGTCCCCTTGGAGGAAGTTGATCTTTTGGCTCGCGGACTGGGCCCGGTCGGCGGCCATGGCGAGCTGGAACACGGAGAGATCGTAGCCGACGACCGAGTAGCCTCGCTTGCCGAGCTCGACCGCGTACTCTCCCTGACCACAGGCAAGATCCAAGACAACGGACCCCGGGGGTAGGGCCAGTGAGCGTTCGATGAAGGTGGTCTCGCGCTCAATCTGAGCGGGCGTCGGCGGTCGGTAGCTGCGCGAGAAATCGTCCCCGAAGATTTCCTCCCACCAGGGCTTCTTCTTCATCTTCGCGGTCGGCAGCGCTGGTCTCGCAGGGCCGCCCGCGGGCGTCGCCTTCAGTGACTGCGGCGGGCTGCGCTTCGGGGGCGGCGGACGATCACCGGGGGAGCTCGTCGAAGCCGGAGGAGCCACAGCCGCGGGCGCCACAGCGGGTCCCGAGGTTGTCTCGGGTCGAGCCTCGTCGCCTTCCCGAGGCTGGTAACTCGGAGCGATCGGTGTCGGTTCGACGTCTTCAAGCTCTGCTTCGAGCTCCTCGTCGTGCCGCTCGGAGAGGGGCTCGATGTCGTCCGCCTGGAGAAAGCCCGGGAGCGAGATGCGCGGCTCCGAATCCCGCGCCTCCTCGGCGAGCAACTCGACAATCGCTTCGACGACGGGAGTCTCGGCCGGAGCAGGCGACTCCGCCTCTTCGAAATGGACCGGAGGCTCCTCGAAGTCCCCCGTCGGCGCCACGAACACAGGCGTGGCCGCGTCCGAGAGCTCATCAGAAAAGGACGGCAGCGGACGATCGCTCGCCGCTTTCGGGCCGGAGACAGGACGGCCAGAAATCGGTGGAGGACCCGAGACCGGAGGGCCCGAGACCGGAGGGCCGGAAATCGGGGAACCGGGCGTCTGAGGTAAGGAGTTCGCGCTCGGAACGGGGCTCGGCCAAACAGCCGACGGAAGAGCACCCGGCGGCGGGAACGAACCCGGGGTCGGCCCGGTCGGTGGGCGCGAAGCCACAGGCGGCGGATTCGGAGGGAACGAGCCCGGCGTCGGCCCGGTCGGTGGGCGCGAAGCCACAGGCGGCGGATTCGGAGGGAACGAGCCCGGCGCCCCAGCCCCTGCGCTCGCGTCGCCCACGTCCCCTGCGGAGGCGCCTTGTTCGACGTCCACATCGACTTCGACTTCGTGCTCCGGCGACGACCAAGCAGGCGAGCTCGTCTCCTCCGAGCTCGGCGCGGACGCGTCGGCCCTACGACTCGGAGGCGAGCTGCGCGACAGCGCGATGACTCGCATCGCCCGAATCGGCGCGGGGGTGCGCTCCTCAGTCGCCTCGCCTGGGCTACCGCTCTTGTCGCCGCCGCTGCTCATGCTTCCCTCACAAGTCCGGTCCCATAGCGAATGACGCCGAGACCGCGGGAGATATGGACACCTGGTTCGACGAGGACAACCGCCGTCGAACCCAAATGGAATTTACCGAGCTCGTCGCCGCGGCGGACCGGGACCGGAGGAGTCAATCGCGTGAGGCCCTTCGGAACCGAGGGCTCCGGGATCATGGTCACGCTGATGCGCCCGACGATGGTCGCGCCGACCATCACGACAGTGACGCGGCCGAGGTGCTCGGTGTCGATGTGGATCGCGACCCGGTTATTGCGCACAAAAAGCCCAGGGAAATGGGCCTCGCCGATCGCGTTCACCGGGAACAGATCCCCGGGGATGCCGACGACCTCCGAGACGCTCCCGTCCACAGGGCTGTGCACCCGGTGGTAGTCGGAGGGCGCCAGATAAACGACAGCGAACTCTCCACCGATGAAGCGCTGGCTTTCCTTCGCGTCACCGACGAGCTCAGCTACTTCGTAGACCTGCTGCTTGACGACGATCTTCCCAGCGCCGTCGATCGGCCCCGCCGCAGACAGCTTTCCGTCGGCGGGCGAAACGAGCGGGACATCTGCGATCGGGCGCACACCGGGGCGGAGCGCCCGCGTGAAGAAGGCATCGAAGGACTCATAAGGCCCCGCCTCCGCCGCCTCGTCCATGTTCACCGGATAGAAACGTCGATAGATCCCTTCGACCAAGCCCGCCGCTACCGGCGGCAGTCCTTTCTCCGAAAGGGCGCCGACAGCGCGACTCAACTGGACTCGGGGCAACGCTCGAATGAGCTGGGCCGCAGCTAGGGAGGTAAAACTCACGAAGTCTTCCGAAGGTGGGTGCTCAGGGCAGGCAATCCTATGGTAGGCGCTCGCGAAACTCTTGGTCAAATCGCGGGCGAGCGTGTGCCCGGTGGTCGATCTTACTCGGCCCCGCGCGGAACCAAAGAGCGCACATGGGCGCACAGGGGTGAGAGCGCCGCTTTGTTCTCGGGACTGAGCGGTTCGGTCCCGGAAATGACGTCCCGCGGGGCATCCATGCAGGCCACCTCGAGCAGGTAAGGATCAAGCCCGAGGGCCTGATGCCCCAGGTCGCCGGAGACATTTGACGCCTTGGCCAGGAGCGCCAGATGCCCCCCATGGGCGGAAGCGACTTCCTCCACGCTGCCGAGAACTGTCCGCTCTTCCTCGACGAGTCCGTCGCGGGCAGCAGCCCGCGCAGCACTGAAGCGCAAGGGCGCGCTCGCCGGGACCCGATCGAGCTCGAGGGCCGCGCGCTCGAAGGACTCCTCGTAACGACCGGCGAAGAAGAGGAGCTCGCTCACGCGGTTGGCTCGGGCCGCGGTGACCATTCCGGCCCCCTCTGCGCCAGGCCCCGTGTCCGCGGCAAGATCTCGCTGGCTCAGCTCCGCGTGAAAGAGCGTTTGCCACTCCGAGAGCCCATAGCCAGAAATTCCACGCAGCGCCCGATCGGGATCGCCGAGCAGCGCAATCTCGCGGAGCAGCGCAGGCAGAGCAGCCGGTCCGGACTTATCGATCCAAAAGCCGACGAAGCTCGTCACCTCCGCGAAGGCGATCTGCGCCGCGTCCGCCGAAGGCAACAGCGCGATCGAGGAGCCAAGCCGATCGACTCCTCGCAGGCGCCCGGAGCGATAGGCCCGGGTTGCTACCTCGAGCGGACGATCGCGATCGTCAAAGGCGCGGGGAGCGCGCCAGCGTCTTTCCTCTCGTTTCGCCACCCCCTCCTGGAGCCAGAGCGGAGCTCTGTCGAAGCTCGCACGGCTGATGATGAGGTGGGTGATTTCGTGGGCCAAAGTATCCTGCCACGGATACCCGTGGCGCGGCGCGCGCGGAGTGATCATCGTCACGCGCCCATAACGAGCTACCGCGACCGTGCCCGTCGTCTCGGCGGCGTCGAGAGGTAATCCGGTCACAGCCGAGAGCGAGAAGAGGTCGCGCACGAGATCGATCCGGAGCGGCCGCGGCAGCTTGGTCCGGAGATCTTTTTCGATGGCGTCGCGAGCCGCGGCCGCGGTGTCCATGATGAGCTCGGCGAGCACCTGGTCGGCCGAGTCTTGCATCCTGAGCCAGACTCCGCGCCGCGCGTCTTGCATCACACGCGCTCCCACCGTCGCACCGGCGCATCGTTCTGCGTAGGCGCGAAGCTCTTTGGCTCCGTCCAGGCTCTCGAGAGCCGCTCCCGAGAGGCGGGACAGCGCCCCCTCACAATCACCGCGGTACACGTCGAGGCGCGCGCGAGCGCGCGCAGCGAGCGGTCCCTGCATACCCTGCAAGAGTTTCTCCGCCTCCTCCACATCGAGCGTGATGATCTTGGCCTCAGCGGCGCGCACGCGCAGCTCCGTCAACTTGCGCGACAGAGCGACAAGATCCGGCTGCTCACCTTCCCCAGCTTTTTCGGGTGGCTTCGGCGTGAAGTACCCGATCGCGTACATTCCCCCGCCGAGAGTCAGCGCGAAGACGAGCGCCGTGAGCAAATACCGTCCCGGAATCTTCATTGCAGCTTCTCGAGGTACCGACTCACACTCGCCCCATACCGTCCGCTGCGATCGCGGAGCCCGGCCTGGACGCGCTCCCGAAAGGCCCGCCCGAGGTTCTTCTCTTCTTGGGGAACGACGCCGTGCTCCCGTGTCGACTCGACGCCTTCCCCTTCTTCGTCGCCCCCCGGTCGGCCTTCTCGCTGCTCCCCGCCTTCACCCCCGCCGCCTTCGCTCGGCTGCTCGCTGCGCGCGCGCTCCAGCTCAGTCTGAGCCCGGTCCGCTTGCGCGCGCGCCTCTTCGGCGTCTCCTTGATCGAGCGCGTCCGCGGCCTTCTTCATGAATTGTGCTGCACGCTCGAGCGCCCGCACCGATTCTTCTGGGAGACGCGCGGACCCCGTCGCCCCCTTCTTCGCCAAGGTGCGCGCCCGCTCAGAAAAGCGCCGCTCCCGCTCGGCGTTGCCACGGAGCGAGTCGTCTCCCTTGAGGGCCTCACGGCGCCGCGCCTGGTTCGCGCGCGCAGCATCGAGCGCCGCCTGCACGCCGGTCACCGCGCGCTCGAGCGCCTCCGGGCTCACCGTCGAACCACGCTCTTCGCCGAGTTCACGGGCCCGCTCGAGAGCTCCGAGCGCCGCCTCACCCCGCTCGATGGCCCGCTTGATATCGAGCCCCTCGAGAGCATCAGCCATCGCTTCCGCCTGACCACGACCGAGCGCCGCCTCTGCGCGAGCGCTCCCCGGAGCGCTCGCGCCCTCGGGCAACTCCGCGACCGCGTCCCTCAACTTCTCGGCAAGTTCCTCTTCCCGCCCGGGCGCGTCCGCCTGGGCCGCGAGGCGCGCATCTCGGACAATACGCTCGAGCTCACTCAACTCTCCCGCGTGTTCCTTTCGTAGACGCTCAGTCTCCTTTTCGAGAGAGCGAAACTCCTCGGGAGCCTGAGAGAGTGACCCCTGCCCTCCGCCCTTGGGCGTGCCGCTCTCGACGCTCGCCGGTCCGGTCGCCGGAGCCTCACCGCGCGCCCCGAAGCTCGGGCTCCCGCGGCGCAAGCGGGCCGCGAGGTGTTCCGCGATGCGCGCGACTCGATCCCAGGCCCGATCTTTGACGCTGCGCTTGAGGCGGCCGAGATCTGCCTCAGCGACGGAGCCCAAGTCGGCTCCGAGCACACCGAGCTCGGAGAGGTTCTTCGCCCCGGCGGCCAACAGCTCGCGGAGCTCAGCGATCACCTCCGGCCCGCGGTTCTTCTCGGTATCGGAGGACTTCTGCGCGAGGGCCTTCACCTCATCCAGAGCTAACGCAAGATCGCTCGCCAAGCGCTCCGCGTCCTTCGCGCTCAGCTCGGAGAGAAGCACGTCGACCGCCAAGACTGCGCTCTCCGGATCGAGCCGCTCCGGACCTTTGGCCTCGAGCGCGCTCACCTGGGCCCGCAAAAATCCGAGAGACCCTGTCGCCCCTTCCGGAAGCGTCGCCAGGCCCTTCTCGAGCTCCTCGAGCGCCGCGTTCAGATCGCCGCTCGCCGCACCCTGCGCCTCACGGCGCGCGCCGCCGATCTCAAAGCCCGCTGCGCGCGCATTCGCATAATAGTGGACGAGGCTGCTCCGAAACTTTTTGAACAAGCGATAGCGCTCGACGAGGCTCGCCCCGAGCGCCTCGGGGACGATCGTGATCGACTCGCTGCGACTGGCGGCGCCGCGCCTCGAGAGCGCTGCATCGCGAGCCTCAATGCGCACTTCGACGGGCAGGTACGCCCCCAGCAGCATCGGATGATCGGCCTTGAGCTCCGTAACGCCGGACTCGCCGAGGGTTCCTCGCGCCGGCCGAGCGAGGGCTGTGCGTTCTTCTCGCCTTCCACTCTCGAGGACGAGGTCGACTTCCGTGATGCCGCGGTCGTCGGTCACCTCATACTCAAGAGGAAGGCTCGTGACGTCGCGCAGCGCGATCGAGCGAGGAGCCCCCTTCAAGATGACCGTCGGCTCCCGATCCGGCAGAGCGAAGATCGTCTTCTCGAAAGGATCGATGATCAGCGAGGTGCCAAAGCGGGCCGCGATGCGGAGCACGATCGTCTCTTCGATCGTGATCTCTGCGGTCAAGGTTCCTTCCGCGTCGGGGCGAAACGGGATCTCTTGTTCTCCGTCCGTCAGCACGAGATCGCGCCCCAGGGCGATCGCCTCCGCTTCGACCGTGACGCGGCTCCCGACGGGAAGAACCGCCGTGTCGCCCCAGAGGCTCTGAGTCACGGCGCGCCCAGCCATGTCGCTCGGCGGACGCACGATGACGCGCGCCTTCTCGACATAGGGCAGCATGTAAGGAGCCACCCGATCCTGCACCAAGAGCAGGTTCGTACCCTCGACGAGCTCGAAGATGCGCCCTGAGGCGAGGGACAGTGTGCCGAAGCAGAGCACAAGGCCGAGCGCTAAGAAGATCCGCCCTCGCTTCTGGAGCGCGCGGCGAATCGCCTCGGTGTCGAGGCTCGCCACCAGCTTCTCCCAGTGCAAACGGACGAGCTCTGCGGAGCCCACCGGCTGACCACTGAGAGAGGCTTCGAGGAGCGCATCCGCGCGGGCAAGTTCGTCCGCGCGCGCTCGGTCGACGAGCCCCACCGTGCGCCTGAGGATGCGCTCGGGGCGCGAGAGGCGGCGACGTGAAGCAAGCATGAGCGCGAAAAACGCCGCAAGAAGCAGCCCGAGCATCCCTCGCGCGATCAGACGGTCCCGCGGCAACCCGCTCCGGGCCAGGAGCGCCGCCGCCCCACACACGACAAGCCCCGTACCGAGCGCAAACAGGAACTCGGGGGCCCGCAGAGCTTTCTTGTAACTCTGCGCAAGAGGGGCGAGGCGCGCGAGCCGACTCCGAGGATCCTTAGCCACCAGAAATGGTGCTATAGCCGATTGTCGCGGGGGCCGCTGCCCCGCCGGTTGCATGATGCCAGATTCGCCGTCCGATTTGGCCCGCTCCCTGGTCGCGCTCCCTGAATTGGGCCTGCGTGTCGCCTGGCTTCTGGATTGGACCTCGAGGAGCGCCGCGCCCACCATCGCTCACAGCCTCGACGCGACCCTCGGTCGCTCCATCGCCGGTGACGCCCGCGCGAAAGAGTCCGCCCTGCCCATCGCGCTGCTGCTGGCGCGCAACTACGAGGCCCCTTGGCTCGAAGATCTCCGAAAAGAAGCGGACGCGCGGGGCTACCTTTCCTTAGGGCGCGTGCTCGAGCGGGCTGGTCCTGGCCCGGAGCTCGATTTTGAAATCCGCGTCCCGAAGTACGGGCCGAGGGAGGTGACCCTCGGCGAGCGCCGCTCCATGGCTCGGCGCCCGAGCCGCCTGCAGATCGAAAAGCTGATCCTCGACCCGGACCCAGGTGTGATCCGTCAGCTCCTCCTCTGTAGTTCCCTGCGTGAGGAGGACGTGCTCCTGATGGCGGCGCGACGTCCGACGCTGCCTCCGCTCCTCGAGACGATCGTCGCCTCGGACCGCTGGATGGCCCGCACCCGGATCAGAAATGCCCTGATCCTGAATCCATACGCTCCGCTTGGCCTTGTCTTCCCCCTGATCCTGACGCTGACGCGCGAAGACCTCAACATCGTCGCGAGCGCCATGTCCATCAACCCGCTCCTACGCCGCGCCGCCACCGAGCTCGTCCAGCGCCTGCCGCCGCTCTCAGCGCCGCCGTCACCGTTTGCCCACTGAAAGGAGCGTCCAGCAGGGCGCACAAAGGAAAAGCGTCGCCCCCCCGGACGACGCTTCTCACGATGGGGAGCTCTCCGCGAAAGAGAGCTCTCCCGAACCGACTCAGAGGCAAGCGCTCGCGAGCAGCTCGACGACGTCGGCCTGCTTCACTTCCTCGCGACCTTCCGCCTTCAAGCCGTCCGTCAACATCGTCATGCAGAAGGGACAGGCGGTCGCGATCGTGTCGCTCCCGGTCGAAAGGAGATCTTTGGTCCGGCGCACGTTGATGCGGTCGGCGTTCTGTTCCTCCATGAACATCTGCGCGCCGCCGGCGCCACAGCAGAGTCCCTTGTTCCGCGCCATCGGCGCTTCAACGACCTCCGCGCCGATCTTCTCGAGCAGCGTGCGGGGCGAATCGTAGATCCCGTTGTAGCGGCCGAGGTAACAGGAGTCGTGATAGACGACCTTCCCCTTCACCTCACGCCCCGCCTTGAGTCGACCCTCCATCAGGAGCCCGAGGAGGTAATCGGTGTGATTGACGACCTCGAAGCGCGCCCCGAAGTCCGGGTACTCGTTCTTCAGTGAGTTGAAGCAGTGGGGGCAGGTGGTCAGGATGGTCTGAATGCCGCCTTCGGCGCGGTAGCGATTGAGCGTCTCAGAGTTCGCCTCGGCCAGCATCGAGAAGAGGTACTCGTTGCCAGCGCGGCGCGCCGGATCTCCGGTGCAGGTCTCTTCTTCCGCCAGAATTGCGAAATCGACGCCCGCCTTTTTGAGCAGACTGGCCGTGGCGCGGGCGATCTTCTTGGCGCGATCGTCGTAGCTCGCGGCACAACCAACCCAGTAGAGAACCTTGGCCGTCGGGTGGTCAGAGACGCGCGGCACGTCGAGCCCCTCGGTCCAAGCCGCGCGGTCGAGGCGCGAGAGGTTCCAAGGATTGCCGTTCGTCTCCATCCCCTCGAAGGGTTTGTTGAGCTGACTCGGGAAGTCACCGCGGATCGTGACGAGGTTCCGCCTCATTTGCACGATCTTGTCGACGTAGGTGATGTTCACCGGGCACTGCTCCTCACAGGCGCGGCACGTCGTGCAGGCCCAGAGCACGTCAGGATCCACAACGTCAGGAACCAGATCCGGCACGGGCAAGATCGGCGTCTCCGGCGGAAGTCCGTCCCGGAGCGGCCTCTTCCCGTCGGCCACTTCGTCCTGCAACTCGTAGAGATGATCCCGGAGCGCCAGGGTCAGATGTTTCGGCGACAGCTTCTTGCCGGTGATCGTCGCCGGACAATTGTCTGAACAGCGGCCACACTCCGTGCAGGTGTAAAAGTCGAGGATATCTTTCCAGGTGAAGTGCTGGATGCGGCTGTAACCGACGCGGGCCTGACCGATGTCTTCGCTCTCCGAAGCCTTCTCCACCAGCCCCATGAGCTCCTCAGTGTTCGGAGCGAGCGGGCGGAGCCGACCGGTCGGGGTGCGGTCTCCGAGGAAGACGTTCGGGATCGCCGTGATGATGTGAAAGTGCTTCGAGTAGGGGAGGATATTCAGGAAGATCAGAACGAGGGTCGCATGGGTCCAAAACCCGACCTGAGCGACGCCGGTGAGCGTTCCGATCGATGCATCCGCGAAGAGCGCGGCAAAGAGGCTTCCACCGGGCTCCACCCAGGACCAGGCGAGCGGCTCACCACGGGCGCTGGAGGCGAGGGGATGGATCAAATCGCGCGCTGTCGCGCAGACGTCCTGGCTCGGTGATGCTCCGCAGAACTCGGGGTACCTCGCGTTTAGGACCATGCTCGCGCCGTCATAGGCAAGGTCGGAGATCATCATCACGATGATGATGCCGAGAATGGCGAGGCCCTCCCCAGAGAGGGTCATCCGCTTCTGAGGCTTGATCACGCGATAATAAACGAACACCAAAGTGCCGCCGAGCACGAGCAGCGCAAAGATGTCCTTCAAGAACGCGTAAGCGATGCCGAGCGGCGACTCGGGTCCGAGCACCCACAGGTTGAACCCCGGATCGAAGCCTCGTCCCCAGAGCACCAGCGTCCTCAGCAAGAGGACACCGAAACCCAGGAAGATGAGCTGATGGGCGATGCCCGCGGTCCAATAGTACCGCATCTTCTTTTGGAAGATGGCGTACTTAAGGACCATACCGAGCCGCTCAGGGATCTCGGTGAGGCGGTCTTCGAAGGTCTGTGAGCCCACGTCGAGCAAAGCAACTCGACGGCGAGCCGACCAAATGAACAGTCCGACCAAGCCGAGCCAAATCGCCCCCATCGCAAAGGGATTCATACTGGCAGCAGCCTAGCAAGGCTTGTGCAACACGGAAACGTTGTGGACGAAGAACCGCCTCGCTCGGCGGGGCCTGCCTCCGCATCCCTACTCAGGCGCTCGCGCCAGGACCCCTATTAACGATCCGCAATCCCGGCCGGTTCTTCGCTCGAGCATCGTCCCTCCATCCGATCGAGGCAGGACATCCAGCGCGGACTCGAGGTGATCGCTCGCTCCATGGCGCCTTGGATCAGGCGGACGCGCTCTCGGGGGCGCAAGGTCTCAAGCGCAAGGCACGCTCAGAGCCAGCCTGACAAACGCAACATACCGAGGAAGAGGAGCGAGACGAAGATCGCCATCCACACGCTCGACCTCATCAGATCGCGGCGCAGAACCCGGGACTCATTCCTGGTCGCTCGCGCCACCCCAGCGCTCGGCGGCTGTCCCGGGCGCACCTCAAGGAAAAGATGTCCCGGAGGATGATCCTCCTTGTCACTCGGCATTCCCAAGCTCGGCAAGCGGATCGTGAGTGAGGAAGGAGGAGCCTCCCGGCGCGGCAGGCTGACCTCAAAGGGCTCCCGCACTGGCTCACCCTGCAGAGAGAAAGCGCCACTTCGACCACAAGCGTCACAGCCACCGCCCCCACAAGCGCGGCACAACAGGCGCCTCGGCCATGCCACCACGAGCGTGGCTCCCTCGGCGATCCAAGAAGCAGGGACGGTGATCTCCATCGAGAGATCGGGACCGCGCGGCACGTCGAGGTCCTCGGTCACCTTCCCGAGAGCCTGCGGATCGCTCGTGGACTCGTCCTCCATGGGCCCGGAAGGCCTACCAGAGGCGAGCGGGCCTGCCTACCTCGAGCTCAATCCGACGCTGCCGCCTGTGCAGCACCGCCGCTCGTCGGTCCGCCCGGAACCTGAGGAACCTCAAGTTCAAGGGTCACCTCGGTCTCCGACCGAAAGAACGACGCGCGGTAGGCCCGGGTCCCCTCGGGGCTCCGCACCCCGAGCTCCACGTCCACGCGGGGCGCTCCCAGGTCGACCGCACGCACCACGATCCTGTAGCGGCCGGGCGCGAGCTCCTCCCCATCGAGCACGACACTCTCGCGCTGATTGCCCTGACAAGTGCTCCCCTGCCCTGGACAATCTTGGGTTCGACTCAGCCCCAGCGCGGATGTTGCGCCGACAGGAGCCACAGCACCGCTCGGATCGAACACGAACAAGTCGATCTCACTCCGCCCTTGCCAAGTGATCACGACGTGGAGCTCACCTTGCGGCTCGTTACAGCCCTCGTTGATGAACCCATTGTCGTTGTCGTCGTAAGCGTTTTCGCAGACCTCGGTCACGTCGACGGGCGGGGACACAGCCGCGAGCTCCGGCGTGCCCGGCGGCGCGAGAGGAGGGCCCTGTGGCGCGCTCGTTTGGCCGGAAGCCGCGCACGAAATGACGAGCGCCCCGAGGAGAGTGATCCCCGGGGCGCCGGCCGACGCTTCTCGTCGTCTCATGTTCCTTCGAACTCCTCAGAGAAAGGGGGCCCGGGAGGCCCCCCTTCCGCTCATTCCGTGAGCGACTCGGCGGGCTTGGCCGTAACGCCCGTCACGATCTTCGGGTTGATGAGCTCGAAGACCGCGTCCTCCGCCAGCTTCTGGACAGGACCAGACTCGTCGCGGAGGGCCATGAGCACACCCTGCTCCTTGAGGAAGCGCAGCGTCTTCACAGCACCCTCCGCCTTCGCCGCGTCCGAGCCGCGCGCCATGCGGTAGAGCTCGTTGCGGAGAATCACGCGGGTGAAGGAGTGTGGACCATTGTCGATCGTGAGCTTGTCGAACTCACGCTCGAGCAGCGCGGGCGCCCACTCCTGGGGTGTTGCGTTGATCGTGACGTGACCAATGGCGATCGCGTTGTCGACGTAGCGGAACAGGACTCCGCTCTCGAGATCCGCCGTGGACCAGAAGCCGAAGCTGCGGGACCAAAGGTCCTGGAGCTCTTCGACGGCGACCTTGCCCTTGTCCGCGTACAGCGCCACTGCTCGAGCCGCGGCATCCGGCGAGCCGCCGAGGATCAAGGCGAGGACCGCCGGACCCATCATGTTCTCGTCCTTGGCGAGCTCGAAGAGCTTGGCCTCCGTGTCGGAGTCGATGCCGCTCTTGGCGATGGCGCGGGCCACGTTCGGGCGGGTGTCGATGGCGGACTCAGGCGTGAGCAGGGAGAGCAGCGCGAATGCCGTGCCGGGGACCGGCCTCTGCACGAGCGTCTCGAGCAAGCACTTGCGGCGGAACGCGTCCTGGGGCTCGCTCTTCGAGTACTCAGCGATCTTCTCTGCGACCTTCTCGATACCCTTCTGATCGGCGGTCCAGGCGAGCGCCGCACAAGCGCTCATGCGAGCGTTCTCGTTCTCATAGGGATCGGTTGCATAGGTCAGGAGCGGCTCGAAGCCCTTCGGATCGCCCCACTCGGAGAGACCGTCCGACGCACCCTTACCGAGAGCGTTGAGCGACATACCGAGGATCGCGAGGCCCCCCTGGTACATGCCCTCGTTGTCGATGTGCAGGTTCTTCGGGCGCTTCTTCAGCGAGTCAAGCAGCACGTTCCAGGAGCGCTGGTCCTTCAACATACCGACGTAACGGAGCGCGCTCTGGGCGATCACGAACTCCTCGGGCATCGGAGGCTGCTGACCTTCCTTGGGGAGCGGGACGTCGGGGTTCGCCCACTTGCGCAGCGCGTCGATGTCCTTGGTCGAGCCCATAGCCGCGAGCGCGCGCAGGGCGTTCGCGTGCGGCGAAGGCATCTCGTGCATCCAGAAGATGATCGCGTCCTCGGCTTGCTTGCGGAACTTCTCGTGCTGGTCCGGGTGGAGCCTGACGACGTCCGCGATCATGCGCGCCGCTTCGATGCGCTCCTTGTCGTCGCGCTTGAGCTCCATCTCCCAGTCGTACTCGTCGGAGTAGACCTTGGCCGGGTCCATGCGGAGCCGCTTAGCGAGCTCGGGGATCGAGCGCGCGTCGCCGATCTGAGCCAGGGCGCGCGCGACGCGGTAGCGCCAGTGCACGTCCTCCTCCGTCTGCATGTACTCGTAGAGAGCATCCGCGGCGCGGGGATCGTTCAGCCCGTCGATCAGGCCCATGATCTCCTTACGGCGGAACCATTTGGTCTCGACGTTGCTCTCGTTAGCAAACGCATAGAGAGCGAGCACCAGACCGCGCCCGCCGCTGCCGTTCTTGAGAGCCTCGAGGTACTTGGCGCGGGACTCCTTGTCGGCGTCCTTGAGCCGCGAGATCAGAGGATCGCGAGCTTTCTGATCGCCGATCAGACCGAGACCAGGCGCCGCCTGACGCGCGACCTCTTGATCGGAATCTCCGAGCAACTTGATCAGAGTGTCGGTCCACTTCGGATCGGCGTTGCGGCTCAGCACGGTAGCGACCAGCTGACGAACAGCCGGACTCTCGTCTCCCGCCAAGGACGCGATCCGCTCCAGCGGAACGAGCGCGATGATCTTCGCCGGATCAAAGGCGAGACCACCACCGAGACGCTGCACGCTGGCCAGGTGGCCGAGCCGATACAGCGTCAAAATATCTTCGAAGACCGACGACTCACCGAGAGTCACAAGAGCCCAAGCGATCTGGGGTTTCGAGCCCGGGCCAGCGGTCTTGAGCGCCTCGACCAGCGCAGGCTTGGCTGCGTCAGCGGCCGGTGAGCCATAATAAGCGAGTGCGGTGGCCGCCATGCCCTGAAGCTTCGGCTCCGGCGACTTCAGGAGGCCGACCGCGAGCGCCACGCCCTCGGGATCGCGCGCCCAAGCGAGCTGCTTGATCGCCTCCTGCTTGATCTCACTCATTCCGCCTT
This sequence comes from Sorangiineae bacterium NIC37A_2, assembly GCA_002085155.1. Classification (GTDB taxonomy): domain Bacteria; phylum Myxococcota_A; class Polyangia; order Polyangiales; family Polyangiaceae; genus NIC37A-2. The sequence continues at coordinate 30,368 of NASX01000031.1, forward strand.
CGTCGCCAGGGGTCGCAGCCCACTTGCGCCACTCGGCGATCTGCTCTTCCTTCGGACGCACGAAGATGTTCTTCATGGTCTCGGCAGCCTCAGCGACCGTCAGCTCGGTCGCGTCCGAGCCCTGGCTCAACATGAACGCAGCGCCGCCGCCGAGGGCCGCCACGATCGCGATGATCGCGATGACCTTACCCTTGTTCCCGGATTTGAAGTTCTCGTCGTCGAAGTCCTGCATCACGCCTCCACTTTGCGGGGCCGGACATTACAACAAAAACGAAATTCCCAAACATCGCCTTTCGATCTGATTCCGTCTTCGTTCTACTCTTGAAGCTGAGGTGCACGAACACGGGCGCCGCCCAGCGATTCCCGCACCAATTCGATGCCCACCTCCGTCCCCGCGCCTCACAATAGAAGGATCACCGCGCGCCTCCTCGTGCCGCTCGGATGGGGACTTTTCGTATCCCTGCTCGCCGCGCTCGCCAGTCATTTTGCGCCCGAGAGTTACGCGTCGTCCCTTGTCGGGTTCATCTTCGTCGGCGCCACGGCGCTCGCCCTCCGGCGTAGCTCAGCGTCCCCCGGCGAGCTCGGCCTCGAGTTCGGCGGCTTGTTCGATCCCGCGCCGCTCTCCGTTTCTCGCATGACGAAAGAGACGGGACGGGCGCTCGGGATCGCTCTGCTCACCGCCGCAATCGTATTTCCGCCGTTCACAATCGGCTATCTGCTCTGGTTCTCGCCCGCCCTCCCCTTTTCCCTCGAGCGCGCGCTCCTCCTTGGCACTCCCGGCCCGCTCTCAGCGCTCGACCTCGTCCTCGCCCATTTGCTTGTGGTCGCGCTCCCAGAAGAGGTGTTCTTTCGCGGCTACCTCCAGAGCTCCCTCGAGCCGCCCCGGCAACAGAAGCGGGACTCGTCGCCGCTCCTGCCGCTCATCACTTCGAATCTTCTCACAAGCCTTCTGTTCGCCGCCGGCCACTTCATGACCGATCCCCGGCCGAGCCGCCTCGCCGTCTTCTTCCCTTCGCTCCTGTTTGGCCTGCTGCGTCAGCGCACGGGTGGCGTCGGAGCCAGCATCGTCTTCCACGCCCTTTCGAACCTCTATTCTGCGGCTCTGGCTGCCGGCTTCGGAGCCGCAACTTAGGCGGTCCCAAGAAAACCGTCCGCCGCTCGGCTCGAGCACTCGGCTCGCCCTCCTGCTCCGAGCGCCTCCGCTCGAGACTCGGCTCGCTTTTCTGCTCCGGGCGCTTCCGCTAGACAGCGGACATGGTCAGCGCATGGCTCATGGACGAGGTCATTCGGCGAGCGCTCGAGGAAGATCTCGCCGCCGGCGATCTCACGAGCGAGGCGCTGATCCCCGAGGATGAATGGGCCATCGCCGAGGTGTTCGCTAAGAGTGAGCTTGTGCTCTCGGGCTCGGACGTCTTCGCGCGCACCTTCTATCTGGTGAGTCCGAGCTCCCGCGTCGAGCAATTGGTCCCGGACGGTCAAACCGTCGCCCCCGGGACGCTCTTGCTCCGCGCCGATGGGCCGAGCCGCGAGCTCTTGATGGCCGAGAGGACCGCGCTGAACTTCCTCCAGCGCCTCTCGGGCACCGCGACGCTCACGAAAAAGTACGTCGAGGCCGCGGGCGGTCGCGCCCGCATCACCGACACACGGAAGACGACTCCCGGCCTGCGCGCCTTCGAGCGCGCCGCGGTCCGTCACGGCGGCGGCCACAATCACCGGGACTCGCTCGGCTCCGCCGTGCTCATCAAGGAGAACCACATCGCCGCGGTCGGCGGGATCCGGATCGCCGTTGAGCGTGCCCGCGCGAGCGCGCCGCACACGAGCCGCGTGGAGATCGAGGTGCGGAATCTCGAGGAGCTCGACGAGGCCCTCGCCGCCGGCGCCGACATCATCATGCTCGACAACTTCGATGACGCCTCGGTCGAGCGCGCCACCCAGCGGGCTCGCGGGAAAGCTTTGATCGAGGTCTCTGGCGGCCTGACTTTGGAGCGGATCCCGCGCTTGGCGGCGCTCGGGGTGGATGTGATGAGTGTGGGAGCGCTGACGCATTCGGCGCCCGCCGCGGACATCAGCCTGCTCTTGCGGCGCCTCGAAGGCGGCCCTCCACCGCGAGCTCCCGGTTAAATGCAAGGCGAGTTCTTGAGCCGCGAGCGCTTCGAAGCTTACCGGGTCGCGCGGGGTGTGACCTGGGGTCGGCCGCTGCGCATCCACGACCTCGTCACATCGACCAACGATCTCGCCCTCGAAGCTGCGCAGGGGGACATGAAGACGGGCGGCGTGTTTGTCGCCCGCGAGCAGTCCCAAGGGCGCGGACGTCGCGGCAGCTCTTGGCAATCGCCCCCGGGGGAGAACCTGACCTTCACGGTGCTCGTTCGTTATCCCGGCCTACCGCACATCGCTCAGCCCTATTCGCTCGTTGTGGGGCTCGCGGTCCGCGCCGCCGTCGCCTCCCGCGCACCAGAGCTCGCCGCGCGCTTTTCCGTGAAGTGGCCGAACGACGTCTACTTCGACGACAAGAAGCTCGCGGGCGTCCTCATCGAATCGCGCGCCCGAGCCAGAGAGGTCGCGCTCGCCGTCGGAGTTGGCCTGAACGTGCTTACGACCGACTTCGGACCATTTTCAGACGAGCGCACGTCGCTCGCGCTCATCCTCACATCTCAGAGTGCATCGGACGCTCCGAGCATCGGGCCAGCCGCGCTCGCAAAGGAAGAGCTCTTGGTCGACATCCTCGCAGAGCTCGAGACCCGCACACGCGTCTTTGTCGGCGCAGGCCTTGCGCCTCTACGGGCAGAGCTCCGCCAACATGACCTGCTGAGCGGGCGTGCGCTCACCGTGGATGGCGTGCGCGGAGAAGGGCGCGGCATCGATGCCGAGGGGCGCCTCCTCTTTGCGCCCGATGAAGGCGGCGCGGTACAGGCCATCGAAGCGGCGGCGATCGAGCTCATGAGACCGCTATCAAAACAGCCATAGTCGCAATTTCCTGGCAGGGAAGAAGTTCTCCTCTGCGATGCAAAAAATCTCCGCTTCTCTTGGCCACATTCTTTCGGGATGAGGACAACTAGAAGCGCTCGAGAGCCTCTGCTCCCGGGCACGGGGAGAGGGAGCGGAGTATGAGCCGGAAGAGGGTTGGGCAACACGCAAGCTCCGAACTGCGGAGACGACGTAACAGCACAACTCGACCTCTCACGCACTCTCTCCTTTTCGTCGCAGCGATCTCCTGTGGCGGAAGGACTTCGGTCAGCGACCTCGAGCTCACTGACGTCGAGGGCGACGTTGGAACGGGGGCGAATGCCGGCACGGGGGCTCGCACCGGCGCGAGCAGCGGGGGCCAAAGTTCGGGAGGGGGCAGTGGAGGCACGCTCGTCGGCGGGTCCGGGGGCACATCGGCGGGAGGCTCAGGCGGCGCTGTCGGAGGCGCGGGAGGGAACCACGCGGGAGGCTCAGGCGGCGCACTTGCAGGTGGCACGGGCGGCATCCTCGTCGGTGGCTCCGGAGGAGGCGGCGACTTTGCGGGAGGTGCGCCCGCCGGAGGTCAAGGCGGAGGAGACAACGAGCCCAACTGCCCATTCGGGAGCTGGTTCAACGGAGCGGTTTGTGAGGAGTGGACACAGTGTCAGCCGGGTGAGTACGTCGAGTACTTCGGGTCCAAGAGGTTCGACAGGACCTGTGCGCCGTGCCCTCCCGAAGGCTATACGTCCACAGAGAACGCCGGTGCTTGTCGCTATAATGGCTGTGAGTTCTCCGAAGTCGTCGTCACGCCTGGCTCGTCGACCGCGCCCGCCGAGTGCGCGCCGCGGCCTGGATTTTTCCCCATCGCCCCGGGCAACTCGTACCTCCTGGGGTTCGCGACCTCAGGAACACGCGTCTACGCGGCGCTCGCCAGCTCCACCGAGGCCCAGTTTCACGGCTTCGAAGGCGAAGTTTCCCTGGAGCCGCTGCGCTATTCCCTCGAAGGCCAACAGGAGCCGAATGCCTTCGCGATCGCGCCCGACGGCACGTTCTACCTGAGTGGCTTCGATCCACTCCTCTCGGGCCGAGTCTGGCTCGACGCCATCGCCCCCGATGCCTCGAGTGCCCTCCGAATCGCGGTCACGGACGCGTCCTATTCGGGTCGAACTGGCCTGGTTTCAACGCCGTCGCACTGGATCCACTGGCACACTGAGTACGATGATTCAGGGTACGAAGTGGTGATTCGGGCGAGAACACACGCCCACGTCCTGGTCGGCGAAACCCGTATCGCTGACTCGGATTTCTTTCACGTCTCAGCGTCGAGCGCGGATCAGATCTTCCTGCTCCTCTCGGACACGACTCAACAGCTGTATCGTCTTGTCGACCTCACGCTGCCGCTCCAGAAGGTCCCCCTTCCAGGGACCTTCTTCCCCACGTTCAGCACGGCCACCAGCGCGGGGGAAGCCTACGCTGTAGGACTCCGCTGGGCCGATGAGCACACCGTTGAAGTTTATCAGGTCGGCTCCGACGGTTCGGTCACCGAACACTTCGAACACCGTTTCGAAGAATACGCCGCCGAACCTGTGACCGCCGCGGTCGACCCGGGACGAGCGCTCTACATTCTGTGCTCGTCTTGGATCCCGAGCTATTTCCCGCGGAACAAGCTCCATCTTCTGCGCTTTGACCTGCTCACGGGCGAGTCGACGGTCGAAGAGCTCGGCGGTGGCACAGAGGACTGGGCGGGCTACTTGGGCGTCACCACCGACGGTTCGGTTTACATCGCAGGCGGCACCGCGTCTTTTTACTTCGTGAGGAAGGTCCACTAACGGCCGGAGTTTCTGGAGCAACTGATGCGAGCCGAACGACACCGCTCGATCCTATCCGTGACACGTCGCCGTCCGAGCACTCGACTGCTCATTCCCGCGCTCCTCTACCTCCTGGCGGTCTCGTGCATAGACCGAAGCTCGAGTGAAGATCTCGATCCTCCTCTTCTGCCCAATGGTGGAGCAGCAGGCGAGGGCCCTTTGCACGCGGGCGGACGTGCAGGCTCAACGAGCGGAGGCAGCGATGATCCAGGAGGCGGCTCAGGGGGCAGTCTGGCAGGAGGCGCAGGGGGCATTTTCGCAGGAGACTCCGGAGGCGCGCCCGCAGGTGGAGCGCCTGCAGGAGGACAAGGGACCGGCACCGAGCTCGACTGTGCTGCCGAGACCTGGTTCGACGGAGAGGTCTGTCAGCCGCTCAAGCGGTGTCCACCGGGCCAATACGTCACCTACCCCGGGTCCCGCAGGATGGACAGGGGCTGCTCTCCGTGTCCCCCGTCGACCTATTCCTCCACAGAGAACGCCTCCGACTGCGCCTACTCTGGTTGTGGGATCTCAGAGCTCATCATCGCTGCCGGCTCGTCGACCGCTCCTGCCGAGTGCGCCCCGAACCCGGACTTTATTCCCCTCGACTTGGACGACTCGTCGCTCATTGGCCTCGCAGCCTCGGGAGCGCGCCTCTACGCGGCGACGGTGAGCTTCTCTGAAGTCACCTTCCACGGTTTCGAAGGTGGCGCCCCTCTGGACGCACTCACCATCTCGATCGAAGGGCACCCCATTGCGGGCACCTTCGCCATTGCTCCCGACGAAACCTTTTACTCGAGCAGCCGCGATCCGAACGTTCCCGGCCGGATCTGGCTTGACGTTGTTACGCGCGACGCCGCGAGCGCCGCTCGCGTCGCCATCACCACCACATCCGCAGATGTCTGGCTGGGCCTGACCTCGACTCCCTCGCACTGGGTCTACTGGGACACCGAGCACAATGGACTCGGCCACGAAGGCGTGGTTCGAAGCGCGTCGCACTCAGAGCCCGCTGAGGTCGAAACACTCATTCGTCAGACGAACCTCGTCCACGTCTCGGCGGAGAATATGGATCGGCTCTTCCTCACCGTATCCGAGCCCCCAAGACTCTACCGTTTGCTGGATCTCACGCCTCCTCTCGAGCAAGTCGCGCTTCCAGCGTCCTTCGTCCCGACTCTGAGCGCAGCCACAGCCACGGGCAAAGCCTACGCGATCGGCCTTTCATCGGATCAGCGCAGCCTCGAAGCCTATCAGATCGAGTCGAACGGGACCGTCACAGAACACTTCGAACACCGCGTCGATGAATCTTATCCGTACCTCATGACCGGTGCCATCGATCCGGACCGGGCGCTTTACGTTCTCTTCTACTCGCGAGAGAAAATCTCGCCCGGAAGCTACCGTACGCGCAACACCTATTATCTTTTGCGTTTCGATCTCACCTCGAAAGACTCGACACTTCTCCACCTCGGGAGCGGGGAGAACTCCTGGATGGAAGCACTCGAAGTCAAAAGCGACGGCTCCGTCTACGTCGCGGGCGTCCATGATGGCACCCTCTTCGTTCGGAAGGTCTACTAGTGGCTCAGTTCCCCACCGTGCGCGAAAGGCGCTTTCGTTCGATGCCTCCTCCGCCGCCCCGCTCAGGCGGCGCTCGCCTCCTCACCCCATCGCTGCTCTTTTTTTGGGCGATCGCCTGCGGAAGGACGACCACCGACGGCTTTGACGGGCTCGACGGCCTCGACGGATTGAGCGGCTCCGGGCCCGGCGGAAACTCATCCCCTGTGGGCGGACGTTCAGCATCGGGCGGCGGTGGAAGAACGGGCTCCGGAGGAGACTCAAGCGCCTTCCCCGCGGGCGGCTCCAACAGCAACTCCGAAGGAGGCTCGAGCGGCGCTCTCACAGGGGGTGCAGGTGGCGCTCTCACGGGGGGTGCAGGTGGCGCTCTCACGGGCGGCTCAGGCGGACACTTCTCGGGCGGCGCGCCCTCCGGGGGTCAAAGCGGTGGAGACGGCGAGCCCGAGTGCCCCTACGAGACCTGGTTCAACGGAGAAGTTTGTGAGCCGAAGAGGCAATGTCAGCCGGGCGAATACGTCACACATCCAGGGAGGAACGACCTCGACAGGAGCTGCGCAACGTGCCCCCCCGGAAGCTATTCGTCCCAGGACAACGTACCCAATTGCGCCTACGCGGGTTGTGAGATCTCGGAGATCGTCGTTACCCCTGGATCCTCGACCGCGCCCGCCGCGTGCGCGCCACGTCCCGGCTTTTTCTCCCTGGGCTCAGACGCCCCGTCTTTTGTCGGCTTCGCCGCCACGGGAACGAGGGTCTACGCAGCCACCGCGAACCTCACTGAGGCCACCTTCCATGGCTTCGAAGACGGTGTCGCCCTCGAGCCGCTCCACTACTCGATTGAAGGGAAACAGGCTCCCATGGCGTTTGCGGTGGCTCCCGACGGGACCTTCTACCTGAGCGGGCCCGACCCGATCCTCCCGAACAGGATCTGGCTCGACGCCATCAAAAGCGACGTGTCGAACGCAACTCGAATCCCCATCAGCGACACATCCACCGACGGCTCGATTGGCTTGCTCTCGACTCCCTCGCACTGGGTTCACTTTGTCACTGAATCCAATGGCGAAGAGACGGAGCTGGTGATCCGAGGCGCCTCGCACGCCCACATGACGGCGGGCGAGGCGCGTGTCACTTGGCACAGCTTCTATCACCTCTCGGCGTCGAGCGCCGATCGGCTCTTCCTCGTCCAATCGGCCCCCTTCAAGTTTCATCGTCTCTTGGATTGGACACTTCCCCTCGAAGCGATCGCGCTTCCAGCGGATTTCGAGCCCACGATCAGCACCGCCGGACCCGCAGGGGAAGCCTATGCGGTCGGCTTCAACGGGGACGACCGAAACATCCTCGAAGTTTACGAGATCGACTCTCATGGGTCCCTCACTGGTCACTTTGAACATCGCTACGAGGACGGCTCTCCTCTCCCGGGGGCCGCGGCGCTCGATCCAGGACGGGCGCTCTACGTCCTCTTCAGCGCGGTCCGGGAACCGACGCCGGGACATCAGTGCCGGCGCGATACACACCACCTCGTGCGCTTCGACCTTGTCACGGGAGAGTCGACGATCCTCACGCTCGGCGGCGGGAACGACTGGGTCGGGCGCGTGGAGGTCACGAGCGACGGCTCCGTCTATGTCGCTGGCGCCCAAAGGTACGACTATTTCGTTTGGAAGGTCTATTAGAGCCCTCCGGGCGATCCGGAGCACGCCCCTTCAGGAGGCGCCGCAGGCCTTAAGGCGCCTTCCCCGGGAAACGAAGCTCTGCGCGCCGAATCGTTGGGCCCTCGCGCCCGTCGGCGGTCGCATAATAAAGAGCGCTGCCGACCAAGATCGGCGAGGCGCCTTCGTGCAGCAGGTCGGTGACCTTGAACATCTCCTCGAGCGCAATCGCTGGATCGCTCACTCGATCGAGAGAAGGCACCAAGAGCGCGTAGACACGCTGGTCATCCGGATCTTTGGTGAGCACTGCCAAAGAACAGGATCGGTCGTCGCAATCCGTCGCGAGCCCCATCGCGTGGCCCGGGGCTGCCAAGTCGCGAGGCGCGATCAGGCGCATTCCGAGCCGATCGAACTTGGCGAGCATGGCGCGACCTTTCGCGGGCTCTCCCTCGTTATCCGTCGGCGTCTCGAGCCAAGCGAGCCCCGAACCTCGTAAGAAGCGCGGGGAGAATGCGTGGTAGCCGGAGCGCCTGACGAGCATGGGCTGCGCCCGCGGTACACCGGTACGCCCATCGAAGGCCCCGACGAAAATGCCACCAGAGTGAGAGAGGCGCCCTTCTTCCGTCCGCGCCGAATAGGCAAAAAGGACCTCATCGCCGACGACCTCTACCTCAAGATCGCTCGGCTCAAGTGCCCCTTCGGTGAGACGTTGTTCCGAGGTGACGGCGCGGAGCTCTCGGTCGAGGACCACCCCATATACCTCCGGCGTCCCGCTCCGATCGTCGATCCACAGCACGACAAAACCGTCGGAGGTCCGCGCCACGCTCACGTCGGTCACCTCGGCGCCGATCTTGGTGAGCATCTGCTGGCGCACCTTCTTGCCCGCTTGATCGACGAGCGTGACAAAGACGTGAGGCTTTCCCTGATCGAAGGCGGCCCAGCCAACGAGCGCACGTCCCTCCTGAAAACTCGACAAGCTGACGCCGCCAGGCGAGCGTGCTCGCAGCGAAATCTCCGCCTCGGAGTGGACCATGGGTCCCAAGAGAGCATCCCCAAGTCCCGCGACGCGGGTCGGGGTGAGGAAAGCTTGTTCGGGAGTCATTTTCCCGTCTCTGGCGGGCTTCTTCAGGGCAACGATCGGCAGGCCAGGATCGAAATAGGTCAGCGAGAGAACAAGCTCATCGCTCCGCGCCGCCTGGTCGCCCGAGATCCTGGCGACATCAAAGTTCGTGAGCGACGGCAGGCTCTTGATGGGCTCGTCGGCGACGAGCCGGGGCAGCGCCTCGTGTCCGAGCGTCACAGCCGCGCTGGGTCGGCCCGTACCGCGCGGTTCGACCCAAAACGCCGTGTAAAATTCTTTCGCCGGGCGCGCGGCGAGGAATCGACAGAGATCTTCCGCGCAAGAAAGATCCCAAGCGAGCGTCGCCGGCTCCAACACACCGGGCACTGTCACCGGGAACGCCTCGGCGCCCGATGCCCCGAGCGCGAGCACCGCGAGCTCGCTCTTCGGCCCCCTGGGCACGTTTGAGCGCACTCGAGCGAGGACCGTCAGCTGGTCGCCGCGCAGCGTGAACTCAGGGAGCACAGGATCGGGCTCCGCGCTCTCCAGAAAGCCGAGCGGCTCGAGGGCCCCTCGCTCGTCAAACTTCCCGAAGTATGTGCGCGAGCCAGAGAGGGGATTCAAACTATCCTCATCCCAAACCACCCGCACACTCGCCGCGCTCCCGGCGCTGAGGAGGTCACGAATGCGCTGATTGCCGCGGCGCGGTGTGAGAGGTTCAGGAGCGCCGGCCGGCGCGAGGTCGCGCGAGAGAGGGAGCCCGAACAGCCGCGCGACATTGGTGCGGGTGTCTCGCTCCGTGAACACAATGTGACCGCCGGAGTCGTGGAGCACGAAATCGAGCCCGTCGACCTTCCCGCTCATGCGAGCGAGGGTGATGCGCTCGGCGCCCTTCTCGGTCACTCGCACGATCAAGAGCTCCACGTCGTCTCCTTGGTCTTCGACGAACGCGATACATCCGCCCCCCTGGCAAGGACGAACCTGCCAAACGAGCGCGCTGTCGCTGAGGGTCAGGGCGTCCAAAGATCGATCGGACAAGACACCGCGAGCGCTCAGCCGAGTGCCGAGCTCACGGCGATCGCTCCAGAACACCACCGAAAGGTCGTCTCCGCCGCTCGCCGCCGCCCAACCGATCTGCTTTCCGACCGCGAAAATTCGATCCGCGCGCACGAGCGCGGCCTCATCGGAGACGACGAACACCTCAAGGGCGCTGTCGGAGCTGCTGCCTCGGCCCACCAAGATCAGCGTATCGTTCCCAAGCCGCGCTCCCGGCGCCAAAAAAAGCGGCTTCGGCGGGCTCTCAGCGAGCTGCACTGCGCGGCCGAGCGTCCCACCGTGGGAGAGAGGTGCCGCAAACAGCCCACCACTGCGCTCCCCCGGAACCAACCAATAGGCCAGTCGATCGCGACCTTCGCCGGTCAGGCGTGGCCCGAAAGCGCCCTCGCCGAAAGAGCCTACAACGTGGCCGCGCTCGGCCTTGCTCCCGCGCGACTCGACGGCAGGCGCTTCGATCCGCGACCTTTGCCCGCCGCCGCCTCCGCACGAAATGAGGCCGAGACCTAAACCGAACAGCCCACCTCGAAGAAAAAAAGAGCGACGCAGCAAGAGAACTCCAGGCCCGAAAAAGTAGCCTCTTCCGAGGCTAGGCCAAGCTTTCCCCCTGTCAAACGAGCTATTCCCCTAGAGGCGCGCGCGACAGTTCGTTATGCTGCCCGATCGACGGGAGCCGGGGAAGCCCCGCACGCTGCGAAGACTTCACATGTCGACTCAAGTTCAGAAGCAACTCACCGCGGCAGCTCTGGTCTTTTGCCCGACCGTTGTTTCCGTCGCTCTCGATCCTACGCGAATGACTCAGGCGCTCGTCGTCGGAGCGGTCTCAAGCGCCATTGCGTTTTTCGTCAGTGGTCAGCTCGACACCAGACCTCTGACACAACTGCGCACCGCCATCCGGCGCGCCGCCCAAGGACGCGAGTACGAGCGACCCGCAGCGGACGCTCCGCCGCAGCTCCTCGAGATCTACGACGAGCTCGACGAGCTCATCAGCACCCGCACGGAGAAGTCCGAGGCAACCGCGGAGGACTCCGAAGTCCTGCGCACCAAGGTGCGCTCGCTGCGAGCCACGCTCGATCGTGAGCTCGAGAGCTCCCGCGACATCACAAGCATCATCCAGAGGGCCGAAGAAGGCCTCAATCAGGTCTCACTCACCCTGAACAAGCTCCAAGAGACGGCGGGCAGCTCCCACGCCGATATCTCGCATATGTCGATGCTCCACGAGCAGGTCTCCGCCAGCATCGGCGAGCTCTCCTTGAGCGTCCGTGAGACGCTTTCCTCGATCGAGGAGATGACCTTCTCGATCCGGGAGGTCGCGACCAACATCGACGCCCTCTCGCTCACCGCCGAAGAGACGAGCTCGAGCATGAACCAGATGGACGTGTCGATCGACCAGGTCCAGTCCAACGCGAACGAGACCGCTCGCCTGAGCGAAAATGTGGCTCAGGACGCCGAGCTCGGCGCCGAGGCGATCCTCAAGACGATGGGCGAAATCTATCGCATCAAAGAGAGCAGCCAGGAGGCCCTCGGCGTCATCAATAACCTCGGTTCCCGCATCGAGGCCATCGGTGAAATCCTGAACGTGATCGATGACGTCGCCGAACAGACCAACCTGCTCGCGCTGAACGCGGCCATCATCGCCGCCCAGGCCGGAGAACACGGCAAGGGGTTCGCCGTGGTCGCCGAAGAGATCAAAGATCTGGCCGACCGCTCCGGAGCGAGCACCAAGGAAATCGCGGATCTGATCAAGACCATCCAGCACGAAAGCCGGAACGCGATCGCGGCCGTCGAACAAGGCGCGGAGAATGTCGATCGCGGCGTCGAGGTGTCGAACGAAGCCGAGCGAGCGCTCAAGAAGATCCTCGAGAGCTCCAAGAAGAGCACGAACATGGTGCGCGCGATCGCCCGCGCGACTGTCGAACAAGCCAAGGGCTCAAAGCAGGTCACCGACGCCATCAGCCGGATCGCCGAGACAGTGCAGCAGATCGCCGCCGCTACCGCCCAGCAAGCGCGCGGCAGCGAGCTCATCATGAAAGGCGGCGAGCGGATGCGCAGCATCGCGCAGGAGGTCGAGCTCTCCACCCAAGAGCAGGCCCGCGGCAGCCAGCGACTCGCCTCGAGCATCGCCACCATCCACGATCTGACGGGCGAGCTCGCTCAGCACCAGCGCGTCTACTCCGAGAGCAGCAGCACCGCGCTCACCATGGTCGAGGGCTTCGTCGGCCGCATCAAAGAGCAGACCTCGACTCTCAAAGATCTCCCTTGAGGGGACGGCTCCCGCAAAGGAACACCTCACACTGGGCGGCGAGACGCAGCGAGACGCAGCGAGACGCGCCGCCCGCGCTCGCAGAGGGTCCGACCAGCGTCGGACCCTCTCCCCCGAAGGACCCCCGCGTCGCTCAGTCGTCGGCAGGGAACCGCCCAATGAAGAAGTCCACGTACTCGACGCCCGGCACCCCCACGGGGATCGCGTCACCAGGACCTGCGGCCCCACCCAGACCTTCATACTCCGGGGGAAGATAGGCGATCAGAGCCCCCACGCCGCCGCTCCTCGCTTCAGGAAGCCCGAGCTCGCCCCACTGGAGGTAGCCCTTGTGGCGCCTTGATGTGTCCACGTCGAGCGGGAGATTCCCTACGACCGAGGCAAGATCGGCCTGCGCGTACAGAGTCGGTGTCTCGCCCCCACGGCCCACCTCGAGCTTGCCCTCGAAGGTCGCTTCGAAACCTCCGTCTGCCGTCGTTGCCTGGATCGTCACAGGCACGCGGACGTGATCTCGACAATCCTCGTTGCCGACGGTCACAAGCGACGGCGTGCCGAGGGTGAACGTCGCGCTCAACGTGGTGTCGGCACGTGACGAGTAGGAATCGTCGGACCAGCCAAAGGCCGTCTCCAGCTGTCCCGAGACCATCGCCATCAGCTCATCGACCTCGAACTCTTCAGCGATCTCCTCCGTGAGCGCTTGTTCTTCCTCGAGACAATTCTCTTGTCCGCCACCAAAGTCGGAGCTCTCACCCCCGACCACCTGACCTTTGCATGAGGGGCAAAGCTTTCCCAAAGGCGAGCCCGAGCCGCCTTCGCGACTGCACGCGAAGAGCGCCAGAAAACACCAGCCGATACCGAGGGTCCATTTTTGTTTGTCCATCATGATCATGAGGTGACACGGGCCAGCGGGCCCGACAAGGCACGTATAGCACATCGCGGTGTGCGGAACGCGCCACTATGTGCTAATCGCGCACCGTGGCATCAAAGAAGTCGCTCGAAACGCCGGATTCGGTCCCCGTTTCTGCGCTCGCCGAACGCGTCGCGCAGGAGCTCGTGCGCGCCCTCCGCGGACGCCGCTCCCGTATCGAGCTCAGCCGGCGGCTCGGCTACCGGAGCAATATCGTGCGCCGCTGGGAGGCTGGCGAGTGTTTCCCCGTTGCCGCCGACTTCTTGAACGCCTGCGTGCGCATACGGCCCCAGGTTGCGTCGATCTTCGTTCGCTTCTTCCAGCGAGCGCCTGAGTGGTGGGACACGCGAGCGGGGTTTACGAGAGAAGCTCTCGCCGCGTTTCTTCGCGACCTCAGAGGCCGGACCCCGGTCGGGTCCATCGCTGCGCGCTCCGGATACAATCGTTATACGGTGGGGCGGTGGTTCTCGGGACTCGCCGAGCCGCGCCTACCTGAGTTTCTCACGCTGATCGAGGTGTGCAGCCGGAGGATGCTGGATTTTGTCGCCGGGATCGTCGAACCCGCGCACCTGCCGAGTCTCGCCGCCGACTGGCAACGACTCCAAGCCGCTCGCGAAGCGGCCTATGAGGTGCCTTGGTCTCACGCTGTGCTTCGCGCGCTCGAACTCGACTGTCCCCGCGGAGGACGCACGGCTCTCTGGCTCGCGAAGCGTCTGGGAATCAGCCTCGCTCAGGTGCTCGCAGGGCTCGATGTGCTCAAGAGGTCGGGCCAAGTTCGCCAGGTCGGTCGAGCTTACCTTGTCGACGAAGTGATCCACGTGGACACAAGTGGTGATCCGGAGCGAGCGCGCTCGCTCAAGATCGCCTGGGCCGAGGTCGCTCTCGAGCGGCTCCGAAGCGGACACCGCGGAAGTTTCGGCTACAGCCTCTTTGCCATCTCGAAGCGCGATCTGCGCCGCCTCCGCGAACTCCACCTCGAGTACGTCCGCGCCATGCAGAACGTGATCGCTGAATCGACGCCAGGTGAGTGCGTCGGTCTCTACAACGCGCAGCTCATGGATCTGGCGACGGCTCAGAACGCGCTCGAATGAGCCGGCGCAAATGCACCGTCCGCGCTCGAGCGCGCTGCTGACGGGTCGACCGTTTTCGCGGGCGGCCTAGGTGAACATCTTCGGCAACAGGCTCTCGTTGAAACGCCAGATCAGGGACGAATCATGGGTCTGGAAGGTGGCGCCCGTATAGAACGTGTCGCGGAATCCCTGGAGTCCGTTCACCCGCCGATAAAAGCCGCTCGCTACCTCACGAGAGCTCGCCATCAGCTCGAAGGGCGAATGATTTCGGAAAATCGCGAACCCTTCGAGGCTCACAGGCGCGCTGCCGGCTCGGGCGATGCGCCGTACGTCGCGAGCGATGGCCTGCTGCACCGCACGATCCTCGAGCAGAGTCGGACTTCCATACTTCACGTTCCACAGTCCCGGCGCTCCTGTCGGGCTCAAGGCATAGACACCCGGGAGCGAAGGCAACGCATACGGAGTTCGATTGCCTGTGTTCTGGAGCGTCGTCGCATCCGAAATCCCTGAGAGACGCACGACGCCCGTCGAATAGTGGTTCGGGCGGAAACTCGAGAACAGGCTCCGTTCCGATCCTGTGAAATCGAAGGACGCAAACCCTTTCGGACTCGGCGGAAAGGCCACCAAGAGCTTCTTGCTCTCGACGACCACCTCACCCTCAGGGGTCGAGAGCTTCACCGAGATGGGATACTGGCCGCGGCAACCGCGCTCTACGCTCAAGACCTTTGATTCATAGAGGACGTCGGACCCGAGCTCGAGCGCCGCACCATCATAGATCGTTGACACACCAGCGGGCACCGTCAGGAAGCCGGTCCCGAGGATCGAGTCGACCACGGCCGCGCTGAAGTTCTTCAAGACGTAGATCGAGGGGGCCGCGAGAATGTCCCCGAGGCCTTGTCCGAACAAGAAGACCGTCGGAAACAGGGCCTGAAGAGAATACTTCTCGACGAAGCGACCGAACGGCATCGCGAGATCTTCGGGGACACGCGCGGGGAGCTCGAAGCCGTCGTCGAGGTAGGGGAGTTTCTGCGCGAGGATCTGGCGGTACGCGTAGAGAGCGGCGCCGGCCGCTGCCGGATCGGGCGGAGCGTAATCTTCGACCAACCGGCCCGTCGAAAAGTCGATCGGGAGCGGGGGCGGACCAGAAAAATCGGCTGGGATCGCGCTCACATTCAGCCGCGCAAAATAGTCTCGCACCAGCTCGACGTTTTCGAAGACGACGACCCCAATATTGATCGGGACTCCCGAGGCATCATCGAAGTAGGTCTGGGCGTGACCACCCAGCCGATGCGTCCGCTCGACGAGCGCCACGCTCGAACCGAGATCGCGGAGCCGGAGCGCCGCGTGGGTTCCGGAGCTCCCACCCCCCAGAATGCACACGTCCCGTCGGACGCGGGAAGGACGTGGACGATGGCCGAGGGCGTGACTCGCGAGCGTCACCGCCGTCAGGCCGGAGGCGAGTTTGAGTAGACTGCGTCGATGCATGGTCATGAGCGATTCTCCTTCTTCCTTCGCGAGCCTGGGGGGCACCAGGGGCCGCCCTCGACCCCGAGCGGGAGCGGCCAGCGAGTTCCTGAGTGATACCTTGATGATGTGAGCGGCAAAAAGCGCCGGACAGGCTAGAGTCTCATTCGACCCATGGCCCGTCAATGAGCCTCGGGCGCCTCGCTGGGCCCCCAGGATTTTGCTGGAATTTGGTCAGCACGACGAGAGCGCGCTCATGAGCCTCCCGACAGAATTGAAAATGTCTCGATGAGAGATCCCATCGAGACTTAGTCATTTATTCGAACGCGATCTCGCTGCGCTCTCACTACGGCGACGCGACGAGCCGAACGAATCACCCCGATCATTCGAACGCGGCCTCTCCCTCACTCGTGCACGTAGACGTTATCGACGCAGAGGTCCGCGACCACACGAGGAGAGGAGCGGAGGCTTGCATCACCCCACATCTGCCCTCGATGAGGACTTCGAGGCTCCGAGCGCAACCGGAGCCGCCCTCCCCTGACACCCACGCCCTCCTGTGCCACGTGTGCCACCCCCCCGAGCTCGATATTCCTCGGCGTTGATCGATTTTGTCTCAGGTACGCGTCTTGCCCCAAAACTCCTTCTCATCATGCACCGCCATCTCCGACTCTTTGTGCTCTCGTCCCTCTCGACCGCCCTCTCCGTCTACGCATGCGGCAGCCCGAGCAAACGAGGCGTCGACTCCGACGGAGAGGTTCCGTCGATCGAAACGGCTTGCGCCGAGTTCTCCGAACCCGCCGGGTGGCATCGCGGAGAATCGGTCTCGCCCGCGGCAGAGGCCTCTATGGATCGCGTCGCCGCGGTGGGAGAGGCGACTTGGCCTCTCGCTCTCGACCTCTTGAAGTCGGTCTCCGTCGAAAGTCACCCGAACATCGCGCAGTCCCCGACGTCCCTCTTCGCGGCCCTGGGAATGGCTTATTCTCAATGGCAAAATGGGCAGTGCGGGGAGCGGATCGCGACCGTACTGCGCTTCCCCGAAACAGGCGACGCCATCCATCCCGCGATCGGAGCAGGTCTGCTTCATTTGGCTGAGCGCGCGCGACCAGCCACCGACGACTCCTCAGCCGTCGCACTGAACCTCTCGTCCTCACGCTGGGCCATGGGTCAAAGCTCCATACCCAAGATCACCGAGATCCACCGCATCTATGGCGCAACTCCCCACGCCGTCGAAGACCAGGGAGAGGCGAGCCGTCAGCTCATCAACTGCGTGATTGAGCAACAGTCCTCGGGGCTGCTCAAGGACTTCATCCCCGAAGGGGTCATCGGCGCCGAGACAGTCTCCCTCGACATCAACGTCACCTACCTCAAGGCGCCTTGGCCCAGGGCTTTCGAGGAGGCAGAGGTCTATTTCACTCCGGAAGGCGGCCAGCGAGCGCGCGTACCGGGACTCCATTCCGGAGCTCTGTCCGCCTCTTACTACGAGGCCCCCTCGTTTCACGCGCTCCATCTGCCGCTTCGCGGCGGCGAGCTCAAAGTCTTGCTCGTCGTGCCTCGTGAAACTTTCACCGCTTCGCTCGAAGAATTTGTCGCATCGTTGCCCGACAACGAGCTGCGAGCCGCGCGCGACACGACCCTCATGGATACCTTCGACTTCCGTATGCCGAAGATCGACATCACCGCGGAGCCCATGAACTACACGGGGCGGCTCGGATTTGACTGCGATCCCTTTACCCTCGGAGATCTCATTCATGGCGCTGGAGTGGTGATGGACGAAGGCGGTCTGGAGGCCGTGGCCGCCACAGTTGCCGAGGAGTGGGGCGATGGCGGGTTCGAACCGACGACGCGACCGTTCGCCATCGAGCGCCCTTTCCTCTTCTTCGTTTTCGACACAGCGACTCGCTTCGTCCTCTTCAGCGGTCGCGTGCTCGACGCGGGGTGAAATCGCTCGCGCGCCAGTTCAGTCCTCCTGACTTCGATTTCTCTCGGCGAGAGTCGCCTCCAAAATCGGCAGAAGAGCTCGGTCCTTCGGTCGACCGAGCTCCCGTTTGAGCTCGATCAAGCGTTCGAGACGGAGAACGCTCACGGAGAACTCATCGAACTCGATCTCCTCACCGTCAGCAATGAGGCCTTCTACTCCAAACCATCGTTGATGAAACCGAGGACGTCCACGCCCGTGAAACACTCTTTGTTTCACGCGAGAGCGGAGCTGAGCACGGCACTTTTCGGCGACCTGCCTCGAGCCGACGAGTATCCACGAGATCCTGATTTTTGTCGTCCGCGGGCGACCGTGAAAACCGACGGCGTAACCTCCGACGACCAGGTAGCGAACGTCAAAGTCATCCGTCGCCTCGGACTCAGCAAAGCTCACTTTGCCCCCTGTCCAAGTCGCGCGGCGCCTCTCGGCTCGCTCTCGAAATCCCGCGCCCATGCAGGGAAGATAGCGCTTTTGAGCGACGAGATCACTTGAGATGAGGGACCGGAATTGATTGACCCGACCCCTACGGGGCCTCGGCAACACGCCGGATGCGAACGCGCCTACCCGGGCAGACGTAAGGACAAAAGGGAGTCGATCGAGCTCCTCTCGGCGCTCACGGGGAACGTGGGGACGACGCCCATGTTCGGGGGGAGGTTCTCTGGATGAAGCATGCCGACCTGGATGGTGCGCGTCTGTTCGTCGAGGAGAATGAAGAAATAGCGGTCGCCACGCGGACGACGCCAAACCGGGCAACCCTCTGTCTCGCCGCCGACCTCGATTTCTGGGCCGATTTCGTAGGCCTTCTTCGCACAGGCGTCGACCACGTCGACATCGAGCGGCAAAACCGCGTCTCGCTCACAATCCGCTTTGCACACCGCGCCGCCGACGTGCCCTTCCTGATATGAACGGACGCCCGTGCTCGCGAACTCGCGATTCGAGAACTCGTTCTCGTCCATGACGACCTCGAACACGTTGATCTCACCACAGCCGTCGCCGACCGTGCCCGTCTTCGAATAGCAGTTGCAGAGCCCGTTCCATTTGCGCCCGCCGTCCCGCACGAGCTCAGAGGCGACGAACGCCACCCAGGGCCCCGGGTGGCCCGCGCCAGCACCGCTGCAAGGCTCGACCTCGGAGTCCTCGAGATCCATCGAGCCGAGAAAAACGACGAGCTTCGAGCCAGAGAATCCTCGATGGAGAATGCCAGGGTCGCTGGGGCAATAATAGTCGCGCCCGTCTCCGCACTCGAAGCTCGGCTCCTGCATCACGTAGCCGACGCAGTCGTTTTTCGTCAGATCGCCGGGAAACCTCGGGCTCCCAGCGCCCTGTTGGGTGAACCAAATGTTTTCGGAGATGCCGCGCTCATCCCAGGCGGTGACTCGATTCCAGGCGTCGCTCGTCTCATCTGCTGGCTGATAGATGGCGAGCTGCTTCACGCGGATCGCCTTGAATATGAGCGTCATCTCTTCATCGAACGGCGCGAGGCGATCGCTCTCCGTCTCGTAGCGGGAGAGACAACAATGGCCGCCCCAGGTGTCGCTCCCGTCTTTGTCGTCACAGGCAGGATCTCCCGGCGCTCGATCGAGCCGCCGAGGCCACGACCCCGGCGCGCCCACGTTCGTGAACGTCATCGTGCCGCCACGGGTGACGCTCGAGGGCTCGAAGGGGAACGCGCCGAGCGCGCCCGAGCGTCCCGAGTTTCCCCCCGACGAACCGCCTCCAGCGTCGCCCGGCCCGGTCGCACCCGAGCCCGAGGCGTCCCCGCCCGCTCCTGCGGCGTCACCCTCGCCCGAACCGCAGCCGCCGAAGGATAACAAAAAACTTACGAGAGCCGTCACGCCCACGAGCGAGCGTGAACCCAGACGAGCTCGCGCCCGTTTCATGGCTCTGGCTCCGGGCAGAAGACGATGTCCCAATCCTCACCTGCGCACGCGCGCATCGGACTCGGATCGTCCCCTCTCTGATCGTCTCCGGACCAGGCGTAGGCCTCGTCGCAGCGCTCGAAATATTGAGCCACCGGGCTCTCTGGATTGTCCCGGTCGGGGCTGACACAGGCGACGATCTCCCCATTTTTTCCCGCGAAGCGCCCCTCCTCGGGACAACCCTCGAGGAAGTCCATCGCGCAGGTCAGGATCTCACAATCGCGCAAGGCCGGAACGATCTGCATCGGCAGGTTGTGCGCGTCGACGTGGCTGATGTTGTACCAGTCGAAGTCGTAGAAGTCGGTGTTGAAGGTGAACTCGGCCAGCGTATGATGCTCGCCACCCGGATCTTCGCCGATGAAGCCCCAATAGCGCTTGGAGTTGATCGGCTCGGCGTCGCTGCCGATGTCGACGCAGGTGACGGCGCCCGGTGCTAGGTCGCCACCGTCGATGTCGCTGCCACGAAAAGAGACCGACCGGTCGCAGCGGTTCACGAAGGCGAGCGTGGTCTTCCCGTCGCCGTCGGCGCGGCACTCCGCGGGATTTTCGACGGAGCCCCCGGAGCCACCCGAGGCGCGGCCGCCCGACTCCGTCCCGCCCGATCGACCACCCACACCCGGCGCGGCTCCTGAGCCTACCCCATCCGCCTCAGGCTCCTCTCCACCCGAGCAACCGAGGCCGAGCGCGACGAGTCCACCGAAGAGCGACAAGAGCAAGGGGCCGCCCAGCCACCAACGACTTCTCAGCGGTCGCGCTGAACGTCTCGTCCTCACGCTGGACCCGAATTCATTCTCGCCTTCGCGTGAAGTTCGATCTGAAGCATACCTACTGCGCCGTAAACCCACGCTCATTGACAAGCGCCCGGACGATGCTCTCCATAGACAGAGGCATCGAAAATGCAGGATACCCCACGCGAACTCACAACCTCTCGGCACTCGCCGAGAAATTGTTCTAACCAGGGAATAGCTGCAGCTAGCCTTACCCAATATTGGCCTGCACCTTCGGGAGTGCACTGTTCATTAGCTCCTCCAGATGTGGAGAGGATTCCAATGAGCGGCCTACTCCCATCATCCGACCTGCCTGGCACATCAAGAAGCGGCGAGCCACTGTCTCCTTCGCAAACGCTAACCACCCCCGCAGCGGGAGCTACGACAACATCGTCCGTAGCTTCAACAATGCTCACCTCTGCTTCGACCACCCGCTCTCCGATAGGGCTTTCATCAGCTGTCGCCACTTCGAGCGTCTCGAACGCCAGAATGGACCCCGTTCTTGGCGCAGACCCCGTCAGAAGTTCAAGACGCATTCTACTGGAGTTAGAGGCAAGGATCAGCGCAACATCTAGCTCCGGGTGTAAGACAAATTCAAAGTTCGTCTTCACCGCACAATGTGCTGCCGTAAGAATCCATCCACCCTCAATCGCAATACCGGTGCATTCCGCCGCATCTGCGCTGGGGAGGTGAACCAGTGGCGCCCAAGACAATGTGTCTGCTGTCGCTTCCCCCCCTCGCAGCGAATGCCTGCTTCTGCCACACGTAGCCGCCGGATCAGAACAACTGGTCGCGAACGCCACGATGGACATCCATCGACGACCTACGGAGCCTCGACAATACGATCGCACTGAAGGGAATAGTTGCAACGGTAGACTCCCTTCGAAGAGCAAGATGAAGCGCCCGCGGAGCCTCCTTCTCCGCCTTGCGCCCCCTGACTACAGGGATCACAGTACTCCCCACACATCCTTCCTTCGCAGTCGGGCGACGGAGGACGGCCGAGCAAGATACCATCCCCGGGGTCATCGCAAAGGCCTTGGCGAGCGCCATCTCCGCCACTGCCGCCTGAAACTGTACCTCCCCCCGTCGCTGTTCCTCCTCCAGCCGGTGGCTGTTCCGGCGCCCTCTCCTCAGTACAACTGCAAACCTGCACCGCGACCAGCAAGAGCAAAAACGTCATCCACTCAGATTTCATCATATCACCCAGGAAATTGGTTCCTCAGCTGACCTTGGTAGTTGTACAGCCACGTGTTGTGCCCGAGCGCGGTCACAGGAGCCGGATGCGAAGACGAGCACTTCGCACAATCCTGGGTCAGCTGATGCCCCAGAAAATACAAAGTACTCCGCTCCCAAACAGCCCCTCCCGAATGGGCGGGGCTTACATCGCACCCATTTTTCCACAAACGATAGTCCGGCGCATTCAGATAAGATGCCACCTTACATGGAGATGAGACATCTCGATAGTAAGCCTGGCTGACACAGCCACTGGGACTGTCAACGTTACCACACGCGGGATACCCACCGTGCTCAGTCAGGACGTTCAAATCGCCAGCGCCCATCCCCCTATATCCGAATGAGGTGGCCCCCACTGAACCCCACCACGCGGGAGGCAGCACTATTAGGGCCCAATCTTCGTTCTTGCAGTTCGGATTCGCGCTGTATCCAGCGCCATACTCTCCCGCATCATTCACATCCCCATCACCGTTCAAGTCTCTATTGCATCGCCGCATCCCAAGGGAAGATAGTTTCCACCCCAGGAGTAGCTTTGTGAGTTGGCGCTAACGGGGATGGATCCTGCATCCCGACGATAATCAAATCGCACGCCGTTATTGGCTGCGGGCGATCCTCCCCCCGTCGTATGTCGAATCACGCAATGGGCAGCTGTGCGGACGATACGAAGACCGATGAGAGCACCCGAGCACTGTCCCGCGGGTGACGAGACCATTCCAACCTGAACCGGAATATTACTACCGGTTCGTCGCGTACGGCTGTCAGTGCCATTACTCCATCCCCGGGGTTCCACACTTTCGGGCTCAACGACGGATGGTCCCAGAATCGCTTCGCCAATGTCCAGTTGAGCTGTGTAGTACCCATCTGAGGTCACTATGTTGACCGAATCCCGCTGAGTCTTCTTCGCTGCATCGAGTGACTTCCTCTCCGGGGGCAGAACGGCCGGCCGAACATCCATTACTGGCAAGTCTTTCAGGACACGCTGCAACATTGGATCCGCAGCGGCATCTGAAACGATGTCGGTCGCACTGAGCTCTGCCAGAGTAGGATCCAGAGATTTCCCCATGACGAACATCGCTTGCTGGTCGCTCTCGCGAAGGTCCTCCTCTATGAAGGACTCACCTAATCCACATGCTGTGAGCGACCCAACCATGAGCACTGAACAATGATGTTTGTTTACAAGCGCAACAGTATCGCACCGCATAGAATCTGTCAACACTCCCAATGAGATCTTTTCGAGCTTGATAAGCTTATCATCATCAACAAATGGGAAAGAATGCATCGACTGACCGGCGGGCCGAACGAGCAAACCAAAGGAAGGTCTCACCTGACGTGCCCCCAATTTCTAAGGCACGGCTTCTTGGAGGGTGCTGAGCCGGTTGGTTGTTAGAGATTCAGCGCACTCGGTCGGGGACCATTGGCCAAAGAACTGTGAGGTCTGAGGTTGTTGACTCGTAGCGCCAGGCGGCAATAAGAGCTCTCGCTTGGCGGAGGGAGACGAACCATGTGGGTTGAAGCATTCATCTCGGAACTTACCGTTGAGGCTCTCGACGAACCCGTTCTGTGTGGGCCTACCCGGCTGAATGAAGTCGAGCCGGCCGTTGTGTTCGTAGGCCCAAGCGTCGAGGGCACGGCCGCCGAACTCGGGACCATTGTCCGTCGTGAGCTGCGAGGATAGCCCCGGACGCTTTTCCACATCCATCGCTAACGCTTCTCGTGTGAACCATCTGCAATGTTGAGGTTGCGAAAACCACGACCGTCAGCGAGCTGGTCACTCGTGAAGTCGAGGCTCCAGCGTTGATTCGGGCCGGTCGCGACGTTGGGGGCAAGGCGTGTCCGAGACACTCGTCTCCTCTTTTCCTGGCGCAACTTCAGTTCTTCGCGATCGCGCGATCCATTTCTTAGCGCTCGACGCCGCGCCAACCGATCGCCATCTCGCACGTCAAGCCGGCATCACCTTTCACTCACCTCAAAGGGTCTCGATGCCCTCCACTCTCATGAATTCATGAGGAGAGAAGCCGGCGCCCGTCGCTGCGAAGCGCAGCTCAGTCTGAGGTGCACCCACACCCTCATGAACTCATGAGGAGCGAATCCGTGCGCCTACCGTAAGACCTCGCCGGACACCGTCTTGATCGAGGAGCGGACCTGAGCGGGTCGGCGGAGTGGTCAGCGGGTCTCGTGCGGGAGCGGGATTTCGGCTCCGCGGAGCGCGGCGTGGATCGCGGTCACGAGATAGGTGTGCGGATTGATTTCGACGAGCTTGGCGC
>NASX01000146.1 GCA_002085155.1 Sorangiineae bacterium NIC37A_2
AAGCGCTACCTAGAGGTGGTGTAAAAAGAGCTGGGGTTAATAGAGCAATCCCTTTGGTTCCAAAAATGCGCCATACTTTTACGGCGAGTCGATTAAATCGTGTGAATTTTCTTGGCTTTTTTCGCCGAATTCGCGAAAGTAAATCGCGAAGAAGAGTTCCTGCATAATTAATCACCACCACGGTCATCATCATACCGATGGTAGAGCAAATAGCTGTCTCAATCCAGTGTAAACCCAGGGCTAGTCCTGTAAATGTTCCACCAAGGTATTTAAGGGTACTCGCTATGGCAACAGCGAAATATTTCCCCATCAAATTTACGTCCAGCATATACGGTTAGATGCTATTTCTAATGCCTGTACCCTCGTTTCTCTGTCGGTATCAACATAATCCTGAAGGGTAGGGTTCTGAATAAATGCAATTCTTTGAATTGTTTTTTCAATAACCTCCGGGATATCCAGAAAACCGATCTTTTCCTCCAAAAATGCGGCCACCGCAATTTCATTTGCCGCATTGACGATACATGGCAAATTGCCCCCTTTTTCCATTGCTTGGTAAGCAAGCGAAAGACAATGAAACGTGTCGACATCAGGGGCTTCAAAAGTAAAAGTAGGGAATTGTAAAAAATCAAAACGAGGAAATTCCGACGTCAGTCTTTCCGGATAGCTTAATGCATATTGAATTGGAAGACGCATATCCGGTAACCCCATTTGAGCTTTGATGCTACCGTCCTGAAACTGTACCATCGAATGGATAATACTTTGGGGGTGCACCACGACCTCTATTTGAGATGAGGTAAGACCGAAGAGCCAACGTGCTTCGATTACCTCTAGGCCTTTATTCATTAATGTAGCTGAATCAATCGTAATTTTTGCGCCCATAGACCAGTTCGGGTGACGAAGAGCTTGTGCTTTCGTAACGGCGACCAGCTCATCTCGTTTTCTTCCACGGAATGGCCCTCCAGACGCCGTTAAAATGATCTTCTCGATGGGATTTTTTTCTTCGCCAATCAGGCATTGGAAGATGGCCGAATGCTCGGAATCGACCGGATAAATGGGAACCTTTCTCTTTGTGGCTAAAGTGGCTACTAACTCACCGGCTACGACCATGGTTTCTTTATTAGCCAGGGCAATGTGTTT
>NASX01000147.1 GCA_002085155.1 Sorangiineae bacterium NIC37A_2
TTACACGTGCTGCGAGGTCTTGTCCTGAACCTGCGCGGCTATAGCTGTTCCCTTTTGTGTACCGTGGAATAAATATTCGTTGATGCGCATGTAGCGTTTGGCGTGGCCCTGGACGGCGACGCTCTTATCAGCGGCATTCATAAAACCAACGACAGCAGCGCCGGACGCTGTCAGCACTGTGCACAAAGTCAATGCCGTTAATTTCACCCAGCTGCGCTTGGCTTTTGCTGTGCTGACAAACGGGTTAATTGGGGGACGAAAGGCGGCTGTCCAGAAAGATTTTTGCATGGGTAAAAGCACTCAAAACTTCGGGTGATCGCCCCGGCGGCCGGAACTGCCGAAGGGGGTATAACAATCTCTCTTTAAAGTTAGCACAGGGTGCCTGCTTGTAAACCGCCGTTGATTCATGCGCCAAGATATTTATGGCTCTATATCGGCAGAAAGAGACTATTCTTTAATGGTACGAAAAAGGGGCGTTTGGCACGAAATCTGATTGTTTGGCTTGCGTACATCTGCGATGCAGCAGCCCAGGCCCCACCGCGTATCCTGTATCTGCAGATCCTGCGACTCCAACTCCTTAAATAAAGTCAGCCCGTAAACCGGAATCACTCTATGACGATTAACTGGAGCGACTACTCTCCCGCCGATTTTTTCGACGAACTGTTCAGCAGTCCTGGCAATCCCCGCAAACCCGCACGCCGACTCGTGACCTACCTGAAATCACTGCGCGATGAAGAGATCGAGCAGCGGCGCCAAGCGGCGGAGGCCACCATTCGTGAAATGGGGGTAACTTTCACGGTGTATACCGAAGAGGGCAATATCGACCGCGCTTGGCCTTTCGACATCATTCCACGCACCATTGCGAAGAAGCAGTGGGACAAAACCGCAGCGGGACTGAAGCAGCGTTTGCAGGCGCTGAACATGTTCATAGATGACCTTTATCACGAACAAAAAATCCTAAAAGACGGGGTTGTCCCCGACTACATCATCAAACAATCCAAAAATTTCCGTCCTGAATGTGTCGGTGTTTCGCCCCCTTTTGGGGTGTGGGCACATATTTGTGGCACTGATTTGGTGCGCGATAAAGACGGCGAGTTTTATGTGCTGGAGGACAATCTGCGT
>NASX01000032.1 GCA_002085155.1 Sorangiineae bacterium NIC37A_2
TCGCGTCACCGTCTGGAAGCCGAGGCTGAAAGGTACGAGCGCAGCGTAAGAATCAGGGCAATCACGCCCAGACTGAGCCAGCCTCCGGCGGCCGGCGAACGAGCCGGCGAAGTCCAAGAACAAGATCGGAAGTCCGGACATCCGCCCGGATCGTGGCGAACGAGCTGAGTTTGTAGGGAAGTGGGAGCCGATTTGTTCCCGGCGCGATCATAGAGCGCTACGGTTACATCGAGGGGCTCGTCGGTCGGGGAAAGGGGGAGCGGGGCTGAGCCCCAGCAACGGCCGGCATTCGATTCGTCGGAAGATGCAAGGAGAGCTCTAAAGCCGTCCTTGCCCTTGCGGCCGTCCACGAACAGGACCGTCCTTTGGTCTTTTCCTTCCATGACGACTTCACGAGGTGAGCGCAAGAGCGGCGAGTGATACGAAGCCGAACCGAGCGCTCGGAGTTCGATGGGACCGCTTGAGGCACGGATGCGACGGGGTCTCGTTCATTTGATTGGTCTCGCGTCTGACTTCGCATTCATATTCTGAAACAACTCTTCGGCGAGTGCTTGGGGCTCGCCGAGCGCAGCGCCCGTTCTGAGGTCCGGGCCGGCTAACTCGGTTTCGAGATCGAGCGCTGCTTGCTCGAGGACCGGGTCGCGGTCCCGTGGCTGGTTTCC
The DNA here is from genome assembly GCA_002085155.1 of Sorangiineae bacterium NIC37A_2. Classification (GTDB taxonomy): domain Bacteria; phylum Myxococcota_A; class Polyangia; order Polyangiales; family Polyangiaceae; genus NIC37A-2. Next base: position 663 of record NASX01000032.1, read on the forward strand.
TGAGCAATAGGACTTCATGGCGGGTCGAGCTGGCCGCCCGTGGCGCTCCGTCCTCCGCTTCCGACGCTCGTTCGCCCTCCGGTGCATTCGGACTCCACACCACCCACGCCAGCGCGCTCGCTGGGCTCGTTCGAGCAGGAGACGAAGGTCCCCAGCGTGAGGACAGTAACCAGCGAGAGGCGGCGAAGCGGGGAGGGCATGGAACGTACCTATCGGACCCTTGGGCCCTTCGCGGAGGGTCAAGAAAGGAGACCGACACCGAAGCGTACCTCGAGCGCGCCTTCAGTTGCAGTCGCGGCTTTGCATGACAATGAAGGTTTCGCCGAGGATGTCCGCGTTTTGGACCGCGGTGCGCGCGGCGGAAGCCGAGTTCATCGCGGGGGACAAATTCGCGTCGCCGAGGGCGTAGAGACGATGTTCGTAGACGTTGCCGCAAGCGCCCGACCCGAAATAGCTCGCGCCAGCGAAGGAGACTTGTTTCGCGCCAGCAGGATCTTGAAGCGGGCTTCCGGACGGCAAACCTTTCGGCAGCATCGTGACGGAAGCGGGAATGTCGTAGAGGACCCAGTGAGCCATGCCGTTCGTGAGGTCTGAGAGAACGAGCGCGAAGCTCATGGTTCCTTCGGGCACGCCGCTCCAGCTGATCTCGGGCGAGACGTTCTTCTGAGGTGAGCCGAAGTTCGTGCTCTCGAGAGGATAAGTCGGGCAAGGCTCCGGGGTCTCCGGCGTACAGTCGTCATTGTTCACGCCTTCCCACGCGGGGCCGCTCAAAAGGAACTCATCACTCTGCGATCCCCCCGAACCCTGGGCGCCGCCGCCCGTGCTCGGTGCGCCTCCTGCGGGAGCGCCTCCCGCGCTCACCTCGCCGCCACTTGCGCCGCTGTTGTCGCCGCCCGTGTTATTTCCTCCGATGGACGGCGCGCCTCCTGCGGGAGCGCCCCCGGAGGTCGGTGCACCTCCTGACGCTTCCGGGGTTCCACCGACGCCTGCACCTCCCGTGGCTGGGTCTCCTCCCGCACCGGGACTTCCTCCAGAGCCAGAGTCGGGGCCCGCTTCGCTACAGGCGATGAGCCCGAGTGAGAAGATCGACAGAGTAGTCAGAAGTCGCGAGCGCATTGGGGAGACGATAGCTCCATCTTGCTCCGCCTCGGGACGCGCAGTGATTCGAGCCCGCATGCTTTTCCTCCGGTAGCCCGCGAGACCAGGCAGGAGGGAACGAGAGCGTGCGTCGATTGCGGAAGGAGCGAGCAACGCGTGGAGAAATTTTCAGGACACGTTAGAGGCGATCGGCGAACGCGAAAAATGGGTCAACTTTTCGACGGCAGGGGCTCAATTTTCTCGCGACGGCCTCTCGTCGTCCTCAAGGGAAGCCCGGAGCGCGGCTTCGAGATCGATCGCGGGTTCTGAGGGCTCGGTGACCTCGCGGCCGCCATATTTCGGCTCGAGGACGCGATTCACGAAGCCACCTTTGCTCGGAATCTTCATGAACCACTGATGAACGGAGGCGGGGACACCTTCGTAGACGTAAACCCGCCCCGTACGAAACTCGATCTCGAGCGTCTCGGTCGCCGGATCGTATCCGACGCTCCGGATCGCTTGTGAGTCGATCTCCGTCCGCTCCACTGTTTGATCGTAACATTCCGGGTCCGACGCGCAAAGCTGCGGCGAAGAACTGAGCAGGCTTCAGCGTGCGAGACCGAGAGTGAAGGCGAAGTAGTTGAGCTCGGGGTTCCCTGCGGAGGCGAAGGCGAAGTTGTAGCGGACGCCGAGCGCGAGCCGGCCGGCTCCGGTCGGAATTTGGACGCCGAGCTCTGGCGCGAGGGCGAGGTGGACGCTGAAGGAGGAGAGAGTGAGGAAGCCGACCTCTGCGCGCCATTGACTCGGAGCGATGCCGATTCCTGCGCCGAGGTAGGGGAAGATCACTCCTTCGCGGCCGAGCGGGAAGAAGCGAGCGGAGGCGAGGAGCGGGAAGATGTTGAGGTGACGGAGCTGAGTTCCGGTGATCGTGAGGTCTTCGCTCACGAGGGTCCCGTGGGTCTTTTCGTAGAGGACCTGCCAGTTGAATACGACGCCGAGCGAGATATGAGCCGTCATTTGACGGTGCCAATCGAGCTCGAAGCCGGCGAAGCTGAAATTCGAAGCGAAGTCGCGCGTGGCGTCGAGGCCGATCGCCGTCGAGTAGGCGATCGTGAGCTCGGAGGGGTGCTCCTCGTAAAGAGCGCGCTTGCCGAAGCGGTCCTGCAGCGTCAGCTCCCGGCCATCGTCCACGGTGGTAGAGCGAGGGGGCCCTTCGGGCGCGGCGCTCCGTACCTCTGGTGAGGTCTCGCTGGCGGCGGGAGGGGCAGCGCTCTCGGTGGAAGAGGTTTCCTCGGTGGGTTGTCGTTCCGCGGGAGATTCCGTTTCCGCAGCGTCATCCGAGGGAGGAGCGACCGTGGCAGGCGCGCCTTCTGCAGGCGAGCTTTCGGCGCCCGGGGGTGTTGCGGAGGCTTCTGAGGGCGCCGCCGGAGCGAGGCTTTCGGCCGGCGTGGTCTGGGCTGAGGCCACGTTTGCGAGGAGCGCATTCGAGAGCGTGACGCCGAGCGTTAAGGAAAGGAGCGACAATTTCACTCTTCACCTCGCTCGAGGTAGGGGGACTGCAGGAAGGCCTGATCGATGTTCGCGGCGATGCGCTCACGCATCTCGGAGGGAGGCGTCGCGGGCGCGATGATGCCGCGGATGGTCGCGACCCAGGCGGAGGGGATCTCCTTCTTGGCTTCGTCGATTTCGGACAGGGAGAGCATGTCGAGGACGATCGTCCCGGTCGGATAGGCGACGGCGGCTACGCCTCGATACCCGACGCCCCAGCCGGGGCCGAAGCCACCCCAACCCCAATCGTATCCGTAGTACCACCAGGGGTAGGTCTGGTAGACGAACCAGATCCGAGACGAGACGATGCCCGGCAAAATCACCACATCTGGCTCCTCGCCATCTTCGAAGGGCACCTCCTCGAAGCCGCGAAGATTCATATTCTCGCGCACCGCGGCGAGGATCGTTTCGTCGTAGCGGTGGTCGGCTTCGATGCAATTTCTCGGTCGTTCGCTCTCCTGAGCCGTCGCGCCCGCGAAGCCGAAGGACGGAAGTTCTCCTTCGTCGCCAGCGCAGAGATCCGCCACGGTGTTCGCTAAGGCGTAGGTTCGCGGAGCGGAGAAGTCGGTGGCCGGGCTGCGCCAGGTCAGGACGGTGTCGTATTCCTGCGTGTTATTATACCCGAGGGGATAGCAGGACGCGGTCCAGAGCCCGAAGAGTGCGAGGCCGTGGACTGACGCTTTTCTCATAGGAGCGCGGGGAGGCGAGTGCCTCTGCATTGGGCTCATCATGATACCCGCGGCACCCTCTGTCCACGAGAAGGGGCGGCTTCAGACAGACTTCGCTTGTGTCTTGAGATAGTCGTCCCGACGAAGTTCGTACACCATACAATGGTCGAGACCGAAGGTGCGCGGGCCGACAGGCTGGAACCCGAAGCGCTCGTAGAAGCGGCGAGCGCGCACGTTCTCCTCGAGCGGATCGATGAGGACGCCTTGCACGTTCGGATCGGCGAAAATGCGCGCGAGGGCGAGCTGCATCATCGTGGTGCCATAGCCGCGCCCGAGGTCTTCGGCCTCGCCGAGCCAGATATCGAGCGCTCGCCAGTCGGGGGAACAGTCGCCCCAATAGTGGGTTTCTTCGAGCGCCGGATCGATGATCTGAAGGAAGCCGATCGGACGCCCGTCGAGCTCGGCCATGAGCTGCTCCCGCCAGGGGGGCGTCTCGGCGAGCTCCTTCTCCCACTCCCAATCGTCGTTCGGATCGGCGGCGATGTTGTGGGGCTGTTCGTCCCATTTGCGGAGAAGCTCGATATCGCTGAGCTCTGCGCGACGGAGCGTGATCTGACCCTTCGTGACACTCATGCGAGAACCTCCTCTCGATTCCCCAGGAGCGCGATCTCCTTCCACGCCCCCGAGCGATAACGGTAGCTGAGAACTGCGGCGACGGCAGCAATATAGAGAATCACCGAAACCATCAAAGTTGTCGGGCCGCCATCGAAAACGAGCACCAGGGTCCAGGCGATCGGCGTAAACACGAACCAAGCCAAGATGATGCGCGCGATCATGGGCCAGGTGGTGTCGCCGGCGGCGCGCAGGATCTCCATCATGGTGAGGCCAATAGCGTCGAACACCTGCCAAAGACCGCTCAAGCCGAGCATCAAAGCGCCGATTTCGAAGAGCTCCTGGGACGTTTCACCGTTCGTCGCAAACAGCGAGATGAAGAAGCGGGGGAACAAGAGGTAAAGGATGCCGACCGAGAACATCCAACCCACGCTGTAGCGCAGGGTGAGCTTCGTGAGGGCTCCGACGCGCTCAGGCTCTCCCCGTCCGATTGTCTCGCCGGTCAAGATGGCGCCCGCGGAAGCGACTCCGAGAGCCGGCATGAAGGCGAGGGAGCTCCACTGAAAGACGATGTTGAAGGCGGCGAGGACGGTCGTGCCGAGGTGACCGACGACGACGTTGATGAAGAGCGCGAAGGCCGAAAACTCGAGGAAAAAGTTCAGCCCATTCGGCGTGCCGAAGCGCAGCATGCGGCGGAGCTCTGCGAAGGAGAAGCCACGGCTGAAGCGGGGGGTGTCATGGCCAATGCCCAGCCAGAGACAGCTCTGGATCACGAGGTAGCCGAACACTGAGGCAATAGTGCTCGCGAGCGCCGCGCCGGCGACGCCATATCCTGGTAAGCCAAGACGCGGCTCGATGAGGGCGTAGTTGAGCCCGACGTTCACGATCAGGACCAGAACGCCGACGAACATCGCGATGCGGGTATTGCCGAGCCCGCCGTACCAGTTGTTCAGGGCCTCGGTGGCGATGACAAACGGAACCGAGAGCAGCCGAATCGCAAGATAAGTCTGCATTCCCTCGCGCACGTCGGGTGCGTAGTCGACGAGACCGAGCAGCGTTCCCAGCGCGGGGAGGACGGCGAGGACGGGCAGAATCGAGAGGCCCGCGACGACAAGGCCATAGTCGGCGTAGCGGCGAGCGCTCACGAGATCGCCGCGTCCCCAGAGCTGGGAAGAGAAGCTCTGCAGGATGAAGCAGATGCCCATCGGGAGCATCACGAAGGTCAGCACGTCGAGGGCGCCCGTCGTGACGGAGGCGAGCGCAGCCTCGCCGAGAGGCGTCACCATCAGCGCGTCACAGAAACCAACAATGGATTGTGTGGCGCGCGCGAGGATGACTGGCCAGGCCAGTGTAAGGAGCTGTTTCTCTGGAGAAATATCGGCGCGGGGTTCCATAAGCGGAAAGAAAAAGGTCTCGGGGGCCCCGCCCGCCGGCCGCCGGATCAGCAGCCGCGCACGTCGCAGGCATCCCCCTGTTGGGGAGTAGTGGTCGAGGAGTCCTCCGGCGTCTCAGAGCGCACCCGCCTGAGGACGTCCACGAAGAGCTCGCTCTTCTGGGCGCCGGAAATTCCATAGCGACCGATGACGAAGAAAGGTACCCCGGAAATTCCGAGCTCCCGGGCCGTCGCCTCGTCACTGCGGACTTCGTCCGCGAAGCGATCGGTGCCGAGCACCTCGTCGACGGCGTCCTGGGGCAGTCCGACCTCACGACCGAGGGTCCGGAGCACTTCACGATCACCTACGTCGAGAGCTTGCTCGAAATGGGCCTGAAAGAGGCGCTCTTTCATGGCGTCCTGCTTGCCGGATTCGGCGGCGAGGTGGACAAGACGATGGGCGTCGAAGGAGCTCCGCGTCTTGCCGTCCTTGAGGTTGAAGGAGATGCCCTCGGGGCGGCCCGTCTCTGCCATCTGCTCCATCATCGCCAAGGCGCGCTCAACGGGCATGCCGAGCTTCTTCGCGAGGCGCTCGGGCGCGCTGGCTGAAGAGCCGCCGAGGCTCGTCTGGTGAGGATCGAGCTCGAAGGAGTGCCAGGTGATCTCGACGGGCTCACCGAAATCTTTGAGCGCCCGTTCGAAGCGCCGCTTTCCGACGAAGCACCACGGACAAACGATGTCGGACCAAATGTGCACTTGGATGGCCATTGGTGCCGAGCCTACAGCGCCTCAACCGATCAACCTAAAGCCCATTTGGGCCCGCTCAGCGGCGAGCCCATCGGCGTCCGTCCGGTCCCCGATCACGAGGCATTGTTCCGGGGGGATCCCGAGGCGGGACGCCGCGAGCAGGTAGCCATCGGGGGCGGGCTTGAGTCGGGTCAGGCCATCCGTCTCGCCGTTGGCGACCACGAGATCGAAGACGTCCCGCTCGCCGAGGGCGGCGAGCTTCTGGGTCGCGGGGTAGTCGCTGACGAGGGCTGTGCGCCCGCCCTGGGCCCGGAAGGAGCGGAGCTCGGCGAGGAGGGGCTCGTTGCGGGCTCGCTTCAGCCACTTTCCGGGGCGCTCGAACATCCAGCTCATCACGACGCGCTCGAGTTTCTCCTCGGACACTCCGAGCTTCTCCGCTGTGCGACTGAGCTGGGCGCGGAAGGGAGAGGGCTCGAAAGCGGCCCCTGTCTCGCGCGCCTCATGACGGATCTTCTCGTGCTCTTTCCGGAAGGCGCGCAGCCAGGGGATGCGATGAATTCCGAACAAGATGAGCTCGAGGGCCATCGCGAGCTGGACGGGCTTCTGGCGGTAGAGAGTTCCGTCGAGGTCCACCAAATAGGCCTTGTATTCTGCCGGCTGGGTCATAGATCAGGTTCGGGTGGTCGCTTTCAGGAACGACGAGAGATGATGTGAGTGTGAGCGAGGCCTTCGAGCAGCGGTGCGCGGAGCCCGAGGCGCTCCGCGTGCGCTAGAGTTCGCTCGAGGCGCCGGAGGGCGGTGCGTCCTCGCGTCGCGTGAGCGGGCTCCGCCAAGATGGCTTCTTTTAGGTTGGACCAAGCGCTCTCCTTGTCGAAGCTGTGCCCGAACAGGGCTTCCTCGATGGTGAGCAGCTCTTCAAATAGGGGCCGAAAGGAGAGCTCATGGGGTCCCATCAAATCCCCTGCGGCACCGCCGAGCTCGAGCCCGGCGAAGTTCAGTCCGAGGACGTAGAGGTTCTTCAAGCAGAGCTCCGCATCAAGCTCCTCCCGGGGGACGACGCGACTCGGGATGTCCATCTCTTCGAGCGCGGTCTTGACGAGCTCACTCTTCGGACCCGACAGGACCGAGGGCAGGACCACCGTCGGCCGAGCGCTCTGTTTTCGCTCGAACCACACGATGCACACCGTCGGGTTTGAGACCGGCGCCCAAGCAACGGGGCGAAGCTCATTTTGAAGAAGCAGGACCCGGTCATGCCACTTCTCGGGCAGCGCTTCGAGCACGCCCCGAAGATCGTCTTCGCCGACCGCGACGATCACGAGCTCGGGATCTTCTGCCACAGACTCCGCTTCCTGAAACGCGGAGCGGCGGAGCAGGGGGATGACAGGATGACCCAGCCGAAGCAGGGCCTCTGCGAAGAAGGTACCGAGTTGGCCGAGGCCGACGACGACGACAGGGCGTTTCATGGGGCGCGGCTTTCCGGGCCAAGATCACCAAAGATCTGCGCAAAGTAAAGGCGCGCCTGGTGAATCCTGTATGATCACGGCCCCATGACGACTCGAGCTGCTTTGGGAGCCTTGATGGATGAACTTTCGCCCCTGCGACTCGCGGAAGCGTGGGACAACGTCGGTTGGATTGTCGATCCGAATCCGGAGGAGGAGGTGCGCGGGGTCTTCCTCACGATCGACTTGACCCAGGAGACATTTGAGGAAGCGATCGCGGCCGGCGTCAATCAAATCATCGCCTACCATCCGCCGATCTTCTCAGCGCTCAAGCGGCTCCGGGTGAGCGAACCGAAAGAAGCGCTCATCGTCCGAGCCCTGGCCGCCGGCATTGGCATCTTTTCGCCGCACACGGCGCTCGACGCGGCGGCCGGCGGCATGACCGATTGGCTCTCGGAAGCGTTCGGGACTGGCACGCGCACGCCCATCATTCCCTCGGAGCCCGGCGCCCTGACGGGCGCCGGGCGGCTCGTGACTCTCGACACTCCGATCCTCTGGGAGGACACAATCGAGCGCCTCAAGGCGCACCTCGGCGCGCCGGCCCTTCGAGCATCGCGCTCACCGCGGGGCGCCGAGCGCATCCGTGAGATCGCCTTCTGTCCCGGGGCCGGCGGGAGTCTCTTCGAGAAAGTGCCCCGCGCGGATCTCTTCGTCACCGGGGAGATGCGCCACCATGATGTGCTCAGCCGCAAGAACACCGGCTGTCACGTCATCCTCACCGAGCACACGCGGAGCGAGAGGGGCTACTTGCCCAGGCTCGCGGAGCGGCTTCGCCAAGCTGGGCTCGAAGGACCCATCCTGGTCAGCCAGACGGATGCCGATCCTTTGGATTACGTGTGAGCGGCGCCCGACCTTCCCTGGGGTGCGGCCTTCGCTTTCGGAAACGCGGACCGGCTTCCGGTACGCGCGCGGCTCGCCGAGCCTACTGAGACTTCGTCCAGCGAGGCCGCTTCGAAGAGAGGAGCGAAGCGGGAGGCGGCGAGTTCAGATGAAGGCTCGGTGGGGCTCGGGCGGATGTGATGGACCGGGGCCAAAAAGAAGGTTAGTTCAGCCGACTTCTTGGCGGTCGGACTGCTCTTCGCGCGCTCGACCGAACAGCTTCGTTCCCGGAAGGACCGAGTCGACGAGCCACACGTTGCCGCCGATGACCGAGTCGGAGCCGACGATCGTTTGGCCACCGAGGATCGTCGCGCCTGCGTAAATCGTGACTCGATCACCGATCGTCGGGTGGCGCTTTTGGACGCCGTTACGGCTCGAGCCTCCGCGCTTGCCGCTGAGCGCGCCGAGGGTGACGCCTTGGTAGAGGCGGACATCGCTGCCAATCTCGGTGGTCTCGCCGATCACGATGCCGGTGCCGTGGTCGATGAAGAAGCGGCGACCGATCTGCGCTCCCGGGTGAATGTCGATACCGGTTTGGCTGTGGGCGTGTTCGCTGATGATGCGCGGGATCATCGGCACGTTGAGCTCGTAGAGGACGTGCGCGACGCGGTGCGCAGTGATCGCTTTGAGCGTCGGATAGCTGAAGATCACTTCCTCGAGGCTCTTGGCCGCGGGATCATTTTCGTATGCGGCGACGGCGTCTTCGTTCAGAGCTTCTCGAAGCGCCGGGAGCTTGTGAAAGAGCTCCAGGGTGGCGTTCGTGGCGAAATCCTCGGGGTGGCGAGAGTGGCCCGCGTGTTCTTCGTAGCTGACCGCACGGCGAATCTGCTCCGCCAGGGTGTCGAAGGCGGCGTAAGCGTGTCGGCTGAGTCGCTCCCGGAGGCTGCCGCGCTCAATGCGGCTCGTGGCGTAGTAGCCGAGGTAGATGAGCGGAGCGATGTTCTCGTAGGCGGCGATCACCTCGCGACGGTTCGGCAGCGCGGCGCTGTCGAGGTTGTTGATCGCGAGGGGCTCTGAGTAGCTCGCCTCGATCCCGTCCAGGGCGCGTTCGAGTTCTTCTCTGGACGAAGGGGACATGTGCAAGCGATCTACCGCTTTCGGATTCTTCGGCAAGCGGAGCACCTTCGAGCGAGCGCGAAAATCTTGCTTGCTTGGGGCTCCGGTGAGGTCAGGGAGAGCTTCTCGGAGCGGGGCCGTTTTCTTCTTCGACGAAGGCGATTTCGAGGACCCGAGCGAGCTCGGAGTGGGTCATTTTCTCAGCGGCGAGCTCCTTCACGTCCGTCCGGACGGCGCCGCCTTGGCGCCAAAGGAAGCGCGCGGCACCAACCAAGGCGTTCCGCATGTCGTCGTCGGTCGCTACGTTCTTGTTTCGGACGAAGAACTCACGGACGTGTTTCGCTTCGGCGCTGCCGCCGAGGGCGAGCACAGCGTTCATGACCGAAAGCGCGTCGGGGCCTGAGAGGTTTGCAACCACGAGCGCCTGGGCCAAAGGAGCCGCGGCCTGTCGCTGCTCTGCTCGGGCGAGGGCCTCGGCGAGGCTGGCGAAGGGAGTTGGCCTCTGGGCCTCGGCGCTGAGCTCGGCGGACACTCCCGCCTGGAGCGCGCGGATCATCACGTCGTAGCCGACGGTGCGTGCCTTGAGGCCGCGGCGAGCGGCCGCCACCAAGGTGCTCGAAGACAGAGGATCGAGTGTGATGTTGATGAGAGCAGAGGTCGCCGCGTCGCTCTCGAGGGTCGTGAGCTTTTCGATCAGGAACTGCTGGAAGGTGGCCATGCTCGGGCCCGTCGAGCGAATCGCCTTCACGATGCGGGTTTCGACGGGTTCCGGCTCGTGGCTATCGATCGACAGGTCGCCGGCCTCGACGACGCAGGCGGAGAGGCGGGTGTCGAGGGTCCCAACTTGTTCCTTCGTTCCTGAGAGCCAATCGAGGGTGTGCAGCGTCCCGTCTTCGAGACAGACGAGGGCGCCGGTCGCGCTCGTATCGATGCCCGAGATGGCGCGTGGGAACGAGTTTGCCCAAAGGGGCTTGCCGTCTGGGTCGGTGCCGAAGGCGGCCACGAGCTGGAAATAGGTGGCGATGAAGCGATGGTGCTGGAACTTCGCGGTGCCTTCGTCGCTCGTCGGCTCAGCGACGACAGCGATCGGCGTGGCGCGGGCGATGCGCGGCTTCGAACCGTCCACGGGCCACTCGGGTTCTCCGGGGAAACCTCGCACGCTGAAGTTCGCGCCGGGCAAGTCCGGATTTCTTGCCAGCTCGGGGCCGAGAGGAACAAGGCCACCGCCTCCCGAGAGAAAGAGTCCGCTCGAGTTCTCGAGGACGCGGTTCGGCGCAGAGCGGGCGAGGAAACGCCCGACGTAAACGCCGGTGTCGAGATCGATGGCGCTGATGTACTGGTTCGCCCAGGGGATCAGGCCGATGCCGCCGCCGACCCAGGGAGTCCCGACCCGCTCAAGGGTCGTCGTCTCACTCTTGATGCGCCCGGAGCGGTCGGTCACAAGGACCAAATCAGGGCGCGCGTCGTGCTCATCGACGAGCAGGAAGATCGCATGGGCCTCGTCACTCGCGTAGGCCTCGAGCCGACGGTTTGCGCTCGGGAGCTCGAAGCGAGGCTGACCCGTCTTGAGGTCGAGGACGATGACCTTGGGACCCGACGTGAAGGCGACGGTGCCCCCGGAGATGGAGGGGAGGACGTTCGGTTCTGCGGCGTACTTCCAGATTTCACCGTGCTCGAGGTTGAGTCCGACGAGCTCTCGGCCCGAGAGGCCGACAACAGCGGGCGCTTGCACACGGGGGCCCCGGGCGTCGAGTCTCGACAGAATCTCAAGGCCTTCACGGCCCTCCTCGTGATGCCAGCGCTTGCTAAACGCAGCGTCGAGGTTCTTGGTTCCGGCGCAACCGAGCGCGAGCGCACTGACGAGGAGCGCCTTGACAGAGGGGGCATACCTCGAGAGCGAGTACATGGCATGAGGTGTAGTCATCTTCCCCCGGTCTGTGCAAGCATGGCTCAAGGATGACATCGCCAGTCCGCCCGGGGTTTCGGGATCGGCTCCACGCCCCTCGGGCCGTTTTGCTCCGGGTCCTTTCGGAAGAGGGACGCGAGGGCAAAGGCTTCCTTCGGCGCATCTCCAGGCGGCTTGTGATCGAAGATCCCGAGCTCCCTGAGGCCGCTCGCGTGCCGTTTGTTTATGATGAAGTGGATCGGGCGCGGCTCGATGCCGTCGTCGTTGTCCCTTATTTCCTGGCGCTTGGGCCGGACGGCCTTGAGGTTCCGTTCGTGATCTTTCGCAGCGCGGCCCGTCCCCCTGTCCTGCTCCGGAGTCGTGAGCGGTTTCGGGGGATCCTCGCAGGACAGAGCGAGCCGCTTTGGGAGGTGCCGGCCGGGTTGGTTGAGGCGGACGAAGAAACGGAGGAGGGACTCCGCCGAGCCGCGGCGCGGGAGCTCCTCGAGGAGACAGGGTTCGAGGTGGCGCCGGAGGAGCTCGTGGCGCTCGGGGCTCCGGGGTACCCCTGTCCGGGCGTGATCGCCGAGAAACAGTACTTTTTTGCGGCTCGGGTCTATCCCGAAAAGCAAGGGGAGATCGTCTGTGATGGCAGCCCTCTCGAAGCCGCCTTTGAGTTAGCGCAGGTGCCCCTCGAGAGCGCTCTCGACGAGCTCGCCCGTTTCTCGGCGATCGATCTCAAGACGGAAGTCGCCCTCCATCGCCTGAAGCAAAGGATCGGATGAGCACGAAACTCGCGCGCCCTCACGTCATCGTCGTCGCAAAACGCTCACAGCTCGCCCGTTTGCACGAAGGGTTGCTCGACGCTCGGGCTCAAAGGCTCATTCGTACGGGTCACGAAGCCGTCAAGAAGTGGATCCCGGCTCATGACGAGCACGAGCGAACTCTCGAGACCGTCATGCAGAAGCTCGAGCGACTTGGCGCGAATGTGCTCCTGTTGCGCGGGGCGAGCGCAGCCTTCGACCCTGCGGGAACGGAGCTGATCGTGACCGTGGGCGGTGACGGAACTCTGCTCGCCGCGTCGCACTCGATCGCGGACTTGCCTGTGCTCGGAGTGAACAGCGCGCCGCGTTATAGCGTCGGGTTCTTCTGTGCCGCCAAGCCGCGCACTGTCGGCCGAATGCTCGCCCGCGCCCTCGAAGGAAACCTGCCCCATATGGAGCTCGCTCGCATGCAGGTCACCGTGGGAGGGCAGGTGCGCGCGAAGCGCGTCCTGAACGAGGCGCTCTTCTGTCACAAACAACCGGCCGCCACCTCGAGTTATGTTCTCAAGGTTGGCCGCAAGCGCGAGGAACAGAAGTCGAGCGGCCTCTGGATCGGCCCTGCTGCGGGCTCAACCGCTGCTCTCCTCTCCGCGGGGGCAAAGGTACTCCCGCTCACCTCGACCGATCTCCAGTACATCGTCCGGGAGCCGTACATAGGAGACGGGCGCCTCTACAGGCTCGTCTACGGAAAGCTCACGAGTCGCCAAGAGCTCGTCTTGGTGAGCAAGATGGATCAGGGCGCCGTTTACCTCGACGGGCCATACCGCGTCCTACCTGTGAAGCTCGGCGAGGACGTGCGTTTCTCCCTGAGTGACGAGCCGCTTCGCGTGCTGGGGCTCAGCGAGCGCGCTCGTTTTGCCGGGAGGAAGCCTCCGAAGCGCTGAGGTGAGGCGCAGCAGGAGCCAGAGGTGCGGCAAGAGGAGCGGGAATCGATACCGGGCGGAGACGGCGAGTTCCCGCCGGTCTTCCTGTGCGCGACCTGCGGTCGCGGCAGCTGCCCCGCTTGTGAATCGGAGCTCGAGGCTCCCCGAGAATTGACCATCGCCTTCGAGCGAAGCCTCTCCCCGAGCGCGCTCTGGGAGACGGCGCTGGTTTGTTCGGTCGACAGTGAGAGCTTCTTTGGGAAGAACTTGGTCGGGTCTGGACTCTTGCGCCCTCTGGTTTTCGCGATCTTGTGTGAGACCTTCGCGCTTGGGTCGATCGTGCTTACGCTGGCGAGCGCGCTCGTCCTTTCCTTGCCCGGGGGAGGCGTTCTCTTTGCGCAGCCGAGCGCCGTGAGTTTGGTGCTCTTCCTTTGGCTCGCGGCGGTGTCGCTCTTACTCGCGGTCCACGTCATCGCCGGGCTCGCCCTCTATCCGGTCCTCGATCGCAAGCCGTCCGGCTCCTTTCGGTGGGCGCTGCGCTTCGGTCTCTATTCGGCAGGTTGGGATCTTCTCACGTCGCCGGCGGGGCTGATTTTGCTTGGTCTCTTTGGTCGGAGCCCGGAACGTTATCGGCCGATCGTCGCCGCTGCCCGCGCGCCGCGGCTGGCCCTGCGAGGGTTCCTGCTCGGTGCGATTTCGGTGCCGGAGGGGGAGCTCGAGCGCGCGACGAGTCGCGTCGTCAGGGCGACGATTTTCTCCTTTGGAGCGATGTTTGTTGCCGTGCTCGCCGCGGCGGTCCTGTGGGTCCTTCGGGGCGAGGGCCTCGAAGTGATGATGCGCTTGTGATACCAGACGCGGAGCGGGCGGCCACGAGTTCCCGGCGCTCTAGCGGCCGCTTCTTATGGGGCGCGCCCGCGCAGGGGAATCGTACCCTGAGTGAAAGGGGCGTGCGCCCGCGCCCTCAGACGGGCGCGACCTCGGTCAGGTCGCTGATGATGAGCAGTTCCGTCGGAACGGAGCTGCGATTCGCTGCGCGATGCCGTGTCCCGGGAGTGAGCCGGACCACCTCGCCCTTCTCCGCGGTGAGGACCTCTCCATCGAGCTCGATCGAGAGCGTGCCTTGCTCGACGAGGATGACGTGCCCTCGCTCACAGACGTTCGGGTCTTCGAAGCCGGGCTCGAACCTGAGCCTGAGGACCTTGGGGTCCGCACCGAGCTGCTTCTTCTCGAGGGGATGGCCCCCTGGGACAAAAGGCACTCCCTCCAGGCGCGTGTGATAAGCGGGCATAGGGGCGAGTGTTCGGGAGCCCCGGCGCCGTCTCAAGGGCGAATCGAGGGGACGTTCGCCGCAAACCCCCTTTCATGGGTGCGATTTTCGTCTTGTGCGCCCGAAAGCCCGCCATATACTGAACACATGGCTAGACCTGCGCAAATGCGCAAGCATCGCTCTTCCCCTTCCCGGGCGTCGTCCGACGCCCTTCCGCTTCCCCTCGAGGCACCGGCGTCTGTTGCCGCTGAGGCGACCCCCGATCTCCGACTCGTCATGCCCGAGGAGTCGGCGGAGACTCTTTCGGCGCGCACCTCTGGCGCCACGCCGGCGCGCACCTCTGGCGCCACGGTGCCGGCGAGCACGGAGGTGTCTGTTGCTGAAGCTCCCGTGAGCTCCGAGATCGTCACCGCCGTACCGGCGAGCGCAGACGCGCCTGACATTCAGGCTACGGTGCCAGCGAGCGCGGACGTGTCTGTTGCTGAAACTCCCGTGAGCTCCGAGATCGTCACCGCCGTACCGGCGAGCGCAGACGCGCCTGACATTCAGGCTGACGCGACGGCGAATGAGTCCCCTGAGCCCGCGGCGGAAACGAAGACGGAGGCCTCGTCGCCTGCAGCGGACTCGTCCGAGCTCGCATCGCTTGTCAAGGAGCCGAAGGCGGAGAGCGCGCCAGTTTCTGAGTCGGCGAAGTTCGCAAAGGCGGTGGCTCCGCCGTCGGTCGTCGAAGAAAGCTCAATCAACTACGACGATGAAGGGCTCCTCGAGCTCGAGCTCGACGATATGCAGTATCGCTTCGACGCCGGGAAACAGGGCACGGCGCTCTGTCTGTCGGTGCGTGAGGTCGGAACCTATCGTTGGAGCTCTCTCGGCGAGCTGAAGTGGGACGGGCGTGACCTTCGGAGTAAGGCGGTCGATCGAAAGCTCCTCGCTCGCTTGTCGCTGGCCCTGCGCGAGTATAGCCAAGCACAAGGCGAATAGTCAGATTCGTCCGGGGTTCGGGTGCGCCAGGCAGCCCGCCGAGCGCGGAAGGCCCCGGGCTTTACTCCCACGATCTCCTGTTCGACGCTCGCCCGGGTGATCGTCTCGCCCTGGGGGGAAAGCTTCGTGATCGGCCTCGCCCTTTTGCTCTTCTTCGGGGTTCAGGTTGCGCTCGGTCTCTACGCGGCGAAGAGAAACTCGTCCCTCGAGCAGTATTTCGTCGCGGGGCGGAGGCTCGGGCTCCCGCTCGTCTCGATGTCGCTATTTGCGACTTGGTTCGGGGCCGAGACCTGTTTGGGTGCTGCAGGAGCGATTTATGAGGGAGGGCTCTCCGCGGGACGAGCTGAGCCTCTTGGCTATGCGTTGTGCCTCGTGCTTGCGGGGCTCTTCTTGGCGCCGCGGCTCGTGCGGGGCGGGTACCTGACGCTCGGGGACGTGTATCGGCGCAGCTTTGGACGGGGCGCGGAGCGGCTCGTTGTTTGTGTTTTGTTGCCCTCGGGGCTCGTCTGGGGAGCGTCGCAGGTGCGCGCTCTCGGCCAGATCCTCGCCCATATGACGGGGATGAGTGTAGAGGGCGCGATCCTGCTCGCGGCCCTCGGTTGTGTCCTTTACACGGGCGTAGGAGGCCTGTTCGGAGATGTCCTGACCGACTTCTTCCAAGGGCTGATTTTGGCGTTCGGTCTAGGGGCGGTCTTCTATGGAGTGATGAGCGAGTGGCCGAGCTCAGAGGCGCTCGCCGAAGTTCTCACAGAGGAGCGCCTCACGCTGTTTCCCCGCGGGGAGCCGGTCTCGATCCAGCTCGACCGGTTCGCGCTCCCGATCTTTGGCTCCCTCGTCACACAAGAGGTTGTGGCTCGTCTGCTCGCGTCCGACTCCGTGGCGACGGCGAAGCGCGGAGCTTACGTCGCTGCGCTGCTTTACGTGCTCGTAGCCACCGTGCCGGTGATCCTCGGACTCATCGGGCCCGCCTTGGTTCCAGGGCTAAAGGAGCCTGAGCGCCTCCTGTCGATGCTTGCGGAGCGCACCCTCGCGCCCGTCGTCTACGCCATCTTCAACGCAGCGCTCCTCGCAGCCATCCTCTCGACCGTCGACAGCATCCTCCTCTCCGCCTCCGCGCTCACCCTCAAGAACCTATTCGGGAGCGCCCTCGAAGGCATGTCCGATCGGTCTCAGGTGCGCTGGAGTCGAATCTCCGTCGCCTTGGCTGGCCTCGTCTGTTTTGTGGTGGCCGTGAGCGCCAGGGGTATCTACCAGCTCGTCGAGGTCGCTTCCGGGCTCGGGACCGCGGGGCTCGTCGTGACCACGATCGCGGCCCTCTACGATCCGAAGCCGAGTCGCCTCGGAGCGATCGCTGCGCTTCTGCTCGGGCTTGTCTGTCCTCCGGTTCTCGAGGCCCTCGACCTGAGCGCGCCCTTCCTCGGGGGAATGTTGGCCGCGCTCATCGCGTACGTAGGATTTCGTCTCATGAATTCGGGAGGGCCTCGAGTGGTCGCGGCGAGCTCTGTGGTCGACGAGGCGCCTTCGGCGCCGAGCGCTTAGGCGGTGTCGGTAGAGCCTGGTCCTTCAGCGAGGAGAGCCTCAATGGCCTCTCGGACTGCTTGAGGTGTCGCCGGCTTCGGCAGGAATGCGCGGGGGCCGCGCAGGGTAGAGGGGGAGGGGCTCCGGTTTCCGCTGATCAAGAGAACCGGAAGAGACGGCGCCACGCTCTGGATCCGATCGGAGAGCTGCTCTCCGTCGAGGCGTGGCATGTTGATGTCGGTGACGACGACGTCGAGATCCTTTGCCGTCTGGATGAGAGCGAAGGCTTCCTCCCCATCGGCGACCGCGATCACGTCGTAGCGCTCTTGTTCGAGGCCGCGGATCAGGGAGCGTCGAACGAGCGGATCGTCTTCGACGAGGAGCACACGCGTGGGGCGGGGGCGCGAAATGGCTCCGTCCGGAGTTGCGATGCCGAGCAGGCGATCATGGGCAGCTCCCGCGTCGGTGCGCGGGAACTTCAAGATGAACGTCGTGCCACGGCCGGGTTCACTCTCGACGTCGATGGACCCGCCAAAGTGCTCCATGAGCTGACGAACCGTGGCGAGGCCGAGCCCAGTTCCCGTGGTCTTGGTCGTGAAGAAGGGCTCGAAGATGCGACGGCGCACGTCGGGACTCATTCCGGAGCCGGTGTCTGAGGCACGGAGGATGACCTCGGAGTCCGTCGCATCGAGGGCAAAGGTGAGCGTGCCGCCGGTGGGCATCGCGTCGCGGGCATTGACCGCCAGGTTCAAGAGCACCTGCTCGAGGCCCGCGCGAGAAGCTTCGGTCCAGAGTTCTTTCTCCCCCGTGACGCGCACCACGATCATCGAGCCGAGCAAGCGCGGGAGCATTCTTCCCATAGAGCGAACGAGTGCGCTCAAGTTCACGGGGCCGACTTCGGTCGTCGGCGGACGTCCAAAGGAAAGCAGCTGGCTCGCGATGAGCGCGGCGCGAGAGCTCGCTCCCTCGAGGTCTTCGAGGAGGCCCTCGGTTTCCCGATCGTCTGGATCGGCTCGCCTTTTCAAGACGCTTGTGGCGCCGACGATGATCGTGAGGAGATTATTGAGGTCGTGAGCGATGCCGCTGGTCAGATTTCCGACCAGCTCCATCTTCTGACCCTGGATCGAGCGTTGGAGAGCTTCGTCTCGTTCTTGCGCCGACTTTTGTGCTTCCGCATGGGCGCGACTGAGGGATTGGAGCGAGACCTGGAGCAAGATCGCCGTGAGACACACGATGATGGTCATGGCGGTCCAGGCGTTGAACGGTGAATAGTGTCCGAGCTGGGGCGGGAGTTTGTCGTTCACCTCCAGGTAGACGACGAAGCCGCACCAAAGGGAGCTCGCGAGCGCGACGCCGAGGGCCGCCCGCGCACCGACGAGGGTCCCGATCAGGAGCGTGGCGGCCGCAAAGTTCGAGGCGATTTGGCCCTGCATTCCCCCGAAATAGAGCGTCGCGAAGGCGATCAGCACCGAGAAGAAAATCGAACAACACCAGGCGGCCAAGATGACGCGCCCGGAGCGCACAATGAGCGCGACGCTGCCGAAGACAGCGAGAACAGCCCCGTAGAAGGTGAGGGTCAGGCCGGGTCGATTGCTCGGCTCGAAGAGCGCGGAGGTTGCCCCGAGGATGGCCAGAGCGGTCATCGAGGCGAGCAGGCGGTAAAGGAGGTGCGCCTTCCGAGCGGTCTCGCGCTCAAGGGCGGCAGAGGAGGGCGAACGAGAAGGGACACCCCCCTGCGAGCTCGAGGGTGTAGGTCTCCGCTCTGCCTCGGTCTCTCCCCGCTGAAAATCCATTTTTCGCCAGCGTCATAGACTCCGTCATGAATGACGGGCAATGGCGAATGGTGAGAAACGGCCAAGAGGCTCTGGCATGGCTCGGGGGAACCCGCGGGGAACTGGGCAGGGCCCCTTGGGCCTTGGGAGCGCTGACTCTCCCCTAGCTCACGGGCTACCTCAGATGAGCTATGCGACCGTGATCTGGCTTTCCAGGTAGACGTCCTGGATGGCGTGGAGGAGCGCCGCGCCCTCCGCCATGGGCCGCTGGAACGCCTTTCGGCCGCTGATGAGACCCATGCCCCCGGCGCGCTTATTGATGACGGCGGTCGCGACCGCTTCGGCGAGGTCATTGGCCCCGGATGCGCCGCCGCTGTTGATGAGGCCGGCACGGCCCGAGTAGCAGTTCAGAACTTGGTAGCGCGTCAGATCGATCGGATGGTCGCTGGTGAGCTTTTGATAGATGCGCTCATCGAGCTTGCCGTACGAGGAGCTGCCGGTGTTGAGCGCCTTATAGCCGCCGTTCACCTCCGGGAGCTTCTGCTTGATGATATCAGCGCAGAGCGTGACGCCGAGGTGATTGGCTTGGCCCGTGAGGTCCGCGGAGACATGGTAGTCGACGCCGCCCGTCTTGAAGGCGGGATTTCGGAGGTAACACCAGAGGATGGTCGCGAGGCCGAGGTCGTGGGCCTTGTGAAAAAGTTTCGAGACCTCGACGATCTCGCGCGTCGCGTCCTCTGAGCCGAAATAAACTGTGGCCCCGACCGCAACGGCGCCGAGCTCTCGCGCCTGCGCGACGGTTCCCCAGGTGATCTGTTCGGACTTGTTTGGATACGTGAGGAGCTCATTGTGATTGATCTTCACAATGAATGGGATCTTATGGGCGTACTTGCGCGCTACGGCGCCGAGCACCCCGAAGGTGCTCGCTACGGCGTTGCAACCGCCTTCGATGGCGAGCTTCACGATATTCTCCGGATCGAAGTAGGCAGGGTTCTTTGCGAAAGATGCGCCCGCGGAGTGTTCGATGCCCTGATCGACGGGGAGAATGGAGAGGTAGCCGGTACCGGCGAGACGACCGTGGTTGAAGAGGGTCTGGAGACTGCGAAGGACCGTCGGCTTCCGATCGGAGGCAGCGAAGACCTCATCGACGAAGTTTGGTCCGGGGAGGTGAAGGTTTTCTTTCGGCACCGTTTGGCAGCGGTGGTCGAGGAGGTACTCCGCCTTGTTCCCCAGAGCTTCGACGATCTTCGGATAGTTGCTCATGATGCTCCTCTTCTGATCCGGATTGTGCTTTCGGCGCCCCGAATCGCGTGCAGCGCCTCGAGACAACGGAAAGGATAGGACGGAGAGAATGCGAGTGAATCGGTAGAGAGAAAGCCTCACCGATCACAGATGAGCCGCAGTTCTTCAGCCAGAATGTCCCAGACGCGGGCGACGCGGGGCGTCTTTCGGATCACATCGTGAGCTGTCAGCCAGACGGGCAAAGATGGGATCCCGAAGTCGATCTCGAGCTCGACGAGCTCCGGATCGCGCGCCCCGATCACTCTTTGCATGAATCCAATGCCACAGCCTGCCTTCACCAGCGCAAAGTGTGCGCTGTAGTCGTCACAGCGCACCTTGAACCAGTCACGGTCGACCGCAAAACCTGCTCGTTCGAAGCCTTGGATGAGGATCGGACTTCGGTCGAGGCCGACGACATCGTGCTCGATGAGCTCGGCGCGCGTTTTCGGTAAACCGCGCCGTTCTACGTAGGATCTTGCCGCGAAAGCGGCGAAGGAGAGATCGCCGATGTGAGAAGCGATCAGGTCGAGCTGGGTCGGCCGGTACATGCGGATGGCGATGTCGGCCTCTCGAAAGTGGAGCTTTGATGTGTCATCGCGTGGGTCGAGCTCGATAGCGAGCCAGGGTTCGGTACGCCTGATCTTGGCGATGATAGGCGGGAGATGATGGGTAGCGACTGCGACGCTCGCGGTGAGGCGCACTGTTCCTTTGAGGCGCTCGGCGCCGCCGGCCGCCCGCAGCTCGAGCTCGTGAGCGGCGGTTTGCATCGAGCGCGCTGCACCGAGCAGGTCCTGACCCGCTTCGGTGGGCGTGAGTCCTTTCTCATGTCGCCTGAACAGCTCGCTGCCGAGCTGGTCTTCGAGCTCTTTGATCTTCCGGCCAAGGGTGGGCTGACTCTGACCGAGGAAACGCGCCGCCTTCGAGAGGCTGCCATGTTCGACCACGGCCAAATAGGTTTGCACGAGGGACCAGTCGAGACGGGAAGGGGCCACAGCCATACAAAATTGAATAGCGTATGTGCGAAATTCGGCAATTCCCGAATGGCGGAGCGCGAGTCACTCTGAGCCCAGGAGACAGACCCACCATGACCAAGACAGCATTGATCCTCGGTTCTTCAGGAAAAATCGGAAAACACTCGGCGGTCGCCTTCGCCCAGGCGGGCTACGAGGTTCGGCGCCATGACCGCAAGAGCGGCAACCTGATGCGGGACGCCGAAGGGGCCACGGTCATCGTCAACGGCTGGAACCCCCCGGGCTACCACGACTGGGCGAGCTTGGTGCCCGAGATGACCGAGCAGGTGATCGCGGCGGCGCGGGTGAGTGGCGCTACGGTGATCCTCCCCGGCAACGTCTACAACATGGACGCCGAAGGCGGGGAGTGGTCCGAAAGGACGGTGCACAGGCCCCCGACCAAGAAGGGAACGATCCGTGAGAACATGGATCGCGCCTACGAAGCGAGCGGCGTTCAGACCATTGTGCTCCGGGCCGGGAACTTTATCGATCCGGACGGACAAGATGACGTGATGAGTCTCTTGTTCTTGCGCTCCCTCAAAAAGAACAAGCTCACCCTCACGGGCGATCCGACTGCACTTCAAGCCTATTGCTACGTTCCCGACTGGGCGCGGGCGGCGGTCGGGCTCGCGGAGAAGAAGGAAAGTCTCGCGAAGTTCGAGGACGTTCCTTTCCCCGGTCACGCCTTTACCGCCGAAGAGCTCGAGGCGCGCCTCGAAAAGGAACTCGGCCATCCCCTCAAGACAACGAACTTTCCCTGGGGCCTCTTCGTCGCCCTATCTCCCTTCTGGGAACTGGCCCGTGAGATGCTCGAGATGCGCTACCTTTTTAGCCTGTCGCACTCCCTGTCCGGAGAAAAGCTAGCGAGATTGCTCCCAGATTTTCAGGTGACGCCCCTCGATGAAGTGATTCGTGCTTCGCTTCGTGCGGTGGCCGGACGGTGAAAATCCGGCGCTTGTGCGAGCGATATCACTTCGGGCGTTCCGTTTGAGCAACGCCCGGAGTGATGGGCCGACATAGGGCGCTGTATGCGTCCGTCCTCATTGGTTTGCTGGCCGGCTCTTGTGAGTGTGCTCTTGCTCTTTGCGGGCGCGTCGGCTGCTCGGGAAACGAGCGAGCCGCAGGTGCCTTCGGAGAGCGGCGACTCGGAGGAGCAGGGGAAAGACGAGAGGGGCGCGGAGGAGAGAGAGATGTCCGAGGAGGACATGGAAGACGCAGCGGGCGGACAAAAGAGCGAAGAGGATGCGCCGCTGGGCGAGGACTTACGCGAGGTGTCCATCGACGACTTCGATGTGCCCGATGAAGCGTCCTTCGAGCCCCTCTGGGACGCGGACTGGGACCCCAACCTGGCCTTTCGTACGAGCGGTTGTGTGCTCGATCTTGCGTCGGGGGCGAAGGCCGATGCGATCGGGGAGGGTTACTATTTCTTCGCGAGTCTGACGATCCCGCTGCAGGGTTGCCGGCCGCTCGGAATGGAGAGGCGCTTCGAGAAGCCACGCGCGAAGGTGATGGCAGTGGCTCACGAGGAGCGCGACCTGGGCCTCGTCGAGGTACGAGAAATAGCTGAACCCGCCTCGGGCGCCGCGGCGAGCAAGGGCGAAACGAAGCAGACAGGGCTCTTGCCGCTCCCGAGAGGCTTCTTGGCCGAATTTCGGCGGCGAGTCCTCGAAGCGCGCGGAGTGAAGCGGGCTGAGGAGCGAATTGATAGTTTGATTCGGCGGGAGCGGACGAGTGGGCTCTTGCCTGAGCTGCGGTTGCGCGGAGCCCACGGGTTCGATCAGTCGCTCGCGCTGGCGAGTGTCGGCGCGGTTCCGGGCCAGAGTACGACGCGGGATGGTTCGGACTTGCTGCTCGAGGCGCGGCTCACCTTTCGCTTGAACCGTCTCGTTGTCGGAGATAGCGAAGTGGCCCTCGAGCGCGCCCGGCAGACCCTCTTCGATAAGGCGGAGGACGCGGTGAAGGACGCTCTCGGACAACTCCTCATCTTTCGGAAAGCGAGCGTCCTGGCGAAACAAGACGACAGGTCGGACGATGAGAAGCTGGAGGCCGAGCTTCAGGCAGAGGGCGCGAGAATTCGTCTGCACATGCTGACCGGCGGCTGGTTTCCCCTCGAAGGCCCGCTCCCTTCCGGGAACTCCGGAGCCAATTGACCGAAGGCCAGGCCCGGCCTAGATGGCGAGTCCCGACAATCTTTGCACCCCTAGCTCAGCTGGATAGAGCATCGGACTTCGAATCCGAGGGTCGTAGGTTCGAATCCTACGGGGTGCGCCAGCCCAGCGCGGAGCTCTCGAAGAGAGCGGAGCGCAGGGCTCGAGCGCGTTGTAGGTTGGTACTACCTGGTAGGCTCGAGCCGGAGTGCAATCGTCGGAAGCGAAGTGAACGGTACGTTCACGGAGCCCGAGGATTGCGCGGAGGACCACGACCGTCGCGAAGCGAGGGGGCGGCGAAGCCGCAGTGCATCCTACGGGGTGCGCCATCGCGCAGACGAGTGAGCTCTAAGGAGCCGAGTGGCGGTGCGGGTTCGCGAGGCCCTTCGGGCTCGCGGAGGACCAAGCGTTGGGTTGAATGGGAGTGAGGGTCAGCGGAAGCGCAGTGAGGGGCGCAAGGTTCTCCCGGCGGGGGCCGGATGAGAGTGTGCCATCGGGCGAGGCGACTGAGCCCGAGGTCGTCGCGGCGCGCGCGGGTGTACGATGCGCCGATGGAGGGACGCGTCCTTCAGCGGGGGCCTCAGTGCGTTCGTCAGAGAGTTCCTTACAAAACGGCGGTGACGAGACGTCGACCGAGAGTCTGCTGATTGCTCAGGGGGCAGCCTACTGGCATGATATGGAGGTTGTGATCGGTTTCTCAGGTCCCGCTCTTGCGTCTCCGCGCCTCTCGAAGCTCGCGCTGCTTGCGGCCGTTGGGATTTGGGCAGGGGCATTTGTGGCCTGCTCGGGCGGCGAGGCGCCGCCTTATGTGCCTCCGAAGGGGAGTGGCGGGGCCGGTGGCGAGAGCGGTTTGGGGGGCGCGGCTGGCGCAGGGCCTCGTCCGCAATGCCGAGAGAATGCTCAGAAAGAGTGCACCGTCTACGTCGAGCTCGCGAACGGTATTACGTCCTGTTGGTACGGGACGAAGTACTGCGTGGATGGGCGCTGGAGTGAGTGTCTGGAAGATGGCGCTGATCCTAGGACCGAGGGTGCGCGGTGACTCATTCCGTCGGTTTCCTCCTGGGCGAGATGCGAAGGGGGGCCCGGCGCCCTGAAATAAATTCTAGCACGAACGTTGCTACAATGGTGTTTGGCTGGGCTGCCCATGGGGACAGTCCTTCTCCTTCCGTGTAAAAAACTGCGATGGCGCTTCCTTATTGGCTTTCTTGGGACGACGTCGGGACCGCTTGGGTCCCGAGAAAAGGTTGCAGACCGCGCAACTTTGTTCGAGCTGGAGTCGCCCTGATCCAGAGGGGGGCGTGGACGTGACAAAACGATCAGACAAACAAGGCTTCCTTCGCAGTCGCGCGGCCGCTTGGCTTTTCCTGACGAGCGCCCTCGTCGGCATCATGTTGGCCTGTTCAGGGGAGGGCGGAACCTACCTTCCTGCCGACGGTGGCGCGGAGCCGAGTGTGGGCGGACCCTGTGTGGAGGAGAGTGAGCGCGCCTGTGGTCTGACCCTCGAGGTGAACGGCGATTCCATGACCTGCTACCGCGGGACGCAGGTGTGCGAAGGTGGCGTTTGGTCTCCCTGTCGCGACGGCTCCGTGACCCGTGAGCCTCTGCCGAGTTTAGGTTTCGATCCAACGAAGCGGCGCGTCTACGCGAATCCTTCGCTCAGTGATCCGGTCGCTTGCGGCAACGGTCAGGGAACGGGAGGCAGCGGCTCAGGGGGCGGACCTTCGACCGCGGATTTCGCGAACCCCTGCGATCCCGGCTGCATGCATTTTGAAGAGAACCCCGCCGACCTGAACGCCAACGGCGGCTCCTCCGCGGGACCTCCGCTTGAGTTTCCGCCGAGGGGATGCGGTCAGAGTCTCTGCATTGCTTCAAACGGCTGGATCAATCCTACATGTGATCCCTGCGCGGCGAGCGTGATTGCGGCTCACCCAAGCTGCCAGGAGAACTGGAACGAACAGTGTGTTTTTTTGGCGACGACCTCCTGCAAAAACGTAACCCCGCCGACCAATATCTGCGACTTCGGTTTGTTCGCTGAGACAAAGCTCACCGTCAGTAACGAAGCGTCGGCAAACGCGACGATCGGCGCCTACGGCGATGTCGAGATCAAGGCGGGGGCAAGTACGTTCGGGTCCATCTATTCGAACGGCAACGTGACAGTCGCGAGCCTCAACAACGCGCCCATTACGATGAAGCCCGCCGGTGGCATCTTCGCCAACGGAAGCATTTTCTTTCAGAACGGGGCCGGAGCAGACATTACGGGAAGCCTGCACGCTGGCACTACCGTGACCATGGATGGAATCGATGTCCTGCAAGGCAATGTGTGGGCGGGAACCAACATTCTCGGCAACGGTACGGTCTCCGGGGGCGGCGAAGCCCGAGCAGTAGGTACCATTGGCGGGTCAATTACTGTGAATCCCGGGGCCAATAAAAAGGCGTCCTATGGGACTGCTCCTCCGGCGGTCAGCCTTCCACCCAAGACATCTGGAACGTCGATTCCCATTCTCCCAATGACATCATGTCCGATGAGTGCCGGGATGGAGCGCACGGGAAACCAGGTGCTCTCTCCGGGTGTCTACGGGGCAGTCAACGCCAACAATGTGGAACTTGATGGCCAAGGGACCTACTACTTCTACTCACTTAAAGTAGCCCAATCGCTGGTCGTCAACATGAAGAACCAGCCCTACTCGACCGGATTCGACGTGCGAGTGTGCAACGCCCCGGCGGGCGAGACTGCTCAGACCGCGATGTTCAACAGCGGCGCAAAGGTGGTGGGAAAGAATGGGGCTACCAATGACGGTAATGGTGTCCTGCTGAATCCGAAATATCTCACTCTCTACTATCAGAGTGCGGTTAAGGTAACGATGCAGCCTGACGTCTACTGGACGGGAATTTTCATTGCACCCAATGCAAAGGTCGAGAAGGCGGCAATGAACACCTGCACCGTCGGGAATCCCGGATGTCCCGTCGCATCACCGCCGCCGAACCCTGCCATTCTGAACGGGACACGAGCCGCTCCTATTAACGGTGCAATCTGGGCCAAAGAGGTTCAAGTGGAGCCCAAGGCGCTCACCCGAGCGATCACCTCTGCGGATTGCAATGAGATCGAACATCTCCCGATCGTCAGTCCTCCAGCATGTCCGCTCGAAGACGGGGCCCGCGGCCTCAAGAACGAGCCTTGCGGATCCGGTCAAGACTGTCAGGCGAACTCGCACTGCTTCCGTCCGAAGACGGGTATGTCTTGTGGGCACTCGAAGTGCGTGACGGGGACCCAGCTCCCCGCGAATTGTGATCCATGCGTGGCGCGCATCTGCAAGACTATGCCAGCCTGCTGTACCGGTAGCTGGAGCGCGGATTGTGTTGCGGCCGTCTCCACGATTTGCGACGCGGTCTGCCAGGAAGGTGACTGCACTCAGGATCCCTGCGTGGCCAGCACCCAGCCCATCCCGAAGACCTGTCAGGACAACATCGGCGCCGACTGCATTCGGAAGACCTGCGATGCGATGCCTTCCTGCTGCACGACGGCGTGGACGAGCGCCTGTGTGAACAAGATGATGGAGCCAGCGATTTGTGGCTCGATCAGCACTCAGAAGCGACTCTGTGATCTCGCGGTGTACGCGACGAATACGTACACGAACGGGGGAGCCACCATCACGGGCCTCACCGGGACCGCTGCGACCCTCGACCCCGATCCGATTTTTGCGATCAATAACGCGTTTATTCCGTGCTCCACAGGGGCCACCACTGCGTCCCACGGTCCTGGAGGAGGAGATCTCACGGCCAGCCAAACGGAACAGTACGGCACTGTCCACATGGGAGTGGGTACGACGCTCAGGTTTCAGACGTCGGGCTCCTATTACATGAGGCAGCTCATCCTCGACGGAAACAACACCATCCAAGTCGGCAACGGTGCGTCGGTGGACCTTGTGGTGTGCGGTCAGATCCGAATCGGAGCCAACGTCAGGATGACAGGCCTCGGGACTGCGGGCGGGGCACCGGTCCGGCTTCGTATTTACTCGAACCACGCCGGCAACGACGCGATCTGGTTCGTGGAGTCCTCGCCGGCTTTCCCGACGAGTGCAGATGAGAATATTCGGTACGGTGGCCTCTTCGCTCCCAACGGGCAGATCCGCTTTGGCGCTAACATTCAGCACCACGGCTTTGCTTGGGGTCGCGAAGTGACCTTCTTAGGCCCCTCATCGCTGACGTTCTCCTCGGACGCTCAGGCCAGTTGTCGTAGCTATCCTCTGGACGCAGGGCCTGTCGCTGGCGGGGCAGTCTGCGCGCTCCAGCTCGTCCCGACCCCCGTCACGGGGGCCGCCGAGTGTGTCGATAACGCGACGAACTACAAAGATCCAACGTGTTCTGGTTACGACCTCGCGCTTGGAACTCCTTGCAAGATCGACGCAAACATCACGCAGATCCCGGTCTGCAATCACGGTACGGGGCCGTTCCCTGCGACGGGCTCATTGCCCGTGCGTATCGCCTATTACCAGGAGAGCCTGGGTCAGCTGGCGATTGATGAACCGACTGTTCTCCCGAGTGGAATGTGCCCGCAGGTTTCTATCTCCAGCATGTCTCCAATAGCGCCGGGCACGTGCAGGATGATCAACTGCGAGATTCCGGCGGGGCGCCACACATTGTTCCTCGATCCTATGAATCCTCCGACCAAGGTTCTCTCCGAGTGCAACAACCGTCGCCTCGACAACTGGTCAGCGACGGACGGGCGAGAGTGCATTCCCTTCAGCCAGCCGCGGACGGTCGAATACGAGTACGAGGCGGAGTGCCCGGAGGAGTCGAAGGCCCTCTGGGGGAGCTTGACCTGGAATACGACGACCCCCGGCGACTCGCGCGTCGTCTTCTCCCTGAAGGCGGGCGACAATGAGGCTGAGCTCGACGCGGCGACCTACGTCGAGGCAGGGATCGCGCAGCGCGCTCCCGAGGACACCCAGGTCTGCGTGTTCAAGGACACAACCCCCTGTTACGCGGACGTCACCGCGACCCTCGACCTCGGCCGGAACCAACCCCAATTGCTTCGTCTCAAGGCTGATCTGCTCCCGGGGAACGGAAGCCCGGTTTTGAGGGACTGGGGGATTAGCTACAGTTGCGTCTATGACGAGTGAGCGAGCCCGAGCTCGAGTCCTACCGCGCGTGCTCGCGGTCGGGTTCGCCTTTGCCCTGACTCCTTCCGCTGGCTGCTCCGGCTCCGGAGACAGCTCCGACTACTACACGTCGGGAGGTCGCAGCGGGAGTGGAGGACGAGGGGACCCGCTCGGAGGAGAGGGAAACCTCGGCGGCGAACCGTCCGGCGGAGGCTCCGGGGGACGCTCGAGCTCCGGAGGCGGGAGCGGTGGAGGCTTTACGCCGGAGCCGCTCACTTGTGAGACTCTCGTTTGTCAGGCGGGAACCTGTCGTGAGCGCGAAGACGGTGCGCGGTGTGATTGCCCCAGCGGGTTCGACGGCATCGACTGCACGGATACGAACGAATGTGGAGACCCTCTCTACTGTGGCGGCTTCCCCTGCCATAACGGATTTGGCGCTGTCGCTTGTTCGTGTGACACGATGACCGTGAGCGGGGGCTCGCCGCGCGATTGTGTCGACCTCGACGAGTGTGAGCTGTCCCCCTGTCACGAGGACGCTGAGTGCGACAACATGTCGCCCGGGTATGCCTGTTCCTGTAAGTCCGGTTTCTTCGGGACGGGCTGGGATTGCGTCGATACAGACCCCTGTGCGGGCGATCCGTGCGGCGAAGGGACCTGTATTGCAACGAGCGAAGGAGCCGTCTGTCAGTGCCCTCTCGGGACCGGAGGGCCCGATTGCAGCGTGAACTGTGATTCGCTCCCGCTCGCTGATGAAAGGCTCCAGGCGGCGGTGTTCAACGCCACGAACCTCTATCCGACGAGCATTGTCCCGGCTCGCGACCTCGCGAGCCTCAAGACCCTCGATCTGAGCGAGTATCTGGTTGAGAGCCTCGACGGTCTCGAGTGTTGGCCGACTCTCGAGCGTCTCGACGCGCGCATGCTCCGCCTCGATACGGGGGCCGATGCGACGCCCCTCGAAGCCCTGGCAAGTCTGACGAACCTTCGCGAGCTCGATCTGAGCTGCAGCACGGGGCTCGACCTGAGCGTCCTCAAAGGGCACCCGACCCTTACCTCGCTCCGTCTGCATCAAGGGGACTGTGGCCCTGGGGATTTCTCAGTCATGGGTCTCGAAGCGCTCGGGACTTTGCCACGCCTCGAATCTCTCAACCTTGCCTATGTGTCCCTCGGTTCTGCCGCTGAACTTGGCGGACTCCGAGCTCTTCGCTCCTTGATTCTCGAGGATACAGACCTCGACAGCACAGACGGCCTCGAGTCACTTCGATTGCTCTCGGACCTGTCCCTTACGAACAACGACATCACGGACGCTTCCGGTCTCGCAGCACTGACGAACCTGCGCAATCTGGGCCTCGGCGGGAACAGTCTCCCCAATATCGACTTCGTCACGTCGCTTCGGGAGCTCGAGGTCCTCGACGTGAACGACACGGGCATCGAGTCGCTCCCCGATCTCTCGAAGCTCTCGCGGTTACGTTGGCTCCGGGGGGGGGGCAACGAGCTCCGAGACCTGACGCCGCTGCTCAAAGCGCCCTCCTTGATCCTCTCCGATCTGTCTTCGAACCGCATCGACAGCCTCGAGCCTCTCCGTGGCCAGAACCTGCGCGGCGATCTCACCCTCGACGACAACGCTCCCCTCGAGGAGGACTGCGACGAAACCCTCAAGATCGAGGCAGAGCTTCGCGTGAGCGGTCTTCGGGTGGTCTCGACCTGTGACGTGCCGGCGGAGGAGTGATGCTCGACTTCGATGAGGCCCTCCGGATCTGTCGGGAGCTGGGCCAGGAGCTTGCGCTCCGCGACGCGGAGGAGGTCGACCTGGCAGAGGCTGCGGGCCGCGTCCTCGCGGAGGACGTGACGGCGCTCTTGCCTGTCCCGCGGGAAGACTACAGCGCGATGGACGGCTACGCGGTGCGATTGGCGGAGGTCGCTCTCGAGCGTCCGATGAGGGTGTCCGGGGAGTCGCGCCCGGGGCGTCCGCTCCCGACCTTTGAGCCCGGGGCTGCGATCCGGATTTTTACGGGCGGAGCCGTGCCCTCCGGAGCGGACGCCGTGATCATGCAGGAGAACGCCCGGCGCGAGGGAGATCAGGTGACGTTTACGAGCCTGCCGCGTCCGTTCGAGAACGTTCGACGGGCGGGCGAGGACCTCAAGGTCGGAGAGCTCGCTTTGGGCCGAGGCGCGCGGCTCGACGGCGCGAAGTTGAGCCTACTCGCGATGCTCGAGCGCAGGCGCGTGCGGGTCGTGCGGCGGCCGAAAGTCGCGATCTTGTGCACGGGTGACGAACTCCGACCGCCCCTCGACCTCCGCGAAGTGACGCCGCCTTCGGAGGTGTCTGGACTCGCGGAGAGCAATAGCTTCGGGCTCAGGGAGCTCTTGCGTCACGCGGGCGGAGCGCCTCTCGAGCGCGTCCTTGTTGCCGACGAGCCGGAGGCGCTCCAGGGAGAGCTCAAAGGAGCGCTGGAGACATGTGATGCCATTGTGACGGTCGGTGGCGCGAGTGTCGGCGACCACGACTGGGCGAGGCCCGTCCTCACGGGGCTCGGCGCGCAAATTCTGGTTCCGAAGGTGCGCATGAAGCCGGGCAAGCCCTTCTTCTTGGCGAACTGTCGCGGCGTTCCCATCGTTGGCCTCCCGGGCAACCCGAGCTCCGCGCACATCACCTTCGCGCTCCTCGGCGTACCTTTTGTGAGGGCCCTGTCCGGAGCGACAGAGAGTGAACAGGAGCTCCTCAAGGTCCGCCTTCCCCTTCTGACCCCCTTTCGCCAGAAGCCCGGCCGCCGCAACTTTCTTCGAGCCCGTGTCGGCGCGTCGGGCGTCGAGATCCTCGAAAACCAGGCTTCGGGCGCCGCGACCTCCCTTGCCTGGGCGAACGCGCTCGTAGTGGTGCCCGAAGAGGTGAGTCAGCTTGCCGCCCGGGATCTGGTCGAAGTGGTTCTGCTGGGAGGGCTCGGGTGAGCAGCTTCGAGCAGACGACAGGCGGCCGAGGGCGAGGCGTACGCTTTGAGGCGCTGAAATGACGCTCCTGGTCGGAATCTTCATCGGCGGCGGGTCGACGCGCATGGGGAGGACCAAGGGGCTCCTGGTCGCGACCCAAGGGAGCGCGGCGGAGCCGCGCGGGGACTCTTCGCGCTCGTCGGCCCCTTCCGGGCACTGGGGCTCCAGGGAAGGGGAGACGATCGTCGAGCGTACATTTCGGATTGTGCAGTCGGCGCTCCCGGCGGTGCCCGTCGTCCTCGTCGGAGATCGAGACGAGTTCGATGGGCTTTGTCTCGAGCGCATCCGCGATGCCCAGCCGAATACGGGACCGCTCGGCGGACTGGTCGGGTTGCTCCGGTCCGCGAAGGAGCGCGGAGTTTCGCACATCCTCGCGCTCGGCTCGGACTTTCCCTACCTCACAGAGAGCTTACTTGTCCGGCTCGCGACGACACAGTCGAATGCCGCCGTGCTCGCGCCCTTTTTAGATAACCGCTACCAGCCGCTCGTCGCGCGTTACGCGGTCACGACGCTCGGGCATTTTGAGGCCTGTCTCGAAGCGACGAGCTATGGCCTCCAGAGGCCTCTCAGGGAGCTCGATGCGGCCATGTTCGAACTCGAGGCCGTCGATCCAGAGGCGCTCGTCGACTGGGATACACCGGAGGACGTGCTGAGAGGGCGCTCAGGGGACGGTTGAGCGTGACGCCAGGCGGGCTTCGGTGAGGCGGTGAGGGCGGGCGAAGGCTCGGTTGGGAGTTTTTGGAGGTGATGGACCGGGGCCACAAGAAGAAAACGCCGTTTCATCGAGTCTTCGCTTGAGCCTCGATTGTGAGCTAAAAGTTACAAGTTTTCGGTTAGCTCTCGATTGTGAGCGAAAAGGCACAAGGGAGCGCGGGGGCGGGCACTTTGTTCCAGCCTCGAATGTGAGAGACAGGTTACAAGGGAGCGCGGAGGCGGGGAATGCGCCGGATGGTGACTTTGCCACCGGCGCCTGAGGCGACGCCGCGTCCCATCTCGTGCGGACCGAAGACGGCGACCCGGCTGAACTCGCCTTTCGCAAGACAGAAGGTGGCATGAACTATGCTCTCTCGGACGAGTATGAGCACTTGGGGAGCGAATGGGGAGTGTCGTCGGGGCAAGCGGGTCGTACTGTTGGCACAGATTGGCACACTGGCCTTGGGGTTGGCCTTTGCGGGCTGTGGCGGTGGGGGACCGGCGGCAGGAGACGGGGATCGGGAGCAAGACAGCGGGAGCGGCGGCAAGTCGAGCGGCGGCGCGCCGGGCTCGGGAGCGAGCGGGGGAGAAGGCGGACGCGCCTCAGGAGGCGCGGGTGGTGGCGGGGGAGACGCGGCGGACGGGGCCGGCGCAGGGGGGAGCGGGACGGGCGGCGGGGAGAACTCCTTTCGGGCCTGTCCGGGGACTCCGGAACCTGTTGAGCCGGTCGCGGGCTGTCGCCGCCATCAGGAATGCATGTTTGGAGAGTGCCGGGAGGAATACGTCGACAACAGTGGAGTGTGCGGCGCGTGTTTCAGTGTTCCGAACGCTTGCAGTTCGAGAGCTCAGTGTGCCGAGGGGATGGCGTGTGTGCCCGCTTCATCCGACTCCGAGACTTGCCCGTGTCCGGGACAGAAGCATTGTGTGCTTGGCTGCACGAGCGGCTCGTGCGCGCCCGGTTATGTCTGTGGGAGTGAGCTTCAGTGTGTTCCGGGTTCGTGCGTCACAGACGGATATGTTTGTCGAGAAGGCGAAGTTTGTGACCCTGAGCGCTCGACGCAGCCTCACGGATGTTTGCCCGCCTCGTGCGTGACGGACGACTACGAGTGCGCGGCGGACCGGGTTTGTGACGAGGGAGCGCCGGGTGCGGATATTCATGGATGCCGCATTCGTGCCTGCAGCGAGGGCACAGAGTGTTCTCCGGAGCGCACTTGCGATCCGGGGGCGGCGGGCGTGGACCAGTATGGCTGTCGAGAGCGGTTTTGCGAGGGGGAAGGATACAAGTGCGCTGAGGGGTACGTCTGTGAACCGGCGCATCAGGATGCGGATAAGAAGGGGTGCAGGAAGATCCTCTGTACGGAGGGGGCAGAGTGTCC
The DNA here is from genome assembly GCA_002085155.1 of Sorangiineae bacterium NIC37A_2. Taxonomy (GTDB): domain Bacteria; phylum Myxococcota_A; class Polyangia; order Polyangiales; family Polyangiaceae; genus NIC37A-2. Next base: position 33,822 of record NASX01000032.1, read on the forward strand.
CGTGAACATGGATTGCCCCGAGAGCGGTCATTGTACCCGGCGGTCCTGCGAGGTGGACTCGGAGTGTGAGTGTGGCGCCTGCGTTCTGGGTCATTGCCACGAAAGGCTCTTCTACTGTGTGAGTTTGCCTTCGTGAGTCCGAGCTCCGTGGGAATGCGTGAACGAGCTCGGGGGCGGCTGTGAGCTCGGGGGATGCGTGTGAGCTCAAGGGGCGCGTTGGGTGAGCTCGGGAGCGCGGGGGTCTCGGGAATGAGAAAGAAAGGCGCGCCGCCGTGAGAAGGCGCGCCGACTGATGCGTGAGCGGGGGAGCGTGAAGCTGGCTTCGTTCACCTGTCGGGCGTGTGAAGCCGGCTTCGGGTTCGCCGGGGGAGCGTGAAGCCAGCTTCAAGCGGGGGAATAGCGCGCCTCTCAGAGCCAGATGCTGAAGAAGTAGGTCTTTCCAAGGTCGGTTCCGTAGGCGATGAGCCGGTTGGCTTTTTTGTCCCAGACAGGTTCCTCCCAATGGAAGCGATCGAATGCGGGCAAAGGAGCGTAGTAGGCGTCGCTGAGGGCGCTGACGTTGGCGGCGCCGGACTCTCCGAAAGAGGAGATCGCCTGACCTTCGCGGTCAAACATGCGGAATGTAGTGACAGGATGGCGACTGTTATCGTCTTCGATTGTGAGGAGGCGGTCGCCCTCGAGCACTTGCAAGGCGCGGATGCGAGGAGGGAGCGGGTGATAGGTCATGATGCCCTCAGGGTCAGCATCAGACGGGGTCCAGACCGCCAAGGTCACTTCGAGAGAGCTACCCCGCAGCAGGAGGACGAACCCATCGTCACTCAGCACGTCGAAATCGATGACGGTCGTGTCGCCGAGGTGCAGATCGCCTTCCTTCGCGAAGCTCGCATCGACGCTGCCATCGGGGAGCAGACGACGGACCTTGGGGAGATACTCTTCGCGGACGTAGATGACGCGCCCCTGGGAATCGATTCGAGCATGAGTCGGCTCGTAGCTATGGAAGTGAAGGTTTCTCTCACGGAAGGAGGTGATAGCGGGGCCGCTCGCCTCGAAGAGCTGGACGTGGCTTCCGGGGTCCTCCCAGAGCGCGGTGATGAGGACTTGGTCGCCGCGGCGGTAGAAGGCCTGAGGGTCAGTCGGCTCGAGGGGGACGTAATCGATCTCGACGATTCCGGTCCAAGCTGCGTTGCGCGCACCTGAGCCGCGGATGTGGAGGAACGAAGAATAAGGTGCGAACTCGGCCGGCTGCGCGGCGAGGACGCCATCCTCCATCCCGATCATCGGACCGATGAATTGGAGCTTGGGCAACGAAAAGGACTCATCCAGCCTTCCCTCGTGATCGAACCGAATGAGGGTCTTTTCGTTCCGGAAGTAGACAAACCCCGCGTCATCGACAGCGGCCCTCGCTTCGTACCCGGTGCCCATCCAGGGCGACTCCCGATCTCCGAACGTCAAATCGCGCGTCCCGGGGGCGCCGCGTACGCGGAAGGTCACTGGAATTTCGACGCTGAGGGAGCCATCGCTGCTCTCGGCGAGGATCGTCGCGTCGTAGTAGCCCTGCTCGAGGTCAAAGGCCGCCGCGACCTTGAGGGAGACTTCGTCCTCCTTCGGTGCGGCGAAGAGGCGTGCGCCCGTGAAATCGTCGGAGTCCTTCAAACTCACGATGACGGTTCCTTCGAAGGCGCCCTGGCGCTCGATGAGCACGTTCACATCGACAGTGCCGCCGGGCAGAACATCGAAGAGCGTGCCCTTCACGCGCCCCTCGATCGCGCCGGGATCGGGCTCAGCTTCTGGCTGTCCGCCGCTTCCGTTGGCTTTCTTCCCGCCGCTTCCGGAATCGCCGCCTGCTGTGCCGCTCTTGCCGCCGGAGCCGAGGTTGCCCCCAAGGCCGCCGGAGCCCTTTCCGGAGTTCTTGCCGCCAGAGCCCTTGCCCCCTGAGCCTTTTCCACCGGACGCGCCGTCATCGTCGTCAGCTCCGGGCTCGCCGCCGCCATCGTCGGCGCAGCCGCCTTCGGTGCAGAAGTCGCTGTCTTCACAGGCAACTGTCACGAGGGCGGAGGCGAGGAGCGCTGCGAGAACTCCGGACTGAGAACGGCGGATCAGTTTTGAGAAACGGTTTTCAAGATTCATGACGACTCCGTGAGTGCTTCGAGGAGGAAGAACGAAGGGGCCTCTTCAGAGATTGCCCCGAGGTGCGGCGTGGTTCGGCCGGAGCTCCCGCCCGTTGCGCAAAAAATAAGAGAAGGCCGCAAGCCGAGGGGCGAGGACAAAGAAGGGGGTTACCCCCGGGCTCTCCTCCCGCCCCGGAGCTCGACGGCGCGGAAGCTATCACGGCATTTTCGTCGCGCCAGACGCTCGATTACTGCTCAGAGCCGCGGTGAGCGTGAGGATGTTCGTCGTTTCCAGAGAAATCGGAATTATCCCCGGATGACGAGGAATGATCGTGTCCGCCATGGCCGCAGCGAGCATCTCTCCACCCGACCCAGTAAGGCCCGTCGGGCCCATGCTCCCGCTTCCAGATCGGCACGTCGTGTTTGATGCGGTCGATGAGCAGACGACAGGCGCGGAAGGCCTCCGCCCGGTGAGGCGCGGCGGCGACGCAGATGACGGCGGCTTCACCGACTTCGAGGGAGCCGAGGCGATGGGCCGCTGCCACGCGCACGCCAGGGATCTCTTGTTCGATGCCTGCTCCGATGCGCGCGAGCTGCTTCTCCGCCATCGAAGGGTAACCGTGGTACTCGAGCAGCGTCACAGGGCGACCGTCCTCATGATTGCGCACCACGCCGAGGAAAAGATCGACGCCTCCGAACTCAGGCGCTGCTACGAGGGCGAGCAGTCGGGCGACGTCGAGGGGCTCGGTTTGAACAATGAAACGGCTCATGGGTCCTCGGCGCGCACGAAGAAATCACTTTGTCCCCCCGACTTGGAGATGAGGCGTGTGGGCCCGAGGGTCATCGCTCGGTCGATGCCTTTGAGCATGTCGTAGATGGTCAGGGCGGCAGCGGAGGCGCCGACCATCGCCTCCATTTCGACGCCGGTCCCGGCTCGAACCTCCGTTTCGCACAAAATCCGCAGGGTGTTCTTTCTGTTCTCAGCGGGGCTGAAGGAGATGTTGACGTGGGAGAGGGCCAGCGGATGACAGAGCGGGATCCAGTCGGAGGTCTTCTTCGCGCCCATGATTCCGGCCAAACGCGCCACCTCGAGCACATTCCCTTTCGGGGCATCGTTGCGCTCGAGAGCGCTGAAAGCGACCTCAGACATTGTCACAAAAGACTCAGCGACTGCGCGACGTTTGGTCTCGGGTTTGTCGGTGATGCGCACCATGCGCAGCGCTCCGTCGTGACCGAGGTGTGTCGAGAGCGCGGTGGCTCCGACGATCTCTTCGTAGGCGAGATGAAGTCGAAAAAGGTCGGAGCGGGCGCGCCCCCGCGCTTCACACTTGACCAGCGCGTAGCGATCGAGCGGGCTCAGGCTCTGCCAGACTTTGGGCGCGAGGGGGCGCTCGGGGCCGAGGGCTTCGAGGAGGTGGTCGGGGGCGACGCTCGGGGAGGGCTCTGGGATCTTGTCGAGCGACTCCGTCGTGGCGCCTTTCAGGAGCTCGCTGACGGCGCGTTCGTCGACGAGGGGCGCCTCGCCGAGCTCCGAGAGGGAGCGGCGCGTTTCCAGCGGCAACGCTTGGTATGAAGGGAGGGAGAGCTTGAGTCCCGCGCGATCGAGGGCGCGCCGGGCGCTCAGGGACATGAGGGAATCCCCAGCTTCGGGACCTTCAAACTTGTACACCTTCACGCGCTGACGATAGCGGAGCGCGCGGAAGGGCGCAGCCTCGGACGCCAGTCCGGCGGTGTTGTTTCGTGGGTTTCGAGGCTGAGCGGCTGTCGGCTGAGGCGACCTTTCGGCTTGGAGGAAACAGGGCCGTGCGAGCAGAGGGCGCGCGAGCTAACGTTGGCTCGTGGCGATGCTGCTGGATCGGCTGGGCCGACCGCTGTCCGACTTGCGTTTGAGCGTCACGGACAGGTGCAACTTTCGCTGCCCCTATTGCATGCCACGGGGGGCACCGGGGTCATCGTCGTTCCTGCCGAGGAAAGAGATCTTGAGCTTCGAGGAGCTCACTCTCGTCGCGAGAGTGTTCCGAGAGCTGGGCGTGCGGAAGATCAGGCTGACGGGAGGTGAGCCGCTCTTACGCCGGGACTTGCCGCGGCTGGTCGAGCGCTTGCGCGCGCTCGATGTGGAGCTTGCCCTCACGACGAACGGCGTGCTCCTGCCGCGCTTTGCGCGCGAGCTCCGGCAGGCGGGGCTCGATCGGGTGACGGTCAGTCTCGACGCGCTCGACGGGCAGGTGTTTCAGGCGATGAGCGACGCGCCGGGGTTCGGGCCCGCAGATGTCCTCGCGGGGATCGAGGCGGCGGAGCGAGCGGGGTTCACGGTGCTCAAGATCAACTGTGTGGTGCGCCGGGGTGTGAACGATAGCGAAGTCCCTCGGCTCATCGAACGCTTCGCTCACACTCCGCATGTCCTTCGCTTCATCGAGTATATGGACGTCGGGACGCAGAACGGCTGGCGGAGGAGCGAAGTTCTCCCGACAGCCGAGCTCCAGCGAAAACTCGAAGAGCTCGGCGAGCTGATCCCGTTGCCGCGGGAGCGAGCGAGCGACGTCGCCGAAGAGTACCAATTTCGCGGCGCGCGCCTCGGGTTCATCTCGAGCGTGAGTGCGCCTTTCTGTGGGAGCTGCAGTCGAGCGCGGGTGGCCGCGGATGGCGGGCTCTTCGGATGTTTGTTTGGGCCTCGTCTGGTCGATCTGAAGCCAATTCTTCGCGGAAGCGCTGACTCAGAACGAGAACTCGCGGACACGATCGCGCGGTATTGGCGCGCGCGCGCCGATCGCTACTCGGAAGAGCGGAGCAAGCAGAGGCGACTCCCTCTCGCATGGGGAGCTCGCGCGGAGATGTCCCGGCTCGGCGGGTGATGAGAGCACCCTAACCCTCGTCTCGTCCACCTGGCTTGCGATAAGGCATGGGGTAGACACTCGTCGCGCGCGGGGCGGGGCGGAGGCGCTGCGTCTTGAGGGTGGTTTGGGAGCCGCGGGAGAGGGCGCGCGCGTCTTCGATGAACTGAGACTGGCTCCGGCGCGGGGGCTCTCCTTCTTCGACAGGGACGCGGCGATAACTCCCGTCGGGCTCGAGCTGCCAGGTCTTCTGGTTGTCGGTGAGCATCAGCTCGAGGATTTCGTGACGGACGCGATGCTGGAGCTTTGGGTCGAGGATCGGAAAGACAGTCTCGACCCGGCGCCTGAAGTTCCGCGGCATCCAGTCGCTGCTGCCCAGGTAGACCTCGGGGCTCCCGCCGTTTTCGAAATAGAAGATGCGCGCGTGCTCGAGGAAACGGTCCACTTGGGCTAGGACGCGGATGTTTTCGCTGAGGCCTGGGACACCGGGGCGAAGACAACAGATGCCCCGCACGAGCAGGTCAATGCGCACTCCGGCGTTCGAGGCGGCATACAGGCCCGCGATGATGTCCGGATCGACGAGAGAGTTCATCTTCGCGATCACGTAAGCGGGGCGCCCGTTTTCGGCGTGGGTCTTCTCACGATGCAAGAAGCCGAGCATTGCTTCGTGGAGCCCGAGGGGCGCGAGCAGGAGCTGGCGCCAGCGAGCGGGCGCGGAGTAACCCGTCAACAGGTTAAAAAGGCTCGTGACGTCTTCGCCGATGTCGTCCCGGGCGGTGAAGAGCGACATGTCCGCGTAGAGGCGCGCCGTTTGTTGGTTGTAGTTTCCGGTCGAGAGGTGAACGTAGCGGCGGAGCACGTCACCTTCCCGGCGCACCACGAGCAGCACCTTGGCGTGGGTCTTGAAGCCGAGCAGCCCGTACATCACGTTCACGCCCGAGCGCTCGAGGGCGCGAGCCCATTGGATGTTCGAGGCCTCGTCGAAGCGCGCCTTGAGCTCGACCACGGCGGTGACTTGTTTTCCGAGCTCGGCCGCGCGCTGGAGCGCGCGGACGAGTGGTGACTCACCACCGGTTCGATAGAGCGTCTGTTTGATGGCGAGGACGTCCGGGTCTTCCGCCGCCTGCATGACAAAATCGATCACCGCCTCGAAGGACTCGTAGGGATGGTGCAAAAGGACGTCTCCGGCGCGGATCGTCTCGAAGAAGTCCTCGCTGTCCCGGAGCGGAGGGACGTAGACCGGGCTAAAGGGCGGGTCTTTGTACTCGGGCAGATCTTCGCCGCGGGTGAGCGCGGCCATGGCGTCGAGCATGAGCGGGGCCTGGGACGTGTAGACGTCGAGCTCCGGATTCAGCTCGAGCTCATCACAAAGCCACTGGACCGACTCGCGAGGCGCCTCGCCGGAGATCTCGAGACGTACGGCCTGACCGCGCTCTCTCTTCCTGAGCTCGGTCTGGATCGTGAGGAGCAGGTCTTCGCCCTCGTCTTCGTCGACGTCGATGTCGAAGTTACGAGTGACGCGGAAGGCGAAGTAGCCGAGCAGCGGTTGGTTCGGGAAGAGGCGCGCAGCCTGGCGGAAGATGACCTCTTCGAGGGTCACGAAGGCCGTGCGCATGTTCGGCATCGTGACCGGGACCAGGCGCGGCAAGCTCGCGGGAAGCTGGACGATGCCGAAGGCGGGTTCGGCTCGATCGCGCTGCTCAAAGCGGAAACAGACGTTGATGTTCTTGTTGCGCAGGTGGGGGAAGGGGTGCGCCGGGTCGATGGCGATCGGCGTCAGGACCGGGAAGACGTTCGCCTCGAAGGTCGTCGACAGCGAGCTCACTCCCTCAGGGGAGAGCTCGTCAGGCGAGACAGTTCCGAGCCCGGCGGCGCGGAGCGCCGGGTGGACTTGGTTCAGCCAGATCGACGAGTGCGTCTCGCAGAGGTCATGGGCTCGGCGCGCGATGAGGGAGAGCTGCGCTTCGGGGGACAGTCGGTCGGGGGATTGTTCCGTGACGTTGCCGTGGCGTTGGGCCTGGAGCCCCGCGACGCGCACCATGAAGAACTCATCGAGGTTCGAGGCGAAAATCGAGAGGAACTTCAGGCGCTCAAAGAGCGGTACTTCATCAGAGGCAGCCTCGGCCAAGACGCGCGCGTTGAACTCCAGCCAGGAGAGCTCCCGGTTGATGTAGGTCTCGGTGCCCTGGACCGGCGGAAGTTTTCCTCCGACGAGCGGGATATGGTCCGGGAGACTGACTCGCGAGACCTTCTGTCGCGCCTTAGAAGCCATGGAATCTAAGGTTTTTATGTCATGGCGCGCCCTGTCCACCAAGGCGGAGAGAAAACGATCTCTCCTGGGTCTCCAGGACGACGCCCTCGCCCTGTCCACCAAGGCGGAGACGAAACCGCGGAGACGCTCCGAGAAACTGGTGGGAGAAAGTGCGCGCGGAAGAACGTCGACCGGATGCGGAAGTCGACGCTCTTCGCGAAATGGTCAGAGGAGCCCTGACGCCATCAGAAGGGCAGAATCTCTCCGTCCTTCACGAACTGACCGGTGACGCTGGAAGGGAGCAAAATCGTCTTGAGCAGCCCCGCGGCGGAGTCTTCGGGGACGCCGGGGGCCTTTGGACCACCGAGGTCGGTCCGGACCCAACCGGGATCGAAGGCAAGCACCGAGATCTTCCCGGCCCACTCTTTCGCTTGGAGCATCGTGAGTCCATTGAGAGACCATTTGCTCAAGCGATAGGAGGCGATTTTCGGCTCGAGCATGCCGGAAAAAGTTCCAGCGCCCGAGGAAACGTTGATCACGCGCGGCTCAGTGCCCAGTTCGAGCAACGAAAGCAGAGCGCGTGTGATGCGGAAGGGGGCGAGCAGGTTGATGGCGAGGGTTTCTTCGAGCTTTCCCTCGGGCTCGGCGGTCAGTTCAGGCTCGTGGGAGAGCATGACTCCTGCATTGTTAACGATCACATCGAGGCCATCGAAGATCGACGCGACACCTTTCCGGATCGTTTCCGCCGCAGTGTCACTGGCGAGATCTGCGCAGATGCCGTGGTATTCGCCGAGCCCCGAGAGCTCAGCGCGAACGCTCTCGAGCCGAGCAGGATCGCGCGCAACACCAATCACTCGAGCACCTTCGCGAAGGAGAAGTCGAGCGCTGGCGAGACCTACGCCGCGGGAGACGCCTGTGAGAAGAATTCGACGATTTCTGAGAAGACTGGACACGGCGTGTCCATATCAGCAGAAACCGAGAACTGGAAGCGCTTTCAGATGCGCACTTTTCCGAATTCTTTCCTATCCTGGGTGCCAGCTTCCCGAAACCGGGCTCGGCGGGACGAGGGAGTGTACTTCAGTTCGGGTGGTGAGTTGACCCCCGGCGAGGCGGAATCCGGGAACCCCGAGTCTTTCCATTAAAATTCCACGGTTTGTGCCGACCACCAGGGTGACCTTGGGGTCGTCGCGGAGCTTGCAGAGCAGCTCGTGGATGACGAGGGCCGTGCGCTGGTCGAGGCCGACGTCCGGGTCGTCGAAGAAAAAGAAGGTCGGCTCGATGGCCATGGCCCGGGCCAGGGCCACCCGTTTCCGGTTCCCGAAGGACATGTGGGCCGGGAGCTCGCTCCAGTCCTTCCGGTCAATGCGGCAGAGCTCGAGCACCTCGGTCGTGCGGTCTTCGATTTGCGCCTCGGTCATCCCGAGGACGTCCGCGTGATAGTGGAGTGCGAGGGAGACGTTCGCGCGCGCGCTCAAGTTCGCGAGCAATCCGCCTTCCTGAAAGACGAAGCCCACGCGGAGACCATGACGGAAACGTTCGCTCGGCAGGAGCGGAGTGATCGGAAAGCCGGAGAGGAGAACTTTCCCTTGCACAGGCGCGAGCAATCCCGCGCAGAGATAGAGGAGCGTCGACTTGCCGCTGCCGACGCCGCCTGTGACGACCGCGGACTCTCCTTGTAAAAGTTCCCAGCTCGTATCGACCAAGATCTTCTGGCCGCCCGGATAGCTGAAGTGAACCCGGTCGAGGGTGATGCCCGGTTCAGAGGGTTCTGTGCGAGCGCTCCGAGTAGACTGGGGCGCAGAATGCCGTGCGATCACGCCCGGAGGCAGAGGCGGCTCGATCATGCGAGACGGGCTCCCGAGACCCAGTAGAAAAGGACGGTCGCAACTGCGTTGAAGATGATGCAGGCGAGGAGAGTCTGAACCACGGCGCGGCTCGCTTTGATCGGAACTTCCGTCGGAGAGGTTCCGACGTCGAGACCATAATAGGAGCAAAGCCAGCCGACGATCCCGCCCATGCCCACGGCCTTCGTCAGAAAGAGCGGAAGGTCGACGGGAGTGAGTCCGGCGCTGATGCCCGCGAGCCAGTCGGGCGCGCCGTGAGGATCCATAGCGAAGGCGGCAATCGAGCCACCGACGACGGCCATGGCCGAGAAGTAAACGGTCAGAATTGGCAGGCTCACGATGGTCGCGACGATGCGCGGCCAGACCAAAAAGCGCGGCGGATCGATGCCGAGGGAAGCCAGCGCGAGCACCTCAGAGTTCACGCGCATCACGCCGAGCTCGGTCGCGATGGCGGTGCCACTCCGGCCGGCGACGAGGATCGCCGTCACGAGAGGGGCGAGCTCTCGGAGCACAATGGCAACGAGCACGCGGCCAGCGGTCTCCCGTTCGAAAGCCCCCGCGAGCAGCTCCGTCTGCACGATCAAGGTCGCGCCGATGAACATGGCGACGACGCTGATCAGGCCGAGCGCCTGGAAGCTCGTATAAAAAATCTGGCGGAGGGCGATCCCGCGACACACAGCGCGCGCGCCCGCGCCGGGCGCGCGCGCGGCGCGGAAGGCTGAGATCCAGGTGACCCCGAGCCCTCCGGCGACGCGCATCAAATGCAGCGTCGTAGCCCCGATCTCTTCGAGCGTAGAGGTGCGTCGGGGCTCGGCGTCTGAACTCATGAGGTCGGGAGCGCGCGGCTCAGTTCGCGTTCTTCGGAGCGCGCGTCGTCTTCCGGTGCATGACCTCGAGGGGCATCGTCTCGCTCTTCACTTCCTTGTACGGGTCCGCGATCAGTGCGGCGACCGCGCGAGCGCCCCAGGTTCCGAACTCTTGCATCGGCTGCTTGATGGTCGTGAGTCCCATGACATCCATGAGCGGCTGATCGTCGAAACCGACGACCTGAATTTCTTCAGGGACCTTGCGTCCGAGCTTCTGCAGTTCGCGGACGATCCCGACCGCGAGCGTATCACAGGTGCACGCGATGCCATCGACGTTCGGCACCTCGCGGAGCAGGTGCTCCACCATGCTCGCGCCAGCTTCGATATCGAGCGCGTCGGCCTCGAAGACGCGGCTCGATGGCGGGCTGGCCTCGAGGAAACCCTTTTCCCGGTCCAACAGGACGCGGGACTTGCGCGTACCGAGCACGAGCACCTGATTCTGAGAACCTCCCTCGGAGAGGGTGCGGCTCAGGATGCGCCCGCCTTCCACGTTATCGACGCGGGCGTGGGGAACTTTCGCGCGATCGCAGTCGAGGGCGATGATCGGAATTCCAAGGTTTTCGAACTGAGCCTGGCGCTCGTCGCTCAGCTCCACGGAGCAAAGGAGCACACCTTCGCAGCCTCGCTCGGTGAGCAGTCGCTCCAGCTGACGATCGGCATCTTCGCTATCGCGCACGTTAACAAGCACGAAATCCACGCCTGCTTGGCGCAGCTCGCTTGTCATCGGCTTGCACACGTTGAAGTAGAACGTAGAGGTAAAGAAAGGAGCCAGGGCAGCAACCCTCGGGCGGCTGGGTGCACCAGCCGCGAGCCGCCGTGCGGCGGCGTTCGGGCGGAAGCCGAGTTCGTTCATTGCTGCTTGAACCTGGGCACGTGTGCGGTCCGAGACTCTGGAGGATCCGTTGATGACGCGGCTGACGGTGGCGATGCCGACCCCGGCGCGCTCGGCGATGTCGTAGATTGTAGAGGCCATGAAAGATCGTGGAAGCGAAGAAATTCCGCGTCAAATGGAGTAGTCAGGCTTTTCGATCAGAGTCAAGGGACGAATTTGTCCCTCAATTTGGGGGGATCCGCTTCCATTGTGAGTGCGTGTATGACGGCCATACACAAATCTTCGACAGATAACCTTCCGTCGAGCACCAGGGCCTCCTCGGGAGTCGGTCGCTCGAGGGTGGCGAGCTGAGAATCGAGTAAATTAGCTCCGGCGAAATGTTCTGTTCTCGATTCAAGACGGAGGGAGAGTTCGTCTCTCGGGACGTCGAGATAGATGAAGCGGACGTCCCCCTCGGAGCTCCCCTCGGGACCGGCCAGCACCTGCCGGTACCGCCTCGTGAGCGCCGAGCAGGCGAGGATGAGCGGACCTCCTTGTGAGGTGTCATGGGCCTCGATGAGGGAGCGGAGGCGAGCGAGCCAGGGGGCGCGATCGGCGTCGTTGAGCGGAGTGCCCGCGGCCATTTTCGCCTTCGCCTCCGCGGAGTGGTGATCGTCCGCGTCGACGAAAGGGACTCCTAAATAAGTACTGAGACGCTGCCCGAGCGTTGTCTTTCCTGCGCCGGCCGGACCCATCACCACCCACGCGCGGTACTTCTTCTTCACGACGCCCGATCGATAGACCGACGCGCTCAGGTCGTCACCTCGGACCTTTGGCTACACCGCTTCTTGCCTCACACTCCTCTTCTGAACCGGAGCTCGTTCGCTTCCACCCCTGCTTCAGGTAGCATACCCTGAAGTACCTCGAGATGACTCGCTTTCGATTTGTCGCGGTCCTTCTGATCGCAGAGCTCGCTTCCCCGGCGTGGATGGTGCCCATTGCGCGCGCCGACGAAGCCGCCGAGCTCACCGCCGCGCGCGCGAAGTTCCAGAGGGCGATCGAGCTCAAGCAAGCGGGAGATTTTGCCGGAGCGCTGAGCCTTTTCCGAGAGGTGGGTCAGTTCAAAATGACGCCTCAGGTCCGCTACCATATCGCTGGGTGTGAGGAGGGACTTGGTAAGCTCGTCGCCGCCTATGGCGGCTACGAGCTCGCGCGCGCTCAGGGACAAGACATGCCCCCGGACTTTCTGGCGGAGGTCGACGCGGCTCTCGAGCGACTCGGCGAGCGGATCCCGAAGCTCGTGATCACTCGCGGCAAAGGTGCCGCTGCTGCGAAGATCGAACTCGACGGCGTCTCGCTCGGCGCTGCTTCGATCGGGCGCGATGTGCCCGTCGATCCCGGCCCTCACGCCATCACCGCGACCGCCCCCGGATATGAAGATTACTCAGGAACCGTCGAAGCGACGGAGTCCTCGACGGTGACAGTCGTGGTCGACATGGTGCGCCTCCCGACGGTCGAACCGCCGAAGTATGAGCCGCCTCCGGAGGAGCCGCCGAAGGGCTACGGAATCACTCCTTACATCGTCGGAGGCGTCGGACTCGGTCTCGCGACGGTGGGCGTGATCCTTCTCCCGGTCAGCCAAGCTTCGATCGGCGATGCGAACGATATTTGTCCGGATCAGGACTGCACCGGAAAATCTGCCGCCGATCAGGCGCGGGTGCGCGACATCTTGAGCGGCGCCCAGACGACGGAGGCCGTAGGCTGGTCTCTGATCGGCGTCGGTGTTGCGGCGGTCGCCGTGGGGACGACGCTCTACTTCATCGACCCGACGCGTAAGAAACAGCCGGACGCCGCCTTCGAGCGCGGGCCGTTTGCTCTGATTCCGAGCGCCCCGCGGACCGAAGCTGGCCTCTCGCTGCGCGCAACGTTCTGACCCTCACTGTGCGTCGAAGGCGCTCGGGGGCCGGTAGCATGCGAGCGCTTCGCGCGAGCGAGGGTGTACCTCTGCTTCGTAGGCGAACTTCTCCGGGAGCCAGGTGTGTGCCCGGGGAGCGGCTCCGCGCTTCCGAGGGCGGTCGACGTTCAGTGGACGAGACGGCGGCGCAGGGCAGCGAAGCGGTCGGCGGTGAGCTCAGCTGAAGGCTCGGCTCCGCTCAGCCTTTTGTGATGGACCGGGGCCAAAAAACGGCCGCTTAAAATCCCGAGTCGTAGCGCCAGTCCTTTTGAGCGGGCTGGGACGGGGTCGCGGGTTTCTGGGGCGTGGTCGGCTTTTGGGGGGCCGGAGTCGTCGCGGCGCCCGTGGCGGGCTTCTCGGGCTTCTTCGCGTCCTCTTTGTCCTCGCTCTCGGCGGCGAGACTCTCGAGGGTCGCGGGCTTCTTCGGCTCCTCGATAACGGGCGGGGGCGCGGGTTGTGCCGCAGGGCGGGTCTCGGGGACTTCAATCACACGCACCTCACGGGGAGTGTCCGTGCGACTCAAGAAGGCCTGGAACAGGATTCCTCCTGAGAGCGCGAGCGCGATCAAGCCTGCGATGCCGACAGCGCGATTGCGCGAGCGGCCCATGCCTTCGGGCAAGCCGCTCACCTCTTGGCTTCCGGTGAGCGTCCCGTAGGTCCCGCGACCGCCCCAGCCAGGAGGTCCGTCGGAGTTCACGCCCCAGGGGTTCGTGTCTCCGCCCGCTTCGGCGCGCGCGATCGCCGCTTCGAGGCGCTGTTTCTGTTCGGCGCGCCGATCACCCATCAGGTTCGTCACGAAGGTCGCGACGTCGGCGTCTGAGCTGGCTCGGAGGTGCGAGGGGAGGGCGTCGAGGGCCCTCAGCATTTCATCACAAGTCGAGAAGCGCTTGTTGCGATCCTTCTCGAGCGCACAGAGAACAATCTGCTCGAGCTCGGGCGGGTAGTCAGGGACGACCTTGCTCGGAGGCACGACGGGATCCGGCGAACAGATCGCAAACATCGTGCCGGCCTCGGATTCCCGGCGAAATGGGTGTTTTCCGGTGGTCAGCGCGTAGAGCACGATGCCGAGCGCAAAGACATCCGCGCGTCGGTCGAGGCCTTCGCCGTTGACCTGCTCGGGAGCCATGTAGCTGACCTTGCCTTTGACTTGTCCAGCGACGGTCGCCCCTCCTCCGAGAGCCGTCGCTTTTGCGACCCCGAAGTCGACGACCTTCGTCACGCCGTCGTAAGTGACGAGCAAGTTTTGCGGCGAAACGTCGCGATGGACGAGGCCGACGGATTGACCTTTGTCGTCCTTCAGCTCGTGCGCGGCGTGGAGGCCCGCGCAGGCGTTGATGGTGATACGTGTCGCTACCTTGTGGGGAATTCCGCCGACGGGCTTCGCCGCCTTCATGAGTTGATTCAGGGGGACACCCTCAATCCACTCCATGACGAGGTAGAGCACGCCGTCCTGGTCGCCCAGGTCCAAAATTTCGACGGCGTTGGGATGACGAACTTGTGAGGCGAGGGACGCCTCATCGAGAAACATCTGCTCGAACTGAGCGTCGTCGCTCAGCTTCGGAAGCATCGTCTTGACCGCGACGATCTTCTGGAACTGACGAGCACCTCTCATGCGCGCCGCCCACACCTGAGCCATGCCTCCGGCAGCGATCGGTACGAGGAGTTCGTAGCGACCGAGCACGAGGCCGGCGCGGACCTCAGGAGGTCCGTCGGCGGGCAGAGCGTTCTCGTCGAGGTGCAAGCTTCCGGATCGTGGCAGACGGCCCCTAACCTCACAAGAATTTAGCGGTTCGATGCCGCTCAGGCGCGCAGATTCCTGGTCCGCTCCCCCCGAACCACCACGAGGGGGGGCGATGTAGCCAAGAATACGCGCCAGGGCTTGTCGACTCATGAGAGGTATTTCGTAGAGATGGAGGTCCGTCGGGGGGGCCAACTGCGCGTCATCGATCAAGACGCATGAACGGTCGAAGAGTTTTCGGGGAGAATCAAAAAGAAAGGACGGGTGCGAGGCGCGGCAGGTTCGGAAGAGTGGTAGTCTCCTCCCTCACCTTGGCTTGTTTGGTTCGTCGCCCTGCCCCATTAGGATTGTTACTCTTTTTTGCGGCCAGCGCGACCTTTGCTTGCCAAGCATGCGAAGCAAAGTCACTTCCAAGGGCGGGCGAGGAGCTCAGAGAGCATCCGAAAACTCGGATTTCCAGTGCGCTTGTTCGAGCTCCCCTCGGAGCCCGGGAGGCTCGTCCGGTGGTGGTAGCGCTCACCGCTACGGAAAAGGGCTGTGAACGCGCGGAAAGGGCGCGTGGGTCGGCGTTTTTCGTATGCCTATGGGGGCCGCCTTCCGGACCTTACGCGGAGCGGCTCCGTGAGGGATTGAAGGAGTTGAAGCGACAATTCCCGGAACATGTGGCGCCGTGGCCTGTGGTGCTCTTTGGAGAGAAAGAGCGGACGGCGGACGTGATGAACTTGGCGGCGGAAGAACCTGGGTTCTTTTCGGCGCTGGTGCTCGAGCGCGCTGATCGAGTCCTCGTTTCGAACACTCGCCTCTATTCTTACGGGCAGAAGGGCGGGAAACGGGTGGCCTTGGTGGGGGTGCCGAAGGAAGAGGAGCTACGCGCGCGGGGCCTATCGGCCTCAGCGCATCTCGCAGTGGAGGGATTCCCCGCTTCTTCGGAGGGGCTCGCGGGAGCGTTTCGCTTCGCGCTCGTCGACGCAGATGGGCCGAAGTGAGCTAGCCTGAGCTAGCCCGTCTGGGCGGTTCGGCTGCGCCTGGCTCGCCCTCGAGGAGGCCCGAGGAGGGCCGAGGAGCCGAGGAAGAGAAGGGCAGTTGGCGGCCGGGCGATTTCAGGCTGGTCTGATCTCGACGCTTCGGGCGGCCCTTTTCAGCGGCGCTGCGCAAAGGTACAGTTTAAATTCCCTATTTTCTGCGAGGCTTCGAACTTGACAGGGGGTTGGCCGTAAGTACCCTCCCGTTCCCCCGAAACGGGATACGCCCTCATGCCCACTATCCAACAGCTCATTCGATCCGGCCGGCAGCTGCAGAAAGCTCGCACCGACTCTCCTGCGCTCCGCTCGTGCCCCCAGAAGCGCGGCGTGTGCGTGCGCGTTTACACCACGACCCCGAAGAAGCCGAATTCGGCTTTGCGCAAGGTGTGTCGCGTTCGTCTCACGAACACGATGGAAGTGATTAGTTATATCCCGGGTGAAGGGCATAACCTCCAGGAGCACAGCGTTGTTCTGATCCGCGGCGGCCGCGTGAAGGACCTCCCCGGCGTTCGGTATCACGTCGTGCGCGGTACGCTCGACTCCTCCGGCGCGGCGGGCCCGAGCAGCACCAACAAGGCGACCCGGAACCGGAAGCGTTCCAAGTACGGCGTGAAGCGCCCGAAGAGCTAACCTCTCGCGAAAGTACGAATAGTCATGTCCCGCAGGCGCGAAGTCCCCAAACGAGTCATCACCCCGGACCCCAAGTACCGCGACAAGCTCGTCGCCAAGTTCGTCAATTCGCTGATGATCGGCGGAAAGAAGAGCACCGCAGAGGGAATCCTCTACGGCGCTTTCGACATCATCGAGCAGCGCTTCAAGGAGGAGCCGCTTGAGGTCTTCCGCAAGGCTCTCGACAACGTGAAGCCGAAGCTCGAGGTGAAGAGCCGTCGTGTTGGTGGTGCGAACTACCAGGTCCCGGTCGAGGTTCGTCCGGAGCGCCGCGTCGCGCTCGGGATGCGCTGGCTGGTGAGCTACTCGCGCTCGCGCGGTGAGAAGACGATGCGTGAGCGTCTCGCTGCCGAGATCGTCGACGCGTCGCAGCTCCGCGGCAATGCCGTGAAGAAGCGTGACGATACGCACAAGATGGCCGAGGCGAACCGCGCCTTCGCTCATTATCGTTGGTAAACAGGCGCGGGCATCAAGCCCGGCCTCGAACCCGCGAACCGAATGCTGAAGGAATAGTCCGAACGAAGAAACGATAAGGATGAACGACCTGACATAAGGATCGGGTGATGAAGACCGCGGGGACCAAGAGAGTCCCCGCCCGCGCGAAGAGCGCGGAGACGGCTGTCATCCCCCGACCCCTTCCGGGCAACCCGGTCTCCCTTGAGACCGGCGTCTCTCCAAAAAGCGGAGAAACGATACGAGGCCCCGGGAGGGGTTTCGTGCATCTTGGCCCCTAGAATCTGATGTCCCACCCCGCCTCCGCTGCACGAGAGGCAAGCTCCCCCCACCCCGCCTCCGCTGCGCGAGGGTGAGTGAGCCCGAAAAGTTTCCGACCGAACACTCTGATCCCTACGTCCCCCGAAGTAACTCCCCATGGCCACCCGTGAAATCAGTCTCGAGCGCACCCGGCTGTTTTCGTTGAGGGGTCTGGGGCAGACCCCTCCCCCAGGGAAGTGAATTCCCTGGGGCCCCCACCCCGCCTCCGCTGCGCGAGGGTGATTGAGCCCGAAAAGTTTCCGACCGAACACTCTGATCCCTACGTCCCCCGAAGTAACTCCCCATGGCCATCCGTGAAATCAGTCTCGAGCGCACCCGGAACATCGGGATCATGGCGCATATCGACGCTGGGAAGACGACGGTCACCGAGCGGATCCTCTACTACACCGGGATCTCCCACAGGATCGGTGAGGTCCACGATGGCGCGGCCACGATGGACTGGATGGAGCAGGAACAGGAGCGGGGCATCACGATCACCTCCGCGGCGACGAACTGCTTTTGGACGACGGACTACGGACCTCAGAAAGGTCACGTTCACCGCGTCAACATCATCGACACGCCCGGGCACGTGGACTTCACGATCGAGGTCGAGCGCTCGCTGCGCGTGCTCGACGGCGCGGTGGCTGTTTTTGACGGCGGAAACGGCGTGGAGCCCCAGTCGGAGACCGTCTGGCGCCAGGCGGACCGCTATAAGGTTCCGCGCATCGCGTTCGTCAACAAGCTCGACAAGATCGGCGCCGACTTCCAGATGAACCTCGACTCGATCAAGGAGCGCCTCGGTGCGCGCCCGGTCGCTGTTGAGTGGCCCGTTGGGCAAGAGGACGAGTTCCGCGGCGTCGTCGATCTGATCCGGATGAAGGCCGCGATCTTCGACGACAGCTCGCTCGGCACGAAGTACGAGTGGCAAGAGATTCCGGAGGACCTCCGCGAAAAGTGCGAAGAGCTGCGCGAGACGCTGCTCGAGGCCTGCGCAGACGTCGACGACGGGCTGATGCTCAAGCTGCTCGAGACCCCCGAGCTCATTACGGAAGAGGAGATCTACGCCGCGATTCGTAAGGCGACCTGTTCCTTTGCTTGGGTGCCGGTGCTTTGTGGCTCCGCCTTCAAGAACAAGGGCGTGCAGATGTTGCTCGACGCGATCGTGAACTTCCTGCCGTCGCCGGTCGACGTTCCCCCCGTCGAAGGAACTGACCCGGAAGATGAGACGAAGAAACTCACCCGCAAAGCCTCTGACGATGAGCCCTTTGCGGCTCTCGCCTTCAAGGTCTTCAATGATCCTTTCGTCGGCAATCTGACGTTCTTCCGCGTCTATTCAGGCTCTCTCGAGGCCGGGACGCAGGTCTTGAACGCGACGCGCGGCAAGAAGGAGCGCCTCGGGCGCATCCTGCGCATGCACGCGAACAAGCGTGAGGAGCTCAAGGATTGCGTCGCGGGGAACATCTACGCGGCTGTTGGCCTCCGCGACACGCGCACCGGCGACACGCTGTGTGACGTGAAGCACCCGATCGTGCTCGAGCGGATGGTCTTCCCCGAGCCGGTCATCCACATCGCCATTGAGCCGAAATCTCAGGCCGACCTGGACAAGCTGACGCTCGCTCTCGGCAAGCTCGCCTACGAAGATCCGTCCTTTAAGACCTACACGAGCGAAGACACGGGTCAGACCATCATCGCCGGCATGGGCGAGCTGCACCTCGAAATCATCGTCGACCGCCTGCGTCGCGAGTTCAAAGTCGAGTGCAACGTCGGCAAGCCCGAGGTCTCCTACCGCGAAGCCATCAAGGGCCCGGCGAACAAGGTCGAAGGCAAGTTCATCCGCCAGTCCGGCGGTCACGGCCAATACGGCCACGTTGTCATCAACGTCGCTCCCGGCGAGCCCGGCAAGGGCCTCGTCTTCGAGAACAAGATCGTCGGCGGCATCATCCCCAAGGAGTTCATTCCGTCCGTCGAAAAGGGCATTCGGGACGCGATGGGCCGGGGAATTTTGGCTGGTTACCCGATCATGGACCTCTACGCGGAGCTCATCGACGGCAGCTTCCACGACGTCGACTCCTCCGGGCCCGCCTACGAAATTGCGGCCTCGATGGCCTTCCAGGAAGCGGCCAAGCGCGCCGGGGTCCAGCTCCTCGAGCCCATCATGCGGGTCGAGGTCGTTACGCCCGACGCGAACATGGGCGACGTCATTGGGGATTTGAATTCACGGCGCGGCCGAATCCAGGGCATGCACGAGCGCGGACCCGGGACCCAGGTCATCGAGGCGGAGGTTCCCCTCGCGGCCATGTTCGGCTATTCGACCGACCTCCGGAGCCGCTCCCAGGGGCGCGCCACCTACAGCATGCATTTTGACCACTTCGAGGGGCTGCCCAAAGCGCTCGAAGAGGAGATCGTCCACCGCATCACCGGGGGGTGAGGATCGGACCCGCGGCAGCCAGCGACCGTTAGAGATTTAAGAAAGAGAGAATAAAGAGAACATGGCAAAAGGGAAATTCGTACGAAGCAAACCTCACTTGAACGTGGGAACGATCGGCCACATCGATCACGGCAAGACGACGTTGACGGCGGCGCTCGTGA
>NASX01000004.1 GCA_002085155.1 Sorangiineae bacterium NIC37A_2
CTCGGGCAGTGAGGCCCGAAATCGGGTCAAAAGAAAATGAGAAAAAAGATCGAGTGATTCCGCCAATGTGAAGAGATTCCATTGAAGCGGGAGGTGGCGAGGCGGACCGAGACCCCCGCGGGGGTCTCGGTCCGCCCAGGCGGGCATGTTCGCGCTCACAGGGGGGCAGCTTGGAGGCCCGGTCGAGCTTCTCTTCTGGACCATGGGGGAAGGTGAGCGAAGGTGAAGGCTCGGCTGGACGAAGGAGGATGTGATGGACCGGGGCCATCAAAAAGAGCTGTGGCAGGCGTCTCTGTTTTGAGGGGAGCTCACCGAGGGAAGCTCACGGCGAGCCTGGGGTGGGCGTGCGCGGTCGGTGAGGGCGTCTCTTGTTGTGGGGTTCGCACGCAGGGAAGTGCGCGACGGTGAGCGCGCTTCGTCTTTGAGCGGAGGAGCGTTGAAGCGCGCTCCTCGCGGAGGCGTTTGAGCGCGGTCGTTTGAGCGCGAGAGGGCGCTTTTCGTTAAGGGAGCTCGCGGGAGCGCTTGAGCGAGGCGAGCGCATCGGCGAGCGACAAACAGAACTGATGAAGATCGTGCTCTTCGTTCGCGGCGTGCGCGAGATGTTCCACGGCTTCCATCAGGTGTCCGACTTCGAGGCCGAGCCCGCGTTCGCCGCGCGCGGCGAAACCTTCGGTGAGATCGCGCGCGACGCCGATGAACCCCTGGACTCCGTCGGCCTCAAAGGGGCTGATGTCGAGAGAGATCCAATAGGAGCGGCCTCGCTTGTCGTAGTTCAGGATGCGTTCGGAGCAGCGCTCGCGGCGTTTGAGCGCCTTGCGAATCCGAAGGACTGTACCCCGATCGGTGCCTGCGCCTTGTAAGAGCTCTCCCGGCTTCCTCCCGAACGCTTCTTCGGCGCTATAGCCGCAGATTTCGCTGAAGGCTTGGTTGACGTACGTCATGTTGCCATCGAGATCGGTCACGATCACTGCGCAGGGGAGCGTCTCGAGCACGACTTGCGCGAGCGACGCGGGCGGTCCTTGGGGGCCGGGCTTCAGGGCGTTGTCCATGTTCTGAGGGCTCATTGATCGACTATTGCGCTGCAGTCTGTGATCTCTTGGTTTGCGCAAGGAGAGCTTCAGGATCGAGCGCTTCCCAGTGGCGGAGGAACTCCACGCTTTGGGGTGCCTCGGGCCCTAAGGAAATCTCACCCAGGACGTAGCGGCAAAGACCGGAGCGCCCGAGTTCTTCGACGTGCTTTGCGAGCACGGCTTCTTCGGGAGCTGAAGAGCAGGAGATGCAAACCATGGCGGGCTGTTTCTTGCGGGCGTAGTCGATGAGCTCAGCCGAGCTGAGCCCAGCGCCGAGATAGGAAACACGGAAGCCGGAAGCGGCGAGCTGAACAGCGACGGCGAGAGCGCTGAGTTCCCAGGTGTCCTCTGGGAAAGTGGTTGTGGCTGCGTGGGGAGCGCCGCGCGGCGAATTGTCAGCGGAGACGAGGACCGAGACGAGGTGAGCGCGGAGTGTGGTGACTGCGAGCTGGCCTTGGGCGACGGTGACCCTGCGTTCGGAGATCTGGGCCCAGAGCTCCCGGAGCAAAGGGAAATAGAACTGGCGCGCCCGCGAGAGGATCGGGATCGCCCGCAGCCCGGTGAGGATCTCCTCCGCTTCGCTGCGCCGGTACTCCAGCAGAGCCTGGAGCAGTCGCCCCGAGACGCCGTCGAGCCCCGCGGGTGGCGTCTCAGGAGCCTTCGTCTTGCAATCGCTGTCCGCTTGTTTCTTGATGAGCTCGACAGCTTCTCCGATGCGGAGGCCCGCTGCGATGGCGTTTCGGAGGCGAAGGATGATCGCGACGTCGTCGTCTGTGTAACTCCGGTACCCGTTCTCGTGACGCGTGGGACGCACCAAACCGTAACGTCGCTCCCAGGCGAGCAGGGTGTTGCGCGGAATGCCGGTCACTTCGGCGACGGTGCTGATGCGATACGTCATGACAGGGGGAGTCTGAAGTAAGGATCGAGCTGTGCGGCGAGGGGCGGAGGAGCGGGGCTCAGTGCAAAGGAAGGTCCGCGGAGTACGAGGCGCGAAAAGAGCACGCGCCCCAGCGCCTCAGCCACAAGGCGCACCTTCGTGAAGGGGCTCACCACGGCGCGTCCCAGTAGCGGGTTTCCCCGCTGCTTGTCGAGGAGCTCGTGGCCGATGCGACGATAGAGCAGGGCTGCGGTCACGACGGCCAGTCGCGCCCGGAAAGGTAGGAGCCGGAAGCCGTGGGAGGCGAAAGAATAAAGGTCTTCCGCCCGAGACAAGAGCGAGCGCACGACGTCGGCGAGGCGCGCTGAACCTCCGCCATCACTTTCGCCCTGCAGCAAAATAAAGATGGAATTCGGGCCGAGACCCTGCCGACGAAGCTCGCTCGCCGGGAGGTAGACGCGGTCTCGGCGCGCGTCTTCCGCGACATCTCGGCAGATGTTGGTGAGTTGCATCGCCATGCCGAGGCTCACCGCGTAGTGCTGAGCCTCCGGCTGATGGGCACCGAGGGTGCGCGTCATCATCAAGCCCACCGTCCCGGCGACTCGATAACAATAGAGTTCGAGCTCCTCGGCAGAGCGCACGCGCACTCGCCCGAGGTCTCCGCGCATGCCAGCGATCAGATCCAAGGCCGGACGCAGGCCGAAGCCGCGTCCGAGGGCGAGCCTCCGAAAACGCGCCACGAGCGGATCGGTCGGCGCCGAGCTACGGAGCTCGGCTTCGACGGCGTCGAGCTCCCGAGCCGCCTCTTCGCGGCTCTTTCCTTCGTCGACGATATCGTCAACGCGCCTGCAGAAAGCGTAGAGCACGGCCGCGTCTCGCCGCGCTCGTTGGGGCAAAAAGAGCGACGCCCAGCGGAAAGATTTCGCGTGTTTCGCGAGGACCTCGAGACTCTTCTGTTCGAGGGTTTCGCGATCGATCGTGGTCTCCATCATGCGGCACCTTGAGCGGCCGTATGCGCCGCGCCGAAAGGAGGGAGAACGTGTTCGAGCACCTTCGCGGAGCAGAGCACTCCGGGGAGGCCGGCGCCGGGGTGCGTATTAGCTCCGACGAAGTAGAGCCCCATCACGTCGGGACAGGCGTTTTGATACCGGAAGTAGGCGGACTGGTGCAGGACGGGCTCGAGGCCAAAAGCAGCCCCATCTTTCGAGCGCAGGTCCTCTTCGAAGTAGCGCGGATCGACTGAGAACTTGGTCACGATCGACTGTCGGAGGCCGGGCAACTCTCGCTCTTCGAGCTCGCCGAGGATCGCGTCAAAGTAGCGCTCGCTCACCTCACCCCAGGAGATGCCGCTCTTTTGGTTCGGGACCGGCGAGAGCACGTAGAAGGCGTCGTGTCCCTCGGGGGCCATCGACCGATCGGTCGCGGCGGGGCGATGAAGATACAGGGAGAAGTCATCGGCGAGCGTGCGCCGGTCGAAGATGTCCGCGAGGAGCCCCTGGTAGCGGGGGCCGAGCAGGATCGTGTGGTGTCGTGTGTCCTCGAAGGTCTTGTTCGTCCCGAAATAGCCGACGAAGAGGCTCATGGATTGACGCTTGTTCTTCGCCCGAGCCGCGCGCCCAAAGCTGAGCGCGCGCGGGTCGATCATCTGCGTGTAGACGAGGGTCGGATCCGCATTGGCGACCACGATGTCTGCTGTCAGTTCGCGACCGTCCGCGAGCCTGACGCCGCGCGCCGAGCCGTTTTTGACGAGGATCTCGTCGACGGGCGCGTTCACCTCGAGCTCAGCGCCTGACTCTTCGATGAGCCGAATCAGCGCCTGGACGAGCGCGCCGGTTCCGCCCTTCGCGAAGTGGACGCCCCACTTCCGCTCGAGCCAGTGGATGAGCAGGTAGATGCCTGGGACGCGCATGGGATTTCCGCCGACCAAGAGCGGCTCGAAGGTGAGCACTTGGCGCAGGCGATCGTCTTTGATGTAGCGCTCGACCAGGCTGTACACGCTGCGATAGGCGGAGAGGCGCGTCAGGTCGGGGACGATGCGGAGCATGTCCGAGAGGC
This sequence comes from Sorangiineae bacterium NIC37A_2, assembly GCA_002085155.1. GTDB lineage: Bacteria > Myxococcota_A > Polyangia > Polyangiales > Polyangiaceae > NIC37A-2. The sequence continues at coordinate 4,003 of NASX01000004.1, forward strand.
GCGAGAACGGCTGGTCCGCGAGCTCCGTGTAACCGATATCGAAGATGCGCTCGGCGTGACGGACAAGCTTTCTGTACCCGTCGACGTCCTTGGGACTCAGGCGTTCAATCTCGCCGAGGAGTCGCTCATCGTCTCCGACATAGTCGAAACTCTCGCCGTCATCGAACTTGCAGCGGTAGAAGGGATCTACCGGGAGGAACTCGACGTAATCCTCCCTTCGCTTGCCGAGGCAGGCGAAGAGCTCGTCGAAAAGATAGGGCGCCGTGATCACGGTGGGCCCGGCGTCGAACTGGAAATCACCTCTCGCGAAGACGCGGGCGCGGCCCCCGGGAGTGTCGAGGGCTTCGAGGACGCGTACCCTGTAGCCGCGGGCGAGCAGACGCACCGCGGCCGCGAGGCCGCCGAATCCGCTGCCTATGACAATAGCTTGGGGCTTCACGACGCCGAGCTCCCTTCCCAGCCGAGGAATTCGGTGACTTCGTCGAGCGGAAGCTGCGAAAGCGGGCCGAGGATCATTTGCGTAAGTCCAGCCGCGAGGACGCGGACTCCTGGGTAACGATCGCAAAGAGGACTTGCCTCGACTTCGTCCAAGAGGTCTCCGAGGGCTGCGAACGTGCGCCGGAGCGCGCCGCTTTGCTGGATGAGGTGGGCGATGTGGGCGACGTCCTCTTCGGTGGTTTGCTGTCGTTCTTTGCGCAAAATCGCCAGCACCTCGTGCCTCTTGTCCGGGCGGACTTCGAGGAGCTCGACGATCAAGGCGCTGACCTTTCCCTCCCGGACATCGGCGCCCCGGAGACCTTTGCCCTTGTCTCCGTAGAGGTCGAGGATGTCGTCCTGAATCTGGAAAGCGAGGCCGAGCCGACCGAAAAGCACCGCGCATTCCGAGACGGTCGCTGGGTCGAGGGCGCCGAGGACGGCCGCGCCTGTCACCGGAAGCTCGAAGAGGGCGCCTGTCTTCCCTCGGGCAGCGGCGTAATAGCTCTGTCGATCGAGGCGCTCGGTGGACAAGAGGTCGAGCTCACTCGCCTGGCCGCGTACGATCCGCGCGCTCGTCGCCGCGAGGAGAACCGCGAGCCGTCCTTGCGCGAGCGCAGGCATCTCGGCCAGCGCAACGTAGGGGAGCATCAGGAGCAGATCGCCCGCGTTGATCGCCTGGGGAACGCCATGACTCGCCCACAGAGTCGGCTTTCCGCGTCGCACAAGATCGCCATCTTGGATGTCGTCGTGGATGAGAGTCGCGTTGTGCAGGAGCTCGACGCTCGCCGCCCAGGCGATGCCTTGTGTGGCGGGCACGCCGAAGGCGTCGGCGGCGGCGAGGGCAAGGCGGGCTCGGACCCGTCGTCCTCCCGCCGAAAGTTGGGTGAGGACCATGTGGCTCAGGTGATCGACGCCGTCCTCGAGGACGAGCTGCCGCATGAGCTGCTCGACGTGGCTGAGGCGCGGTTCCAGTTCCCCGAGGGTCGGGGAGGGCGGAGGGGAGGCGACTTGAGCGAGTGCCTGACGAGCCGAGAGTCTGAGGTTCATGAGTGTGTCCTTTGTGAAGTGGAAGAGAGGTGTCTCTGCGGTGTGGTCTGGGCGGCTAGGCCGAGGAGCTGGCGGCGGATTTGCGGGTCGGCGTGCCGAAACGTGCGCCCCATGAGCGCGAGGGTGCGCGGGACGGAGAGGCCGCCGTCGACGAAGGAAGCCATGGCCTCTCCGTCCGAGGTCAGGAAGTTCTCCATGAAGCGACCGAGACCGTCTTGATCGAGGCGGGCGAGGATGCGAGCTCCGTAGTCGAAGAGGCGGTACCGGAGCTTTCGTTCGCTCGACCAAAGGGTCTTGCGCGCTCGCTCAGCGAGGCGCAGAGGGCTTTCTCCCTGGGCGCGAGCGATGGTCTCGGCGAGGAGCGGTGCGAGCCTCAGGCAATGAGCGAGATGATATCCGGTGGCTGGGTGGGTGAGGCCCGCGGTTGCTCCGAAGTGAACCACTGGTCCTCGGCCGGGCCGGGGCGGGCCTCCCATCGCGATCAAGCAACGCTCTTCGCGCTCGATAGGGCCTAAGGCGAGTCCGCGGCTTTGGAGGCGACGACGGAGCCTGTGCTCGAGCTCGGCGAAAGACGGACGGGCGTCGGAGACGAGGACAGTCTCCTGGAGGAAATGGAGTTTCCCTTCTCGAGTTGCGTAGAGGAAGCTGGGCGGGCCTGAGGCTTCGGAGCCCCCGAGATCCATGAAGATCATCCTGCCGGGCTCGAGCCAGTCGGCGGAGAGGCGCGCCCATACCCCATAGGCGGTTTGATATTGGGTAGACGATCCCGACTCTGGGCTTCGTCCTGTCGCAGCGATCGTGAGACCGTCGGCGTCATTTCGGCCCGCCCCGACCTCAAGGTGAACCCCAGCGCGTTCAGCGCGAGCCAGCAGCAGAGCCTGCAGCCGCTCCGTGTCGAGGCGGACGTAGCTGACGTCGAGCTCCGAGACGCGACCTGTTCGATCGATCCAAGAAGGACGCGGGAACCTGAACGAGACGACGCTCTGGAGCTCACTGGGCAAGAGCGGCTCGAACGCTCCATAAGAGGCGGCCCAGGGGGCGCGCGGAGCGGGAGCGCGCAGGGTGACGCGCTGTCCTCGCTCGGCGAGCTCGGCTGCGATCGCGAGACCGGCCGGCCCCGCCCCGAGGACGGTGATTGCTTGCGGTCGGTCGTTGTCAGCCATCTCCAATCGTGTACACTGAATGAACACGGTTTGCATATATTCAATTCAATCAAGAACTATGCTGCGAATTGCAACAATCGACGAGCGCCCATCTTGGGCAGAAGCGGCAAATGTTCAATTTTGTTGGTACTATGCGGACGTTTGTGACTCGAAAGGGAACGGTCTCGTCATCAATTGGGCCTCAGGGCTTCCCTTTCTTGCTGGCTCTCGGTCCAGTCGTTGGCATAGTAACGTAGCCAGTTTGAACATAGTATTATACAGACCGGCTGGCCTGAGCGCCTACTGGCTCGATGAAAAGCCCCTCTCGGAGGTGCACTTCGACCCGGCATCAGGTCGCGCGACCTTTGGCGAGAGCTCGATGACCCTCCGGGCCGAGGGCGGAGAGAGCCGACTGAGTGTTCTCCTCGATGTCACCCTGCCTGACCGAAGTCGCTTCAGCGGGACGGTCGACATTCAGGGCAAGGCAGTTCAGAGCGATCTTTCTCGGGCGGACTCGGTCGGGTCAGCTCCGCACATTTGGTGCCCCCAGCTCGGTCACGCAGAAGGTGAGGTCTCTGTGACAGTGGGCGATGAAGCTCTCCACTTTCGAGGTCCGGGCTACGTCGACTCGAACCTGAGTCGTCAGCCGCTCCATGAGCAGGGCATCGAACGCTGGGACTGGGGTCGCGTCAGCTTCTCAGCGTTCACCCTCGTCTACTATTGGACAGTCCCCGAGGGGGCTCTGGAGCCCTTTTGCGTCCTGATCTTGATGCATCCGGACGGGAAAAGTGAGCAGATCGGCGCCGAGCTCGAGCGCTTCGAGGTCTCCACGTCGCCTTATTTTGTGGAGACCGCGCGGCGGCTCAAGTTCCGCACGGCGCGGGGGGTGTTCACAGTGGATCTGAAGCGACCTCTCGATCGCAGTCCATTTTATGAACGCTACTCGGCGGAGGGCACGGGCCCGAGGGGAGAGACAGGGGTAGGGTTCGCGGAGGTGGTACTTCCGTCGCGCGTCGATCAACGTTGGATGCGTCCTTTTATTCGGATGCGCACCCATAGCTCTCTCCGCAAGAACTCACCATTCCTCCCTCTCTTTTCAGCCAGCTCGGGATCTCCGCTCACTCGTCTCTATCGAGCCATGGGCCTTGGGAAGGCTCATGGTTAACGCACTGAGTCTCCTCTGTGTCCTGCCTCTCTCTGTGGTCCTCTATAATCTCTGGACCTGGAACAGGCCGGAGAAGGCGCGCCGAGCCCCGGAGCGCCTCTCCGTTCTCATTCCCGCGAGGAACGAGGCCCGGAGCATCGAGCGGGCGCTCGGGGGAGTTCTCGCCGCCATGGACGCGTCGGGCGCTCCCCTCTCCGCTGAGGTGCTCGTTTACGACGACAACTCCGAAGACGACACGGCGGCGATCGTGGAGCGGATGGCCCAAGTAGACGCTCGCATTCGCCTCATTCCGGGGAGGCCTCTCTCCCCCGGATGGGTCGGGAAGCCCCACGCTTGTCAGATCCTCTGGGAAGAGGCTACCGGAGATGTTCTCGTATTCTTGGACGCTGACGTGCACCTCGAGCCGGACGGACTGCTTCGCCTGATCGGGGGTCTCGAGGAGGTCGACCTCGTCACCGCTGTGCCCCGTCAGGTGACCGAAACTTTCGGGGAGCGCGCGATCGTTTCCCTGCTTCTTTTGACCTATCTGGCCTGGTTGCCTCTGCGCTGGGTCGAGACGAAACCGGAGCCCCGCTTCGTCGCCGCCAATGGCCAGCTCTTGGCGATTCGGCGCGATACCTTGAGCCATCTTGGCGGATTCTCCTCGGTTCAAGGGGCGATCGTCGACGACGTCGCTCTCGTTCGGCACGCGAAGGTGCGCGGCCTGCGCGCTCGGTTCGTCGATGGTACGCGCATCGCGTCTTGTCGGATGTACCGCTCCTTCGGCGAAGTGTGGCGTGGGTTCTCGAAGAATATCGCGGCGGGGCTCGGGGGGTCCTTCTTCGCCGTGCTCGGCGTGACGACCCTGTACGCTGTGTGTTTCGTCCTTCCCTACGTCGCTCTCATCATCGGAGCCTCTTCCGGCGACTGGGGCACGGCCGCCTTCGGCGGCCTCGGAGTCTCTCTCAACGTCACGCTCCGGCTCCTCATTGCCCGGCGCTATGAGCAACCGAAAGAACAGGTCGTTTTTCATCCTCTCGCGGTCCTGCTCTTGATCGCCCTCGCTTACAACTCCTGGTCTTGGTTCAAGCGGCGACAGATCTTGTGGGCCGGGCGCGTCTACGCGGGAGGACACGGATGAGCGAGAAGTCCGAACTCTGGTCGCGCCTCATGCGCGTTTACATCCGCGCCCGCATGCGTCGTGCTTTTCACGACGTGCTCGCTCTCGGCCTGTTCGAGGCGCGCGCGACCGTAGCTTCGGAGCCGGTGATCTTAGCCCTGAACCATGTGGCCTGGTGGGACGCGCTCCTGCTCACGGTGCTTGAAGGGGAACTGGGGGCTGAGGGTTTTGCTCTCATGGACGCGAGCTCGCTCCGCGAGCTTTCCTTCTTTCGAAGGCTTGGCGCCCTATCTCTCGATCGAGCGCATCCGAAGAAGGCCCTCTCTGACCTCGATCGGGCGGCGCATCTCCTCGATCGTGCTGGCCGTTTCGTCGCCATCTTCCCGCGTGGGGCCCAGCGCCCGAGCCACTTTCCTCTCGAGTTTCGGAGCGGCATCTTCCATCTACAGAAGCGGAGTCAGGCGACCATCCTTCCTATCGCGCTGCGCTATGAGTTTCTCGAGAACGCGAGGCCCAGCCTTCTCATTTCTTTGGGTGAGCCCTTGCCGTTCGAGGAGGGCGCGCGCGCCGAACAGGTTGTCCCGAGAGTGGAGGAGGCGGTGGCTCGGGAGCTCACTCGCATCGACGGCGCTCTTGAAAGCATGCTCCAGACTCCTCTGGTGGCTCCGGGTGGGGTCGACTCGCTGCTCTACCGGGCCCCTCGTCCCCTGCGAGCTGGTCGAGTGCCGCTCCTTGCGCGCCTGATCGGAACAGGGAAAAGTGACAGCTCTTTGCCGGAAAGGTCCCGCTCATGACGAGTGATGTCATAGTGGTCGGGGGAGGTGTCGGTGGACTCACTGCCGCCGCGCTTCTGACTCATCGTGGCCTTCGGGTGCGTCTTGTCGAAGCTGGGTCCCGGCTCGGGGGCAAGGCAGGAACAACCTACGTGGACGGGGTGCCTCTCGACACCGGGCCGAGCGTCTTGACTCTTCCGCATGTGATCGAGGCTGTGTTCGACGAAGTTGGCCTGCCGAAGAGCGAACGCTTTGAGGTGATCGAGCTGAGTCCATCCTTCCGCTACGTCTTTCCGAGCGGGGCCGAGGTGCTCTTCCACCATGAGCTCGGCGAGACCTTCGCTTCTGTCGAGTCGAGTCTGGGGGCGCGCGCGCGAGCAGAGCTCGAAGACTATCTCAGCTACTCGCGGCAGATCTGGGAAGCGGCTGCTCCTCATTTCGTCATGGGCCCAGCTCCAGAGGTTTCGCGGCTGCTTCGGGGCGGGCCGCGCATTTGGGGTGCTGTCCGTCAGATCGATGCGTTGCGCACCCTCCGCTCGGCCATCAAGAGTCGCGTCAAGACTCCCGAGCTCGTGAGCATTCTCGAGCGCTATGCGACGTACAACGGTTCTGATGCGCGCACCGCGCCGGCCACGCTCGGCTGCATTGCGCACGTGGAGCTGGGGCTCGGCGGATTCGGTGTGCGCGGCGGCCTCAGGGCAGTGGTCTCTGCGCTCGAGCGAGCTCTCCAGCGAGCGGGAGCTCAGATCGAGCTCGCTACAAAAGTCACCGGACTCCTCTTTTCGGGGCGAAGGGTGCGCGGCGTGGAGACCACACGTGGCACATTCCTCGCGGAGAGCGTCGTGCTCGGGGCTGACCTCGGACAGTGGCAGGGGAGCTTTCCGAGCGGCAAAGTTCCGGGGAGCGGGGAGACCGCGTCCATGTCCGGGTACAACGCGATTTTTCTGCGCTCGAAGGCGCCCGATCCGATGCCCAGGCTGGCTCCACACACCGTCTTTTTCCCAGAGAATTACGAGAAAGAGTTCGCCGACATCTTCGATGAGGGACGTGTGCCCGAAGAGCCGACCATCTACGTGTGCGCGCAGGATCGCTGTCATAAAACTCAGAGTTTTCCCGATCGCGAACCCTTGTTCACGATGGTGAATGCGCCTGCGCTCTCGTCCTCTCGCTCTCTCCCGGGCGCGGAGGCGATTGCGGAGCGGATCCGCGAGCGCCTCGTGACTGCCAAGCTGCTCTCTGCCGAGGACGAGCTGGTTTGGTCCCGCTCTCCCTCCGATCTAGCCCGGGAGTTTCCTGGGAGCGGGGGCGCGCTCTACGGACCCGCTTCGAACTCGATGATGTCGGCCTTCCGTCGGGTCCCGAATCGCTTGCCAGATTGCGACGGACTCTACGTCGCTTCTGGCAGTGCACACCCTGGGGGCGGGGTTCCTTTGGCGGTCCAGTCGGGCCGTTTGGCAGCCGACTGCGTGATACAAGAGAGGACAATGGGATGAGAGACGGGAGGACAAGCGGCTTGCGAAGCCTGGGCTCGAGGAAGATCCTGCGCATAGGAGCGCTGGCCTGCGCAGTTCTGTTCTCCGGAGTCGGGAGCGCCGAGAGCGACCCCTCAGGGACCTACGTGTTCATCTCCCAGAGTCGCAGCGTCACCAAGCTGCCGGTGGTGAAAGACTACGTCGCGCTCACGCGCTCGGTGGCGGTCGTGGAGCTCCGTTCCGACGGAAAGCGCCTGATCGGCAGCGGTCCTCTCTGTTCGGTGGAGCTCGCAGGTAGCTCGAGCATGGTACGGATGGAGCTCCCCGCGGCTTTTCAGCGCTCCCTGCCGCCAGTGCGCATCGACGCGACCCTGAAGAAGCAGGGTAGCAGCGTGCGTTTCGAGCAGGCTCCCCAGACGGTCGTCGTGGGCGCTCGGCTGCGCGATCCGATCCGCGAGAAGCTGCCGGAGAGCGCCGATGATGCGCGCGTCGTGGACCAAGATCGGGACGGTCGTCCCGGCGTCACGGTCCGGGTCCATGGGATCGTTTCTGGTGAGGTGTTCGTCGTGCAGCGCAGCACGAGTCAGCTCCGCGGCGTGCAAGACGAAAAGGGCTTCTCTGGCCAGGTCATCTTCCAGAACGAACAATCTGTCTTGGGAGCGACCTCTCCTTTCCTCAAGGGCAATCGCGCGAGCGAGCCAACGCGCGAGGGGAGCTGGTTTCGTCTCGAGCGCCTCCAGAAGGGGCAAAAATGTGACGCAGCCCAAGCGCGCGCTCGGACGATCTTCTCCGCCGAATAGGGCCCAGCACTTCGGGCTGAGCCGCTTCGAGGCCGAGAACTCAGCGCGGGCTTAGGCTCCGAGGAGCTCGACGCGCGTCTTGGGAGCGGGCATACCCGCCATCAAACCCTTGAGCGGAACGGTTACGATCGGCTCAAGTCGGAGGCCATCTTCCGCGAGGATGCCATTGGCGGCGAGGTATCCGCTCGCGGCCGCAGCTTCGAGGAGCATGGCGGGGAAGGGGAGTTTGACCCAATCGGCCGCGCAATAGAGCCCGGGGACACCGGTCTCGACGGTGGGACGATCCGCTTCTAGGCCGACGTGGAACGCGGAGAAGTTCTGCTCCACGACGTACCATTCGTGGAGCACACTCGCGCCTTCGAGCTCGGGGAAGCGCCGCAGCAGCTCGCCGAACAGGGTCGGCTTGATCTCGGCATCGACCAGGTCATCGGGGACCGCATAACAATGCAGCTCGAGGACGGCGCGCGTTTTCGGATCGGCGCGCCCGCTCTTGAGGTCTTCCTTGGTCTCCACCTCGAAGCGATGGAACGCCGTGACGGCGTCGAGAGCTCGCTCTCTCTCAGTAATGACGAAAACGGGGACGCTCTCGCGGATGTCCTTGTCGATCCAGATGCGCCAGACCACGTAGCGTTGTCCGGCGCGGACGGAGCCGATGCGCCTCCTTGTCTCCTCGGGCAGGCCGGGTGCATCGAGGAATAGAGGGCCGAGGGCAGGTGCGTCGAGAGCGACCACCACCGCGCCGTAAGGGCGCCCGTTGACCTGAAAACCCTCCAAAGTGCGCGAAAATTCTCGAACAGGGTCAAGCGTGCGCACCTCTGCGCCGAGGGACTCGAGCTCTTCGGCGATCGGGCGCATCAGGCCCGCCTCGTAGTCGCGGATCGGGTACTCGTAGAGGAGACCACCGTCCTGGCTCAGGTAATAGAAGTGAAACGCCTTGATCAGCTGAGCGAGAGAGAGCTTTTCTTCGTCGGCGAAAAAAGCGCGAGCGAAGGTATTGAAGGCGAGCTTGAGCCGCGGAGGGACTCGGCCGCGCCGCGCGAACTCGGCGTAGCTGACGGAATCATAACGGCGAAAGGTCGCATCGGCTTCGTACTCGAGAAACACGCCATAGAGGTCGCGTCCGGGCGCACTGACTGCGTCCTTGAGGGAGAAGAGGCCACGCCGGAGGAGCCCGAACAGATTCAAGACCGGTGTGGGCTCGACGCCGCGAAAACGCGTCATCGCGCCGCTCTTCTCGCAGATGACGTAGTCGTCGATCGACTCAAGCTCACAGATTCGAACGGAGTCGAGCAAGCGGCGGAAGCTGTGATAGTGCGGAAAAAAGGCGTGGAAGCCGTGACTCACCCAGGTCTCTTGTCCAGCGAGCACGGGCTCTCTCTGGCTCCCGAGCTTCCCACCGAGAAAGGCCTTCTTCTCGTACAAGGTGACCGGGTAACCGCGGCGCGCCAAGGTGAGCGCGGCGGTCAGGCCGGCGACGCCGCCCCCGAGAACAGCGACGGATCGCAATGCCTCTTTCGTGAGAGGCGCGCTTGGGTCAGGTCGCACGAACTCATGCTTGTATCCGCCGAGGCGCGCCCGGATGAGAGCCTTGAGCCCCAGGAAGAAGGCGAAGGGGATCGCGAGCAGACCGAGAAGAAGACCGAACCAGGGGAGCATGGATGATGTGCCGGGAGAAACGAGGAGTCTTGGCTCTACCATACTCCCGAGCGGGGGCGCGCCTTCGCCGCCCTCCCAGGAAGCGAAGGAACCCGAAGCGCCTCAGCTCATGGGAAGACAGCTCATTGGAAGATGCCGAAGTTTCCGAGAAGCCACCAAAGAAAGATGAAGACGAGGATCGTCGTGAAGCATCCTCCGCCCAGTTTCTTGGCTCCGTATCCAGCAGCGAGACCACGTAATAGCTTGCTCATCTTCGTCTCTATAGCAGCCCCATGGGGAGAGCCAACGTGAGGCGAAGTGCCCCAAGTGGAGCAAAACTGTCTCAGTGGTGCTCACGGAACGCTCCCAATTGGGAGCCGCGCAGCCTCGAAGACACACGCTGAGAGTTACGCGGCCGGCTGTTTCGAGCGTGTCAGCGCTGGAGTCGAGGTGGCGGTCTTGACGATTTCGTCGATGAAGCTGAGCTTCTCGCGAACGGTGGCGGCGAGTTGAAATGGGTAGGCGTCGCTGTGTCCCATGCTGCGGTTCATGGAGTTGAGCGCAATCATTAGCTCACACCAGTCATCGAGCGTCTCCTGGATAGGGCGCTTGAAGCTGCGCGAGTCCCCTTGATGGGTACGCAGGCCAAAGGTCACAGCCGTCTGCCAGCTATCCAAGATGTGGAGGTAGTGGGCCCAGGTTTCGGCCCAGTCTTCCCAAGGATGAGACGTCGCGTAGCTCGATACGTGCGTATCCTGGAAGTCGGTGCGCGGATTCGCATAGTGAGTCTTGAGCGCTTCGCTGTAGTCGGCGCGCTCGTCTCCGAACACGCTGCGGAAGCGCTCGAGCTCAGCGTCGCTCAAGAAGAAACGAGTCCAGTAGTAGTGGCCGACTTCGTGCCGGAAGTGTCCGAGCAGCGTGCGATAGTCTTCTCCTAGCTTCTGTCGGGCTTCTTCCCGCCGGGCCGGGTCTGCCTCGTTCAAGTCGAGGGTGATGAGCCCGTCGGCGTGCCCGATGATGACGGGTTCGTCCGGTGTGCCGCGCCTCAGCGCAAAGCCGACGCCCGTCGGGTCCTCATTCAAAGGGATCACCGGGAGGCCCAAATCGAGCAGGCTAAAGACGAGCCGGCGCTTGGGCTGCTCGACGCGCTGGAGCAGCTCGCGGTCCTCGTCGCCGGAAACGGTGGTCTCGACGTTCAGGCGGCAGGCGAGACAAAGGTCAGAAGTCGCATCCGCATCAAGAACCCAGTTGCAGAGACCACTGCCGTAGTTGGCGCAAGGGCGCAGGCCATCTCTCGAGTTCTTCCCTTTCTCATCGAGGAGAACAAAGTTTGCTTGCGTGACCGAGAAGCCGACCGCGTTCTGACATTTCAGGCAGAGGGAGTTGTCAAAGAAGAGTCGATTGGAACAGGCGCAGCGAAAGGTCCTCATGGGCCTCTGGAGTGAAGCGCCCCAGGGCCCTCCGCGCCACTTGCGAAAGGCTCATGAGCGACTCATGAGCCTCTGGGTATGGGCAAGCGGTAAGTGGGAAGAGCTCCCTTCGCGCCTCCGCACGGCCGTGGAAACGCTCTACTGTTCGATCCAGAAACTGAAGCTCAGATCCAGAAGCTGAAGTAGACGTAGACGACGAGGACCAACGCCACGAGCAGCACGCTCGCGATCACGTCCGAAGCGCCCCAGCTCTCGCGGTTTTCGGCTTGCTCAGCAGGGCTCAGGCCCGAATAGGTGAGCCCAGCGATTTGGGTGGCTGGCTGCGCGGGGGCCGAAAGGGAGGCGAAAACGACGACGAGGACGCTGATCAGGAACAGCCAACCTGATGCGTAGAGGAAGTTGAGCTGCGCGATGCTTCCGAGGAGTCCTTCGCTGCTCATGACGCCAGCGCCCGCGAGGGCCTGGAGCGTGAGCTTCGTCATGCCGAGGATGAACCCGATGCTGAGCCCATAGAGCGCGCCGCGGGCGTTCACGCGCTTGACGAAGAGGCCGAGCAAGAAGACGGCGGTGATCGGCGGAGCGAGGTAGCCCTGGACGCTCTGCAGGTATTGGTAGAGGCCTCCGCCGGAGATGAACTTCATGACGGGGATCCAGAGGAGCCCCAGCACGACGACGATTCCGGTCGCCATGCGTCCCACCATGACGAGGTGCTTTTCGGGACGACCCGGGCGGATCTTCTCGTAGATGTCGACGGTGAACAGGGTCGCCGCGGAGTTGAAGAGTGAGGCGAGAGAGCTCATCAGCGCGGACAAGACGCCGGCGATGACGACGCCCCGGAGCCCAGCGGGGAGAAGTGACGCGACCATGGTCGGGAAGACCATGTCGCCGCTCACGTTGCCGTCCGAATCCGAGGGAATCGAGATGATGCCCTTCTGGTGGAGCGCGTAGCCGATCATGCCGGGGATGAGGAAGATGAAGACGGGCAGGACCTTCAGGTAACCGCCGAAAATAGCGCCGCGCCGCGCGTCTTTGAGGCTCTTGGCGGCGAGGGTGCGCTGGACGATGTATTGGTCGGTGCACCAGTACCAAACGCCGATGATGACCGAGGCGATCATGACGCCGAGCCAGGGGAAATCGGGATCTTCGAGGGGGCGCCAGAGGGCGAACGTCGAGGACTTCTCGCTCACGATCTGGCGCAGCTCGCCCCAGCCGCCGAGCTGGGCCAGGCCAAAGATCGTAATGAAAGCGGAGCCGAGGATGAGGAGACCGGTCTGGGCGACCTCTGTATAGACGACGGCCCGAAAGCCTCCGAACACCGTATAAATGCCGGTAAGGACGACGGTGGTCACGGCGCCGACCATGAAGGCGTTGTCGGGGTTGCCGAAGGTGTCGGGGAGCAGCGTCTGAAAGACGAGCGCACCAGCGAACACCGTCACCGAGACCTTGGTGAAGACGTAAGCGACGAGGGAGACGCAGGAAAGGACAAGACGGGTCGAGGCGTCGAAGCGGCGCTCGAGGAACTCCGGCATCGTGAACACCCCGGAGCGGTAGTAGAAGGGAACGAACACCCAGCCGAGCAGGAGCATGACCCACGCTTGAAGTTCCCAGTGGGCCATGGCCATACCGCTGGTCGCGCCGTTGCCGGCGAGGCCCACGATGTGCTCAGAACCGACGTTTGAGGCGAGGAGTGAACAACCCACCGCGAACCACCCGATGTCGCGCCCTGCCAAGAAATAGTCGGTGGAAGTCTGCTGCTTCTGAGAGGACTTCCAGACGATGAAGACGAGGACGCTGAAGTAGAGCGCGACGACGAGCCAGTCGATGGGTTGCATGTGGGGGCGTTCTTTCGAGATCGGGCGGACGCTTCCGGGAACGAACGAGTCCGGGGAAGGCTAGTTGAGGTAGTTTCGGCTGAGACGCGCCGTAACTCCAAGACATAGGAGGGCGAGAGCGAGCCAGGGAGTCCCCTTGGGGCTTTGGGGTCCGACGTCGCACGCACAGCCCGCGGCATCGCGGAGAGGCTCTGGGGCCGCCTTCTTGAGAGTGAGAAGGGCCAGGCCAAAGCGCGGGAGCTCAAGCTCGATCGTGGCTACGCCGCCCTCGACCTCCAGGGTGCGAGGCGAGCCCACATCGAGAGAGTTTGCTGCGGCGTGGAGGGCTTCCAGCTGTTCGTCGGAAGGGGTGACGGGGCTGCCTTGAGCTTTCCAGGTCGCAAACGCGTTTCCGTAGGTGTCGTCGACGCGCTTCTCGCTGAGCGTGACGCGTTCGCCGAAGGCCTTCGGAAGTGACACTTGGAGGCGGACGGTCGCGGGCTCCGCTTCGACGAGGTCGTCGTGGTAGTGGAACAAGAGCACGCGGAGCTCATTTTCGTCGAGGGCCGCCCAGGCGTCGACCTCAGGTTCCTCACGGACGCCGTCTTCGAGGAGGCTCGAGAGCGTTTTCGCTCCGGTGCTCGCGACGGGGACGGAGCCGCCCCGGAGAGCTCCGAGGAGCTTGAAGGCGCCAAGGACGGGGAGGTGGATACCGCGGGTCGCAAGTGCCCGATAGCCGGCGAAATAGGGCGTATCCGGGAAAGTGAAGGCCCAGGTGACAATGCCCTCGAGCTCTACGCCCATATCACGAGCGAGCTCGAGAGAGCGTTTCATCATCGCGACCTCATAAGCGCCGTAGGCGGGCGAGTTTCTGTAGTCGAGGTAGCGATGGCGTGACGAGGGGCAGGCGGCGCAGCCGTCAGGATCTGCTTCGCTGATGATGATAGGGGTCTCGGCAAACGGGGAGTCGAGGACCGTCTCGAAGCCCATGCGATGGAGGCGGAGCTGGCTCCCGAGGTCGAGGCGCACGTGTCCGTCGACTTGAGTCACGCCGCCCTTCGCGTGGAAGGTGACGCGATCGAGGCGTGTGCCAACTTCGCCGGTCACTGCGTTTTCTCCGCTCGCGCAATGAGCGAGGAACTCCCCGAGGAACTCGCGCTCCGGACTCGCCACGGCGGGCGCGCCGAGCAGCGCGTCTGGCAAGACAGAGTGCAAAGCGGCTTCCGTGAAGTCGTAGAGACGATGGAACTCTTCGGGGGTTCCCTGCCAGTAGCCGATGTCCGGTTCGTTCCAGAGCTCCCAGATCCAGTTCGTCTGCGAGTCCTCGTGGCGATCTTTGGCGTGCGCCGCCCAAGCTGCCACGAGTCCCGCCCATTTTTCGTAGTCCTTCGGCGGATAGAAGGAGCCGCCGTCGAGCACGAAGGTGCCGCTGTTCCGATAGGGATCGGGACGAGACGAGAGAGCCTTTGGCATGAAGCCGAGCTCGAAGAGAGGAGCGACGCCGGCCTCTACGGTTGTATCGATGATCGAGTCGATCTTCGTAAAGTCGTAGACGGGATTGCCGTCACTGTCTTCGCTGTAGATGTTCGTCGAGCCCCACTTCATCGAGGGCTCACCTTCGTCGGTGTTGAAGAGGAAATGAGTTCGGGTGCGCACCTGGGCGTCGTGAATGGCGGCGAGGGTCTCGAGAAGCTCGGTCCCCTCGGGAGTCGTGGTGTAGTTGGCTTCGTCGTAGCCAAAAAAAGCCCAAATAGGCTTGAGTGGCGTCGCCTTTGCGCGTGCGTCGACCTCGATCACGACCTCGATCCCTCCGTAGGCTCTCGGCGCAAAGAGCAAAAGCGCCCATGTGAGCGCAGCGGTAGGGCGGAGGAAAGGAAGCGCCACACGACTTACCTGAGGGCGGAGATGGCCTCGCGCTCGATAGCGAGCCCGCGGCGGTGACGCTCGAAGAAACGATTGAAACCTTCTTGGTCTTTCGGATCGGGAGAGGCGGGCTCTCCGACGCTCCCTGCGAGGAGCGCGTCGATGAAGTCGGGGAGGCTCTGCCCCTTTTGGTCGAGCGCGTACGCGGCGAGGACTGCCATACCGAAGGCGCCGCCTTCGCCAGCGCTGGCCGGGATGCTGACAGGGACGCCGAGCGCTGCAGCCATCATACGCTGGCCAATAGTCCCGCCTTTGAAGAAGCCGCCGTGGCCACGGAGTTCGTCGATGACCACCCCCTCCTTCTCTCGGAGGATGTCGATGCCCATGCGCATGGCGCAGAGGGACGAGTAGTACATCGAGCGAAGCAGGTTCGCGAGGGTGAACTTGCTGTCTGGCGTGCGCACGAAGAGCGGGCGTCCTTCGGAAAAGCCCGTGATGTGTTCGCCGGAGACGTAGTTGATCGAGAGCAGGCCCCCGGCGTCGGGATCGGCCTCGAGCGCGAGCGGAAGCAGCTTTTCGTAGATCTTATTGGGCGTGACGTCGGCGCCGAGCGCTTTCCCCGCCTGGCCGAGCACCGCGAGCCAGGCGTCGAGGTCGGAGGAGCCGTTGTTCGAATGAGCCATGGCGACGGGGCGTCCGTCGGGTGTGGCCACGATATCAATCTCCTCATGCACCTCGGCGAGGCTTCTGTCGAGGACGATCATCGCGAACACTGAAGTG
Source organism: Sorangiineae bacterium NIC37A_2 (assembly GCA_002085155.1). Lineage (GTDB taxonomy): Bacteria > Myxococcota_A > Polyangia > Polyangiales > Polyangiaceae > NIC37A-2. The sequence continues at coordinate 19,497 of NASX01000004.1, forward strand.
CCCGCGGAGACATTCCCGGAGCGGGGCCGGACGGCGCTGGTCGCGACCATGCCGGTCCCAGCGTCGCCTTCGGGGGGACAGAGCAGGGCTCCGGCCTGAAGAGTCCCGCTCGGATCGAGGAGAGCGGCGCCTTCGGGCGTCAGGCGCCCCGCCTCGCGGCCGGCCGGGAGCACTCGCGGCAGGATCTCAAGAGCCTTCAGTGGAGCGCCGCGGGCGGCGAGCAGCTTGTCGAACTTTTCGATGCGAGCCCGGTCCCAGTCGAGGGTCCGTGCATCGACGGGGAAGATCCCGGAGGCTTCGCCGATCCCGACGCAGAACTGACCTGTGAGCTTGTAGTGGACGTAGCCCGCGAGCGTCGTCAGTCGCGCGATGTTCGGGACGTGCGGCTGTTTCTCGAGGACAGACTGGTAGAGGTGCGCCACGGTCCACCTTTGGGGGATGGCGAAATTGAGCTCGGGGGTGAGCTCGTGGCAGGCCTCTTGCGTGATGTTGTTGCGCCAGGTGCGGAAGGGGACGAGCAGCTCATCCGAGCGATCGAGCGCGACGTAGCCGTGCATCATGCCGCTGATACCGAGAGCAGCGATCGAGCGGGGATTTTCGCCGTAGCGCTCTTGGACGTCCTCGGCGAGGCTCTGGTACGCGGCGCGCAGCCCCGAAAACACATCGCTCATCGCATAGGTCCAGATCCCATCGACCAGCTGGTTTTCCCAGGTGTGGGAGCCGGCCGCGAGCGGCGTCGCGTCGGGCGCGATCAGGACCGCTTTGATGCGGGTTGAGCCGAACTCGATGCCCACGATCCCTCCGCCGGATCGAATGAGCTCCTTGGCCTTTTGAATGTCGTACTGCACGAGACCCTCTCCCCTGGGGGGCGCCACGCGCGGCGCCCACTCTTTCTAAGTTCTGAACGTCGTCTACTTCTGACCGTAGTAAGCGCGCTGTCCGTGCTTGCGCTCGAAGTGCTTGTTGATGAGGCTCTGAGGAAGCCTCTCCGCGTTCGGATCAATGGACTTGGTCACGAAGGCCATCTTGGCGAGCTCTTCGAGCACCGCGGCATTGTAGACAGCCTTGTCCGGCGTCGTGCCCCACGTAAAGGGCGCATGTCCCGCCACGAGCACCATGGGCACCTTCAAGGGATCGCGCCCCTTGAAGCACTCGAGGATCTGGTTGCCCGTCTCGATCTCGTAGTCATTTTCGACCGCGCGGTCGCTCATGACCTCGGTACAGGGAACGTCTTCGGCCAGGTGGTCCGCGTGGGTCGTGCCGTAGATGGGGATCGGAGCGCGCGCTTGCGCCCAGCCGGTGGCGTAGGTCGAGTGCGTGTGGACGATGCCCCCGATGCCCTTCCAGTTCCGATACAGGACGAGGTGCGTCGGAGTGTCGGAGGAGGGGCGGAGCTTTCCTTCGACGACGGTCCCTTCGAGGTCGAGAACTACGAGGTGGTCCACCTCGAGTTCATCGTAAGGAACGCCGCTCGGCTTGATCGCCATCACGCCGCGCTCGGCGTCGAAAGCGGAGACATTACCGAACGTGTAGATGGCGAGCCCGCGCTTCGGGATCTCGAGGTTCGCGCGAAAGGCGCGCTCCTTTAGCTCGCGATACGGGGATGTCATCGTTAACGGACTCCGAGCTTGTAGGCGAGCTCGTTCCAGCGGAGCTCGTTCTCGAGCGCGTGAAGATCGAGATCCGCTCCGAAGCGCACGACCTCGAGGCCAGCCATCTTTGCGAAGTCTTCCCACTCGGGGGCGGTGACCGCCTGACAGAAGGCGGAGTGGTGACCACCGCCCGCCAGGATCCAGGCTTTTGCGCCGCGCTTGAAGTCGGGGCGCGGGACCCAGAGCGCGCGCGCCGTCGGCAACTTCGGCATCGAATGTTCGGGGGCGACGACGTCGAGCTCGGCGACGATCATGCGCATGCGTCCGCCGAGATCCATCAGCGTAGCGTTGACGGCAGGACCCGGCTTCGCGTCGAAGACCAGGCGGGCCAGATCGGCGCGTCCACCAATATTCAGCTCATGCACCTCGAGGTTCGGCCGGCCGGCCGCGATGGAGGGACAGACCTCGATCATGTGGGCGCCGAGGATCCGCTCTTGGCCCGGCGTGAGATGGTACGTGTAATCCTCCATGAAGGAGACGCCGCCGGGGCGATCCCCGGTCATCACCTTGCCGAGACGAACCAGGGCCGCCGTCTTCCAATCGCCTTCGGCGCCGAAGCCGTAGCCCTGGGCCATCAGGCGCTGACAAGCAAAGCCCGGGAGCTGCTTGAGGCCATGCAGATCTTCGAAGGTCGTGGTGAAGGCGCGATATCCGCCTTCGTCGAGGAAGGCCTTCATGCCAGCCTCTTGGCGCGCCTCAAAACGCAGGTTCTCGCGGAGAGCTCCGCCCTTTCGGAGCGCAGGCACGAGCGAATAGAGGTCGTCGTACTCGCTGACGAGGCGGTCGACTTCCGCATCGGGTACCTCGGCGATCACCTTCGCTAGGTCGCCGACCCCGTAGCCGTTGATCGACCAACCGAGCTGAATCTGCGCCTCGACGCGATCGCCACCAGTGACCGCGACTTCGCGCATGTTCATGCCGCCGAAGCGAACGATCTTGAGGGACTTCGATTCGCTCCAGGCGAGCGCGCTGCGCGACCAGCCTTCGAGCTCCGTGAGCACTTCCGGATCGCGGAAGTGCCCCACGATGATCTTTCGGTTCATGCGCAGGCGCGCACCGATGAACCCGTATTCGCGATCTCCATGAGCTGATTGATTCAGGTTCATGAAGTCCATGTCGATCTCGCCCCAGGGCAGCTCGACGTTGAACTGAGTGTGGAGGTGAGCGAGGGGCTTCTGCAGGTGCGTCAGGCCCGCGATCCACATCTTGGCGGGGGAGAACGTGTGCATCCAGGTGATGACCCCGATGCAGTTCGGATCGCTGTTTGCCGCGAGGCATACCGCGTGGATGTCTTCCGGCGTCGTCAGAATCGGCTTCCAGACGATCCGCACCGGGACACGCCCCGAGCCGTCCAAGCTCGCCGCAATTTGCCGCGAGTTCTCGCTGACCTGTTTCAGGGTCTCAGGGCCGTAGAGGTGTTGGCTCCCGGTGAGGAACCAGAGTTCTTTGTCGGATTTGTTCGCCTCGCTCGTCATCGTTTGCTCGAGAAGCTGGGAGTGGGCCCAAGCCGCGGCGTTGGGTCAGATGTTCCAAATTGTGAACGTTAACATTGGTTCTGTCAACCGGAATGTAGTATCAGACGCGTGTGCCCGAACCCGAGAAGCGCAAACTTGCGGTGATGGCGGACGTTGCGCGGCTCGCGGGAGTCTCGCACCAGACGGTTTCGCGAGTTCTTCATGATAACCCGAACGTTCGGGGAGAAACTCGTGAGCGAGTCCTCGCAGCCATCCGACAGCTCAACTATCGACCGAACTCCATGGCGCGAGCGCTCGTCACCGGCCGCTCGAAGACGATCGGCGTCGTCAGCTCCGATACGACGTTCTACGGCCCTGCGTCGACGCTATTTGGGATCGAGCGTGCCGCCTACGACGCCGGATACGCGGTGAGTGTGTCGAGCTTGCGCTCCGTCAGCAGCAGAAATGTTGTGTTAGACGCGATTCAACAGCTCCTCGATCAGGGCGTGGATGGTGTCGCCGTGATTGCTCCGCTCCGAAGTGGCGTGGACGCTTTGCGACACGTGAGTCCTGACGTGCCTGTTGTGGCGCTCGAAGCTGGTCAGAACGCTACGGTACCGGTCGCGACCGTCGATCAGCGCGCCGGTGCTGCGGCCGCCACGCGGCATCTCTTGAGCCTGGGTCATAAGACCGTTTGGCATCTCGCAGGCCCCGCCGATTGGCAGGAAGCCGAAGAGCGCATCTTGGGTTGGAAGACGGCGCTCGAGGCGGCGGGAGCGCCGGTGCCGCCTGTCCTCAGGGGTGATTGGACGGCGCGCTCCGGTTACGAGCTCGGCGAAGCTCTCCTCGATAACGACAATCTCACGGCGGTCTTCGTCGGTAACGATCAGATGGCCCTCGGGCTCCTGCGCCGCTTGCGAGAAGCGGGACGGGAGGTGCCGCGCGACATCAGCTTGGTCGGTTTTGATGACATCCCCGAAGCTGCCTACTTCACGCCGCCGCTCACGACAGTCCGTCAGGACTTCAGTGAGCTCGGCCGGCGCTGCTTGAAGCTCTTGCTCTCGAAGGTCGAAGGCGAAGAACATCCGGGGCGCGTTGTAGTGGCGCCTGAGCTGGTCGTGCGTGAGTCGACGGGAGCCGCTCGCTGCTGAGTGGCGCAGGGAGCGGGGCGCGGAGCCTGAGCGGGGCGCGGAGCCTGAGCGGGGCGCGGAGCGGGGCGCGGAGCCTGAGCGGGGCACTGAGCCTGAGCGGGGCGCGGCTGCGCGATGATGCGCTTGGCTCGCTCCCGTAGGGCCAGGCGCTGGTTTTCAAAGGTCGCGGCTGGGTTGGTCGCGGCTGGCTCCGTGGCTGGGCCTTGCTGCGCTTTCGTTTGAACCAACAAAGCGAAAGAGCCAGCGCCGCTTTGCGCGGGGCTGGCCCTTCGGGGATAGAGACTCTCAGATCGCTCTTAGAACTGAATGTCCGCTTGGATCCGGAGGACATCCATGTCCGGGGTCGAACCCGCGTAGGGGCCGCCCTGAATGATGTCGCTTCCAGGCACCATCGGCGTATTCCAGGGCCAGAGACCCGCGAGCACCATCTTGTCGCCGTATCGGTAGCGCGAATACTGGAGGTAAATCCGCTCTCCTGACATGAAGTCCGAGTAGAAGGAAAGGCGCGCGGTGATCGCCGAGAAGAGGTACCCAGGACGATTGATGTCGTAGGCGACCGAGTCGAAACGACCCATGATGCCGAACCACTTCCAGGGGTTGTATTCGAGATCCGCACCCCACTTGAACTGGGTCATGCCGCCCCAAGGGAGCGATGACGTATCGGGTAGATCGAACTTCGAATCGACGAGGAGTCCGAACGCGCTCAGCTTCACCCGAGGCACCGCTCCGTCGGTGTCACCGAGGACGTTCGCCAGCGTATTTTCGTAAAGGAACCCGAGGTTGAAGAGGCGACCGCTGCCCGTGCTGTCCGAGGGGCTTCCGGTCCAAGCGAGGTAGTTCCCGGCGAGGCCTTCGGGGCTCAATCCGTGCACGACTTCGACGCCCGCTTCACCGAGCGCCCAGCCATTCTTGACTGTGACAACCGACGGCGAGATCCAGAGATTACCAAAGTAAGGCGCGGAAGCTTTCACCTCTGCACCGAAGGTTACGAGGCTCGCTTCACGAGCGTTTGTGTACGACTTGTCCGCTGACGTTGAGAGCAAGAGGTTGGGATCGCGCGTCCACTGAACGTTCTGGTGGAGGCCGATTTGGAACCACTTTTTGTACTTGAACTCGAGGTGTAGGTACTCGATGAGGTTGAGACCGACGCGCGCCTGGTAGAGCGGGGGATCGAGGACGTTGAAGCTACCATCGCGCCCTGTCCCGAAGCCCTGGGTGAGGGACGCCGAGATGTCGTCGCCGAAGGGAACTGTGATCTTGAGCTGCTCGCCGATCTGTCGGTACTGGGCCAGCGTATAAGTGTCGTATTTTTCGTGACGCCCGAAACGGGGCCACCACGCACCGCCTGAAAGCGCAATATTGGGCTTCAGATTGCCGACCTCAAAATCGGTGTTGATCGTGAGGTACGCGATGCCGGGAATCCAAGCAGCGTCAGGATTTCGGAAGCCGGCTGCGGCGAACCAATAACCCATCCAGCCTACGGTCGCTTCGACATGCTTCGATTTAGCGGTCGCAAAGAGCTCGACCCAGTCCTGCTCCTGCAGCCGGGTATAGGCGAAGCTGAAGTAGTTCGCATCGACGGTACGGTTCGGACCGTAAGAGATCTGGAGCTCGGGGTTCCCCGTGAGATTGTCGGGACCAGGGCGATTACTCAGACCGAGGGCGATCGGAGCACGAAAGTATCCCTTGAAACCGAACTCCCACGTCTTCTGCGGTTCAGCCGAGGGAGCCTCCTCCTTGGGGGCGCGCTCAGAGGTGTACGCCGAAGGCTCGTTCGAGCTTGTGGCGGCGGCGTCAGCGGTCACCTCGCTTTCGGAAGCGGAAAACGAAGCGGAAGCTGTCGCAGTCGCCGGCTCTTCTGCGGGCGGTGGCTCTCCGTAATCGGGCGAGGGCTCTTCCGAATCGAGCTCTTGGGCGGCGGCAGGGGTCGCGAAGAGCGCGGGCCCCAGCATGAGCAGTGTGTGCAGTTTTCGCAGCATGCTTTGCTTCTCGGTGACGGTGACAACTAAGGGTAAGGGAGCCGCGGTCGCTCGTCCCTCGGGGAGCGGCCATTGTGAGCGTTAACAATGACCCTGTCAATCAGGGTTGTGAGCGGATCGAGACGACGAGCGCCTCGATCACTGACCGTATTTGGCTTCTGAGATGGCCACTTGGAGGGCGTTTACGACCTCAGGCTCTGCAGCTCCGAGGGCGATGACACCCTCATAGAAGCGGCCGCCCGCTGCGTTGCTGTTATCGCCACCGATTCCAAGGATCACAGATCCTTGTTTCTGCATTGGAACGTATCCAGGCCGTTCTGGGCGAATGCCGTCGTACATTTCCTTGATGGTGGTGGCGTTGGCGTCGCCGCCGTACACCGCAAAGCGTCCCTTGCCGTCGTTCTTGTCGGCGGTGTCACCGACGACGACGGCTGAGACGAAGTCGAAGTTCACCGGAGTGTTGGTGGAGATGTTCTTGAACGAGCCGTTCTCCCAGCCGGGGAACAAACCGTTTTCCATGTCCGCCATGACCCAAGGACCGCTTCCTACGCCGTTGCCCCAGATCACACCTTGACCGAGGTAGACAGCTTCCATCGTGCCGTTACCGTCGTTGTTGGCCGTGATCTCGGCGTTGCCGTAGTCGAAGCAACAGCCATGCAGCAGATCATGCTGGCTGCTGATCATGTACTGGGTCTGAGGTTCGTCGCCGACGGGCACCCCCGAAGGAATGGTCGAAGGATCGGGGTAGGGGCAGTCGTTGCAAGCGGCGCGATAGCCATAGCGGGGCTTGATCAGGATGCCGTAAACGGAGCGCCCGTTGATGGTGACGGGGAGCCAGTCGGCCGGAACGGGCAGACCTGGCGTCGCCTTGGCGCTTCCGCGCGGGGCGGGCGTCAAATGGTTCCCGTAGCCTGATTGATCGTAAATGATGCTGATGACGCAGCTCTTGGTGCAGAACTCGTCTTGAGCGGCGGCGTTTGCGTAACCGTCGACGCTACCGATATCGAGGACACCAGCGTCGCTCTGGACCTGATAGAGAGGACCATCGTAGCCGGGGACAATGACGCGGACGGTGCTGTGAGCAGAGACGCACTCATGTCCAGCGTCGCCGAGCACCTTGCAGGGCAGCGTCGCCGTATTGGGGGGAAGTTCTGTGCTTGAACCGCCGCTGCTGCCGGGATCCGATTCTCCGCCGGTACCCGACGAGGGACTCCCTCCGGCGCCCGACGACGGACTTCCGCCAGCTCCCACGGGATTCCGATTCAGGCTCGCGACCGGGTACTCACCGCAGGCGATCGCGCCCACCAGAGCGGCTGTTGTGGCAAGGAAGGCAGAGAGAATGATGTCTTTTTTGGTCATGTGGTGTCCCGCGCTGGGCGCGCCGTCGACGATCGCACAAAGAACTAATCTTTGGCCTGAGGGGTCCCCATGTTAACGTGAACAACCAAGGCAAAGCAACAAAAACTTGAAACTCGCTTAGGCACCATCATGAAAGCGTAACCGCAGACGGAAGCTTCTGCAGGATTGAATAATCTCCCCCCCGACCAGGAAAATTGAAACGCACCTAGATTGGTTGGGAAATGCCGACATGAGCCATTTCTGGCTTTTTGAGCGATGTATTGAGAGTTCCGCGGGAAATTTAGAAAGCACATGTTCGGCATCACGAGGTGCCGGTGTGGGTACCTGGAGCCATGGGGCGACTGTTCGAGCGCGCGTCCGATGGTGGACGAATTTTCAAGGCGTGTAGAGGAAGATCTAACGCTTGACACCCTAGTTGTGAACGTTCACACTTTGAAACCTCGTCACCCCTCGTGGCCTTCGGAGACTGAATCATGAAATTCTATCACCCCGCCTTTCTCATCACTGGCTCCATTTTGACCTTCGCTGCGTGCAGCGGAACCGATCGTCTCGCAGATGACATCGGTGACACGGGCGGTGCTCCCGCAGCAGGCGGAGCCGCTCCTGGGGCAGGCGGAGCTGCTCCTGGGGCAGGTGGTGCTCCCGTGACGACTGGTGGTGCTCCCGCGGCGGGCGGAGCTGCTCCTGGGGCAGGTGGCGCTCCCGTGACGACTGGTGGTTCGGACCCCGGTCCGAGTGGTGGGGCTGATCCGGGGGGGACCGGAGGGGAGCAGGCAGCGGGCGGTTCGGATCCGGGAACCGGTGGAATGGATGGCAGTGGCGGCGGCGGTAATGTGTCCCTCGAGGGCCCCTGCGATATCTACAAGGCGGCGGGCCAGGAGTGTGTCGCTGCCTACAGCATGATTCGGCGCATCTACAGCGAGTACACGGGCCCCCTCTACCAGGTGCGCAGCGGCAGTAACGCCATGAACACAGGTTCGGGTGGTCAGCTTCACGACATCCCGCAGAACGCCGACGGCTTCGCGGACAAGGCGGCTCAGGATGCCGTCTGCGCAAACACGACCTGTACGGTTTCGCTCCTCTACGATCAGTCGGGCCGCGAGAACCATCTTCCCGTCGCGAAGGCCGGTCTGACCAACGGTGGTGAGTACGCAGGGATGGATGACTTCGAGTCTATCGCGAACAAGGGAGCCCTGAAGGTCAACGGCCGCGACGTCTACTCGCTCTACATGGAAGCACGTCAGGGTTACCGCACGACCAAGCCGGGCAACGGCATGCCGATCGGCAGCGAGGCTCAGGGCATTTACATGCTCGCGGACGGTACGCGCGCTGGAACGGCCTGCTGCTGGGACTTTGGAAACGTGACGCCGAACCCGAAGTCCTATGCCGAAATGAACACGCTGTTCCTCGGTGTCGCTTTCTGGGGCAAGGGTGAGGGGAACGGTCCCTGGTTCGGAGCCGACTTTGAGGCGGGCGTCTGGATGGGCGGCTCGAAGCCTGGTGAACCGGGCTGGGGTGGCTTGAACGACGCCAAGAACGCGCCGCGGAATGAGAATAACCCGTCGATGCGCGTCAAGTATGCGCTCGGTTTCCTCAAGACCGGCCCGAACCCCGACCGTTACGCATTGCGCATGGCGGACATTGCCACGGCGAACTCGGTCCATACTGGATATGCCGGGGCCTTCCCTTCCACGAAGCATTTCGATAACAAGGGTGCGATCGTCCTCGGGGTTGGTGGTGACAACAGCAACAACTCTTGGGGGACTTTCTATGAGGGCGCCATCGTGCGTGGCTTCCCCTCGGACGATACAGAGAACGCCGTCTTCCAGCACCTCAAGTCCGTCGGTTACGGCAAGTAATCACCCCCGGAAGTCTAACACATGCATCATCGTCGAATCCTCCTCGCTCTTCCCGTCTCCGCTCTCATCGGTGGGCTCGCGGCCCTTGGCTGTGGAAGTTATGACTCCCCCGCGAACACCGGCGGCGCCCCGGGCGCCGGCGGGAGTGGAAGCCCCGAGACAGGTGGAGCTCCGAGCGTCGGGGGCGGCGGCGGTGATGCAAGTGGTGGTGCCGATGCCACGGGCGGCAGCATGAGCGGCTCGGGTGGCGATCAGACGGGAGCGGGGGGAGGACCCCCCGAGGCGCCTCCTGCCTCCTGTGAGAACGTGGAGGCCTGTGGCGGCGCGCTCGAAGGGGTCTGGTTTGCTCAGGACTCGTGCTTGTCCCTGTCGGGCAAGGTGGATCTTACTGATTTCGGCATCGGCTGTACCGAGGGAGCGATCACCTCTGGAACGGTGGAGGTCAGCGGGAACTGGACGGTCAACGCCGACGGGTCCATCTCCGATAACGCCAACACGGTCGCGGAGTTGGTGTTCGAACTGGAGGCGAAGTGCCTCGAGGTCTCCGGTACCGTGACCATCTGCGAGAACATCAGCATCCCGATCGCGTCGATGGGGTTTGATGAGATCCAGTGTGTGGAATCGACGGTCACGGCCGGCGGCTGTACCTGTACCGGTAGTGTGAATCAGCAGGGAGGAGCCGGGTACATGCTCGGTTTCAACGCAACGACCTCCGGGACCTACACCTCCGCGGACAACACGATGACCGTCACGGGCACGGGGATCGAACCCCTCGACTATGCCTACTGCGTAGATGGGAGTTTCATGATTGCGACCCCCACGACACAGACCGCGCTCGGGACGACGACCGGCACGATCGTGTTCCAGAAGCAGCAAGACTAACAGCAGCGAACACCTTCCAAGAGGACGAGGAGAGGTGCGGCATCGTCCGCGCCTCTCGTCGTTTTGGGGTGTTTGCGAGGAAAGTTTTAGGGGAAAGTCATGGAAATGAAGTTTATAAATCGCTCATATCGTCGCACTTTCAGCGCTGGCTTGGGAGTCTTGGCGCTTGTGCTCGCTGGTTGCCATCGAACGGGTCCCGAGCCGGCTCCGCCAGTGAGCGAAGAGAGCGCGCCTGCCCCGGCGAATGAGCCTGCCGCTCCGGCTCCTGCCCCCGAGACCCCTGCGCCGGCGCCTTGGGTCACGAGTGAGCCCTTCGGCGAGCACGCGGGCAAGCTGGTAAAGCGTCACACCCTCAAGAATCAGCACGGCCTCGTGCTCAAGGTCATCGACTATGGGGCGATCATCACTGAGCTCCACGTGCCCGATCGTGACGGGAAGCTGGGAGACGTGGTGCTCGGGCGGGACTCGCTCGCCGACTATGTGGAGTCGAGTCCCTATTTCGGCGCGACGATTGGCCGCGTAGCGAATCGCATCAAGGGCGCTCGTTTCGAGCTCGAAGGCAAGACCTATGTACTAGCCAACAACGACGGCCCGAATCATCTGCACGGCGGCAAGGTCGGCTGGGATAAGGTCGTCTGGTCTGCGGAGACGAAAGAGACAGAAAGCGGTCCTCAGGTCATCTTCACCTATACGTCTCCGGACGGTGAGGAGGGCTACCCGGGTACTGTCCAAGCCACGACCGTCTACACTCTGACCCACGACAACGAGCTGCGGGTCGAGATGCGCGCGACCAGTGATCGGACCACGCTCATCAACATGGCGCACCACGGGTACTGGAACCTGGGTGGCCATGAGTCCGGGACCATCCGCGATCATGAGCTCACGCTCTTTGCTGAAAAGTACACGCCTGCGCCGAACCTGGTGCCGAATGGGGAGATCAAACAGGTTCAAGGAACGGCCTTCGATTTCAGGACTCCGAAGCTCATCGGTCTCGATCTCGAGAAGGTGAAGGGGACTCCGATCGGCTTCGATCACAACTGGATCATCAGCGGTGAGGCTCACACGCTCCGCCCTGTGGCCGTCCTGAAGCATCCGGGCTCGGGTCGTGTCATGGAGCTCAGCGCGAACCAGCCGGGCGTTCAGTTCTACTCGGGGAACTTCCTCGACGGGACTTTGAAGGGCAAAGGCGGCATTGCCTATCCTCAGTACTCTGGGCTCTGCCTCGAGAGTCAGAAGTTCCCGAACTCCGTGAACGTTCCCGCCTGGAGGGACGAAGTGATTCTGCGCTCTGGCCAGACCTACGAGCACGTGATGGTCCACCGCTTCCGAGCGGAGTGAGCTGAGAGGTTTCCGGGGGCGGCGCTCGGGTGGACCCGGTGGAGGCCACCTCTATTTGAGGGTTTTGTCGCCGCCCCTCGGGGGCGAAGGGGCTTTGGGGCCTTCGTGATACAAACGGGCTTGGAAGCACGTGGAGCGCCCGTTCAACGAATTTGTCGTCGCCGTTTGGAAGGCCCTCGGTCGGGCTGATCCGCTTCTTGGAGGTGCGGCGCCTCTTGTCGCCGCGGCCCTGATCGTGGCCACCGTCCTTCTGGTGCCGCCGGAGGATCGCGCGCGCGCGAAGGTGCCCGCTTGGCTGCTCCTCTTCTTCTTCATCTTCGCGGGCGTGCTCGTTTTTGTGCCGCTCAAACACGACGCCGAGGACGAGATCCAGGTGCTCGCGTTCGCGTTCTTGCTCGGGAGCATGGCGCGGAGCAGCTTTTTGCTCTTCGCCTACTCCTTTTGGATGCATAAGGTCGCGCGACCGCTGCCGAAGATTTTGCGCGACGTCATCCAGGGGTTCATCTACCTCGTCGCGTTCCTTTTGGTGTTGCGCTCGGCCGGTGTCGAGCCAGGCTCCCTGCTGACGACCTCTGCGCTCCTCACGGCGGTCATCGGTCTCTCCCTCCAGGATACGCTCGGAAACCTATTCGCCGGTCTCGCCATCCAGGCGCAGCGCCCCTTTACAGTCGGCGACTGGGTTCAGCTCGATAGTCAGGGAGGCCAGATCGGGCGCGTGATCGAGATCAACTGGCGTGCGACGAAAGTCCTGACTCTCGATCAGGTCGAGGTCATCGTTCCGAACGGGCTCGTCGCCAAGAATTCGATCACGAACTTCTCCGCGCCGTCTCGCCTCGTCCGGCGGGAGGTCGAGACCTACGCGCCCACGGACGCGTCGCCGGAGCTCGTCAGAAAAACGCTGCTGGCGGCTGTCGAACACGTCCCTGACGTTCTCAAGTTCCCGCCGCCTCAGGTCTTCGCGCGGGGTTTTACCGAGCGGGGCCTGAGCTACATGGTGCGTTACTTCATCGAGCGCTTCGATCGCCGCGAGCTCATCGACAGCACAGTGCGCGAGCGCATCTGGTACTCGATGCAGCGGGCGGGCCTCCCGATCCCGGTGCCGCGGCGTCAGGTCGAAATTGCCCCGCGTCCTCGCCCATCTCAGGGACTTGGAACGGACGAGGCGGCCCTTCGTTTGCTCGCCCAAGTGGCCCTCTTCCAGACGCTGCCCCGCGAGAGCCAAGAGCGCCTCGCCGCGGGCTCGAGTCGAAAACGCTTCACCCGGGAGGAGCTTATCGTTCGCAAGGGGGACAGCTCCAAGGAGGTGTACGTGATCGAGAGCGGCCGCGTGCGCATCGAGCTCCCTTCGGAGAGCGGACCTGGTCGGGTGGCGGGAACGCTCGGGGCTGGAGACTTTTTCGGCGAGATGTCACTCATGACCGGGGAAGAGCGCGCAGCGGACGTGGTCGCGAGCGAGGAGACGAGCGTGCTCGTCATCGATCGAGCAGCGCTCGCGCCGCTCCTCGAAGAGCATCCTGAGCTCGTGGAGCATTTGAGCCGGGTGCTGGCGGAGCGTCAGGCGCGCCTCGCGGAGCTCCAGAGCGAAGAGTCGTCCGACCGCGTCAGCCGTCACGATGAGCACGAGCTGATGGCGAAGATCCGTCGCTTCTTCACCTCTTCGTCGTGAGCCAGGCGCTCAGGGGCTGAGCCAGCCGTTCAGGGGCTGAGCCAGCCCCTCAGGGCCCTTTCCGGAGGCGTTGGTCCCCTCGGACCCTCAGTGGAAGAGGGGCCAGCCGGGTGTGGTGCAGGCCTTCATCCAGAGCACGAAGATGAAGAAACCGAGCACAAGCGCGGCCCAGGGGCGTAGCCGATCCCAAGTCGAGATTTGAACTTCTTTCGTCAGGCCCTTGGCGCGAAAAGCGGCGCGTCGAGCTTCAAGAGCGCGGGGATCATGAGCTTCCGGCGAGTCCGCGTCGAATCCGCACACGGAGCAGACCGAGTCGACTCTGGCATTTTTGCAGACGACACACTGCATCTCATCCTGCCTTCTGGCCGCACTCGCCGCAGAACTTCGCCATCGCGCTCATCTTCTGCCCACAATGTTTGCAGCTTTGCTCAAGAGCCGTGGGCGCGCCGCACGCCTGACAGAACTTCCCGCCCCCGCTCGGCTCCTGACACGCGGGGCAGAGCAGCGGCGTGACTGTCGCGCCGGCCTGCACAGCCTGCACTCGTTCAGCGGCTTTCTTTTCGGCGGCGGCCCGCGCAGCCTTCTCGCCTGCGTTCGGAGCGCAGCCCTCGCACAGAGAAAACTCGGTGTTGTAGCAGTGCGCGCAGACCCACTTCCCGCAGTCAGAGCACTTCGAAAAGTGGCTCTTCGCCTGGGCGACCGCCTTCTGATAGGCGCGGTCGCGCTCTTTGCCTCGGAGGCCTCGGTCGATCGTGTCGACAGCGCGTCGTGCGCCTCCGATGGGGCGGAACATTTGGAAAATCTCGAGGCCCGTCTTCAAGAGGTTCGAGCTCGCCGCCACATAGTGACTCTCGACGCCGTCTTTGCATCTGTCACAGCGGAAGCGAAACTTGAAACCACCATCGTCACTGAGGTCGTCGACGTTCCGAACGAATTCCGAGAGTCCCATCCTTCGCTCTTCGCTAGGGGACATCTTTCGTTTCGTCAATTGGCCGGACGTCCGAACAAAGCTCGGGCGTGCTGCCCTGTCTCCATCCTCATGCAAACCTCCACGAGGAGGTCTACGTTGGTCACGTTCGGGGGGTGACCCTTTGCCCTGAGGCTCTGGTTCGGGGTGGGGGGATCACGCCTTGGGAGGGCGTCTCACCCGCTGGGGGGCGAACGGGGAAACACTACCTTTTGGAGGAAACACGATGGGGAAGGTGCGCGCACAGGCGTTGGGTATGGGATTAGTTTGCGTTCTCGGATCGACGGGATGTGCGATCGAAACGCCGGACGAGGTCTTAGGGCCTGACGCGGTCGAGGAGGAAACTCGACAAACCGAACAGAAGGCTGTCATCCAAATATCCACCTTGGCGCAGCTGCGCGCGATGTCTCCGTCGGGAGACTATGAGCTTTCGGGGAATATCAACGCGTCCGCCACGCAGACGACACCCTTCGTCCCGATCGGCACTTCGTCCACTCCATTTACGGGGTCGTTCAATGGCAAGGGATATAAGATCTCGAACCTAAGAATTGCCGGAAATCGCCATTATGCCGGACTATTTGGTTACGCATACGCGGCCGACATCCAAGATGTCAAACTCGAGAATGTCAGCCTCACGAACAGCGCTTCCTATTACTACAGCGGAGCTCTTGCTGGTTATCTGGGTTCCAGCACTGTGTATTATGTAGAAGTGAGTAACTCCACCATCTCCGGGGGCGGCTACACTGGCGGGCTCGTAGGGCTGGCGGGGAGCGGTTCCTACGTCGTGGGGACAAACGGTTCGTCGGTCCAGGTGAGCGGCGCAAGCTACGTGGGCGGCCTCTTTGGACATCTAACCAGCTCGTCTCTCATTAACTCTCATACCTCCGGCGGAAGCGTATCTGGTGGAGACTCCGTCGGCGGTTTGGTGGGGCGGGGCAGCGGCGGAGGCGTCAGCTACTCGTCGGCCACGCAGGTCAATGTGAGCGGGACCAGCAACACTGGTGGTCTCGTGGGACTCGCGAACAGCTCTGGAATTTACTACAGCAGCGTGTCGGGTCAGGTGAACGGTGGAGCGCGGACGGGGGGAGCGGTCGGTCAGATCACCGATGCAACATCCGTCTATACCACCGCAACCAACATGACCATCTCGGGAGCTACCGATACGGGGGGAGTTGTCGGCTTAGCTCTCCGAACCGACATCAGCCAGAGTAGCGTTTCCGGCGTGATCAATGGCGGAAATCATACCGGCGGCATCGTCGGTCGCATCAGCGGTTCCCAGGCGAAGCGAGCGGTTCTGACTTACAGCTTCATCGACGATCGTGCCTCGGGCGCGATCAGCACCGTCCAGGGAGGGACTCCCGTCGGCATGGCGGTGGGAACGGCGGGAGAATACGTCGATCTCACGAGGAGCTACGCGATCGGTCGAGTCTCTGGCGCCACGACGAAGATCGGCGGATTTGTAGGCGAGATCAACGCGCCCGGGCTCACAGAGGTTGGCAACGAGCCGCGCGCGTACGTGAACGAGATTTTCACGAAAGTTGAGGTACTTCCGACCTTCGACAACTCGAACAACAACGTTTACGCGGGCGGTCTCGTCGGGAAGATGCTCGGTGGGGACGTTCAGAATATCAATATCGCGGGTCTCGTGCGTGGGCGCCACTTTGTGGGTGGAGCGATCGGACACACCACCAATACCGGGGCGAATGTCACGCCTTCGCTCGTCCGATCCCTCCTCACGCGGGGTGAGGTCACGAACGTGGCGACGCCGCAGCGCTCGGGGGTTCTCGGCGGGGCCACAGGGGTGTTTGGCCGCTGCACGGGGCTCTACTGGGACTCCACGACCGACACCGGAACAGCGCCCCCGCTCGATCCCGACGAGAGTCCCTCCTGTCAGCTAGGGAAGTCGTCGAACGAGCTCAAGGCGCCGGCCAGAGTGAACCTTGGACCCGACTACCCGAACGGAAACTTTCTTCTCTTCATCTATGGCGCGCAGATCACGCGGGCGATTCAGCAAGCACAAGGGCGCCCCGAATGCACCATTGGCTCGGGAAGCGACGGAGATTTCGGGTTCGGCTTCTGCAACGGCGTAGACGGCCTCTATGATCCACCTGTCTGGGTGCTCAACTCGAGCAGCGAGTACAACACCCTCGTGAACGTGCCGAATCCGCACCGACAGCCGAAGTAGCTTTCCTCCAGGGCGCTTCTCTGTCTCCCAAACGCCTGCGGAGGCTAGCCTTTTCGGAGGACCCACCATGGAGTGTGAAGAGCCCCCGAGCCTTCACGCTTCGCGATAGGCTCCGCCTATCGCACTAGTGGGTCATGAAGGACTTGAACCTTCAACAAACGGATTAAGAGTCCGCTGCTCTACCAATTGAGCTAATGACCCTCGATTCTTGCCGGAGAGACGGGCTCGCCGGGGGAGAACCGGGCCCGGGGGTTCCCGGGGACCGGCCTCTTACCACTTGGGTTCGGAGCGTCAAGAGAGCACTCGCACAAGAGCGCGTGTACGTTCAGGGGGCGTGCGGAAATGGACCTGGGCCACCCTCCTGGTTTTGGGGCTCCTCGGCGGACTCGGGTTCGCCCTGGTCCGCCCGGCGATCCGGAGTGTCGCGGTCTCTCTCGCGGAGCGGGAGGGGCTCGTCCTTCGTTTCTCGGAGATGGAGCTCGGCGCTTCGAGCGTGACCCTGAAGGACGTGCGGCTCTCCCCGAAGACGAGCGGCTTTTTGGACGCGCGCTTTGATCAGGTCCGGGTGGGACTCGGCTGGTCGGCGCCGCGGCTCCGCTCGCTCTGGGTCGAAGGGGGCCGAGTCGTCCTTCGCGGGAGCGTCGACGAGGTCCAAGATGGATACCGGGCGCTCCGGGGCTCGCGCGCGAGCTCCCCGGCTGGCTCCAGCGGAGCAGGGGGACGCTTTGTCCGCGTGCACAATGTGAAGCTCGTTTGGCACGACGCTCTCGAGCCCGGCGTGGCCCAAGAGCTCACAGGGTTAGAGGTCGAGCGGGGACCGGGAGGACAGCGCGCCGGCGCCGATCGAGTGGAGCTGCGCGCCGGGTCAACGCGACTCCAAGTTGCGGGTTTGCTCCTCGGATTCTCGGCGGATCGCTCTCGGATTGAGGCTCTGAGCGCCAGCGAAGCCAAGGTCATCTACGAGCTCGGAGAACAAGAGCAGTCCGGGGATACAAAGGACGCGGTTCAGCCTCGTGACGCGAAGCTCGCCCCGCCGCCTAACGGAAAAACCCCTGAGAAAGGTCTTCTCCAGCGCTTCCGCCTGCGACCGGAGCTGCCGAAGAAGGTCGCGCTCGCGCTCCAAGGCGTACGCACTCAGGCGCTGCCGCGCCTCCCCGAACGAGCGAGCATCGAGCGGCTCTGGGTCACTGTGCATCGAGGGCTCGAGCGCCTCGAAGTCGGGCCAGGTCATCTGTCGGCGGAGAAGAAGGATGGGGCGCTCAAGCTCTCTTTTTCCCCGGGAGAGGACGCGAAGGGGACGCCCCTCTCGGTAGAGCTCGACGTTCCTCTCAGCGCTGGAGAGATCTCGGCGACGATCGCGGGGGGCCCGATCACGTTCCGCGAGCTCGGGCTCGAGGAGGGCGCCTTTGGAGTTCGTGGTGTCCACTCGACGGAGCTGACTGGAAAGGTGCGAGGCACGCTTGGCGCCGATGCTGATGCGCTCTCCGTGAGCGGGACCCTGGAGCTCGAGCGACTCCAGCTCGACGATCCGAGGATCGCGCCGGAGCCTCTGCAATTCCCCCGCCTCAGCTGGGGCGGGGAGCTCCGGATGCGCCTCGACGGGTCGGAGTTCTCGCTCAAGGACGGGGAAATGCGGCTCGGGGAGGCGCGTTTCTTGAGCCAGATCTCCTTCCAGAGAGACGCAGACACGGCTCAGCTCGCCTTGAAGCTCACAATTCCCCAGCTCGCGTGCTCGTCGCTCTTGGGCGCCGCTCCGCCTGGGCTGCTCGGGAGTGCTCGAGAGATTGGATTGAGCGGCACGTTCGCCCTCGACACGGAGGCGCAGTTCGACACCGCGAAGCCCTCCAAGATGAATGTGGCCTTTCGGCTGGAGAACAATTGTCGGGTCGAGCGGGTCCCGGCGGCGCTCGCCCCTGAACAGTTCAAGAAGCCCTTCACGCGCACAGTGCCCGGGCCCGAGGCGCTTCCGATGCTCGTCGAATCGGGTCCCGGTTCTGCCTCTTGGACACCCTACGAGTCGATTTCTCCTTATTTCGAGACAGCTCTGCTCGTCACCGAAGACGGACGCTTCTTCCATCACCGGGGCTTCGACCCTCGCGCCATCGAGAGCTCCATTCGCGACAATGTCGTATCTGGAGCTTTCGTGCGCGGCGCCAGCACGATCTCGATGCAGCTCGCCAAGAACCTCTACCTGGGTCGAGAGAAGGTACTTGCGCGGAAGGGGAGGGAAGCCCTCCTCACGATGGTGCTCGAGCAGGCCTTCGACAAGCGGAAGCTCCTCGAGCTCTACATGAACGTCGTCGAGCTTGGCCCGGGCGTTTACGGCGTAAAATCGGCGGCGAGCTATTATTTTAATACGACGCCGGACCGGCTCACGATCGCGCAGTGCTTCTTTTTGGCTTCGATTTTGCCGTCTCCGAAGAAACAACACTTCGAGTCCGACGGGCGGATCTCCAAGGCCCGCCGGGCTTACCTCGAAAAGTTGATGCGCATCGCTCACGACCGAGACCGCCTGAGCTCGACGGAGCTGGAGCGAGCTCTCGCCGAAGAGCTCGTCCTCGGCCGGCCCGACACGGGAGGTTTCTTAGCGGCACCAGGAGCGACGGAGAGTTCGCCTGAGGAGGCGTTATGAGCGAGCTCGACGAAGAGTATATGCGGCTCGCCCTCGAGGAGGCCCGAGCTGCGGCCCTCGTGGGCGATGTTCCGGTCGGCGCCGTGATTGTCGCTGAGGACGGCACGGAGCTCGGTCGAGGCCGGAACCTGCGGGAACTGGAAGGGGATCCGACGGCTCACGCCGAGATTGTCGCGCTGCGCGCGGCTTCTCGAGCTCTGGGGCACTGGCGCGTCGAAGGGACCCTCTATGTGACCCTCGAACCCTGTTTGATGTGCGCTGGGGCGCTTGTGAACGCTCGCATCCAGCGCGTCGTGTTCGGAGCCTTTGACCCCAAGGGAGGGGCGACCGGCTCTCTCTATCAAATTCATAACGACGCGCGACTGAACCACCGTTTTGAGGTCACCCCTGGCGTGCTCGCTGAGGACTCGGTGCGCCTCCTCCAGGAGTTTTTTCGCCGCCTGCGCGCGGAAGGGCAGAAATAGCGCACAGAAGGCGTTTCAAGCCCCGCAGATCCTGGGATTTTGGGGGCTGTTCAGTGCTATCCACTGAACACTTTTACGCTTTTGCCTACCTGAACGATCGGGAGGCAACATTTCATCAGTTCCCCAACATATTGGTTGACCTACCGAGCCGATGCCCAATATATTGGGCGGGCTCGTCGGTGCTGAGCGCGGGTTCAGAGGCCCGGTTCGTGCACGCGGGGAGCCGTGGAGAACGAATTCTCATGCTTACGGAAGTAGCCTGAACCGGCTTCCTAGATCCGTTCGAAGTGAAATTCTCTTCGGACAGAAATAGACGTCGGGCCTCAGATTCCGCCTCTCCAGAGAGAGCGGAAGCGGAGCGAAAAGAAGTCGATTCAAAAAGCCTAGCCTCGCACCCCACCCCCGGGTGCGGAGATTGGTTTCATATTCTCTTTTGACGATTTTCGGAGAGCGGAAGACGACATTGACAGGAAATGGACGAGGTTCTGCTGGGATCTCCGTCCATGTGGGGAAAAGAGGGTGAAGGAAATGGCGATCAGCGAAGCGAAGGTGCGAGAGGTAGAGTCGACCCAGGGTGAGTCTTCATTAGAGTCCCCCCCGGCGAAGCGTAAGCCGCCAGCCCTAGATACGCGACGAGACGTCGCGCCCACTCAGATGCGTGTTCAAAAGAGAAATGGTGATTTCGAACCGGTTAACCTGGACAAGATCGTCCGTGCGGTGAGCCGTTGTTGTGTCGGCCTTCGTCGGGTCGACGCGCTGCGGGTCGCGACGAAGACGATCAGTGGCCTCTATGATGGAGCCACGACCCAGGAGCTGGATGAGCTGTCGATCCAGACGGCCGCTTCCCTCACGGCCGAAGAGCCCGAGTACGCGCAGCTTGCCGCGCGTTTGCTCGCCCAGACCATCGAGAAAGAAGTCGAGAACCAGAACCTCCACTCCTTCTCCCAGTCGATCGAGCGGGGCGCTGAGCTCGGCCTGATCGGCAACCGCCTGCGCGATTTCGTTCGGTCGCACGCGCGCAAGTTGAACGACGCTGTTGATCCCCTCGGTGAGGAGCGCTTCGAGTACTTCGGTCTGCGTACAGTGTACGACCGTTACCTCCTGAAGCACCCGAAGACCCGTAAGGTCATCGAGACGCCCCAGTACTTCTTCCTGCGCGTCGCCTGCGCCCTCTCGCCGGACGTGCCCGAAGCTCTCGAGCTCTACGGGCTCCTTTCGCGGCTCGAGTACCTGCCGAGCTCGCCGACCCTGTTCAACGCGGGCACGAAGCACGAACAGCTCTCCTCCTGCTTCCTCCTCGACTCCCCCGCGGATCACCTCGAGGACATCTACAAGCGCTACACGGACGTCGCGATGCTCTCGAAGTTCTCGGGCGGCATTGGTCTCGCGTACCACCGCGTGCGGAGCCGCGGTTCTCTCATCGAGAGCACCAACGGTCACTCGAACGGCATCGTTCCTTGGCTCAAGACCCTCGACGCGAGCGTCGCCGCTGTGAACCAGGGCGGAAAGCGCAAGGGCGCTTGTTGCGTTTACCTCGAGACCTGGCACGCGGACATCGAGGAGTTCCTCGAGCTCCGCGACAACACGGGTGACGAAGCGCGCCGCACGCACAACCTGAACTTCGCGAACTGGGTCAGCGACCTGTTCATGAAGCGCGTCGAGAGCGGTGAAGACTGGTCTCTCTTCGATCCGAAGGACGTCCCTGACTTCCCCGACCTCTACGGGGAGGAGTTCGAGAAGCGTTACCTCGAAGCAGAAGCCGCCGGCCTCGCCAAGAAGAAGATCCCCGCCCGCGACCTGTACGGGCGCATGATGCGGGCCCTGGCCCAGACCGGAAACGGCTGGATGACCTTCAAGGACAAGTCGAACCGCGCTTGCAATCAAACGGCTCTTCCCGGCCGCACCGTGCACCTGTCGAACCTGTGCACCGAGATCATCGAGGTCACCTCGGCGAACGAGACGGCCGTGTGCAATCTTGGGTCCGTGAACCTCGCGCGCCACACGCGTACCAATGAGGATGGACGGGTCGAGGTCGACTTCGAGAAGCTCGGTCGGACCGTGCGTCGCGCAGTCCGTCAGCTCGATTCAGTGATCGACCTGAACTACTACCCGATCGAGTCGACCCGCGCGTCCAACGAGGTTTGGCGACCGGTGGGCCTCGGGCTCATGGGTCTGCAGGATGTCTTCTTCCAGATGCGTGTGCCCTTCGATTCGGAGGAAGCGCGCAAGGTCTCCCAGAAGATCAGCGAGGTCATCTACTTCTACGCGCTCTCGGAGTCCGTCGAGCTCGCACGGGTCCACGGCCCGCACGCGCGTTTCCCCGAGACGCGTGCTGCGCGCGGTGAGCTCCAGTTCGACGCCTGGGGTGTTCAGCCGACCACCGATCTCGACTGGGAAGGGCTGCGCGCGGAGATCCAGAAGGTGGGCCTTCGCAACTCGCTGCTCGTCGCGATCGCCCCGACCGCTACGATCGCCTCGATCGCCGGTTGTTACGAGTGCATCGAGCCGCAGGTGTCGAACCTGTTCAAGCGCGAGACGCTCTCGGGTGACTTCCTTCAGGTCAACCGTTACCTGGTGCGTGAGCTCGAGTCCCTCGGCATGTGGAACGAGTCGATGCGCCAGAAGCTGAAGCTGGGTGAAGGCTCGATCCAGGACGTGGCGGGGCTGCCCGATGACCTGAAGCTCATCTATCGGACCGCTTGGGAACTCCCGATGCGTAGCCTGATCGATATGGCCGCCGATCGTGGCGCCTTCATCGACCAGAGCCAGTCGCTGAACCTGTTCGCCGAGAGCCCGAACATTGGCCGTCTCTCCTCGATGTACATGTACGCGTGGAAGAAGGGCCTGAAGACGACCTATTACCTCCGAAGCCGTCCGGCCACGCGCATCGCGAAGGCTACGGTGGACGGTTTTGGTAAGGAGGAAAAGAACCCGGCACCTGCTCCGGCTCCGTTTGACGCCGAAAAGGCTCAGGCTGCCATCGTTTGCTCCCTCGAGAACCCCGAGAGTTGTGAGGCTTGTCAATGAAAACCCCTGGCGCTGCTCCGACTGAGGATTTTTCGGATATGGATTTGCCCGCCGTACCGGCGAAGCAGGACGAAGTACGTCATTCTGGAATTCGAATGAGACCATCGATCGCACCGAGCGAAGGGGCGCCGCTCCTCGAGCCAGGCATGAGCCTGACGCTGCGTCCGATGCGCTACCCGGTCTTTTTCGACATGTACCGGGACGCCATCAAGAACACCTGGACGGTCGAAGAAGTCGACTTCTCGACGGACACCGGAGACCTCCGCACGCGCATGAGCCCCGCCGAGACGCACCTGATCCAGCGTCTTGTGGCCTTCTTCGCGACCGGAGATTCCATCGTCGCGAACAACCTGGTGCTGAACCTCTACAAGCACATCAACGCTCCCGAGGCTCGGCTCTATCTCTCGCGTCAGCTCTTCGAAGAGGCGCTCCACGTTCAGTTCTACCTGACGCTCCTCGACACCTACCTACCGAATCCGGAGGAGCGCGCGGCGGCCTTTGCGGCCATCGACAACATCCCGAGCATCCGCAAGAAGGCGGAGTTCTGCTTCAAGTGGATCGACTCGATCCAAGATCTGCACAAGCTCGAGTCCCGTCAGGACCGGCGTCAGTTCCTCCTGAACCTGATCTGCTTCGCTGCGTGCATCGAAGGCCTCTTCTTCTTCGGCGCATTCGCCTACGTCTACTTCCTGCGCAGCCGCGGTTTGCTCCACGGCCTCGCGGCGGGAACGAACTGGGTGTTCCGCGACGAGAGCGGCCACATGGCGTTCGCCTTCGAGGTGGTCGACACTGTGCGCAAGGAAGAGCCGGACCTCTTTGATGAGAAGCTCGAAGAGCAGATCCGCGAGATGATCGCCGAGGCGATCGAATGTGAGATGCAGTTCGCTGAGGATTTGCTTGGTGGAGGCGTGTCGGGCTTGTCTCTGAACGACATGCGCACCTACCTCGAGTTCCTCGCCGATCAGCGCCTCGCGCGCCTTGGTCTCGCCCGCTCCTACAACAAGAAGAACCCCTTCTCGTTCATGGATCTTCAGGACGTGCAGGAGCTCGCGAACTTCTTCGAGCGCCGCGTCAGCGCCTATCAGGTGGGCGTGACGGGCGAAGTCGAATTCGACATGGACTTCTGAGGGTCACTCTCCCTCGCTCACGAGATAGATCCTCGAGCTCGGCTCGGGGATTTGTCTTTTTTGTGGGCCCCCTCCCCGCCGTCCTCGCGCGTCCGCTCAGCGCGTCCGCGCTCCGGGCGGCGGGTGCTCCCCCTGACGGTCTCTCGCCGCGGCGCCTCTTCTTCGACCCACCAGGCGCTCCGCGCGCCTCCGCGCCTCCACGCGCGCCAGAGACCTCCCGCGCGCCTCTCCGCGCGCCAGAGATCTCCCGCGCGCCCCCGCGCGCTCCGCGCGCTCCCCCCCTGAGGGCCCCGGCGAGAGACCGTGGGGGAGCACTACGAAAGCGGGTCAGCTCTCCGTGCTCGACGCGCGGTGGAGCTCAGTCGGGACCCGCACAAGGAGCGCCTGGATGCGCCTCGGCGTAGCTTCGACGATCTCGAACTCGATCCCCTCAGGATTCACGAGCTTCTCTCCCACACTTGGGATCTTTCCTGCGAGCGCCAGGCAGTAGCCCGCGATGGTCGAGAACGAGCCATCTTCGGGCAGTTCGAGGGAAAGAGCGCGATTGACGGCTCGGACTGGAGCTGTGCCGAGAACTTTCGCGAGCCCGGGCCCTTGGATCAGGATTTCCTCGGGGAGAAGGCGGCTGTGCTCGCTTTGGATCTCGCCGACGAAGGCTTCGAGCACATCCTCAAGCGTCACGATTCCGGCCATCCCTCCCGTTTCGTCGACCACGATGGCCATCGGCTGCGTGTCTCGCATGGTCTCGAGGAGCTGAACGGCGCGCTGATGTTCAGGTAGGAAACGAGGCTGACGCATGATGCGTCCTAGCTCGAGCTTCCCCTCTGCTAGGAGCTGAGTCAGCATGTCTTTCACCGCGACGTAACCCACAACGTTCTCACGGCTCCCGGAGTACACGGGGAAACGAGTGAAACGCATCGTCTCGAGGATGGCGCGCAGGTCGGCGTCACTCATGTCGAGGGAGAGCATCACGACGTCCTGGCGCGGAATCATGAGATCAGCGGCCGTAAGCTCGGCCAGCTCGAGAGCTCGATCGGCGATGTCGCCGACTTTGGGATGGATCGTGGCGGCGCTCGCCGCGCCGCGGACGAGCTCTTGGAGCTCTTCGGTGGAGTACCTCGCTTCCGTGAAGTTCGTCCGATCTCCGAGCGGACGGAGGACAGTGTTGGCGCTTGCTGTGAGAAGCCAGACGACGGGGCGGGCGAGCCAGGAGAGTCCGAGGAGCGGCCTGGCGACCCAGAGCGCGTACCGCTCCGCAGCGTTGAGAGCGAGGGATTTGGGGACCAGTTCGCCGAGGACGATCGAAAGATAGGAAACGACCGCGACCACCCCAGAGACGGCGACTGTCTTTGCCTGTTCACCGATCCAAGGAATCTCAGCCAAGGCGGGCGTCAGGTCTTGAGCGATCGAGGCGCCGCCAAAGGCCGCGGCGGTCGCGCTGACCATGGTGATGCCAATCTGTACGGTCGCGAGGAACCGCTCGGAGTTGTCCTTGAGGAGCAGGACGGCGCGAGCGTCCGCGCTCCCATGTTCCGCGAGTTCGACCATCCGCGTCTTACGGACTGAGACGATGGCGATCTCCGCCCCGGCGAAAACTCCGTTGGCGAGGATGAGCGCGACAATGATGAGAAGCTCAAAGGTCACGGCATTGCCCGCGCTACCGTGAACATGGGGCGGGCGCTAGAGGGCCCGGCTGACCCGAGGACCAGCCGGGATGAACGCGGGGCGCGCAGGGGGGCTCAATAGGACGTATCTTCGAGCAAATCCGGAGGCACGGGCTCACCGGTCAAACTCTTCAGGAACGCCACGAGGTCGGCTTTCTGAGCGGGAGTGAGGCCGAGCGGGACGATGGCCGGCGACTTGGTGCCCGCGGAGGGTGTGTCGCCGCCTCGATCATAGAACTCGACGACGTCCTCCAGGGTCGCGAGTTGGCCCGCGTGCATATAGGGCGCTGTTTCCGCCACGCCACGGAGCGACGGCGTGCGGAAGACACCGCGCTGCGCCTCATTGCTTGCGTCGAGTCCTTCGAGAAGGCTCGCCCCGAACTCAGGATCGTCGCTGAAGGCACCGCTGGCATTGAGCGTGGAGCTGAGCAAGCCTGGGAGATCACCGATGCGCCCGTTGTCGACCCCTGGCGTGTTCGGGCCCGATTGGGCGACGCCAATGTTGTGGAAGCGATCGTCGGAAAAGTGAGTCCCGTCGTGGCACGTTGCGCAGCGGCCCGGTCCCACGAAGACCTCAAATCCCCGTACTTCGCTGTCCGTGAAGAGCTCATAGTCGCCCGCTGCGAAGCGGTCGAAGCGCGAGCTTCTGCTGATGAGGAGGCGGGTATAGGCCGCGAGGGACTTGCTATAGTTCACGAAGATCCGCGTCACGAGATCCTTGTGGGCCGGATCCAGGTCGTCCCAGTCCGGTTGAGACGGCCTTCCGGTCGCCGGTAGCGTCGCGATGACATCGGGGAGAGGTCCGAACTCTGTGCCGAAGACGGCGTCGTAGTCGTCTGCGTACTTGTCGTAGATCACGTGAGCCACTTGGAGTCGGGAGGAGTTCATGATCACTGGGCTCTCGGTGACGGGCATCGGTAGCTCCCAAGGACGCGAGAAGACTTCGCCCGCTTGACCGAGATCGCTGTTAGTGGCGAGTGGGCCCGAGAAGTCCGGATCAAAGAAGAACATTTGGCCGAGCCCCGCCGCTCCGGGATCGTCCGCGTAAGCGTTGGTGGGGTCAGGGGGTACCTCTTCGAGGGGAGAAAAATCCGAGAGCGCGGCGCACAGCTCTTCGCTCAAACGACCACCACAAGGTTCGCTCGCGCCGCCTTCTCCCCCCGATCCCGTCTGTCCCCCCGCGGGCCCGCCCCCGGAGGCTGAGCTGCCCCCCGCCTCTGCTCCCGCCATCGACTCTTCGCCGCCTGTCGCGCGCGCTCCTCCTGTCGCGCGGGCGCCGCCAGCGGCCTTGCCACCAGAACCGCCATCGGAGGAACGTCCTCCCGTGGACGGGCGTTAGAAGAAGCCATCGATCTGATGGCCCGCTACCAGCTTGGCCGTCGACCGGGCAGCGAGGAGAACCACTCGATCGCCGAGTTCTTGAAGACGCTCACAGGGCGTTACCGAGGAAAGCCAATATGATGACGCGATGGGTCATCCGGGTTCTCTTCGGCCTCGCGGTCTCGGGGGCGCTCTGCATCTCCCTCTACGCGGTATTTGGGGGCGTCGAGCCCGAGGAGCGCAGCCTCTATTGGCAAAAGGTTCGCCGTTTGCATGCGCTCGACACGATCCTGAATGAAGCCGTCCTCCGGGCGCACTCTGGGCTTCTTCTGAGCTACGACCCCCTCGTCTTTGCCGTCACTGAGAGCAATAAGACACATGAGGCCCTCAAGGAGCCGCCCTTATTCTTGCCACAAGAGGGGGAAGCGGAGCTCGCCGGGCTCATAGAGAGAAGCGCGAGCGTCAGCGCTGAAAAAGCCGAGCTGGTCGAGCGATTCAAGTCCGAGAACGCGGTTCTCCGAACCTCGCTTCACTACTTTCCCATTCTCATCACTGACGTCGCCGATCGGGCCGCATCTCTCGCGCTGCCGAAGGTCGGGGCGCGTGCCCAGGCGGTGGCAGGGGGCTGTGATGCTCTAGACCACGGGGGACAGTGAGGCAGAGACCCGGGTCCACGCCACGCTCGCCTCACTCGAGCAGGTGGCCAGTCTCCCCGAGTCAGCCCCCTTGCGCACGGAGCTGACGCTGATCGAAAAGGCACTCCAGGATCATCTTGGAGCGAAAGCCGATCGTGGACCGACTGGTGCGCGACATACTCGCGACCACGACCACGGGTGCGCAGCTCGCTGTGGAACGAAGGTACGCCCAGCTCGAAGCGCGAGCTCTTGGCGCTACGATCGAGAGGCGGCATTGGATCTTGGCGTTGCTCTTGGGGGCCGTCATCTTCGGGATGCTCGAAGTGATGGGCAGCATGCAGCGCGCCGCTCGTACGAAGGAGAAGCTGGCGCTCGAGCTTCAGGCTGCGCACGAGAGGCTCGAGCGGGAACACCAAAGGGAGCTCGAGCTGGGGGCGGCGCGCATTCGCTTCCTGGCGATGACGTCGCACGAGATTCGTACCCCGCTCACCACGATCGTCTCGTCGACGGAGATGCTCATGGCATTTGGCTCGAAATGGGGAGCGGAGCGAAACCGAGACCATTTTGAGCGAATCCGCGTAGCTGCCGAGGGCATGAAGCGGATGGTGGAGGATATCCTTTTGATTGGGCGCGCGGAGGCGGGGAACCTGACGTCGAGCCCCGCTCCGATCCTCTTGAATGCCTTTTGTCAGGAACTCGTTGAAACGTTCGAACAACAAAGTCAGGGAGCGCGCGTCATTCACTATGAGTTCGAGGGCGACGCATCGGTGAGCTTGGATGAGCGGCTGCTTCGGCATGTGCTCGGCAACCTCTTGAGCAATGCTCTCAAGTATTCCGCTGCGGACTCTGAAGTGCTGCTGGTCGTCCGGGTGGGAAAGAAGAGCTGTGAGTTCCTCTTGCGCGATCGCGGTATTGGCATTCCAGCGGAGTACATGCCGAACCTTTACCAGAGTTATTATCGAGCAAAGAACGCGGAACACTTGCCCGGTAGCGGGCTCGGTCTCGCGGTTGTCTATCGAGCAGTCACGGCCCAGGGGGGAACGATTGAATGTGAGAGCCGTGAAGGGAAAGGCACGAGTTTCTTAGTGAAACTTCCAAAGGGAGAGGGAAAATGAGCCAAGGAGCGAAAGCGCCGATCCTCGTCATCGAAGATGACGTAGGTATCCGCGGTAACCTGACGGAGCTGCTGCAAGAATATGGATTCGGCGTTGTCTCTTCCGACAATGGGCTCGACGGGATTGCTCTCGCCAGGGAGCTTCGCCCTGGGAGGGCGATTCACAGCTTTTCTCCGCGTAAGGCCGGTCCCTTTGTGGCCTTGAACTGCGCAGCACTCAGCGAGTCTCTCGTTCTTTCGGAGCTCTTTGGATACGAAAAGGGCGCCTTCACCGGTGCGCTGCAGTCGCGAGCGGGCCTGCTCGAAAGCGCCAGCGGAGGGACGTTGTTCCTCGACGAGGTGGGTGAGCTGCCTCTGAGCATGCAGAGCAAGTTGCTCCGCGTGATCGAGGAGAAAAAGGTTATGCGAGTGGGAGCGCGGACCGAGCGAGAAGTGGACGTGCGTCTTGTCGCCGCTACGAATCGAGATCTCGACGAAGAGGTCGCCGCTGGTCGGTTTCGACAAGACCTGTACTTCCGCTTGAACGGAGTCAGTCTCACAGTGCCCCCGCTGCGCGAGAGGCGGGAAGAGATCCGGCCGCTCGCCAGCATGTTCCTCGCCCGCGCGCTGGGGAGTCTGCAGGCGCCACCCCTGTCGATCGACGAAGCGACTTTTGAGGTCCTGGAGCGCTATCCGTTTCCGGGAAATGTTCGCGAGCTCAAGAACCTGATCGAGCGCGGAGCGGCTCTCTGCCGAGGCCGCGTTCTTCTTGTCGAGCATCTTCCTGAGAAGGTTCGTTGCTTTGCGGAACGTTCGGGGAAGAGCCCGGGCAGTGAGCTCCGCTCGCTCTCAGAGTCGAGCTCCTGGTCCAGCTTTCCTCCCTCCTCTCGGCGAGGTGAGCGGCACCAGATCCTCGAAGCGCTCGACAAGTGCGCAGGGAATCAAACGCGCGCCGCCGAGCTCCTCGGCATCTCGCGCCGGACGCTCGTGACCCGCCTCGGGGAGCTGGATATCCCGAGACCCCGGAAGCGTTGATGGGGTGACAGCCGTTTGCGGTCCTGGCCGGCTCTACTCTGGCGCGCAGGCCCGCGCGGGGTGCGCGTGACTCTTCGCCGAGTTGGATCAAGACTTCGCCGAGGTGAACCCAGAGAGCTGGTCCTTCGCAAAATTGCTCATCGCGCTCGGCCTGGGCTTGGCTGCGCTCGGGGGCGCGTGGCTCCTCTTCGAGCGCCTGGGGATCCCCTTAGGTCGCTTGCCCGGTGACATTCACATCGAGGGCAAGCGCGGCAGCTTCCACTTCCCAATTGTCACTTGCATTGTGGTGAGCGTGCTCGGCTCTCTCTTGCTCCGTTTGTTCTCTCGGCACTAAAGCGCAGCAAGCTCACGGGCACGAAGGACTTGAGCGGCGTGGCGCGCTTCCTTTCCCGACGCGGGCCGGCCAGGCCCAACGGGTGTTGCTCGGGATGTGGCTCGCACTCCGCCGAGAAGGCAGGCTCAGTAGGGGCCGTGCGTGATGGTCCGAGAGCGCCGCATTATGTAGGTCATTCGAGCGCTATTGCGCGTACGCTCGCGGTGGTTATTTCTCGCAGGAGGCCAATTTTCCCGACCTCGGTCTCCGATTGGGCACTTGTGGGCGCTTTTTCGACCGAGCTGCTATCCTCAGTCATCTGAGGGCGGGAAGTTTTCCCCAAGCCATGTCGAGAAACCCCGAAGCGAAATCGAGCCAGACGATGGAAGGTGAGGGTAACTCCTCCCAGGACATAGTGATCGTGCACGGCCGCACTGAGGACCAGCAGGGCCTGAAGGTGCTCAGGGCGCGTCCCGAGCGCGTTGAGCTCGGTGAAGTCCGTCCGCTCAAAGAAGGACAAGCTATCTTCGGCGACATCGTTCAGCTCAAGCCTCGAGCAGGTGCTCCCTGGATCTGCGACGTTGAGACGCAGTTTTCGTATTCGCAGAATCGCTCTGGGGGCGAGGCCCCGAGGGAGAGTGCCCCGCGTCACCCTGGTCCCGCCCGAGTCGCTACGGATGCTTATCGACAGAACTGGGACGCGATTTGGAATCGCGGCTCGAGCGACCTGAACTGAGCGAACGATGAGTTGGGCTCTGAAGGCCGCGCTTCGAGGAACCGGGAGCCGCGGCGCTTCCGTGAAGCTTCGGCGATGGGCTGGTCCTCCTCGGCTGAGCATGCACAGGTTCTCGCGTCGGCGCCGGCATTTGCGGGCAGCGCGCGGGTACTGGTTGCAGCGCTTCGGTGCCTGCGGTGCGCGCTTCGGTGCCGGCGGTGCTCTTCGGTGCCGGTGGTGCGCGCAGGTGTCGGTGGTTTCGCTCCGGTGCGCGGTGCGCTTCGGTGCCTGCGGTGCGCTGGAGGAGACGCCTCTGTGAGCGCCCTCTACAATGTGAACGCTCACATCCGACGAACAGCGTGAAGATGAGCCCTCATCGGGCTCATGTCCGCCGGGCGGTGAGAGTCAGCCCGCGCTCTGTGGGCGCAAGGAGACGGCTTCTTGGCTCGTCTTCCTCAGAGAATCTTGGCGCACCCGGTAGGATTCGAACCTCCAACCTTCGGTTCCGTAGACCGATGCTCTATCCAATTGAGCTACGGGTGCCTGTCGAGGCGCGTCTTTTACCATCACCGATCCGTCTGTCTATGCCCTCCGAGTGACTGAAGACGATTTCTCTGAGCGGGGTGCGAAATTCTTTCATAGATATGTGCCGCCCAGGACACCCTCGCCAGGGACGACCCGGGGAGGGCTTGCGGAAGCGTATCCACAGGGCGGGCCGGGCGGCAGCCGGGCTGGCGAAAGTGGGGCGATTTTCCGCCCCGGCCGAGAAGGATCCTCGGGTTGGCATGCCCTGTGCTCTAGCGAGGGGCACGCACGGGCGTCCGACCAAGAACCGGCCCTTGCGTACCTTCCTAGCCCTCCGGGGCTGCTTGGCTTGCTTCCTTAGATTGCTTCGATGGCCCGAAAGGGCAGGCTTCCTTTCTCCTAACTTTGCTTCATTGCCCGCGTCTCGCGGCCGTCCGCGCCTTCGATTGCTGCGCCCGCGAGACGATCAGTCTCTCTTAGGGGTCCGGAACTTTCCGGACCCCTTTTCTATTCCATCCGGGGACCTGTCGGTCGCATCCCACAGTTCCCCGGGGGCGCGGCCGCAGCGTCGGCGACGCGGTGTCGACCCCTCACCGCAGTCCCCCGGGGGCGCGGCCGCAGCGTCGGCGACGGTCTCCCGGTGTGGATCCCTCACCGCAGTCCCGCGGGGGCGCGGCCGCAGGCCAAAGTCCGGTGGATCGGTGAGTAGGTCTGGTCCGGCTCCCGTCCTCGGTCCCACTCGCCGCTGCCCCGTCCGGACTTCTGAGTTCGCCGCTGCCCCGTCCGGACTTCTGAGTTCGCGGCTGCCCCGTCCGGACTCGGGGTCCCATTGGGCGCTACCCCGTCCGGACTCCTGGGTTCGCTGCTACCCCGTCCGGACTCGGGGTCCCATTGGGCGCTACCCCGTCCGGACTCCTGGGTTCGCTGCTACCCCGTCCGGACTCGGGTCCCCATTCGCCGCTGCCCCTCCGGTTTATGGTACCTTCGCCGCGTGCAGATTCGCCCCACCCTGGTGCCTCTTGGACTCGCCCTGTTGAGTCTGGGCTGCGCGGCGGCGACCGGGAGGCCCCGCGCCCCGAGCGCGGAGACCGCGCCCTCCCCTCAGCCCTCCTCTGAAGCGGGAGAGACGAGCACCTTCCCGGCGGCGCCCGAGCTCCCGGCCCCGCGAGCTCAGGTACGGGCGCCGCGGCGGAACTTCCCCTGGCTCGGTGCGTTTCTCAAGGACCAGGGCGGGGTGCGGGTATTTCGCGTCCTGCGCGGCAGTCCCGCCGCCCGCGCGGGACTCGCCGAAGATGATATTATCGTGAGCGCTGAGCGGAGACCCCTTGGACGCTCTCGAGACTTGATCGAGTTGCTCCAAGAAAGGCCTGTTCATGCGGAGCTTGCGCTTGAGGTCGAGCGGAGAGGCGCCAGGCGGATCATCTCGGTTCCCCTTGAGCCAGCCCCGGTCCACGAAGACATAGCGCGCCTCGAGCTTGTTGGATTCGAGGCTCCCGAAATCTCGGGGGTCGTCACCTTCCAGGGGGACGTGTCGTCGCTCCGGGAGCTCGCCGGGCGTGTTGTGCTGCTCGAATTTTGGGCGAGTTATTGTGGGGCGTGTCGCCTGCTCGCGCCGGAGCTTGAGAAATGGCACGTCGAATACTCGGGGCGGGGTCTGTCCATCGTTGGGGTGACGGTTGATCCCCTGAAGCTCGGGGCGGAGGTCGCGCGGAAGCTCCGGATGACCTATTCTCTAGCTTCTGATCCGGCGGAGCGCGTGACCAACCGATACTTAGCAAGAGAGATTCCGATGCTCGTACTGATCGACCGCAAAGGCGAGGTACGCGACGTCGCGATTGGGCCGAGCCCCGAGCGGATGCGACAGCTCGAACACGATCTTCGTGAGCTGATCCGAGAGTCGACATGAGACCCGGCTCACCTCTCCTTTGGAAGGGCGCGCTTGCGCTTCTTTGCGCCTTGGGCACCGAGACCGCGTGGGCTGCTCCTCCGAGCTTCGTGGATGCCCTCGCCGACGGCTCCGTGCCTGAGCTCGAGCGCGCCCTGTTTCGCAGCGGTGAGCTGTTCATCGCCGTGACCGATCCCGACTCGGCGCGCGCCCGCGGCCTGGTTCCCGTCACTCGTCGCTTGGCTGTGGGAAGTGGAGGCGCGGAAGGAATGCGTTCGCTCCTCGCCCAGAATATTCCGCTCAGCTTTGGCCCTCCGCGCCGGCCTCAGCTCGATGTCGCCCTCACGCACCAGAACTCGCGCAAGGCGAAGCAGAGCTACGGTCTCGACGGCGCGGGGGTGTACGTGGGTCTCGTCGATACGGGCGTCTCCCTCGCTCACCCCGATCTTCGGCGAACTGATGGCTCGACGCGCATCGCTTGGCTGCTCACTTTCGATGAGTCGCCGCGGGGTCTGCAGCCAGAGCTCGAGGAGTTTTATGGGTGCGCGAGGAACCGCTGCGCGGTGCTCTCCGGCGCGGATATCGACAAACTGCTCGCGGCCGGGATCCCCGACGAATCCATCGTCGATACCTATGGGCACGGGACCCACGTCGCGTCCGCGATCGCCGGTGACGATGAGACCTATTCCGGAATCGCGCCGGGCGCTGAGTTGATCGTCGTGCAGGCGGGAGGCGGAACCGGCAGCATCTCCGATCCTCAAATCCTGCTCGGCGCCAAGTTTGCCTTCGATCGAGCAGCGGATGCGGGCCGCCCGATCGCTCTGAACCTCTCCTTAGGCTCGAACTTTGGGCCCCATGACGGCACGACCTTGCTCGAGGAAGGCCTCGCGGAGCTCGGTGCCGGCGAAGGGCGCGCCGTGATCGTCGCCTCGGGGAACTCGGGGGCCGTTTACTCGCTTCCCGGATCGAACTTGCCGGAGCCGCTCGGTTCTCACACCGAAACCAGCGTTCATCCGGGCTCAGAGACTCATGTCACGTTAGCGACTGCGTATACGGGCACCGCTGAGCTTGAGGTGTACGGCTACGTGAGCACTCAGCCCGGGGACGAGGTTCAGATCGCCTTCCGCGGCGGCAATGGCGCTGTGTCGGGGTTCGTGCCGCGGGGCCGTTACGCGACGCTGAGCTCGAAGGAGATCGGAGACGGAGGGAACTACTCGGTCATCCTCGTGAACGGCTCCGATCAGGGGAACATCGATCTCGCCGAGACGTCCCTCGCTTTCTTCCTCTCGGGACAAGTCAAAGGCGGCGCGAACCAGGAGCTGATCTTCCGCGGGCATGGCACTGTGCGCGTATGGGTCGAGAGCTCTGTCGTGAAAAATGGGACGACGAGTCCTACCGCCGCTCTCATGCCCCGCGGGCGCACGAGCGGGACCGTCACGATCCCCGCGAGCCATCCGGCGCTCATCACCGTCGGCGCCTCCGTCAACCGGACCGAGTGGACCGACTACGAGGGCAACGAGATCGGCGTCGACGAACAAGAGGACGGCGCCGCCTTCTTCAGCTCGGCAGGCCCGAACCAGCTCGGCCAGATGAAACCCGACCTCCTGGCTCCGGGCAGCAACTTGGCAGCAGCTATGGCCGAGGAGGCCGATCCTCGGCGCCCTGGGGTGAATAGTCAGTTCTCTGCGGGCGGTTATTGCCCGCCGGGGGCCGCGCCGGAGTGTTTTGTTCTGAGCGACACCCACGGGATCGCGAGCGGAACGTCGATGGCCGCGCCCCAGGTGACCGGGACTGTCGCTCTCTTGTTCCAGCGCGATCCGAGCCTCACGATGGAACAAATCCGTGACCTCTTGCGAGGTGGTGCCCGCGCACCCCTCGAGGAGGGATTCCCGAGCAATTGGTACGGCGCTGGCAACTTGGACGTCGTTGGAACGCTCTTGGCTCAGGATGCGCTCGCCTCTGAAGAAGAAGGCGGAGAGCCGAGCCGGTCTCGCTCGCGCCTCTCCTTCGCGAGCGCTTTCCTCTACCCGAATCCGGAGCGCAGCGTAGAGATGCTCGCCCTGCTTCGGGACGACGACAATCAACCCCTGCCGATCCGCCTCGAGGACTACAAAATCCTCACAGAGGTCGCGGAAGCGAAGCTCCTTCGAGCCAGTCCCGGCGTTCTGACCGCTGAGGTGAGAGCTCCCCGGGGCGCGGGAGGCCAGACCGCCAAGGTCCGGCTCCTTTATCAGGGGCGCGAGATCCTCGCTGCCGATCTCGCGATCGGTCCCGACCCCACCACTGCCGTGCTCGGCTTCGACGTCCAAGGAGGCGGCTGCGCCGTGGCTCGTCATCCGGCGCGTTCCTCCGCTCCCTGGCTCTTGCTTGTCCTCGGGGTGCCCGGCCTCCTCCGGTTCTCCCGGCGGCGCTCAGCCTGAGACCCGACCGGTTCTTTTGTTGAGGGCCCCGGTCCATCTGCCCTCGATTCGGCGGGACCGAGCCTTCACCTGAGCCCGCCTCCGCCCCTTTCCGAGACGAAAGCCAAACTCCCCCTGGGCACAGCCCCGTGGTGGGCGGCGTCCTCCGCGGCCGAACTCCCCCTGGGCAAGCCCCACGCGCCGTGTCCTCCGCGGCCGAACTCCCCTGGCTCCTCTGTACTCAACACTTGGCCAGGGGAAGGAACCTTTCGCTCTCCCTAGGGCCCCCCGCCTTGACGCCGGGGGGCCCCTCCTTCATAAACCGCCTCCCTTCGAGGACTTGTCCCCGAAGTTCGTCCGCCGCGCCAGGACCTCCCGGGACCCTCCAAAGATGGCTCCGCCTCGCCGGCACCTCTCCAAAAGGAGCAAGTGACCCCATGCCGAAAATGAAAACAAACCGCGCTGCAGCGAAGCGCTTCAAGGTGACCGGCTCCGGCCGCGTCCGCCGCCCGAAGATGGGTGGACAACACTGCTTGAACGGCAAGAGCCGCAAGCGTCGCCGTCGCCTCCGCGACAACGATATGGTTTCTCCCGCGCTCGAGCATCGCATCAAGCGCCTTCTCCCTTACGCATAACGAGAGAAAGGAAGAAACAGAATGTCTCGTGTAAAGAGGGGTCCCTATCCGCGCCGTCGTCATAAGCGCGTTCTTAAGCAGACCAAGGGTTTCTGGGGCGGCCGTAAGAACCGCATCCGCCAAGCTGTCCTCTGCCTCTGGAAGAGCTGGCAGTACGCCTACGTCGGCCGCAAGCTCCGGAAGCGCGATTTCCGCGCCCTCTGGATCCAGCGCATCAACGCAGCCTGCCGCGAAAACGGCACCAGCTACTCCCGCTTCATGGGCAACCTGAAGGCAGCTGGCGTCGACCTCGACCGCAAGGTGCTCGCTGACATGGCGCTCAACGACGCCGCAGCGTTCAAGAAGCTCACTGAGCTCGCAGCGAGCGCGAAGGCCTAAGGCGATATCGCTCTCTCGAGAGCGAGCTCGTGATAGCGAAGCGGCGTCCCTCGGGGCGCCGTTTCTCATTTTGTCGGATCCGTTCTTCGACCCACTACCTCTGAGGTCTGCCCCGTTTCGACCCACTCCCTCGAGCGAGAGTGGCCACTGCCTCATCCGGGTACGGACTTGAGCGGGCCCGAGCGCATTTTTTGAGAGAGGCACGGTGGGGCACTTTTGCACCACATCACCTCATGCACGGAACTTGCAGTGCTCTCAGAAATGACGCCACTCAAGGACGCCTGGCAGGTGCTGAAAGAGACGGGCACACAATGGAGTGAGGATAATGTCACTCGGCTCGCGGCTTCACTTGCCTACTACACGCTGCTCTCGATCGCCCCTCTCATCATCTTCGTAGTAGCGGTCATGGGGTGGGCATTGGGCGAGGAGACCGCGCGCCAGCACATCGCAGGAGAAATGTCCGCCGTGGTGGGGGCGGGCGCTGCGTCGGCGGTCGAAACCATTGCCAAAAATGCCCAAGCTCCTGGCTCCGGAGTGTTCGGAATCGCGATGGGAATGGCCGTGTCTTTGTTTGGGGCCTCGGGAGTTTTTGGGGAGCTGCAGTCGGCGCTGAATACCGTTTGGGGCGTCGCGCCGAAGCCCGGCCGCGGCGTCTGGGGTATCGTGAAAGATCGCTTCTTTTCTTTTACTCTCGTTCTGGGCGTGGCGTTCTTGCTGCTTGTTTCCCTCGTGGTGAGCGCCGTTTTGACCTGGGTAGGCCGCGTGCTCGAGGCGTCGCTCCCGGGCGGGGCGACGGTTTGGCAAGTGCTCAACTTCGGCATTTCGTTCTCAGTCGTCACAGCCCTCTTCGCTTTGATGTTCAAAAAGCTACCGGACGCGCGCGTCGAGTGGCGGGACGTTTGGGTGGGAGCTGTGGTCACCGCGGGGCTGTTCACGCTCGGGAAATTCGGACTCGGCCTCTACCTCGGCAGCGTCGGAGTCTCCTCCGCTTATGGCGCGGCCGGCTCCATCGTTGCCTTTGTGATCTGGGTCTTCTTCTCGGCGCAGGTGCTGCTCATCGGGGCGGAGTTCACCGAGGTTTACGCTCGCCACTTCGGCTCGACCATCACGCCCGACAAAAACGCGGTCGCGGTCGAACAACCTCAAGCTACCTCTCCACCGCCGCCGGCCGGCGCTACGAGGAGCGAGCGGGTAAGCGCCTGAGCGCTCCTGTCTGGGCTCCAGAACCAGCTGTCATCGCCCGAACGGTGCGTTCAGGGGACGCGGAGATCGTCGCGGCAGATGAGCGTTCCGTCGATATGGATGCCACAGAGGGTCGACCTCCAAAGAGCGACCTTCTGGAATCGTCCCGCGAAAGGCCCGGCCAGCTCGAACCGGCCCCAACAATCGACTCCCGAGTCGAGCGCTACTCCGCAGCAGGTCTCCTGGGCGCAGGCGATCTGCTGAAACTTCCCGGGAGGAGAGCGCATCTTCGTCTCATCCGCGCCCCAGCAATGCACGGTCGTGTCGCGATCAAGAGCGCAGTTGAAGTCGGTGCCGCCCTGAATGTCGATGAAATCTCCGAGCACGAGCGCTCGGGTATCGTTGTATCTCGGACGTGCGTT
The DNA here is from genome assembly GCA_002085155.1 of Sorangiineae bacterium NIC37A_2. Lineage (GTDB taxonomy): Bacteria > Myxococcota_A > Polyangia > Polyangiales > Polyangiaceae > NIC37A-2. The sequence continues at coordinate 57,440 of NASX01000004.1, forward strand.
GGTGGAGTGACTGACGTCGCATCTGAGTGTCCCCGCTTGAGTGACAAGGCAGAAATCCGGGCCGGATGAGAGCAGGGCGATCTTCTCGTCCCCGATCGGCGCTCCAGGGTACTTCGGGAAGCCGTCCTTCAGAGTCGTGCCGGATTGGGTATGGATCTGATCCACATAACCGGTCCTGAGCTCTGCTTGCGGGTCCTCCCGGCCCCAACATTCGAGCCTTTCTGCGGGAACCCGCCTGCGCGCGCACACTCGCTCTCCTCCAAATAGCTTGTCGGACCTCCCGGGGAGCGAGCTGAGCGAGACGGCTCTGCGCCAATCGTCGTGACGCGGGAAACAATGAAGGTCCCCCGCGCCGTCGATCACCTACACGCAAACGTCATTGATCGTGACATCGAGGGCTTGCATGGGGGGCGGAAGGGCAGGCCTCTTGTCCATAAGGGTCATGCAGACAAGCTCGTGGGTCTCTCGGCGCGATCCGCAGAATCGCGTGGGGCTCTCGAGCCCCTGGAGAACGAACCAATCAAAGGGACCAGGGAACGAGCTCCCGTCGAGGCAATACACGTCGCTTTCGATATTCAAAGCGCAGCCGGATTCGACCTGCACAAAAGGACCGAACTTTTTGAGCTGGGAACAGGCAGCCTGATCGACGCAGCGTAGCTCGCCCGTCTCGGTCAGCCCGGCGTCGCCTGAGCGGGAGAAACTTGCGAGTTTTTCGCCCATGGGGCGAGGCGAACGGCCGAAGGTTTCAAAGTTGACCCATTGCCAACACTCGAGGAAATGGTCGGCGTTGAGACCGCACGCCACGAGGTCTTTGGCTCCGAGCTCGGTCACGCGGGAGGGTGTCGTCACAATGTCCTCCTCGCTCTCATGCGCCCAGGGCTCGGTCACAGCGAGTCTCCCGTCCGTCCCGAGCAGCCAAAGACTGTAGCGGCTCAGGAGGATGTCTTTGAACGTGGAGTGAGGAAGTTTCTGGCGCGCGCCGTTGCGAAAGAGCCTTGGATAACCCAAGGTTTCTAAGCCTGCGAGGAAGGAATAGGTGGATTCTTCCTTGATTGAGCCTGATTGATAGTACGTTGTGATTCGCTTGAGCGTGCCGAACGCGGTCTGGACGCCGATGAAGTCTTGAGGACAGTCCCGAATGTATCCGTCGGAGCCGAGGAGACAGTGGGGGGTCGCCTGAAAGATGTAGAACTCACAGTGCTCTCCGAAGGTACCTGGGCGACACAAACATTGATGGGTATTGCCGGCGGAGGGGACACATTCTCCGCCGTTCTTACAAGGCGAGTCTGAGCCGGGACCGCAGGCAAGCGGCCTCGCCCCGAACGTGCCCCCTGAGCCGAGCACACCTCGTCCGCCGTCCCGAGGAGCGTCATCCCATCCACTACTGCCTGCTAGATACTGAACGCCGCCGGTCGCGAGCGTGCCGCCGGTCGCGGAGTGAGGGGTGTCGCCGACGGGGCGCGAGTTCGAGCCTCCTGCCCCGACCAGCTCTTCTTCGCCGCTCTGGAGCGGGGATCGGGCGCCACAGGCGACCTCCGTGAACATCCAAAGTACCGCGAGCGCAGTCATGGCCCGCGCTCGTCGTGTCGTATGAGCTCGACTCATCAGCTTTCCCCCCTTTGAAAAACGCGCCGAGTGACCTTGGCTGGATTGGCTTGTGCCTCAGGGTCCTCGATTTGGGCGGAATTTGCTGGCCCTACCTGGGCAGATTTTTCGTGGCGAGGGCAGGTCCGCGGTTTTACGGAGCCCGAAAATGCGACTAGACAAGGCCCACGTGTCCCCTTCCAGTCCGAGCGTCCTGGCCCAACTTGAGGGCATTCAAGACCGATTCCGCACCGCCCTTTCGGGCCTCGACTCCGAGCTTGCCCTGCGCACGGCGCGGGCCGAGTTGCTCGGGAAGAAGGGCGAATTGACCGCGATCCTGCGCGGCATGGCCCAGGTTCCCCCTGACCAGAAGAAGCAGGTCGGTGAGGCCGTGAACCGGGTTCGCGAGGAGCTCGAGGCCATTTTCGAGGCCGCCCTCGTCGACCTCAAGAGAAAACAGCGGGCGGCGGAGCTCGCCGGTCCCCCCTTCGATCTTTCGATGCCCGGCCGTCCGATTCCGCGGGGCCATCGGCACCCGGTGTCCCTCGTCATGGACGAGGTGCTCGATATCTTCCGCTCTCTGGGCTTCGAAATCGCCTGGGGACCGGAGGTGGAGCTCGAGGTGAACAACTTCGAAAAGCTCGCTTTCCCCCCGGACCACCCGGCGACCGACATGCAAGACACGTTCTGGGTCGACGTCGCGGGCGCGCCCGCAAAGTGGCGGACGCTTCTGCGGACGCACACGAGCAGCGTGCAGGTGCGGGAGATGAGCGATCACGGGCCGCCCCTCGCTCTCGTGAGTGGTGGAGCCGTCTACCGGCGCGACGACGATGTCACCCACTCGCCGATGTTCCACCAGATTGAAGGGTTTTACGTCGCACGGGACGTGTCCTTCGCGGAGCTCAAGGGCGTACTGACGGCCTTCACCCAGCGTCTCTACGGCGAATCGACGCCGATCCGCTTCCGGCCGAGCTATTTCCCCTTCGTCGAACCAGGCGCAGAAGCGGACGTCGGCTGCGTCTTCTGTAGCGAGGAGGACGGTACCCGCGCTGCTTGCCGCGTCTGCAAGGGAACCGGCTGGCTCGAGGTGCTCGGCTGCGGAATGATTCATCCTTCCGTGCTCACCGCGACGGGCATCGATCCCGAGTGGTACTCAGGGTTTGCTTTCGGGCTCGGCGTCGAACGGATTGCGATGCTGCGCTACGGCATCCCCGACATTCGTGTGCTCTTCGAGAACGACCCCCGCTTCCTCGCTCAGTTCTGAGAAAATGCTGACTTGACCTGCTCGAGCGCGCTCGAGTGTTGGCGCGCGCCAACAGGCCATTTTGCGGCGGTAGTACCAATCACCGCGCACCGACCGAGGCAAAACATCCCGAGCGTGATCGAAATGTCAGGCTGACGCGTGCCCGGACACTCGTCCGGGTGTGCCAGGATGTGCGTCGCGACCGCGACGCGGCTGCCCTTGTGTGAAATCTTTGCAACCGGTTCAGGCGCAATTCCGCGGGGTTGTCCAGATGGGGCGGACAGCGCCGAAAGGGCGGAAACCAAACTGCAACCTGGGCCCGTAAGGTTTCAAGAAGTGCGTCGTTCTAGCAGAGAGGAAGATGTCCTCGACGCGCCACGTATTCCTCTTTTTGTCCTCGGAAACAGGGGACACCCTCCGCGCCCACGTGGCCGGAACGGTTCTTGCAAGTGATTCCGAGAGAGCGACGGGTGGTTCCTCCGTCCGGTGCTCCGGAATAACTGCACCTTAGCACGAGTTTCCGAATTGTCTTGTTCCTTTTCAAGACCGGTGAGGTCCCCATTATGAATCAAGAACAGCGCCCCATTCGCAAGTCCACCGCTCAGGCCCGCGTTCACGCAGCCTCGGCCGTTCGCGCGCCCCGTTCCGTGGAAGGAGGAGCCGCGACCCCGATCGCTGTGCGTTCCGGCGGCAAGAGCGTCGTGCCCTCGCGTCGGGACGACGAGGGCGCCGATTCCGTTCTGAGTCGCTATTTTCGCGAGATGTCGGCGCACCAGGTCATGGGTGCGCACGAAGAGCTCGAGGCAGCGGAGTCTGTCGAGCGCGCGGAGGTCGAGATGTGGCGCGCGCTGCTCTCCTACGCCCCCGCCACACCTCATCTGCTCCGAGAGCTCGAGGCCCAGGCGCTCGAGGTACCCGAGGAGGATCGCCCCGATCTGAACTCGGTGCACGAGCTCCGCGCTCTGCTCGCGGCGACCGAGGGCAAGCCTCTGACTCCAGAGCAGGCGGAGCGCTGGGCTTCGCTCTGTGCTGACTTGGCGCGGGCTCTTCGTATGCCCGACTCCGATCGGCTCTGGATGAACCACGCCTGTGCCACCGCTCGTCGGATGACCCAGGAGCTTCATCCCGACGAGGCCGAGCGTCCGATCCTCGACGACAACGAGGAGTACCGGAAGTTCGTGCAGCGCATCGATCGCGCGGACATGCGGCAGCAGCTCGCCAAGAATAAGTTCGTCAAAGCGAACCTGCGGCTCGTGGTGAGCATCGCCCGCCGTTATAACCGCGGTCGTCTCCCGCTCATCGACCTGATCCAAGAAGGCAACATCGGCCTGATGAAGGCCGTGGAGCGCTTCGATCACACCCGCGGCTACCGCTTCTCGACCTACGCGTCCTGGTGGATTCGCCACGCGATCAGTCGTGCACTCGCCGACAAGGGTCGTGCCGTGCGCATCCCGGTGCACATGCTCGACACCTATAACCGCGTCGCGCGCGCCAAGCAGACGATCGCGGCTCGCATGGGTCGCGAAGCCACGCCTGAGGAGCTCGAGAAAGAAACAGGCATTCCTCGGGAGAAGCTCGACAAGGTGAAGGACCTGTATGCCGATACGCCCTTCTCCTTGGACCGACCTGTAGGTGACGAGGACGGCCGAAAGTTCATCGACTTCCTCGTCGAGGAGGACACCCCTTCTCCTCACGACAGCCTCGCGGCTGAGCGCTGGGCTGCTGAGGTCAAGAGGCTCCTGTCGACCCTCACACCCATCGAGTCGAACATCATTCGTTGGCGCTTCGGTCTCGACAATGAGGACGAGCTCACGCTCAAAGAGATCGGTGACAAGTACAACTTGTCTCGCGAGCGAATTCGTCAGCTCCAAGAGCAGGCGATCTCGAAGATCCGAAAGCAGATGAGGGATTTCTAAGAACGCCTCATCGTTCGACCCGAAGACCCCGCCGCTCTCGCGCCGGGGTCTTCGTCTATTTAGCGTCCTGAGAGGAAGCTCAGCTTTTGGAAGATGGCCTCGGGCATGTTGCGCACCACGGCCATGATGAAGAACCAAAATCCTGGCACGTACACCTCACCCGCGCGCCGATCGACGGCCCGCACGATACCGCGCGCCGCCTGAGGAATGCTCGCGAACACGGCGTTCTTCTTGTGGTGGGTGGTCATCTTGGTGTCGACGGGGCCGAGTTTGATAGTGACGACGTGGGCCTTTCCCCAGAGCCTGGAGCGGAGCCCTTGCAAGTAGAGGGTGAGGCCACCTTTGGCGGCTCCGTAGGTGTAATTGCGGGGACGGCCTCGCTCGCCAGCGACCGACGTGATGACAGCGAGCGTGCCGCGACCGTTCTTCTCGACGTGCTGAGCGAGAGGGATCAGCTGCGCCACAGCGCTCAGGAGGTTCACTTCGATCTGGCGTCGTGCTTCTTCGAAGTTCCGTTCGCTCTCGAGCTGGTCGCCGAGATAGCCTTGGCTGAGGAGCGCCACGTCGAGTGTGCCGAGGGCGGTGAGCGCGCGTTCGACGGCAGCACTGGCCCGGGCATAGTCTGTGAAGTCGACGGCGTCGGAGCTGACCACAGCCGAGCCAAGCTCAGCGGAGAGCTGGGCGAGCGCCTCGGGATTTCGCGCGATGAGATAAAGGCGCGCGCCGCGAGAGGCGTAGATGCGCGCGACTTCGGCGGCGATGTCGGAGGTGGCTCCTAGGATGAGTACGTTCATGGGAAGTCTCCGGCGAAGCTCGGGAAGTCGCTTCATACACGACCAATGCCGCAATTTCGACGAGCACCGGGCCGAGGAGTCTTCTACCCTCCGGGCCATGGAACTCGAATCGAGCGATCGCTCCATGTACCTCCGCATGAACGACGTCGTCGACGGATACCGGAGCGAGCTCGCTGAGGTAGCGAGGAAACTGACTCAGGGTCTCGATTCCGACGTCGCAGAAGCACGGGCGATCTTCGAATGGGTGCGCGATGAGATCCCTCATTCTCACGATATCGGCATAGACGTCGTGACCTGCTCGGCGAGCGAAGTGCTCCGGGAGAGGACAGGGATCTGCTACGCCAAGAGTCATTTGTTTGCGGCGCTGACTCGGGCGGTGGGGATCCCGACGGGCTTCTGCTACCAGGTTTACTTGGCCGAGCCTGAGACCGGGAAAACGGCCGTCCACGCCTTCAATGCCGTGTATTTGGCGAGCCATAGGCGCTGGCTTCGGCTCGATGCCCGGGGCAACACGGGAGAAATCGACGCCCAGTTCGATCTCGAGCGGGAACGGCTCGCCTTCCCTGTTGATCCGGACAAGGGTGAGCTGTTCATTTACGACGGGGTCTTCTGTGAGCCAGCCCCGGAAGTGGTTGAAGCACTTCGGCGTCACAAGCGGCGCAGTGAGCTCTGGCTGGACCTGCCGGAGCTCTTGGCCGACGAGCGTCTCTGTCCAGCGGACCGCGAGAAGAACCAGACCGTCCCGAGGCGAAGGCGGGTCGCAGCGCGCAGCCCCCAGGCCCATCTCCTCAATGACTCATGAGCAGCGGGCGGGGGGCTCAGAGAATTGTTTCGGGATCTCCTGGACCGGGGGACGGGCGCCCCCAAGGACCCCACCCGAGGGGCAGGGGAGCGACGGGGCGAGGGCCCGTTTTGCCTTGAGATTTCGGATGTTTCGATCTGCGCAAAGTCTGCGGGGGTGCCCGGGCTCCCCGACGGGGTCAAAATTTTCAGTCGAGTCGTAGAATTGCGGGATAAAGCTGAGTCATTTCGCTGGGTTGAGGGGTCACCACGCGATCCGATTTACTTTTCCTGAACGGGACCGCATAACCCCGCCCGCAACCCCGAGCGGACTCCACCCGACTGTGGCCTTTGTTTTGGCGAATCGGTTCGCCAAAGGGCTCAGACCCGGCAGTCCTTTCGACAGCTTGCAGCGCAAGTCGCGAAAGGTGTGAGGTCCCCCGAGCCGGTCCAACCAAGATGAAGCTGTTCGTATTCCCACGCTGGGCCAACAAGACCCGGCAGATTTTCGGCGTCGCCTTCGCTGGTATGCCGATCTATCTGACCGCTCTCGTCACCTTCGGCTTCTCACCGAAAACTACCGATGTGGGATACCAGCCAAAGCAGCCGGTCCCCTACAGTCACGCTCTCCACGCAGGTGAGATGGGCCTCGACTGCAAATATTGTCATAACACCGTGGAGCAGTCGTCCCACGCTGCGATCCCCCCGACGCAGACGTGTCTAAACTGTCACACGTTGGTCCACCCCGAGAGCTCGAAGCTCCTGCCGATTCGGGAGAGCGCCGCGACGAACCTGCCGGTCGAGTGGGTCAAGGTGCATAACCTCCCGGACTACGTTTACTTCAACCACAGCGCGCACGTGACGCGTGGTGTTGGCTGCGTGTCCTGTCACGGCCGCGTTGACCAGATGGAAGAAGTCTACCAGGACCAGCCACTCAGCATGAGCTGGTGTCTCGACTGCCACAACCAGCCCGAGAAGAACCTGCGTCCCCCGGAAGAGGTGACGAACATGAACTGGAAGCCACCAGGGGATGCCGTCGCGTACGGCAAGGCGCTGCGTGAGCAAAACAACATCAATCCACCGACCGACTGCTCCACATGTCATCGATGAATTCCCAGCCCAAAAAGCCCAAGTATTGGCGCAGTCTTGCCGAGCTCGAGGGTGATCCCGAGTTCTCGGAGTACGTAGCCCGAGAGTTCCGCGAGCCGCTCGAGCAGACTCCGCTGTCGGACGCCGGACGTCGCCGGTTCATGCAGCTGATGGGCGCGTCCTTCGCGCTCGCTGGCTGTCACTACCGCGAAGAGAAGATCCTCCCGCACACCTCGCGTCCCGACGGGCAGATCCCCGGCGTGCAGACCTCCTACGTGACGGTGATGGACGTCGCAGGCGTCGCGACTCCGCTCGTGGCGACGAGCTACGACGGTCGTCCGATCAAGGTCCGCGGCCATCGCGAAGATCAGGCCTCGCTGGGCGGGACCGGTCCCTTCCACGAAGCGTCCATCTTGGGCCTCTATGATCCGGATCGCAGCCAGAAGGTGATGCAGGGTCAGACGCCGTCGACCTGGGAAGCCTTCGATGGAGCTCTTCTCGCTGCATACACCGCGGCCCAGAAGGCGGGCGGTGAGGGCTTTGCGGTCCTGAGCGGGGCGCACTCGTCTCCGACGCTCGCTCGTCTGCGCAATGAACTGAAGACGGAGCTGCCCCAGGCGGCTTGGTACGTGTACGAGCCTTCCCACGCTCCGGGTAAGGAGCGGGGAGCCGAGCTGGCTTTCGGCAAGCGCGTGCGTGAGCTCGTTTCGCCCGAGAAGGCGGACGTGATCGTCGCCCTCGACTCCGATCTGATCAGCGCCCAGAGCCCGAGCGGCCTCGCCTACGCGCGCAAGGTCTCCGAGCGCCGCGATCCCGACTCCGACTCGATGAGTCGAATCTACGCTTTCGAGTCATTGCTCAGCGAGCTCGGCAGCCTCGCCGATCACCGCGTCGCCGTGCAGCCCTCGAAGATCGCTGCGATCCTCGCCTTCCTGGAGGGCACGATCGGGAGCGAGCTCGGGCGTGCGACGATTCCCGCGCCGAGCGCTGATGTGCTCGGTGCTGAGCTTCACAAAGTGCTCAGCGTGGTGGTTCGTGAGCTCCTTGAGAAGAAGGGCAAGAGCCTCGTCACCCTCGGCTCCCGTTACGGCGCGGAGCTCCACGCCTCGGCGCACCGTCTGAACGTGCTGCTCGGAAACGTCGGCAGCACGGTGCGCTACGTCGAGCCGAGCGAAACGCTCTCGGGCGGCGTCGACGATCTCGCAGCGCTCGTTGCGGACATCGACGCGGGCAAGGTCAAGACGCTCCTGATCCTCGGTGCAAACCCGGTTTACTCTGCCCCCGCTGACATTCCGTTCGCGCCCGCGCTCGGCAAGGTCGAACAATCGTTCCACCTCGGCCTCTACCGCGACGAGACGGGCGAAAAGTGCTCGTGGCACGCGCCCGAAGCGCACTTCCTCGAGGTGTGGGGCGACGCTCGGGTTCAGGACGGCACCGTGCGCATCGCGCAGCCGCTCATCGAGCCGCTGCTCGGAGGGCGCGCGGCGATCGAAGTTCTGGCTCGCCTCTTGGGCGCGCCGAACCCGAGCAGCCAAGCGCTTGTGCGAGCCACGTCTCACCTCCCGACCGACAAGCTGTGGCGCGCCGCAGTGCACTCGGGTCGTTATGGCGCAGCAGCGAATGAGGTGGCGGTCGAGATTCAGGCCGCGTCGGCCTTCGAGCTGCCGAGCGCTGGTGAGCTCGAGGTCATCTTCGAGACGGATCCGGCGGTCTTCGACGGTCGCTTCGCGAACAACGGCTGGCTCCAAGAGCTGCCGCATCCTCTCTCGAAGCAAACCTGGGGCAACGCGGCTCTCGTCGGTCCCGCGACCGCAGAGAAGCTGGGTCTCGGTGACGGTCACCTCTGCGAGGTGACGATCGAAGGCCGCTCCGTTTCGCTCCCGAGCATCATCTCCCCTGGACAGGCCGAGGGCACGATCGCGCTGACGCTCGGTTACGGGCGGACTGTCGCGGGTGTCGTCGGTGGCTTCTTGAACCCCGCCGAGCCCGTCGAAGTCTCCGGTGTCGACGTCTACAAGGTTCGCCCCTCGAAGGCGCCCTTCCTCGCTTCAGGGAGCGTCAAGAAGACGGGCGGTCGCCAAGAGCTCGCCATCACCCAGGATCTCTGGGCCATCGATGCGATCGGCAAGAGTGGTCAGAAGCAGCGCGAGGATCAGCTCGTGCGCGAGACGACGCTCGCCGACTACAAGGCGCACCCGGACGGCATCCAGCACAAGGTCCATCATCCGCCGCTCCTGAGCCTCTGGCAGCCGCCGGTCAGCTACGAGGGCCACAAGTGGGGCATGGCCGTCGACCTCAACAAGTGCACCGGCTGCGCCGCGTGTATTGTCGCCTGCCAGTCGGAGAACAACATCGCGGTTGTCGGCCGCAGTGAAGTCACCAAGGGCCGCGAGCTGACCTGGATCCGCGTCGAGCGCTACTACAAGGGCGACGCCAAGAAGGCGAGCGTCCGGCAGCAGCCTGTCATGTGCCAGCAGTGCGAGAACGCACCTTGCGAGCAGGTGTGTCCCGTGGGCGCGACCATGCACACCGAGGAAGGCCTCAATGACATGGTCTACAACCGCTGCATCGGTACCCGGTACTGCTCGAACAACTGCCCCTACAAGGTCCGTCGCTTCAACTACCGGAACTATAACCTCGAGACGATCGGCACGACGCCTTACACCGGCACCGACGATCGTCGCGCCAAGCTGAAGGCGATGGCGTTCAACCCCGAGGTCACCGTGCGCGGCCGCGGCGTGATGGAAAAGTGCACCTTCTGCGTGCAGCGCATCCAGAACGCCAAGATCGTCGCCAAGAATCAGCGCCGACCCCTCAAGGACGGTGAGATCAGCACGGCCTGCGAGGACGCCTGCCCCTCTGGTGCGATCGTCTTCGGAGACCTGAACGACAAGAACAGCCGCGTGGCGGCTGCCCAAAAGGTGCCTCGCGCTTACGAGCTCCTCCAGGAGCTGAACAACCGTCCGCGCGTGAACTACCTCGCTCGCATTTCAAACCCGCATCCGGAGCTCTCAGAGGCAGATGAACACAAGAGTGAGCATCACTAATCCGTACAACGGACCGCTCGAGGGTGATAACGCCTTCGCGCAAATCACCCACAATGTCTCGCGCATTATGGAGGCGCCTCGGCCTCCGCTTGCTTGGTACATTGCCTTTGCTTTCGCGCTCGGCCTGCTCGGTGTGTTCGGCCTCAGCCTCGGCATCGTGGTTTGGGAGGGTATCGGCGCTTGGGGTCACGTTCACCCGGTCGCCTGGGGCTTCCCGATCGTCAACTTCGTGTTTTGGGTCGGTATCGGTCACGCCGGTACGCTGATCAGCGCGATCTTGTTCCTCCTGCGTCAGAACTGGCGCACCGCGATCAACCGCTTCGCTGAAGCGATGACGATCTTCGCGGTCGTCTGTGCGGCGGTCTTCCCCGGTGTGCACATCGGACGTCCTTGGCTCCCTTACTGGATGTTCCCGATCCCGAACCAGATGGGCATGTGGCCGCAGTTCCGGTCACCGCTCGAGTGGGACGTGTTCGCTGTCGGCACCTACGCGACCGTGTCCGTCCTGTTCTGGTACATGGGCATGATCCCGGATTTCGCGACCTTCCGCGATCGTTCGACGAGCACTGTGCGGCGTTTCGTCTACGGCTTGGTCGCCATGGGTTGGCGCGGGTCTTCCCGCCAGTGGCACCGCTATGAGCGCGCGTACCTGCTCCTTGCATCGCTCGCGACTCCGCTCGTGCTCTCGGTGCACTCGGTCGTTTCGTTCGACTTTGCGACCTCTCAGCTCCCCGGCTGGCACACGACCATCTTCCCGCCCTACTTCGTCGCCGGCGCTATCTTCGGTGGCTTCGCGATGGTGGTGGTGCTCGCTGTCCCTGCCCGCGAGTTCTTCGGCCTGAAGAAGATCATCACCCTGAAGCACCTTGAGCTGATGGCCAAGGTCATCCTCGCGACGGGTATGATCGTCGGATACGCCTACGCGATGGAGATGTTCGTCGCCTGGTACTCGGGCTCGATTTACGAACAGTTCGCGTTCTTGAACCGCGCTTTCGGCAACTACGCCTGGTCGTACTGGACGATGATCTTCTGCAACGTCCTGGCCCCGCAGGTCTTCTGGTTCAAGAAGCTCCGGACCAACGTTTGGGTCATCCTCATCGTCGGCATCATCGTGAACGTCGGCATGTGGTTCGAGCGCTTCGTGATCATCTGTACCTCGCTCACGCGTGACTTCTTGCCCGCGAACTGGGGTGCGTTCATTCCGTCCGCCGTGGACTACGCGACGCTGGCCGGCTCGTTTGGCCTCTTCTTCACGCTCTTTTTGCTCTTCTGCCGTTACCTCCCGATGGTGGCGATGGCCGAGGTGAAGGCATTCATCCCCGAGAGCCACGTTCACGACCACTGATGGGGCGACTAAGTCATGAGTGACTCTGAGAAACCGCTAGCTACTGAAACCCCGCTCTACGGGCTCATCGCCGAGTACGACAACCCGACCGCGCTCGTACACGCTGCGCGCAAGGTGCGCGACGCGGGGTTCCGTCGCTGGGACACTTATACGCCGTTCCCGATCCACGGCATCGAGAAGGACATGGGCATCCGGATGACCAGGCTGCCCTGGCTCGTCCTCGGGTTCGCCCTCACCGGGATGGCGGTCGCGACCTACTTCCAATACTGGACCAATAGCGTCGACTACCGCTGGATCATCTCAGGTAAGCCGTTCTGGAGCTGGCCCGCGAACGTTCCGATCATCTTCGAGATGACGATCTTGTTCTCGGCCTTCGCGGCCATCGGCGGCATGCTGTTCTTGAACAACCTGCCGCTCCCGGCGCACCCGCTCGATCTGAAGGAGCGCTTCCGCAGGGTCACCGACGACAAGTTCTTCCTCGTGATCGAGGCGAGCGATCCGAAGTTCGACGAGCGCGACACCCGCGGGCTCTTGGCCGCGACGAACCCCGTCGTGCTCGACGATGTCCTCGAGGACCGCGTCACGAGCGACCGGATCCCCGCTCCGCTCATCTACACCCTGGTCATTCTCGGTGCGGTCAGCCTGATCCCCTTCGCGTTCATTGCGAAGGCCCGCGCAGCGAAGACGACCGAAGGTCGTGTGCACGTGGTCTGGGATATGGACTTCACCCCTGCCTACAAGGCGCAGGAAGGGAACCCCCTGTTTGGTGACCAGCGCTCGATGCGCACGCCGCCGGAAGGCACCGTCGCTTTGGGCCAGCTGCACGACGACGAGCACCTTTACACCGGCAAAGTCGGTGATGAGTGGGCCTCCAGCTTCCCTGAGTCGCTCGCGCTCAGCGAGGCGACGATGGAGCGAGGCAAGCAGCAGTTCGGTATCTACTGCACGCCCTGCCACGGCCAACTCGGTGATGGAAACGGCATCGTCCACCAGCGCGCTTCCAAGCTGAAGCAGGGCTGGGTTCCGCCGAGCGATCTCCATCAAACCTACATCAAAGAGCAGCCCGCTGGGCAGATCTTCGGGGCGATCACGAACGGCGTGCGCAACATGCCCGCCTACGGACCGCAGATTTCGGCTGAAGATCGCTGGGCCATCGTCCTTTACCTCCGTGCTCTGCAGAAGAGCCAATCCGCGAGCGTCAACGACCTGACCGACGCCGAGCGAGCGCAGCTCCAATAAGGGTCTCTCATGGCTGATCAACATCATTCAAAATCGGACTCGCACGGCGGCCACGACGCGGCCCCGAAGCTCACGGATTCGATCCGTCTGTCGGGCGCGGACCTGTCGCTCTCGAAGACCGCCTTCGCGGTCGGTGTGGTCGGAATCGGCGGAGCCATCGCTCTCGGCGGCGGTCTGTTCGGTAAGCAGTTCCAGCACTCCTACCTGACGGCGTTCATGTGGGCTCTCAGCATCACGCTGGGTGCCTTGTTCTGGGTCACCCTGCAGCACCTCGTGAACGCTCGCTGGAGCATCGTGGTGCGTCGCCTCGGCGAGTTCTTGGCTCAGGGCGTCGTCCTCTTGGCCCTCTTGGCCATTCCGCTTCTGATTCCGGTCCTACAGCACAACGACACCCTGTTCCGCTGGCTGAACCACGACACGATTCACGGCATCAGCTCCAAGACCGCGTATTTGAACCCGAGCTTCTTCCTCGGGCGCATGGTCTTCTACTTTGCCTACTTCGCGCTCATGGCGACCTTCTGGCTGAAGAAGTCGCGCGAGCAGGAGAAGGGTGGCGGCGAGGAGCTCACTCGTTCCCTCCAGGGCAAGGCAGCCCCGGCCATGATCGTGTTCGCTCTTTCGGTGACCTTCTGTGCGATCGACTTCTTGATGACGCTCGACCCGATGTGGTTCTCGACCATCTTCGGCGTCTACTACTTCTCGACCTGCGTCCTCACGTTCCACTCGGTCCTGGCGCTGTTTGCGATGTGGCTCCAGAAGAAGGGTCACCTCACGAGCGCCATCACCACCGAGCACTATCACGACATCGGGAAGATGATGTTCGCGTTCACGGCGTTCTGGACGTACATCGGCTTCTCCCAGTTCATGCTGATCTGGTACGCGAACATCCCGGAAGAGACGGCTTGGTTCCGAGACCGCCTCGAGGGGAACTGGTTGAGCGCGACTCTCGTGCTCGCCGCGGCGCACTTCGTGATCCCCTTCTTCGGGATGATGTCCCGCGAGATCAAGCGCAACAAGACGACGCTCGGTTTCTGGGCCGTCTGGATCCTCGTGATCTGTTGGTTTGACATGTACTGGCTCGTTGCGCCGAACCTCCACAAGGGCGGCATGGCGATCGGCCTCGTCGACATTCTTGCTTGGGTTGGCGTGGCCGGCCTGCTTCTCGGATTCGTCCTCAGTAAGGCGAAAGACACCAACCTGATCCCGACTGGGGATCCGCGGCTCGGCCGCTCGCTCACCTTCCAGAACATCTAAGGAAAAGACATGCAGAGCGCGCACACGGGGAACGAACCCGATTACGTCAACAACGGAGCACTGGCTTTGGTGCTCGGGCTTGTGGCCGTCTCGACCGCGGCGATCTGTATGGTCGTTTACGCGTTGGTCCGGGATGAGGTGCATGCAGTGAGCGCGGAGCGCGACGCCACGCAGGACGCTCCTCTGCGGCACTTGCGTGCAGCTCAGCAGAGCGTTCTCGAGGCGAATCCGGCCTATAAGGACCGGGCGACCGGGACCGTCAGCCTCCCCATCGGACGCGCGATGGCGCTGACCCTCGAAGCCGTTCGTCGCGATCGCGCTCAGCTGAGCCCTTGGACCGCTGGTGCGACGGGTGCCTCCGCGGCAGCGCAGCCCGAAGGGGCTGAGGCTGAGGTGACCCCTCCGAACGAGGTCGGTGAAGGAGTTGCTGAGACTGGTTCGGTCCTCTCCGCAGAGACGAAAGAAGCGCCCGCGGCGGGGGCGGCGCCCGAAGGCTCGGGCGTCGAGAAGAATCCTGCCCTCGAACCGTCCTCACAGACTGCCCAAGAGCCGGCCGACGTGCCGGTCCCCACTCCGGCCGAAGGCCAAGCTGCGCCCGCGACTCTTTGATCCGCTCCCCCGCTTCCATGCTCCGCCGTGTCTTTCATTCGCTCGCCCTCGGGGCCGCTCTCGCGGTCTCTGGCGGAATCGTTTGTGCGGCGCCGGTGGACTCTTCTGAGATCGTCGATCGTACGGAGCGGGCGCCGAAGCGCATGGAAGGCGTGGACGTCGAGGAGAAGCTCGGCGCGACCCTTTCGACCGCGCTCGCATTCAAGGACGAGCTCGGTCGGGATCGACTGCTCGGTGAGGTGCTCTCGAGCGGGCTGCCGACGATTGTGACGCTGAACTACTCGGATTGTCCGATGCTCTGCAGCATGCAGCTGAACGGACTCGTCGCGAGCATGAAGCAGATCGATCTCGAGCTCGGCCGCGACTATCGCATTGTCACGGTCTCCCTCGACCCGAAGGACACGACTGAGCGCGTCGCGCGCATGAAGTCTCGTTACCTCTCGATGTACAGCCGCCCCGAGTCGGACGCGGGTTGGACATTTTTGACCGGCAGCGAGCAGAACATTCAAGCGGTCGCAGCGCAGCTCGGAGTCACCTACAACTACAACGAAAAGCGAGACGAGTACGTCCATCCGGCCGCCTTTGCGGTCCTGACCCCGTCTGGCGTCGTCGCCCGTTATCTCTACGGCCTCGAATACCACCCGAAGACCCTCCGCCTCAGCTTGATTGAGGCATCCGAAGGGAAAGTCGGGTCCAGCCTCGATCGCCTGATCCTTTACTGTTTTCACTACGACGCGAGCGAGGGCAGGTATGCCCCGGTTGCGATGAACATCATGCGCCTTTCGGGCGGCGCTGGGGCCTTGGCCCTGGGCGGCATGCTGACCGGACTTTGGCGCGCAGAGCGCAAGCGGAAGCCCCTATCGAAGACATCATCATGATTTCGAATCTACTCGCTAGCACCGCGACGGATGCGTCGCTCCCCAAGAGTCCGCCATCGAACGACACCTGGATGCCGATCGATGCGTCTACGTTCGCGAGCCACGTCGACGGTCTCTACGACTTCTTGTTCTGGCTCTCCGTCGTCGCCGCGCTGTCCATCTACGGCGTGATGTTCTACTTCATCGTGAAATACCGGGCGAAGAGCCGTGAGGCCTCGGAGGTCGGCGATGACGTGAGCCATCACAACACGGCGCTCGAAATCACCTGGTCGGTGATTCCGCTCCTGTTCTGCGTGGGCATCTTCGTGAGCGGCTTCAAGGGCTACGTCGATCTCCGCACGGCTCCCCGGGAGGCGCTCGAGATTCACGCTCAGGGCCAGAAGTGGAAGTGGCTGTTTACCTACCCGAACGGCCACGTCGACAGCGAGCTCCATGTCCCGGTCGACCAGGACGTGCGCATCATCATTCAGTCGGTGGACGTGCTCCACAGCCTGTTCATCCCCGCATTCCGCACCAAGATGGACGCGGTGCCGGGTCGTTACACGGACCTTTGGTTCCGCGCGACCAAGAGCGGTGAGTTTCCCGTCTTCTGCGCTGAGTACTGCGGCACCTCACACTCGGACATGATCGCGAAGGCGGTCGTGCACGAGCCGGGTGGCTACGACGCCTGGATGGAGGAGATCGTCGCTCGCCTCGACAACATGCCGCCTGTCGAGCTCGGCAAGCTCATGTACGACCAGCAGGGCTGCAAGACCTGTCACTCAGTGGACGGCTCGACGCTCGTCGGTCCGAGCTGGCAAGGTCTGTGGGGTAAGACCCGCACCTTCGCCGACGGGAGCAGCGCTGTTGTCGACGAGAACTACATTCGCAATTCGATCAACGATCCCATGAGCCAAGTGGTCCAGGGATTTGCCCCTTCGATGCCGACCTACCAGGGCAAGCTGAGCGACAAGCAAATCAACGGCATCATCGAATACATCAAGTCTCTCAAGTAAAGGGCCCCCACGATGTCTAGCACCGCGACGATCTCACCGTCTGACCTCGGCGTGATCCCCTCGAAAGCGGAGGAAAACTACCTCAAGCACGACAAGGGGATCCTGTCTTGGATCTTTACTCTCGACCACAAGCGCATCGGGCTCATGTACCTGGTGAGCGTCTTGGCATCGTTCGCGCTCGGCGGTTTCTTCGCCTTGGCGATCCGCGCTGAGCTGTTCTTCCCGGGCCCGACCCTCATCACCCACGACCAGTACAACCAGGCCATGACCCTACACGGGGCGGTCATGGTGTTCTTGGTCATCATTCCGGGCATTCCGGCGGCCCTCGGGAACATCATCCTTCCGCTTCAGCTGGGCGCGAAGGATGTGGCGTTCCCGCGGCTGAACCTGATGAGCTATCACCTCTGGGTTCTCGGCGCGCTCTTCTTCATCGCGTCTCTCGTCATCAGCGCGGCTGACACGGGCTGGACCTTCTACGTCCCCTACAGCACGACGACCCCGACGGCGGTCATTCCGGCGGCCTTCGGCGCATTCATCCTCGGTTTCAGCTCCATCTTCACGGGTCTGAACTTCATCACCACGGTGCACAAGCTCCGTCCGCCGGGGATGACCTGGTTCCGGCTGCCCCTCTTCGTGTGGGCGCTCTACTCGACTGCGGTGATCCAGGTCCTGGCGACCCCGGTCATCGGCATCACGCTCCTCATGCTGATCGTCGAGCGTATCGTTGGCCTCGGTATCTTCGACCCGGCCCTCGGCGGTGACCCGGTGCTCTTCCAGCACTTCTTCTGGTTCTACTCGCACCCGGCGGTGTACATCATGATCGTTCCCGCCTTCGGCGTGGTCAGCGAGATCATCGCGGTGTTCAGCCGGAAGGAGATCTTCGGCTACAAGTTCATCGCGCTCAGCTCGGTCGCCATTGCGCTGCTCGGCTTCCTCGTCTGGGGCCACCACATGTTCACCAGCGGTCAGTCCGTTCTTGCTGGTACGATCTTCAGTGCGATCACCTTCCTTATCGCCATACCGACCGCGATCAAGATCTTTAACTGGGTCTCGACGATGTACCGCGGCCGGATCCACCTCGACACCCCGATGCTCTACGCCATCGCGTTCCTCTGGGTGTTCACCATCGGTGGTCTGACGGGCATCTTCCTCTCGACGATGAGCGTCGACGTGCATCTCCACGACACTTACTTCGTGGTCGCGCACTTCCATTACGTGATGATGGGTGGAGCGATCACGTCGTTCATGGGTGGCTTGCACTACTGGTGGCCCAAGTTCATCGGCCGCATGTACAACGAGAAGCTCGCTCGCATCGGCGCGATCTTGGTCTTCATCGGCCTGAACGTGACCTTCTTCCCGCAGTTCTTGCTCGGGACGCGCGGCATGCCCCGCCGCTATTACAACTACCTGCCGGAGTTCCAGGAGCTGCACCAGCTCTCGACCATCGGCGCTTTCACGCTCGGAATCGGCTTCGTCCTCACGGCGATCTACCTGATCCAGTCGGTCCGGAAGGGCCCGAAGGCGGCTGCGAACCCCTGGGGTGGCACGACGCTCGAGTGGCAGTGTGAGTCGCCCCCTCCTTACTACAACTTCCACGACACCCCTGAGGTGAACCGTGGCCCCTACGACGGCTACCAGCACCTCAAGTTCGACAAGGAAATCCAGGGCTACGTGCCCGCCGAATAACAGGGACCAGAGTCACGGACCCGAACCCAGGAAACAGTCACGATGAGTGAGGCACATTCAGCGGCACACGGCGGCCACGACCACGCGGCAGAAGCGGTTTACCCGTATACGCCGCACCACTTCCACGAAGCGAAGCAGCACTTCGAGTCAGGCAAGATGGGCGTTTGGCTCTTCTTGGTGACCGAAATTCTCTTCTTCTCGGGGCTGTTCTGCGCATACGTCGCGTACCGCGCACAGCACCCAGAGATCTTCTACTGGGCGCATTTTTACCTGGATACGTTCTGGGGCGGCGTGAACACGGTGGTGCTCATTCTGTCGAGCTTCACGGCTGCTTGGGCGGTCCGGAATGCCCAGCTCGGTCAGGTCAAGCTGCTTCGCACCAACATCATCCTGACCATTGGTGGTGCGCTCGTGTTCATGTGCGTCAAGTACGTCGAGTACGGGCACAAGTTCCACGATGGGCTCCTGCCCGGGCGACACTTCGCTCCCTCCCACGAAGTTTGGGAGACGGAGTCGTTCCGGCACAAGCACCCGGAGGCGGCTGAAGCAGCCAAGCGCATCTCGGCGCGCCTCGCTGAGCGCGCTCAGAAGAAGGCAGCCAGCGCCCAGATCGTCGATACCATCGAGTCGACCAAGACTCCGGTCGCTGCGATTCCCGTGAGCCATCACGAGGGCGCTGAGCCGGAAGCGGTCGTGCTTCCTCCTGAAGATCCCGCGATGGCTGCTCTGCCGGACGATGTCTGGCTCGAGACGCAGGTCCGGACCCTGTCGGGCGCTGAGCGGCGGCCGCTGGAGATGGCCGGTGTGATCCGGAAACCCGCCGACGGGCCCATCACGTTTGCCCGTCCCGAGCGCGCAGGCATCTTCTTCAGCATCTATTTCTTCATGACCGGTCTGCACGGCGTTCACGTCGTGATCGGCATCGGTCTTTGGATCTGGATGCTCGTGATCGCGAGCCGTCGCAAGTTTGGAGCGAGCTACTTCGGCCCGATCGACTTCACCGCCCTCTATTGGCACTTGGTCGATCTGATTTGGATCTACCTGTTCCCGATGCTCTACCTCATCCACTGAGGACCCGGGTTCGCCGAAGCCACACAGGATACGTCGCGAGAAACTGATCATGTCGGAAGAGACGAAAGAAGAGAGCCAAACGGGCGAAGGAACCTCCGTCGACACCACGGCTGGCGGTGCGGAAGACGCGGTCGAGACCAAGGTCGAGAGCGCTGAGGTCGCAGGCCCGTCGAGTGAGAAGAGCCAGGAGGCTCCCGCGGACACGGAGACGGAGACCAAGACGCTCGAGAGCGCTCGCCCTCCGGAGACGAAGGAAGCCGAAGGGCAGGTGGCCGCGGCGAGCGGGCACGGCGGACACGGCCATGGAGAAGGACACGGACACCCCCAGCCCATGTGGATGCTCGTCGGTGTGCTTGGCGCCCTGATTGTGCTCACGGTCCTGACGGTGGCCGTTACGGCCATCGATTTGGGAGCTCAGGGTAACCTTGTCGTCGCGATGATCATCGCCACGGTGAAGGCGATCTTGGTCATGGGCTTCTTCATGCACCTGTTCTGGGACAGCCGGTTCAATCTGATCGCCTTCGCGAGCTCGTTCTTGTTCGTCCTGCTCTTCTTGAGCATGTCGGTGCTCGACCGCAGCGAGTACCGTCCCACAGTGCTCGAGTGGGAAGCGGACTCGGCAGCCAAGAAGTAAAGAGTCAGCGCATCTCTTTGAGAAGCGTGAGTTCACCAAAGAGGCTCCCTGAGGGGAGCCTCTTTGGTTTTGTGGCTCAGCTTTGGTCCGACCCGAATGAGTGGCGCTCCTCGGGGGCTCAAGTGGCGGAAGACGAGGCGCAGTTCGGATGGGGCCGAGCGGCGAGAAGCGCTTCGGGGGCTCAAGTGGCGGAAGACGAGGCGCAGTTCGGATCTTGGTGGGACTGAGCGGCGAGAAGCCCTTCAAATGGCGGAAGACGCGGCGCAGTTCGGACTTTGGTGGGAGCGAGGCGAGGGACGGGCCGTCGTGCGGGTCACTTCTTGTCGCGGCCGATCGCTCCTTTGAGGACTTGGATCGCTTCCTTGTCGATAAGGGCGAGGACGACGAGGTAGATGATGAAGTGACAGACCGCTGAGACAACGAGCGTGAGCGGGCCCCGGGCAAAATCGCGAAGGAACACCAGGTCGGCGCCCACAGCGGCCGCCCCTGCTACGGATGCCGTAAGGAACGGGATAAACATGTGGAGCCGCGGGAGCTCCTTGAGCACCGGCCGGACGATGAGCATTGTTCCGGCGAAGAGCGCGAGACCATAACCCGCGGCGAAGCCGTCGATTCCTGCGTAGGAAAGGCCGAGGCCGGACAAGACCCACGCGAGGACCATCACGGCCGTCATCTGGAAGAGAACGATCTTCGGCCGCGCGAGAGCATCGAACGCGGACGCGAGAAGAAATGGGAACATTCCGAGGGCGATGCCGACCGCAAAGAAGCGGAGCCCCGGCACGGCCTCGAGCCACTGGGCCGAATAGATGATTTCGGTGAGCGGCTCCGCGAGGCCGAGGAAGAGTGAGGAGATGAAGAGGGTGATCGCGACACCGAGGCGCAAGGTGCGCTCGAGCTCCGCTGCGAAGGCCTCTCGGTCTTCCCGAAGTCGGCTGAGCAGGGGGAAGTTCACGCGACCGAGAATGTCGATGAAGGTGAGGGGGAAGAAGGCGGTCTCGAGCGCCCAGGTCGTGATGCCGACCCCGTGACTTCCGACGCTGCGTCCGACGAGCACGGGCAAACTCGACCGAGTCAGGAGCGACAGTGCGGCGCGCGCTTGATAGGGGACGCCGAAGTTCAAGAGCGGTCGCAAGATCTTCCAGTCGAAGAAACGACTCGGAGCCCAGGGGCGAAGCGCAATGGCAGCCAAGAAGCTCAGGATCCCTTGGGCCAAGACGCCGCTCACCAGGGCCCAGGTTCCGTAGCCCAGGATCGCGAGGATGGACGCGACGAGATAGAAGGTGATCGAGTTGATGGTGTCGAGGATCGCGACCCGAACGAAGAGGACCTCGCGCTCGAGGAGGAGCGTGGGAACGACGCGCGCTGAGACGAAGATGAAGTTTGCAGCGAGAGCGCGCAGGATCCACGGCGTCTCGCTGGGCAGATCGGTCCAGAAGAGATGGAGGAAGGGTGCGACGCTGCTCGCACAGATGAAGACGAAGAGAGCGAGCCCGAGCTGCGCAAAGAAGACCGTCGAGAGTTCGTTCTGAGAGGGCTGCTCACCTTTTTGGACAAGGGCTCCACCGAGTCCGGCGTCGCCGACCAAGGTGAACACCGAGAGCACGAACTGGACCATGGCGAAGGTTCCGAACTCGGAGGGGCGGAGCTCGCGGGCCAGGACGATCATCCCGCCGAGGATGATGAACTGGTTGAAGATGGTCCGGATTAAAAGAGCGATGCGGCCGAGCTTGGCGCGGCGCGCGTAGAGGTCTCGGGCTTCTGACTCTCCGACGCGTTCGACGGGGACGCGAGCGACCCTCCCGTCTTCTGGATGACTTTCGCGGGCTGCGCCTTCGGTCAAGGTCGGAGGCTCATAACTATGGCGGCCGCTGGCAGCAACCGGAGCCGGGAGATTCTGGGAAATCTGACCATTCTTTTCAATTGCTCAAGAGAATCGTCCGATTCCGTGATCCAATGGCGGCAATTCCGTGATCCAATGGCGGCAGGAGTTCGGCCATGAAAAGAAGAATCTCTGTCTCCGTCGTTTCACCGTTTCTCTTTGGGCTTGTGAGCTTGGGCTGCGCCGCTACGCAGGGCGACGAAGGTGTCGGTTCACTCATCGCGACCGAAACCGAGCCAAGCGGCGAGAACTGTCCGAACGGCGGTGTGAAGCTCAATCATGGCACCGACGACGACTTCGACGATGTGCTCGACGAGGAAGAGATCCAGGGCGTTGAGTACATTTGCAACGGGGCCACAGGTCCTGTGGGCCCTGCAGGGCAGGACGGCGAGGATGGGGAAGATGGGGCGACGGGTCCGACCGGGCCGAGCGGCCCGACGGGTCCACAGGGGCGCACGGGCGAAACCGGTCCCGAAGGACCCTCGGGCGCAACGGGCCCAACGGGTCCGGCTGGTCCCGAGGGCCCCACGGGCGACGTCGGGCCCGAAGGGCCTCCGGGGGAGACAGGTCCAACGGGACCGACCGGCGACACGGGTCCCGAGGGCCCCGAGGGGCCCCAGGGACAGCCGGCGGGCCCGAAGGGCGATACCGGCGACAAGGGGGACCCAGGCTTTACCTCGCTCATCAACATCGTCGACGAACCTCCGGGAGCGAACTGTCCGAACGGCGGGCTCAAGATTCAGTCTGGGATCGACAACGGGGACGGGGGTGGGTTCGCGCGCAGCGGATCTCTCGAGCCTGGCGAGGTCGATCAGACCCAGTATCTATGCTCGGTCTAAGGCTGACTTGGTCGTCGCCTATTTCTTCTCGACGTCAACGTAGAAATCGCTCACAGCGAGCCCGGCGACAGGACCCTGCCAAACCTCGAACCCAATCGCCACAGAGTTGATGTGGGTTCCGGGGTAGGTGATGCCCCGGGCCGCGGCGTCGCGGAGGATGTCCATCACGTCGAACTCGAGCTCGCTGAGGTCTTGTCCTTCAGCGCGCACCCAGTTCACGATCGGTAGACCGTTGACCGTGCCTTGCACGATGTGCCAGCGCCCGGGGAGTCCTTGCACCTCGACGGAGGTGAACTTGCGGCTGCCGGCGGGGCTGAAGCGAGGCGGATCGCGCAACCAGACCATCAGGAAGGTCTGGAGTTGGGAGCCGTTGCCGACCCAAATATCGTAGGCGACGTTGTACCCGGCGTTTTCGGTTGGATCGCAGTTCCAGCGCATCCCCGTCTTGATCGAGCTCAAAGAGTCGATGGCGGCGGGGAGCCCGCAGTCGGGGACCTCAGGAACCGAGTACTGGCCGCAGAAGACGGAGGGGTAAGAGGCGGGCTCGCCGCGGTCGCCCGCGTCTCCTTGCATCGTGTCGATGGAGAAGCTCGTTCCGAGCCAGGAGATCGTGTGGCTTTCGAACTTCGGACCCCAGCCGTTCGTGATGAGAACATAAGGGACGCCATTTCGGCTGACGAACTCGGTCTGGTAGCGCTCGGAAGATGTGCCCTGTCCTGTGAACGTTCCGGTACCGAGTCGTGAGGGCACCACGCTGCCTGGCAAAGCTGCGCAGTTTTCCTCAGCGAAAGTCTTTCCGCACAGGGTACAGTCGCTGCACCCGAGGAGCAGGAGGCTCGCCGCCAAACCGAAGGACATGGGGCCGAGCGAAGAGAGGAAGCTCATGGTGAAAGGGAGGGTTCCAGGGGGCTCTCTGTCCGTCAATCCCAGCCGATATCCTGGCGAATCGCGGTCACGATGTAACAGTGAAAGATGCCGTCTTGTTCGGACTTATACTCGCTCTCGTAGTTCAGCCCGTAGGGCCAGAAATGTTGTCCGTCGCCGTGGATTTCCGCGGTCTCATCCCCGGTGAGCTCCCGGAGCCGGGCGGTCGCGATGGGCCCTGTGTACACGCCGTCTACGATCAGAGGATCGTAGGCGCCGTCGGCCCCGACTCCGAGCACGTGGGAGATCTCGTGCATCGCGGTTACGAAGTTCATTGAAGCGCGACTGCCAAAGCGAATCGAGCCGTTGGGATTCCCGTCGGCGGTCGGGACGCTCGGGTTATATTGGGCGTTAATATGCTTCTCGATCTGCGTGTAGCAGTTGTAGATCGAAAGAGCCTTGTCGAGCGCAGCCGTAATCCGCTCATAGGCTTCCTGTTCGTCGTTCGTCGGATTCGCGGCGCGCGCGAGCGTGTAGGTGATCTTGCCTTGGAAGGGACAGCCGTCTTGGGCTTCTCCTCCGGTTCCGCCTGTGGCGCTGCCGCCTGAGCTCGTGCCGCCGTCGCTCGGGGGACCTCCGCCTGCCCCACCCGGCACGGGGCTTCCGCCTGCCCCGGACAGGGTCCCGCCGGACGAAGCTGGGCTGCCGCCCACAGCCTGGGGATTGCCCCCGGTCCCGCCCGAGAGGAAGCCTCCCGAACCCGTGACTTGACCGCCGCTGGCGATGGCTCCGCCTGAGCTCGAGCCTCCTGCCGGGAGGGCTCCGCCGATTCCCGGGGAGCCCCCTGTTTCGCTGTCCGGAGCCAGCGAGTCGTCAGACGAACCGCTACAGGCGAAAACGCTTGTGAGCAGAAGAAGAGAAAGGACAGAAGGTCGGCGGCGCATCGGAACCTTGCCCCTCTTCTAGCACGGCCCTTCGCCCCGGCGCCTGAGCTTGCGCAGAGTGGCCTCATCCCCGCTTTGGGCGAAAGTTTCGGACAGAGCGAGAATCGCCCGTCGGGCGAGCACTCAGAGGTTCAAGGTCCTCCGATGCGAGTCTCCGATGCGAGTCATTTCGGCGTTTTTGTTTTCGGGTCAGGTTGGCTCCGTTTTTCCTGAATCCGCTCGAAGGCGTCTTTGGTGA
This sequence comes from Sorangiineae bacterium NIC37A_2, assembly GCA_002085155.1. Lineage (GTDB taxonomy): Bacteria > Myxococcota_A > Polyangia > Polyangiales > Polyangiaceae > NIC37A-2. The sequence continues at coordinate 82,368 of NASX01000004.1, forward strand.
TTTCCGGCGCGATCGAGAGTCCGCCCGCGCGTCGACCCACCATGCGCACCGCGAGGATAGAGATGCGTCGATTGCTCACGTGGAAGGGATCGTCCGTCTTGTAGAGATCCATCGAACCGTGGGCGAACACGCCGGCAAAACGATTCGAGGGCAGTCCTGCCTGTTCGAGGACGTTGCGCGCGGCGGCCGCCCGCTCGAAAGAAAGGGTCCAGTTGTCCCGCTGGGCGCCTTTCGGGAATGGTCGCGCGTCGGTGTGCCCGTGAACCTCGATCGGGTTGCGGAGCGAATCGAGGGCAGGAGCCATCAGCCCGAGCAGCTCCACGAGCTTCGGCTTGAGGGCGGACGAGGAGAGGTCGAAGAGCAAGTCCTCGCCGCCGTCGAGAATTTCGATGAGCAGCCCGCGGTCGATCGTGCGGATTTTGACGTTCTTCGCGATCGGGCTCAGGCCCAAGATGGCGGCTTCGACTTTCTGGGCGGTCTTCTGGAGATCATCCTGCTCGGCTCGCGCTTCGACGATCTTCTCCCGATCGGAGAGCCCCGTGGTGCCGTCTTGGATCCCTTCGCCCATCTCGATGAGGGAGACGCCGCCTTCGGGAAACACACCCGTTCGGAAATAGTGGGAGATGATCTTCCGCTCGACTTGGTCGGTCTGCGAAACCAGCCACAGGACCATGAAGAGCGCCATCATCGCGGTGACGAAGTCCGCGTAGGCGACTTTCCACGCGCCACCATGGTGCCCCCCGTGACCACCTTTTTTCTTGATGATGACGACGGTGCCCTGTCCGCTCGAGTTGGGCTTCACGGGCGCGTTCATGGGCTATTTCCGGTCTTTGGGGGGCTCTGGCCGCTCTTCGGTGAACACCGCGCGGCGGCTGTATTCGACGGCGACCGCCGGGTTGACCCCGCGCGCGGCTGCGAGGAGTCCTACCCGGATACAGTTGATGTAACGGCTCTCCGCCTTGTTTGCGAGCTCGATGGCGTTCGCGAGTGGACTCATGACGCCATAACAGAGAAGAATGCCGAGAAAGGTTCCGACGAGCGCCGCGGCGACGTGGTGCCCGATTTCTTCGGGGCCGCCGTCGAGGTGACCCATGGTGATGATGATGCCTAGGACCGCAGCTACGATGCCGAGGCCGGGCAGCGCGTCCGAGGTGGTTCGGATCAACCCAACGGGCTCCGCCTCCTCCTCGTGCATCGTCTCCATCTCCATGTCGAAGAGGAGCGTCAGGTCTTCGACGTGGGTGCCGTCGACCAGGAGCTTCAGGCCCTCTACGAGGAAGTGTGAGGCGTGGTGCCGGGCCATGACGCCCGGATGCTTACTGAAGATGGGGCTCTTCTCGGGTTCCCAGACGTGGGACTCGAGGGCCAGCATGCCTTCGCGCCGGATGACCTGAAACAGGTTCTCCATGAGCTTGAACAGCTCCTCGTAGTCGCTCCTCGTGGGGGGCTTGGAGAAGGCGCGGCCGAAAGCACGCTTGACCCGGCCGAGGGCTCCTCCCGGGGCCGACGCAACGAGGCTCCCGAGCGCAGCCCCTGCAATGACGACGAACTCGTTGGGCTGGAAGAGGACGGGAAAAGGCCCCCCAGCCATGGCAAAGCCTCCAGCCACGCACACGAGTACGATGACGAGGCCGAGGATCGCGGTCATGCTGAGTCACTACGGCGCGGGGGGCGGCGCCCTTTAGGTCCCCGCGTCTCGGGATGAGAAGGGAAATCCCCTTGCCGAGCGCCGGCTCCGATGCTCATACTCGGCGCCTCCCGAACCGGAGCCTCTGGACCCCGGTGCGCGATTTCAGCTCCGGCGTCGTCTAACGGCAGGACAAAGGACTTTGAATCCTTGAATCATGGTTCGAATCCATGCGCCGGAACCCCTCTCCTCAGCCCTCTCGCATGGGCGTGAAGGCGAGCTCGTGAAATCGCTGGGGGCCGTCTCAGCTCGCGTTGCCGCACGTTGGGCGGTGCAGGCGCGCGATCGCAGAAGGGCGCCATTTTCGTCGGACAATCGTCCAGTGCTCGGCACATCGGCATAGCTCCTCCCCGGCTACCTTCAAAGGTACGACCCGGGGAGAAATTTTCTTTCCTGCGCGGGTGCGCTCTCATTTTTCGCTGCTTGGGGCGCCGATCTGCCTTTCCCTTCCAGTGTGGGTCTATCAAGCTTGCGCGAAGCCTATGTTGTCTCCTCGCCGCCCGTTTTCGGGAGCCTTATTGTTTGTCACCACTGCCCTGTGGCTCGCGTGCAGCGCGCGCTCCCCGAACCCAGGGGAGCCGGATGGCGGTCCCGCGGACGGACAGGATGGAAGCGGAACCGGTTCCAGGTCGGGGACGGGATCCTCGGGGAACGGCGACGATGATGACGATGGGGGCCTGATCATCGGCGACAAGTGTGGCGATGGCGCCGTTCAGCCGCCCGAGGCCTGCGATGATGGGAATGTGTTAGGCGGCGACGGCTGTTCGCCGGGCTGTCAGGTCGAGGGGCAGGATTGGGTCTGTCCGCCGACCGGGGGCGCCTGCACGAACGACGCCGCTTGCGGCAACGGGATCGTCAACAGCCAAGAGGTGTGTGACGACGGGCGAGAGCCCGCGGACGGCGATGGTTGTTCCGCCGATTGCAAGACAGTTGAGGAGGGGTGGGAATGTCGAGTTCCTGGACGCCCCTGTACGCCGCGCTGTGGCGACGGCATCTTGATCGGAAACGAAGCGTGCGACGACGGGAATCCGGCGGACGGCGACGGTTGCTCGAGCACCTGTCAGGTGGAGCCGGGCTGGTCCTGCAAAGGTGCCCCCTCTGCATGCACGCAGTCGGTGTGCGGAAACGGAGAGGTTGAAGCCGGAGAGAGCTGCGATCTCGGGGAGGCGAATGGTCTCTTCCACGGCGACGGCTCGGGATGTTCGAAGACCTGTACGAAGGAACCAGTTTGTCGCGACGCCGAAGGAAAGACTCAGGCCTGCGCCCCTGTTTGCGGCAACGGCAACGTTGACGAGGGTGAGGCTTGTGACGACGGAAACCTGGTGGCCGGCGACGGCTGCTCACCTACTTGTGAGATCGAGGACGGCTTCACTTGCAACCCGAAGGAAGTGAGCGACTTGGATGATTGCGGCGGTACGCCTTGTCTCCGCCTTCCGATCAAGTTCCGCGACTTCGATCACGAGGGGCTCCCGACGGGACACCCGGACTTCTACTACATCGGCTCCGGAAGCGGCGCGAACACGCGCAACTGCGTCCCGAACGCCAGCGGCAACGAAGACCCGACCTTGATCACGGCGAACGCCTGCTGGACGAGCGACTCGACGGACCTTTGCCAAGGGGTCGCCGCTGCGACACTTGGTCCTGACGGCAAGCCTGTCGCCGGCCCCACGCAGACCTGCAAGTGCCGCTTTACGGACTGGGACGAAACGGGCATCGCTGCCGGTCCCGGACCTGGCACCAAGGACGCGAGCTGCGACAGCGGTGGCTCCGCGCAGCCCGCGCGCGTCGAGGTTCCGAATGCGAAGGTCTACGACAGCGCCGCGAGCTTCAAGCAGTGGTTCACCGACGATCCGACGGTCAACACGACCACCGTCGGTACCCTGGAGCTCCTCGAAATTGGTCAGAACCTCTACCAGTTCTCGAGCTCGACCGACGATTGTGTGGACGGCGTCTGCCGTAGCCAGAGCCTGACCGGCAGCACCGTGTACGACGACATCGCTGCAGCTACCGGGCGCGCCGCGGGCGACTTGGTGAGTGGTTTCTTCCCGCTCGAGAGCTCGGATCGTCCGAAGGTGTGTAACCTCTGGCCGTACTGGACAAACAATCCTTCGTGCCGCGCTGAAGAAGGCGCGAGCCCCGGCGCGCAGTGGGATCCGGCGGCGAACATGGGCAACGGGAACTTCGTTCACCCCGTCCAGGGCATCAAGCGAAACTTCTACTTCACGACCGAGGTTCGTTACCTGTTCCGCTTCACTGGCGGCGGTACGCTGAACTTCTTCGGCGACGATGACGTCTTCGTCTTCATCAACGGCGTGCTCGCCCTCGATATGGGCGCTCCCCACGAGCGACTCATGGGCTCTGTGACTTTGCCCACAGGGGCCGGTGGAGCTGCTTGGACGATCTCCGCGGTCGATCCGGTCACTGGGGTGGTGGACACTCCGGCTCGCGGTTCCGGCATGTCTCCCGCGCTTGGGCTCGAGGTGGGCAAGATTTACGAGATCGCCGTGTTCCACGCCGATCGTCATCCCCGTGAGTCGAACTACCAGCTGACCATCTCGGGCTTCTCGACGACGAAGAGCGAATGTGTTCCGACCTGCGGAAACGGTCGGCCGCTGTTCGAGGGAGACGGCGTTGGAACTCCCACCGCCGGCGAAGAGTGCGACCTTGGAACCGCCAACAACACCGGCGCTTACGGTGGTTGCACTGCGGACTGCAAGTTCGGACCCTTCTGCGGCGACGGCACGGTTCAGGAAGATGCCGGCGAGGAGTGCGACAACGGTTCCCAGGGGAACAACGCACCCCTGTATTCCGTGGAGGGCGGTGTCGCGGATAGTTGCACGCCCGCTTGCAAGAGGGCCCACTTCTGCGGCGACGGCATCCTCGATGGTGACTTCGGCGAAGAGTGTGACGCCGGAGAGAAGAACGGAGTGGGGGCCTGCACGCTCGACTGCAGGATTGAGGCGAAGTAACCCGATGGGCGCCTAGCGAAGGTGAGCGAGACGGTCAGCCTCGCTCACCTTTTCCCTTTTTGTGGACCTAAAAGGCGCGTTTGCTCTCGAACAAGGGCGCAAAACGGGGGCGGCGGCTGAAATGAATTCGAGCCCGACCGGCGCTAGCCGGGCGGGCTCGACGAAAGCGCCTGGACGACCAGCTCAGCTGATCTTGCGGTACTTGATCCGGCGCGGCTGATCCGCATCTTCTCCCATGCGTCGCTTTCGGTCCTCCTCGTAGGCCTGGTAGTTGCCTTCGAACCACTCGACGTGGCTGTCGCCTTCGAAGGCCAGGATGTGGGTTGCGATGCGATCGAGGAACCAGCGATCGTGGCTGATGACAACGGCGCAGCCGGGGAACTCGAGCAGTGCTCCTTCCAGGGAGCGGAGCGTCTCGACGTCGAGATCGTTGGTCGGCTCGTCGAGCAGGAGCAAGTTTCCTCCCTGCTTGAGGAGCTTCGCGAGGTGAACCCGGTTTCGCTCTCCGCCGGAGAGTGTTCCGACCAGCTTCTGTTGATCGCTGCCGCGGAATCCGAACCATCCGCAGTAGGCGCGTGAGTTGACCTCGCGCTTGCCGAGCTCAACCGTGTCCTTGCCTCCGGTGATCTCTTGCCAGACGTTGTTCTTCGGATTGAGAGCTTCGCGCGACTGGTCGACGTAGGAAATCTGAACCGTTTCCCCGAGTGTGAGCGTTCCCTTGTCGGGCTTTTCCTCGCCGATGAGCATCCGGAACAGCGTCGACTTACCGGCGCCGTTCGGACCAATCACGCCGACGATGCCGCTCCGGGGCAGGCGGAAGGAGAGGTTTTCGAAGAGGAGCTTCTCGCCGAAGGCTTTGGTGAGACCCTGAGCTTCGATGACGTTTTCGCCGAGACGGGGCCCGGGCGGGATCGTGATGTCGCTTCCGCCGACGTCGCCGGAGCTCGCCTGATTCATGAGCTCTTCATAGGCGGAGAGACGCGCCTTGCTCTTGGCTTGGCGAGCGCGCGGCGACTGCCGAACCCACTCGAGCTCTTGCTTCAACTTTCGCTGACGGGCGCTTTCCTGTTTCTCTTCCTGGGCCAGACGAGCCTGCTTCTGTTCGAGCCAGCCCGAGTAGTTCCCGTGGAAGGGATAGCCCCGCCCGCGATCGAGCTCGAGGATCCATTCGGCGACGTCGTCCAAGAAGTAACGGTCATGGGTGACGGCGACGACCGTGCCGGGATACTCCTTGAGGTATCGTTCAAGCCACGCCACCGACTCGGCGTCGAGGTGGTTGGTGGGCTCGTCGAGCAGCAGCATGCCAGGGTTTTCGAGCAGGATGCGGCACAGCGCCACGCGCCGTTTTTCACCGCCGGAGAGGTGCTCGATCTCGGCATCGCCCGGCGGACAGCGGAGAGCGTCCATGGCGCGCTCGACCTTGGCATCGAGATTCCAGGCGTCGACCGCGTCGATCTTGTCCTGCAGCGCCGCCTGTTTCTCGAGGAGCGCGTTCATCTCATCGTCGCTCATGGGCTCCGCGAACTTCATGCTGATTTCTTCGAAGTCAGCGAGCAGTTTCTTCGTGTCGCGGACGGCATGGTCGACCGCCTCTCGCACGGTCCTGACGTCGCCGAGGTCGGGCTCCTGAGCGAAGTAACCAATCTTGATGCTCGGATGGGGTCGAGCCTCCCCGGTGTATCCATCATCGACCCCTGCCATGATGCGAAGGAGCGAGCTCTTGCCCGAGCCGTTCGTTCCGATGACGCCGATCTTGGCGCCCGGAAGGAAGGCGAGGGTGATGTTGTCGAGGACCTTCTTGTCGGGGGGGTGAACGCGGGTGACCCCTTGCATTGTGAAGACGAAATCCGCCATGCGGGCAGGCTAGAACAGGCCCGGAAAATGGCTAGCGCTACCGCTCTGCGCGAGCGAGTTCGCGGGCGAGCGCGAGAAGGCGGTTTGGATCGTTGTCTTCGGGGTGAGCGAAAGTGTGGCTCAAGAGGGAAAAGAGGAGCGCGCGTACTCGTGGGCCTTTTTCGACGACCTGAGCATCGATCAGGTCTTTCCCTGAAATCGCGAGCTCGACAACGGCGAGGGGAACACCGCTCTTGAGCTCTTCTGTGGCGAGCGTGAGGAAGCTCTCGGGTGCGCCGCGCTCCTGGGCGAAGGCGAGCGCGCTCGGAGCAAGTGCTCTGCCGCGGGCAGAGAGCCACTTTCGAACCGCCTCCGCGGAAAGTTCCTCGGGCAACGACATGGCGGCGACGAGACCCACCACTTCATTTCGATCGTGATTCGACAGGCGCAGCCGATCGAGCGTGTCCGGGAGCTCCTTTTCCGGCAGGCTGAGCCCGTCATAGAGCAGGTGCGCAAGGCGCCGGACCGGGTTCGGGGCGGCGCCATCGAGGCGGGCCCAGATCGCCTCGATGGGCTCGCGTGGCGGCGCGGCGAAGAGCGCAGGGCAGGTGACCTGGAGCAGACCGTCCTCAAGCAAAATCCGAAAGCAGCGGCTCGGGCAGCGCGAGCGGAGCGCCTTGAACCACTCTGCTTGGACGCGCTCGACGCTCACGCGAGAGAACCGCTCGAGGGAAGGGCGAATGGCGGCGCGCGTGCCTTCTTCGAGCGACATCTCGAGCTGGGCCGAGAAGCGGGCCGCCCGAAGCGGGCGTAGGCCATCCTCCTGGTAGCGCGCGGCCGGATCGCCGACCGCGCGGATGATGCCCTGCTCGAGGTCTTGGATGCCACCGAAAGGATCGGCGATCGTCTTGTCTTTTAGGTCGTAGGCGATCGCGTTCACCGTGAAGTCACGGCGCGCGAGATCTTTTTCGATCTCACTCACGAAAAACACACTGTCGGGACGCCGACCGTCGCTGTGGCCTTCTTCGCCCCTGAGCGTGGTGACCTCGAAGGAGCTGCCCTTGTGGAGCACCGTGACGGTGCCGTGGGCGATGCCGGTCGGGATGACCCGACGAAACAGCGGTTTTACCTGCAAAGGGAGGGCATCTGTCGCCAGATCCCAGTCCCCCGGGACGACATCCCGACCGAGACATCCGGCCAAAATGGCGTCGCGCACTCCGCCCCCCACAGCCCATGCGCGGAACCCAGCGCGAGCGAGGACCTCGGCTACCTCTTCGACTTCGACCGGAATCAGTCGGGCGATGGCAGCGCGTGCTTCTACTTCTTCGAGCCCCATGGATCGACGATTCCTTCGTCGCGAACAGCCTTGGTCTGGACCGAGCGTTTTTCGCTCGCCGCGGGCGCGGGGCGTGGCGCGGCGGGCCGAAGCTGAGCTTTTTCTTTTTTGAGCTCGACGGTGAGCCGAGGCCGGCTTCCGTCCACGGTGAGGACCTCAGGAATGTAGCCGGTCTTCGTGATTTTGATTTCGATGGGACCGTCGGTCGCGTCGAGCACGACGGGGCTTGTGCCGAGGTCTTTGTCCCCTTGGAAAATGTGCGCGTCGAGGGGCGCCACCGCGAGAGCAACCTTTCGCTCCGTGCGAGCTGGCTCTTTCGGCGCCTCAACGTTTGTCTGTGCAGTCTGCGCTTTTGCCGGCTTTTCGGGGCGGACCTTGGGGGCGCTGCTCTTCTGAGCTGGGGCGAGGCCGAACCAGAGTGTCGCTCCGAGGAACCCGACCAGAAGCGCCGCGACGGCCCAGGTGGGCACGTGGGGAGCGCGTGGTGCGCCGCCGCTGTCGTCCGTCGAGCGGAACATGTTCAGCTCCGACGAGCGCGAGTCCCTCTTGGTCAGGTCGACGTGTCGCATAGCAAGCGGCGTTTCTCCTGAGAGGAGGCGCTCGAGATCTTGGCCGAGCTCACGCATCGAGTGGTAGCGCGCGCTCGGGTCTTTCAGCAGGCAGCGCTGAATGATGGCCTCGAGCTCTGGCGGTATGTCCTTGCGGGTGCTCTCCACGTCCTGCATCCGCGGAGGCAGCTTGTACATGTGCTGCGTGAGGATGGACATGAAGTTGTCGGCGTCGAACGGGAGCTTCCCCGTCGTGAGCTCGAACAAGATCACCCCGAGTGAATAGACGTCGGAGCGAGGATCGACGTCGCGACCCGCCGCCTGTTCGGGCGACATATAGTGGGGGGTGCCGAAGACCTGTCCGGCTTGGGTGAGTTGGCCGGTGGCGGTAGTGGCTTTGGCGATGCCGAAATCGAGCACTTTGACGAAGTCTTCTTCGGCGCCGTGACGGATCAGGAAGATATTGTCGGGCTTGAGATCGCGGTGGACGATGCCGGCTTCGTGGGCGGAGCCGAGCGCTTCGGTGAGCTGGATCGCGATGTTCAAGAGGCGCGGCAAAGGCAGCGGCTCGGTCTTGCTCAGGAGGTTTGTGAGGGGAACGCCCTCCAAGAACTCCATGAGGAAGTAGGTCGCTCCGTCCGGCAGCCGACCGAAATCCAAGATGCTGATGATGTGAGGATTGCCGATCGAGGAGGCGGAGCGCGCTTCGTTCAAGAAGCGTTCGGTGACCTCGGTGTTCCGCGCCATATCGAGGCGGAGCACCTTCATCGCGACAAGCTTGTCGATGATGAGGTGGCGGCAGCGGTACACCACGCCCATGCCGCCTTCCCCGAGCCGCGCCTCGACCTCGTAGCGGTCGTCGATGATCGCGCCGATGTAGGGATCGGGATTCCCAGGGATCCAGCTCGTCCGGGCGATCGGCACACCCGAAGTGGTCGTCATCGTGACGAGCCGGATCGAGCCGGAGTCCGGGGGACCCAAATCGACGTGCGTCTCTTTGAGCCGGGAAGGGGGAACGGAATCTTCGGAAGTCATGGGGCGGCCACGAGTGGCTCGGCGGCCGGAGCGGGCCGCGGGCGAGCTTAGCATCGCGCCTGCGCTTCTTGCCCGGCGGGAGCCCTACTATTGGCGAAAATTCTCGCCGAAAGGCGCATAAATATGTGTAAGGAGAGTCGCGAATCGATGCTAGACGGGCATCCGCATGGGTTTCCCTCTCGACCTCGCGCTGCGCTACATGCGCTCGAAAAAGCGAGCTTCCATCTCGCTTGGGACCTTCTTTGCCATCGCCGGCGTTGCGCTGGGCGTTGCGGGCCTGGCCACGGCGATCAGCGTGACGGGCGGATTTCGGAAGCAGTTCCAGGACAAGGTCCTCGGGGTGAACGCGCACGTTCTAGTGCTCAAGCGTTCAAGTTATTTCGGGGAGTACCGCGAACTCATCGAGAAAATTCAGGGACTTCCGGAGATCGTGGGCATCGCGCCTTTCACGATCAACCCGATGATGGTGACCAAGGGGAACAAGACCGCGACGGGTGTGCTGCTCAAAGGGGTCGAACCTGGGGGAATCGAGAAGGTGCTCGACCTGCCCAAGTACATGCAGGAAGGCAGCCTCGAGGGGCTCCGTCTTCCTGGCTCCAAACCGCCGCTGCCGAAGGCTCTGACGATTCGGTCTTCCAAGAAGAAAAAGAAGGAAGACGCTGGTTCTCTCCTCGACGAAGTCTCGAAACTCATCGCCGAAGAGGACAGTCTAGAGCGAGAAGCTAAGGAAGACTCGGCAAAGCTCGATCTCGCCGCGGACGCACCACGCGGCAGTATCGCACCGGCCGCGGGCTATGACTCGACGCTCCCGGAGGACGACCTCTTGCCGGCGGAGCTGAACCCCGACCCCTGCCAGGTGGGGAGCCAAATCCTGCCCGGAATCGTCATCGGCCGTACTTTGAGCCGGAACCTGAAGGCGGCCCTCGGAGACTGCATTCAGGTCACCTCTCCCACGATCGGGTTCTCTTTTTCTTCGGACGGAGTCCGAGCGCCGATCGCTAAACAGTTCCGGGTGATCGGGATCTTCGAGGCGGGTTTCGACCAATACGACGCGAAGCTCGTTTATGCGGACCTGCATCAAGCGCAGGAGTTCTACGACTCCGGCGACAGCGTTACCGGCATCGAAATGCGGATTCAGGACGTCGACCGAGCGAAACAGGTCTCAGCTGAGGTCTCGAAGCTGCTCGAGGGCACGCTCCTTTACACGATGGATTGGGAGGAGCTCAATCACGGGCTCTTCACCGCCTTGCACATCCAACAGATCGTGATGAGCATTGTCTTGGGCTTTATCATCGTGCTCGCGGCGTTCACTGTGATCGCGACGCTGATCATGATCGTGCTCGACAAACGTCGCGAGATCGCGGTGCTCAAGGCCATGGGCGCGAGTGATTCAGCCATCCTCCGCGCGTTCCTTTACCAAGGCGGCATCATCGGGGTCGCGGGAGGTATCCTCGGGCTCGCGATCGCTTTTGCGGTCTGTATGACGCTGACTCGAGTGTCTTTGCCCCTCGATCCGAAGGTCTATTTCATCTCGAGTCTGCCGGTCGACATGCAGCCGATGAACTTCGTGCTCGTCTTCGTGTTCGCTGTGTTCGTGTCGGTGGCGGCGACGATTTGGCCCGCGCGTCACGCTGCGCGTTTGCGGCCGGTGGACGCTTTCCGGGAACAGTGAGCAAAGTGAGCTCTCAATCGGGCGCCGCTCGGCACTTTCTGGCGGCGCGAAGTGCCCCTCGAGCCAGCTCAAGTAGCCGGCGAAGGCGTCGATATTTTCTGCGCCGATCCTTCCGGGAGCCTTAGACCGACCAGAAGGGCGGTGCGAAATGGCCCTCGAGCCAGCTCAGGTAGCCGGCGAAGGCGTCGATGCAGTTCGGGAAGCCCGGGATCAAATACGATAGGCCGTAAGGAACCAGGACCAGGACAAAAAAGGCCAAGCGTGGCCAGCGGGGCCAGAGCCGCTCGGCGACTGCGCCATGGATCGCGAGCGCAGCCGACAAGACGAGCACGAAGAGCGTGGCGTGGACAGGCCCAGAGAGACCTAAAGGGAGCTCCCTGAGGGGCGTCGCCGTCATTTCGGCGCGAATGAACCCGGGGAGGACGCCGACCAAGGTCAGAAGGGAAAGAGCGATGAAGAGGCCGAGGGCGCGTGGCGCGAGAGCTTCCACGCTCCATTTCGAGCTCCGAGGTTCTTCCTTGGGCTTCTGCTCCGCGGCCTTCGATGTCTGCTTCGGCCTCCTCTGGGTGAGTCGGTTGATGAGCGGCATCCCGAGCAGGATGAGGAAAAGCGGGAGCAGCTCGCGCCACTCTTCGGGAACGTGAGGAGCGAGGGCAGGCGCGGCGTTTGTGACCAGCGCCATGAGCCCCATGAACAGGAAGATGAAAAGGAACCAGCTTCGCCCGTAGCGCTCGCGGCGAATCCGGATCAACTCGAGTGTGCCGCCGAGCCCGAGCGCGAGGGTTGCATAGACGAGAACGGGCAGGACAAAGAAGCGGCCGACCTCAGGAACGCCGATACGCTCTGCGAAAACCGGCGCGACAAAACCGGCTGCGCCCAAGAACAGGGCGCTCAGGCGCAGCCCAAAGTACGACCAGGTCCGGCGGGCCTTCCTGGTGCTCGCGATCCCCTCCCGGAGCATCGCGAGACCCTCCGAGCGCTCCGGCTGGGGAGCCATGGAGCTATAGAGGTCCACGTGGGGCTGAACGGGCGAGGGACCGGCCATGGCTGGCAAATACGCTAGCAGCTCCAGGAGTTGAAATCTCGGCCCCTTTGGGGCGATGCTCCTCGCCCCCATGGCTGCCGCGCCCCAAGAAAGTTCCCGCGCTGAGAAGACTCGTTCGATGCCGAGCGAAGAGGAGCTCGACGCCCCCTCGCGGCAGACCCTCTGGATGCTCGGAATCATGGCCTCGGCCACCTTGGCCATGTGGGTGATGGGGCGAGTCGCCTGCAACTACCATGTGCCCGGCGAGAGCCTGACCCCCCGCGCTCTCAGCGCCGAGGAGCGGAGCAAGTCTTCGAAAGACGCGGCCATGGAGTTTGCTCGCGCGATCGAAGCTGGTGATTTTGCCACGGCACGTTTGGTTGCGACCGGGGCCGCGCTCTCCTTCGTCGAAGAACAAGAGAAGGCCTGTTCGGATTGTGCTGCGCGGCAGAGCGCCAAGGAGGCGATCCGCATGGTCGGTGTTGTCCAGGAGGACAACGGCAAAGAGGGCTACGTATCCGTCACCGTGCAGGGGGGCGCTCGCGGAGAGCAGAAGAGCCTCCTCCATGTGGTGCGCGGACCCAAGTCGTTCCAGGTGAGCGAGGTGCTTCCGCTCGACGCAAAGATTCCGAAGCTCGAGCGTCCGAGCGCGAAGACCGATTCCTCCAAGGGCACAAATGCGGTTCCGCCGCTCCTTCGTCGCCCCAGCGAGCCAGCCTCGAGTTCGAGCGAAGAGAAGCGGTGAGCGGCGAACGAGAGCTCACTTCGGATTGAGCCAGGTGCGGATTGTCGAGGCCCCCGCAGGCCCGACGTGCACATCGATCACCCGTCCATTTTCATCGAGCAGCGTGTACGTCGGGAGCGCCTCGACGCGGAAGGCTCGGGAGAAGGAACCGTCGTGGTCGGTGAGGATGCGGTGGCGAATCGGCCAGGAACGAGCCGCGCGCTGGAGAGAATCCATCGACTCGTCGACGCTCACGACGACTACGTCAATCGGCGCTTCCTTTCCCATGTCGAACAAAGCTTCGAGGTGGACGTTGGAGCGTTTGCAGGCGCCGCACCAGCTTGCGACAGCGGCGACCAAGAGCGGCCGACCGTTCGGCTTTAGGAGCTCCGTCTCACCGCTCAGCGTCTTGAGATAGAGAGGGTCGATCCGAGAGCCTGGCTCTGCGCCGGTCGACTGCTGGCGCACGAGGCTCCAAATGACGGCGACGAACGTGAGAACGAACACGACGTCGAAGATCCGAGCGAGTACGCGTTTCATCAGGATCCGACCGAAGTGAGCACGACATCCGAGGAAGAAGGGCCTCGCCGAACGGGGAGGGCGGCCTCTTCTCTATGGAACCCCCCGAGCGCCAGGACAATTCCCGGCGTCCCCCGGCCGCATCCGGGCCGGGGGCAGGATCCCAATCTTTTCGGAGGTCTTGGGGCTCAGAGCATCGACTTCAAGTCGAGCATCTCTTCGACGTTCGGGAGCAGAACGAGCTCAACACGCCGATTCTGTTGCTTGCCCTCCGGCTTGTCGTTCGACTCCACCGGATCGGTATCGCCGTAGCCGGCGACGTGAAGATGCGTCGGGTCGAGGCCGCCACCCTTCTGGGACACCGGCGCGACCAGGGCCAAGAGGACCGAGCGCGCACGCATCGCCGAAAGGCCCCAATTGTCGCCGAATTTCCCGCCGCGGAGCGGCGCCGAGTCCGTGTGCCCGGCCACCTGGAAGAAACGGCTCATGAGCTGACTGTCGGTGCGGATGACCTCCGCGACGGCGAGGACGACGTCGAGACCTTCATCGCGCAGCTGGTCGCTGCCGGAGGCGAACAGAACGTCGCCCGGGAGCCGAATCACCATGCGATTGTGTCGGATTTCGACCTTCAGGCCGAGGCTCACGAGCTTCTTCAGCTTCGCCTGGAGGACCTCAAACCGTGAACGGATTTGCTCGAGCTGCTCCGCGCGGCGACGGTACTCGTCGACCGCTGCCTGGAGCTGCTCCACATCCTTTGCGAGGCGCTCCTTCTCGGTGGCGCCTTGCTCGAGCTCGCTCGTGATCTGGTCGAGGTTCACGCCCATTTCCTTCAGGCGCGCAGACAACTCGGCGACGCGAAGTTTGGTGGCTGCGAGCTCTTCTTCGAGCCTCTCTCGTTGGCTCTTCTCGTCATTGTATTGGCTCTCGAGCTTGCCGTACTTGTCGAGCTGCGCCTGCCACTCGGCCTCAGAATGTCCGCAACCCACAGCCGCGAGCGCCAAGACGAGGGCGCAGAGCTTTCCGCTAAATCTTCTCATGCCTCGATTCCTCCAAGGATGCCCGGGGCAGCCGCGTGGGCCTTCCCGGGTCGGGGCGACGATACAGATCCCGGGGCGAGTGGGGAAGGGGCCGCGCCTCCTCAGTGGAGCATCGGGCCGGGTTCAGCTAGGGAGCAAAGGAAGGTCATGGCGCGTATCGCTGTCGTCGAAGATGAGGTCGACCTCTGCCACGTGATTGAATTCAACCTGGCGCAGGCTGGGCACGAGGTGCGGGTGGCCGAGAGTGGGCGAGCGGGGCTTGAGCTGATCCAGAGCTTCAAGCCGGACCTGGTCCTTCTCGATGTGATGTTGCCCGAGATGAGCGGGCTCGAGGTCTGTCGTCAGCTGAAGTCGGCGCCGGAGACAAAAGGGATTTTGGTGATCATGCTCACTGCGCGAGGGGACGAAATCGATCGTGTGGTGGGTTTCGAGATGGGCGCCGACGATTATGTCGTCAAACCGTTCTCTGTACGCGAGCTTGTCCTTCGTGTCGCGGCCCTCCTGCGTCGAGTGGCAGAGCCGAAAGGTCCGGCAGAAACGCTCATCACCTTCGGAAACCTCAAGCTCGATCTCGAAGCGCACAGAGTTTGGGTTCAAGGAGTCGAGGTCGAACTGACGGCGCTCGAGTTTCGGCTCCTGACGTTGCTCTATGAGCGGCGCGACCGAGTGCAGTCGCGCTCGACATTGCTGGATGTTGTGTGGGGGATTTCTGCAGAGGTGACGACCAGAACCGTCGACACTCACGTCAAACGCCTGCGGGAGAAGCTCGGAGTGGCGCGGGATTACATCGAGACGGTCCGGGGTGTGGGTTATCGGTTCGTCGCGGATCCGGCAGAAGTTAGAGACGGGAGTGGGGCGTGAACGCTGCTTCGTCACAGAATCCCTCGAACGCGGGACGCGCGCTCACCCTGAAGGGCCGCCTCCTCGGCATCTGCGCTCTCACGCTCCTCGGGGCTCTCTCTATCTCGGGCATACTTGTCAGCAACGACCTCGCGGAGCGCGCTGAGCAGCGAGCGGTTTCGGATCTCCGGAGTCGCCTCTCGGTGGTGACGCTTTGGGCGGACGCCGCGCCGACGCGAGAGCCGGCAGCTTGGGATGCCTTGGCGCACGCGCTCGCGGAGCGCACCAAGGCCCGTGTTTCATTCATCGCAGAAGACGGGCGTCTGCTCGGTGACTCAGAGCTCGAGCCTGAACAGGTCGCGAGCGCCGCGAATCAGCGCACGCGCCCCGAGGTGCATGCGGCGCTCCGGGGCGAGTGGCGAAGTGTGATCCGACGGGCTGACGAGGGCAGCGAGAAGGTTCGATACGTAGCGGCTCCGCTGCGGACGGACGGGCGCGTTGTGGCCGTCGCGCGTTTGGCGGCCCCGGTCGCTGAGGCCGAAGAGCTCAAGTTCTTACGGGATACGCTCATTTTCTCGGCGGCTGTGGCGCTCATCTTCGGACTGGCCGTAGCTTGGGGCCTATTGCGCGCGGTGTTCCGGCCGGCTCGGCAGCTGACGGAGGTGGCTTCCCGGATGGCTGAGGGCGACTTGAGCGCTCGCGCGCGCGTCGAGGGCGTCCTCGAGTACGAGGAGCTCGGAGCAGCACTGGAGCAGCTCGGCCAAGGCCACTCCAGGGCGCTCGAGGCTCTCCGTCAGGAGCGCGATCGCTTGCGCGGGATTCTGTCGAGCATGGACGAGGGGGTGCTCTTCCTCGATGAAGATCGACGGATCGCGCTCATCAACCCGAAGCTTCGCGAGATGCTGCTCATTCAGGGCGACGTGAGAGGCCGCACCGTGCTGGAGGCGATTCGGCACGCCGATCTCGACGAGCTGATCGACGAGGCTTTCGACGACGAGGAGGGCGGGGGCCCGATCCAAGGTGAGATCCACGTGAGCGGCATCATGCCGCGCCAGGTCCTGGTGCGCGCGCAGCGGCTCGAGGGGCCAGAGGTCGGGCTAGTAGCGATTTTCGTAGACGTGACCGAAACACGCAGGCTCGAGAACTTGCGACGAGAGTTCGTCGCGAACGTCTCTCATGAACTTCGCACTCCGGTCACGTCCGTTTGTTCAGCGTCAGAGACGCTTGCGATCCTGCTTGAGGATGACGAGGAGTCGAAGCGCAAGTTCCTTGATATCATCTCGCGCAACGCAGCGCGCATGAAGGCGCTCGTGGAGGATCTTCTCGATCTATCACGGATCGAATCTCGTCAGTTTAGCCTCACTCTCGAGATCGTCGAAGTGCACGAGCTCGTCGAATCCGTCTTGCGCCTGCACGTAGGCAACGCCGAGAAGCGACGTGTTGAGCTCACCTCTCGCGTAGAAAAGTCATTCCCTCCTGTCCGGATCGATCGGAAGGCCCTCGAGCACGTGCTGTCGAACCTCGTCGACAACGCAGTGAAGTACGCAGGCGAGGGGAAGCACGTTCAGGTCTTGGCCGAGACCGACGGCCAATTCGCGCGCATCTTGGTCAAAGACGACGGGCCCGGCATCGAGGAGCGGCACTTGCCGCGCCTCTTCGAGCGCTTCTATCGCGTCGACGCGGGGCGCTCGCGCGCGGTCGGGGGAACCGGACTAGGTCTATCGATTGTGAAGAACCTGGTCGAGTCCATGTCTGGGAGCGTCTCCGTGCAGAGTAAGGTCGGCTCCGGAACGACCTTCATCGTGAAGGTCCCGCTCGCGCGCGGCGCTCACGCGGGCGCAGCCGAGCGGTCTTAGGCCCCTTTCCCTGGGTCGCGCGCCTCATGTAGGCTGAGCGCGCATGGCGAACATCGAAGCCCTCCCTCTTCTCCCCCAGGTAGCACAATACCAGGCGCTGGCCGCTGAAAAGGCGCGCCTAGACGGCGTCAGCCTTCGCGATTTGTTCGCGGCCGATCAGGGGCGAGCGACGAAGTTCAGCGCAAGTGGCGCCGGGATCTTCCTGGACTACTCGAAGAACCTCGTAGATGAGCGCACGATGAGCCTTTTGTTCGAGCTGGCGCGGGCCAGGCGATTGCCCGAGGCGCGCGATGCGATGTTCGAAGGCGCCAAGATCAATCTTACGGAGGGACGCTCTGTTCTCCATACCGCGCTTCGTCTGCCAAAGAACAAGAAGCTCGAGGTCGACGGACAGGACGTCGTCCGAGATGTCCACGAAGTTCTCGAGCGCATGCGGATCTTCGCCGACAAGGTGCGGAAGGGAGAGCACCTCGGGCACACCGGCAAGCGCATCAAGAACATCGTCAATATCGGCATCGGCGGTTCAGATCTTGGGCCGCTCATGGCCTACGAGGCGCTCAAGAGCTATTCGACCCGGGAGTTCACCGTCCGCTTCATCTCAAACGTCGACGGCACCGATTTCGCTGAAAATACCCGAGATCTGGACATCGCCGAGACCCTTTTCATCGTCTGCTCGAAGACCTTCACGACGCTCGAGACCCTGGCGAACGCTCGTCTTGCCCGAGAGCTCGTCGTCTCTTGGTTCGAGTCGGAAGACGCCGTCGGCAAACATTTCGTCGCCGTCTCCACGAACCGCGACGCCGTGGTCAAGTTCGGCATTCAGCCCGAGAACATGTTCGGATTCTGGGACTGGGTCGGCGGACGCTACTCGTTCGAATCGGCGATCGGTCTGTCGCTCATGCTCGCGATTGGCCCGGATCACTTCGACGAGCTCCTCAGCGGGCTCCACGACATGGACGAACACTTCCGGACGGCGCCGCTCGAAGAGAACCTTCCGGTGATCCTCGCCCTGTTAGGCCTTTATTACAACAACTTCCACGGCGCCGCGAGTCACGCGGTGCTGCCCTACGACCAATATCTGAAACGGTTTCCGGCCTACCTCCAGCAGCTCGACATGGAGAGCAACGGTAAGCGAGTGACCCGCGGCGGCCAGGCGGTCAACTACGAGACAGGCCCGATCATCTGGGGTGAACCCGGAACGAACGGGCAGCACGCCTTTTACCAGCTGATTCACCAAGGCACGAAGCTCGTCCCCGCTGATTTCATCGGCTTCGCCCGCAGTCACAACCCGCTGTCAGACGGCGACACAACGATGCACGACCTGCTCATGGCGAACTACTTCGCTCAGACCGAGGCGCTCGCCTTCGGTAAGACAGAGGAGGAAGTGAAAGCCGAGGGGACTCGCGCCGATCTCGTGCCGCACCGCGTGTTCCCCGGGAACCGCCCGACGAACTCCCTGTTGATGGAACGTCTGACGCCCCACGCGCTGGGAGCGCTCGTTGCACTCTATGAGCACAAGGTCTTCGTTCAGGGCGTGCTTTGGGACGTCAATAGCTTCGATCAGTGGGGCGTTGAACTCGGCAAGGTGCTCGCCGGTCGGATCGTCCCCGAGCTCAGCGCGAAGAGCGTCGACCTCAAGCATGACGGTTCGACGAACCTCCTCATTCAGCGCTATCGAAAGCTTCGCGGCCTCTCCGATGAGAGCTGACGGTCAAACCGTCCTTTTTGCGCGGAGGCCGAATCTCCGCGGCGAAGAGAGTGCCCAGAGGGGACTTTTGCCTGTCCTCTTGGGCACTCTGATCGCGGCTGTCCTTGCGCTCGGGTGCACGAACCGTCCCTACGCGGACGAAGAGAGCCACGAGCCGATCCTATACGTCCCCTACGGCGAGCCTCCGAAGACGCTCGATCCCGCGGTCGCTTACTCGACCGCCGATCATGTGGTGACGGGGAAAGTTTACGACACGCTCCTCGACTACCACTATTTGAAGCGACCCTTTGAGCTGATCGGTGGCCTGGCGGAACATGTTCCGGAGGCTGAGCCCCTCGAGGGAGGTCGCGTCCGCTACCAGTTCCGGCTTCGCGAGGATCTGCGTTTCGCCCGCGACGCGTGCTTCGAGGAAGGACCGAAAGACCCCGCGCGCTTTACCGAGGACGGCGCGCGGCGGGTCCTTGCCACGGACTTCTTGTTCTCGCTGAGTCGAGTGGCGGATCCCGCGGTCGGTAGCCCCGTCGTCGAGCCTCTCTCTCATATTGACGGCCTAGTTGCCTGGGGGGAGCGGCTGGCGGCGAGGAGGAAGAACGACGCAGAGTTTGCGAAGCGGAGAGTGAGCCAGCAGTACCAGGAGATCGGTGCTTTGAGCGGCTTCGAGGTGCTGAGCGATCGTGAGTTCGCTATCACGCTGCACTCTCCCTATCCCCAGATTCTCTACTGGTTCGCCATGCCCTTCACGACGCCGATGGCGTTTGAAGCGGTCGACTATTACACCGGAGAAGGAGGCCGACCGAGCCTCGACGAGCACGCCGTCGGAACCGGCCCCTTCGTGCTCAAGCGTTATGACAAGCGGGCGCGCATCGTGCTGGAGAAGAATCCGGATTGGTACGGCGTGCGGCACCCTGAGTGGCGCGCTCCCGCGGCGACGTTTCCGAGCCTAGAAGGCGTAACGGGGCTCTCCGCGGCCAACATCGAGGATTTTGCGCCGCTTGCGGGGCGCAGCTTGCCGATGCTCACTCGCATCGAGATGCGTCGAGAAGAGGAGACCATCCCGACCTTCGGCAAGTTCATGCAGGGCTATTACGATACCTCCGGGATTGCCCGCGAGAGCTTCAATCGTGTGGTCCACGAAGGAGGGCTCTCCGCGGAGATGGCGGAGCGTGGCATGCGCCTCGAGAAGAGTGTCGTGCCCGCCGTCTTCTATCTCGGCTTCAACATGGATGATCCGGTCGTCGGCTCGGCGGCGGGAGAACGGTCGCGCCTCCTGCGGCAAGCTATGAGCCTCGTTACCAACTCTGAGGAGTACTGTCGCCTGTTCTTGAACGGGCGAGGACTGCCCGCGCAGTCCCCCTTACCGCCAGGTCTGTTCGGCTACGAGGAAGACTACAAGAACCCCTACCGCACGCTGAACTTCGAGGAAGCGCGCCGCCTGCTCGCGCAGGCGGGTTATCCCGGCGGTATCGATCCGAAGACAAAACGGCCCCTGAAGCTGACGTTCGATGTCGCCGATACGAGCCCCGAGTCTCGCGTTCGGTTCTTGTTCTGGACGAACCAGTGGCGAAAGCTTGGCATTAACGTTGAACTCTCCGCGACCAACTACAACAAGTTCCAAGAGAAGGTGCGCGACGGCGCTTACCAGATCTTCCAATGGGGCTGGGTCGCGGACTATCCGGACCCGGAGAACTTCCTATTCCTTCTGACCGGACCGATGGCGCGCAGCGCCTCCGGCGGGCCCAACACGGCGAACTTCAGCGATCCGGAGTTCGACGCGCTGTTTGGGACGATGAAGACGATGGAAAATACGGAGGAGCGGCTCGAAGTGATTCGCAAGATGCGCGCGATCTTGGAGAGAGAGCGGCCTTGGATCGAGCTGTTCCATCCCGAGGAGTACGCGCTCGCCCACGGCTGGCTTCGCGGTGTCAAACCGGCCGGCCTCTCCATCGCGACGACCAAGTACTATGGCGTGGATGCCGTGGCGCGCGAACAGGCGCGGCGCGAGTGGAATCGGCCGATTCTGTGGCCCGCTTGGGTGTTCTTGGCGCTGCTCGCTGGGCTGATTGGACCTCTGATTGGTCGTTACCTGAAGGAGCGGACATGAAAAGGTGGATGCGCCTTGGGAGTCAAAGTGACCTGACCCGACGGGGAACTCTCCGGACATCGAAGGTCCAGGCGCTCGCCGGGGCCGGAGGAGGAGGCCGATGCTGAGCTATATCCTGCGTCGTTTTGCCTACGGTGCTCTCGTCGTCTTGGGAGTGCTCGTCTTTCTGTTCTTCTTGTTCTTCGCGGTCGCGACGCCTGACGACATCGCGCGTCGATCCGTTGGCGAGAAGGCGACACCGGCCGTGATCGAGCAGTGGAAGATCAACCACGGCTACGATAGGCCCCTCTTCCCCGGCCCCGGACACTACAAGGACAACCTGTTCGTCCGGCACATGACGTCGATGCTCACCTTCGACCTCGGCAGGAGTGACGCGGACGGGGTCCCGATCAAGCAGCGTATCGCGGAGGGAGCCGGGCCGAGCCTCGCGCTCAGCGTGCCGCTCTTCTTCCTCGAACTCTTCGTCAGCGTTGTGGTGAGCTTGTTCGTTGCGTTTTTCCGGGAAACCTATTTCGATCGCATCGTGCTCGTATTTTCTGTCTTCTCGATGAGCGTCTCGATCCTTCTTTATATCATCGGGGGACAGTTCCTGTTTGGCACAGTATTGCGCTGGTTCCCGCTCAGCGGCTTTGACTCGAGCCCTTCACTTCTCTTCCGCTTCTTGGCGCTCCCGGTCCTGGTGGGGGTGTTCGCGTCGGTGGGCTCGAGCATCCGCTTTTACCGGACGGTTTTTCTCGAAGAGGTCCATAAGGACTATGTGCGCACCGCACGCGCCAAAGGAGCGAGCGAGCTTCGGATCATGCTGAAGCACGTCCTGCCGAACGCGATGATCCCGATTTTGACCAACGTGGTCATGGCGATCCCCTTCCTCTTTACGGGCTCGCTCTTGCTCGAGGCGGGCTTCGGCATCCCTGGCCTCGGAGCGCTCACCGTCGAAGCCATCAACGCCAACGACTTCTCGACGTTGCGCGCCATGGTCTTCATCGGCTCCCTCTTGTTCGTCCTAGGCCAAGTCCTGACCGACATCGCCTACACGATCGTCGACCCGCGCGTGACCCTGGAGTGAATGAGCATGTCTGAGTTCTTCTCTCCTGGACCAGTTCGCGATGCGCTCACCTCAAGCGTGATCGCTCTGACCGTGCTTTTGCTGGCCGTCATCGCGATCATCAAAGTGCGGAAAGATGAACCGCTCGCGGCGGGCTTCGCGGAGGTCTACCGGAGGCGACGTTTTTCGATCGCGGTGCTCGTTCTCTATTGTTTTGTTGCGCTCTTGGACTCGATCGCCTGGGTCGGGGGCGGTTCGGTCAGCGAGGGCGATCTTGTCTCGGCGCACGAGGCTCGGAGCGTGATCGATCGCGTGTTTTCCCGGCCGAGGGAGAGGGGCTACTCGGCGCCTCTTGCGGACAAGGAGTTTTACGAGGGATCGCCGCTTGCGGCGCGGCACGTCCTCGGGACGAACGTCCTCGGCGAGGATGTCCTTTACCTGACGCTGAAGGGGGCGCGGGTGGCGCTCCTGATCGGCGCCGTTACGAGCCTGATCACGATCCCGCTCGCGCTGTTCTTCGGCGTCTTGGCCGGTTACTTCGGGGGAAGGCTCGATGACATCATCTTTTTCATCATGAGCACGCTCGCGTCGATGCCCGGGGTTTTACTCCTGGTGGCGCTCGTAATGGCCCTCGGTCAAGGGACGCTCAGCGTCTGCATCGCGCTCGGTGTTACCAGCTGGGTCGGGTTTGCGCGTTTGACGCGCGGGGAAACGATGAAGCTGAGACAGGTCGACTATGTGCTCGCGGCGCGTTCCCTCGGGGTGAGGCCTGCTCGCATCATCCTCCGCCACATCATTCCGAACCTGTTGCACCTGATCGTCATTACTTTTGTGCTGCTTTTCTCGGGCCTCGTTCTTTCTGAGGCGACCTTGTCCTGGCTCGGGATCGGCGTCGGCGGGAGCTGGGGTCAGATGATCGCTCAGGCCAAAGACGAGCTGAGCCGAGATCCTCTGATCTGGTGGAACGTAGTGCCCGCTGGGGTCGCGTTGTTCGCGCTGCTTCTGTGTTTGAATTTGGTCGGAGATGCGCTCCGAGACGTCCTCGATCCCCGCACTCGGAGACTCCGGGCATGAGTGTACTTGTCGTCCAAGACCTCACGACTTCGCTCCCGACCGATGAGGGGCCCGTACCGATCGTGCGAGATGTCTCCTTTGAGCTCGCGGCAGGGCGCTGTCTGGCGATCGTGGGTGAGAGCGGATCCGGAAAGTCGATGACCGCGCTCTCGATCCTCGGGCTCGTGCCGCGCCCGTTGGCCATCACGAGCGGTCAGATCTTGCTCGAGGGGAAGGACCTGGTTCCGCTCAGCGGCGCTGCCCAAAGACGCGTTCGCGGTCGCGAGATCGCGATGATCTTTCAGGAGCCGATGACGAGCCTGAACCCGGTCATCCGCGTGGGAGAGCAGGTGATCGAGGCGCTCCTTCTCCATGAGAAGGTCTCGAAGAAGGCCGCCTACGGGCGCGCTCTCGAGCTCTTCGAACGCGTCGGCATCCCCGACCCCGCGGCCCGGCTCGAGGCTTATCCTCATCAGCTTTCCGGAGGATTGAAGCAGCGGGCGATGATCGCGATGGCGCTCATCATGCGCCCGAAGGTGCTCCTCGCTGACGAACCGACGACGGCCTTGGACGTGACGATCCAGGCGCAGATTCTGAGACTTCTCCGGGAGCTCATGGGCGAATTTGGGACGGCCCTCCTCCTCATCACTCATGATCTAGGGGTGGTGAACCAGATCGCCGACGAGGTTGCGGTCTTTTACGCGGGACGGATCGTGGAGCGCGCTCCTCGTGACCAGTTCTTCAGTGCACCGGCGCATCCCTACTCCGTGGGTTTGCTCGACGCGCTCCCGGCGCGCGCCCAAAAGGGCGCGCGCCTCCGTGAAATCCCAGGACACGTTCCTTCGCCGACGAACGTTCCTGCCGGATGCGCTTTTGCTCCCCGTTGCCCGAAGCGAGGCGAGGCCTGCGACGTGGTGCCGAGGCTTGAACCTCTCTGCGATGGTTCACGTCGGGTAGCGTGTTTCTATCCGGAGGAGCCAGTATGACTTTGCTCTCGGTGCGCGACCTCCGAGTCTGGTTCCCGATCCAGAAGGGCCTCTTTCGCCGCGTTGTGGGGCATGTTCGGGCCGTCGATGGGGTCACCTTCGAAGTGAACGAGGGGGAGACTGTGGCGCTCGTGGGCGAAAGCGGCTGCGGGAAGACGACGGTCGGACGAGCGATCTTGCGCTTGGTCGAGCCGACGAGCGGCGAAGTGCGCTTTTTGGGCGAAAATGTCGCAGACCTCGATGAAAAGGGCCTACGCAAGGTGCGGAAGAACGCCTCGATGGTCTTCCAAGATCCGATGACCTCGCTCGATCCGCGCATGCGCGTGATCGACATCGTCGCCGAGGGCATCGACGAACATGGTCTCGTGAAGGGCCAGGAGGAGCGAAAGCGGCGAGTCACGGAGCTCCTCGAACGAGTGGAGCTGCGCGGCGAGCACCTGACGCGATATCCGCATGAGTTTTCGGGCGGGCAAAGGCAGAGAATCGGGATCGCGAGGGCTCTCGCCGTCGAACCCAAGCTCATCATCTGCGACGAAGCGGTGAGCGCTCTCGACTTGTCGATTCAGGCCCAGGTCTTGAATCTGCTCGACGACCTGAAGCGTGAGCTGAACCTCGCTTATCTCTTCATTAGCCACGACTTGGCTGTGGTTCGCCACATCGCCGATCGAGTCTTCGTGATGTACCTCGGCGTGATCGTGGAAGAGGGGCCGGCGGACGCCCTGTTTAGCGCCCCGCTGCACCCCTACACCCAGGTTCTTCTGGCCTCGGCTCCTTCGGTCGAGTCCCGGCTAGGAGCGGCTCCGCTTGCGGGCGACGTCCCCTCCCCCGCAAACCCTCCCCCCGGCTGCCGCTTCCATACCCGCTGCCCGGTGAAGATCGCGCGCTGCTCGGTGGAGGTCCCAGAGCCGCGGAAGGTCCGACTTCAGACCGTCGCCTGTCACCTCGTCTCGCCGGATGCAGCCTCACAGGAGGGGACGAGTCCGACTCCGGGTGACGCCTCACAGGAAGGGGAAAGCCGCTAGCGAATGGGCGAGGGCCCGGGCTCTGCTCGGAACCTCGCGCCGCTCATGGTAGGCGGGGCGCCATGGTTCGTTTGGCAAGAGGGATCGCTTCACGCTGGAAGGGGATGGGCCCGAGCATGGCGGCCTTTGTCCTTTGCGTGCTGGGTGCGGTCTTCTACCTGCGCCATCTCAACCAGAGCTATCGCCTGGAGGAGTGGCTCGCCTTTCGGATCCTCGAGATTGGCCTTTGGGCCGTGCTCCTGCATGGGTCCCTCGTCCTTGTCGGCGCTCGACTTCTTCGGCTGCTGGTCGACCGCGACGAGCTTGGTCCCGGAGAGCTCTTTCTCCAGTCCTTTGTTCTCGGTACGGCGGCCTTCTCCTTTGCCATGTACTTGGCGGGAGCACTCTCGCTCTACGCCTCCTGGTTTGCGATCGGGCTGCCTCTCGCCTTCGCTATCGCGGGGGCGAGCGACGCAGGTTACCTCATGAGACGTCTCCGAGAGGCGCTCCGACCGGTTCCCACGACGTCTATCGGTACGAGCCTCTTACGTTACGGCGCGATCGCTTTTGGAGCGACGATGTTGGCCTTCGTTTATATCGAGGCCTTAACGCCGAGCTCCTTTAACTTCGACGCGATTTGGTACCACGTTCCCGTTGCGCAGGATTACGCGCGGCTCGGAAAGATCGTTCCTTTCTACGGAGACAACCACCGCGCCTACCCACACTTGACGAGCCTGTTTCAGACCTGGGCGCTCCTGGTTCCTTTCCTCGATCCGGTGCAGCTCAAGTGGATGCTCATCCTCCATCTCGAGTTCGCCATTGTCGTTTGGCGGATGGTCGGGGCCGCGGCCATGGCCCGCTATCTGCTCGGAGGACGCAAAGTACCGGGCCTCTGGGCCGCATTTTTCCTGTTCCCTTCGATCTTCATCTACGACCAGAACATCGGCGGTTCGGCCGATCATTACGTCGGCGTCACGGCGGTCCCGATCTTTCTCGCCCTCATGCGGGCTCTGCCCTCCTTCCATGTGGGGTATGCGATCCTGACGGGCGTCGCGGCGGGCCTCCATATTCTTACGAAGTACCAGGCGATCTACTCCGTGGTCGCCGTGGCCACCTTCGCGAGCTGTCGCTGCCTGTACGGAATTTTTGCGCGCTTCTATCGCGCTCGCAAAGGACGCTCGCTTCCTGAGGGCGCTCCGTCCCCGCGCGCGTTGCTCCTTGGACCGGCCTTGATCCTCCTCGGCGCGCTGGTCGTCTCTTCGCCTCACTTCATCAAAAATACCGTCTACTATCAGAACCCGGTTTATCCCTTCGCGCAGAAGCTCTTCCCTTCGAGCTTTGACGACTGGGAGCCGCCGGCTCGGGATGAGGCTGTTACCTTGCTGAGCGAGGGTCGGGGGAAGAAGCGGGAGAAGAGCCGTTCCCGAGCCGGGGAGGATGACGGTCCGCTCCCGAGCCAGAAGAAGCGGAAGAAGGACCCCTGGGACTTCGAGTTCGGACCTCGCGGCATCGACTTCAAGCCTCAGGGCGACGGCTTCGTGGAGAAGGTCGTCTGGTGGCACAAGACGCTCGCTGACTGGCCCTTCCTCACCGGTAATCGCGGCTTCACTGAAGGGCGTCCCTATATGGGCGCGGTGTTTGTGCTTCTGATGCCCGCGCTGCTGTTGATTCGGGGATCGCGCCGCCTGTGGCTCGCCACCGGCTACGTCTACGTTGTTTTTTCGGTCTGGGCGCTGACGAGCGCCAACGACCGCTACCTGCTCACGATCCTGTCTCTGCCGATCGGACTTTGCGCAGCTCTGATCGTTCGCGTGGCTGAGCTTGGAAGGCTCGCTCGTGTGGGACTGTCCTGCCTCATCGGGGTGCAGCTCCTTTGGGGCACGGACGCGCCCCTTCAATACGGTGGTGCCCGTTTCGCAGACGCCGTCTCACTCGTCCGCGCAGGTCACTCCGGGAAGACCCTCGAAGAACGCCTGCGCTACCGGAAGAATGAGCTCACCGTCTCCGCGAGCCTCCCGAAGGACGCGGTGGTTCTGGGGCGATATTACAAATCGCTCTTGGGCTTCGACCGGATGACTCTCAACACCCACGCCGACATCCAGACGTACATCGACTTCAAGAACCTCATGAGTCTCGATGATTTCTGGCAGATCTGCCGGGACCGAGGCGTCACCCATCTTCTGTATCCCGAAGGGGAGCGCCAGCCGGTGCGCGCGCACGAGCTCGTGTTGTTCGACGCGCTGGTGGAGAAGAGCCACAATAAGAGGAAGATGTCGGGGCTCGTCATTGCTGAGCTGTCTCCGGAGCCTCCTGGTCACCCTGAGCCGTTTTTGGTGCTGGTTCGTGGCCTCAAGGAGTACCAAGACGGCCTCTACCCCGTGCATCTGCTCTCCTTGGATAACCGCCGCGAATCGAAGAAGGGCCCGAGGCCGCTCAGCTCCTATCGCAAGGACAACGCTTCGGCGCTCCTCGAAAAGGCCCACGCGGTGCTCTTGGGCGGACGCAAGGGCAGCTTCGACGGGGCTTCGCTCGACGAGGCGTTCTACCAAGTGGAGCGGTTCCGAGGGCTTGAGGTTTGGCTTCGCAGAGATGACATAGGGGAGGAAGACGAATGAACGGTCTGTCGATCGGCTTTGCTATGGCGGGCCTGACTGTCTTCGTAGCGCTTCGAAGCCGCTATGGAGCAAAGAGCGCACGGAAGGGGCTACCTGTCCTCGCGGAAGAGCTCGGTCTCACGTTCAAGCCGTCTCCGTACAAGACTGGCATCGGCAAACTGACCGGGGTTTACGCCGGGTTTCGTGTTGTCGTCGATCCTGACGACACACAATCGATCCGCATCTCGCTCGAGCAGCCCCTCGGCCTCGAGCTCCGAAGCTCACTCGAACGCCGCCCGCTCCGGAACGAGCAACGACGCTTCGAACCGAGTTTACGCGAGGTGGCTCGGGCGCTTCCTACCTGTCAGGGGACCGAAGCAGCCATCGAGCGGTTCGAGGCGGCGCCGAGCGCGCCTGAGGTCGCGCGCTTCCTCAAGCTTCACACGGTCAAATCTCTCATTTTGACCGAGAGCGGCCTTACTGTCCACTTCGACTTCGGCCGCCCGCCGCACCTTCCGCCCAAAGTCGTGAAAGAGACCTTGACGCTCCTGACGCGTTTTCTGGTCGAGCTGGGCGCGGAGCCCGGGCTCTCTGCCGGTGGCGGGAATTCGGAGAACCCGGGCCCTTCGAACGAGCTCAGCTGAGCTGCTGTTCGATCGCCTCGATCATCGCTTCGGCGACCCCGATACCGGTCGCTTGCTCGATGCCTTCGAGACCAGGGGAGGAGTTCACCTCGAGCAAGAGGGAGCCCTGCTTCGAGCGGATCATGTCGACGCCCGCGACCCGAAGGCCCATGGTTCTGGCCGCTCGGATCGCGATGGCCTCTTCTTCTCGCGTGATTTCGATGGGCGAGGCGACGCCGCCCAAATGAAGATTGGCCCGGAAGTCTCCGTCCGCCGCTGTGCGCTCCATGGCGGCGACGACCTTGCCGTTGATGACGAAGCAGCGCAGATCTTTGCCGCCTGCTTCGCGGACGAACTCTTGGACGAGGAGATTCGCGTTCAGGCTCTTGAAGGCATTGATCACGCTCTCGGCGGCCTTCTTCGTCTCCGCGAGCACAACGCCGCGACCCTGCGCTCCGGAGAGAAGTTTCACGACCAGCGGCGCTCCACCGACCATTTTGACCAGGCTGGCTGTCTCGACCGGTGAATGGGCGAAGCCGCTCGTGGGGATGTCGATGCCGCGGTTCAGAAGCAGCTGGAGCGCGAAGAGTTTGTCGCGCGACTGGGAGATGGCGAGCGCGGAGTTCAACGAAAAGACGCCCATCGCTTCGAAATGCCGGGTCAGAGCGCAGCCATAAAACGTGACCGACGGACGAATCCTCGGGATCACCGCGTCCAAATCACTCACGTTCTGTCCGCCCCGGTAGTAGACCTGGGGCGCGGCCGCATCGAGCTTCATGTAACAATGTTTGATGTTCAGAAAGAACATCTCGTGACCCCGAGCGCGACCCGCCTCAATGATGCGGCGATTTGAGTAGAGCTCGGGATTGCTTGCGAGCAATGCGATGCGAAGACCTCGGCTCGGGGGCGGAGGATCCGACTCGTATGCGGCCCGGAGAGCGCTCTCGTTCGGCTCACCGAGCAAGCAGGAGGAGCTCGGATCAATCAGGGCGCGCTCTGCCATAGCCTCGCGGCCGAGCAACATGCGATAACCCATCGAGTCTCGATTAGAGAGGGTGAGCTCGATGTCCCATTGATCGCCGCCGAGGGCGAGCGGGACTCGGATCGCATAACGTCGCTCACTCTCACCCGTCGATGACTTCACCACTCGTCGGTCGAGGACCTGCGCCTCCGAGCGAACGACAGCCCTCCGCGTCTTCCTGCGCGGATGGATCTCGAAGCGGATCCAGAGCTGACCGTTGCGCTCGAAGCGCTCGATGTGGAAGGCGTGGATGGCTGAGGTCTTGGCCCCGCTGTCGACGCGGGCCAGGATGTGGGGGAGCCCGAGGCTCGGGAGGGAGCACCACTCGGTGCTGCCAAGGATCAGACGGCGCTGGGGGGGGTCCGGCATGGGGGCTCGCGAGGGGTCTCCGAGTGTGGTCGTCCTGCCCCCCGGCAGGAAGGGGCGTCCCCGAAACGGGGAAAATTCCAGAAAAGGAGTAAAATATTCAGGGATCCCGGACTAGCGACCCTATTGGCGCCTTTTCCGATGCCTGAGGTGGTACAAACCCCACCGCCCATGGAGACCAGTCAACCGCCCGTCGGCGCGTCCACGAACGACCGGGACGCGCACCGAATCCTGAACCCCGAACGCCTCTCCCACCTCCGCCTCCTCGAAGCCGAGGCCATCCACATCATTCGGGAGGTCGCCGCCGAGTTCGATAACCCCGTGATGCTCTACAGCATCGGGAAGGACTCGGGGGTGATGGTGCACCTTGCGCGCAAGGCTTTTTATCCGGGCAAGCCTCCGTTCCCGTTGCTGCACGTGGATACGACCTGGAAATTCCGTGAAATGATCGAGTTCCGTGACCAGTTCACGAAG
The DNA here is from genome assembly GCA_002085155.1 of Sorangiineae bacterium NIC37A_2. Lineage (GTDB taxonomy): Bacteria > Myxococcota_A > Polyangia > Polyangiales > Polyangiaceae > NIC37A-2. Next base: position 112,420 of record NASX01000004.1, read on the forward strand.
CAGATCGGTCTTGAGCTCCTCGTGCACACGAACATGGAGGGTGTACGTCAGGGGATTGGTCCCTTCTCTCACGGGAGCGCGGTTCACACCGACGTCATGAAGACCCAGGCGCTTCTGCAGGCGCTCGGCAAGTACGGCTTCAACGCGGCCTTCGGCGGCGCTCGCCGGGACGAAGAGCGGAGCCGCGCCAAAGAGCGCATTTACTCGTTCCGCGACCGGTACGGGAAATGGGACCCGAAGAATCAGCGTCCCGAGCTCTGGAACCTTTATAACGGACGCATCATCAAGGGAGAGAGCATCCGCGTCTTCCCGATGTCGAACTGGACTGAGCTCGACATCTGGCTCTACACGTATCTCGAGAACATCCCGGTCGTCCCGCTCTACTACGCGAAGGAGCGACCGGTCGTCGACCGCGACGGCACGCTGATCATGGTCGACGATGAGCGCATGCCGCTTCGCCCCGGGGAGAAACCCCGCATGGAGCTCGTCCGTTTCCGCACGCTTGGCTGTTATCCGCTCACCGGAGCCATCCGCTCCACCGCCACGACGCTCCCGGAGATCATCTCCGAGATGCTCATCGCCAAGGAATCCGAGCGACAAGGCCGCATCATCGATCACGACTCGGATGGGTCGATGGAAGAGAAGAAGCGAGCCGGGTACTTCTGAGTGAGAGGCCTTTTCCCGAGAGATTTCTGAAATGACTAGCGAAGCCATTACCCCGGAAAACATTCACGCCTACCTGCGGAAGCACCAGGAAAAGGAGCTCTGTCGATTCGTCACCGTCGGCAGCGTCGACGATGGAAAGTCGACCCTGATTGGACGGCTGCTGCACGATACGCACGGCATCTACGAGGACCAGCTCGCGGCGGTCAAAAAGGCGACCAAACAAGAGGGCGAAGAGGTCGACTTCTCGCTGTTCACCGACGGCCTCAAGGCGGAGCGAGAGCAGGGCATTACGATCGACGTCGCCTACCGCTACTTCTCGACCGAGAAGCGCAAGTTCATCATCGCCGATACCCCGGGCCACGTGCAGTACACGCGCAACATGGCTACGGGCGCGTCGACGGCGAACGTCGCGATCATTCTGATCGACTCGCGCCTCGGTGTCTTGCAGCAGTCGCGGCGCCACGCGTACATCGCGCACCTGCTCGGCATTCCGCACCTCGCGGTCTGTATCAACAAGATGGACTTGGTTGAGTTCTCCGAGGAAGTATTCAACCGCATCCGCGACGAGTTCTCCGCGTTCACCGGTCAGCTCGGCTTCCGCGAGGTCAAGTTCATCCCGATCAGCGCGACCAAGGGCATCAACGTCGTTCACGGCAGCGACGTCACGCCCTGGTACCCGAAGACCACGGCGGCCGGCGGCGGCACGCTGCTCGAGTTCCTCGAGACGGTGCCGGTCGACGCGGGCATCAACCGCACCGACTTCCGCTTCCCGATCCAGTACGTGATTCGGCCGAACCTCGACTATCGAGGCTTCTCGGGCACGATCGCCTCCGGTAGCGTCAAAAAAGGCGACACCGTCATCACGCTGCCGAGCCGCCAGAAGAGCCGCATCCGCTCGATCGACACCTTCGACGGTGAAATCGAGCGCGCCGCGGCGCCGATGGCCGTCACGATCCGACTCGAGGACGAAATCGACTCGAGCCGCGGCGACATGATGGTCCTGCCGGGCAACGAGCCGCAGGTTCTAGAGCGTTTTGAGGCGAAGATGGTCTGGCTGAGCGAAAACGATCTCGACCGGTCCCATACGTACCTCATGAAGCACACCACCCAGCTCGTTCGAGCGAACGTCGACGTGGTGAACTACGTGGTCGATCTCGAGACCCTCGAGAAGAAGAACGCACGGCACCTGGCCTTGAATGACATCGGGTCCGTGACGGTCACGGCCCACAAGGCGATTTACCTCGACAGCTATCAGAAGAACCACGTCACCGGCGCGTTCATCCTGATCGATCCGATCACGAACAACACCGTCGCGGCGGGGATGATCGAAGGTCCGGTCGGCGCTCATGGCGCGCGGCGCGGCGAGCGCCTGGAGTCGAAGGTTGGCCCCGCCGAACGTCTTGAGCGCATGGGTCAGGCTGGCGCCGTTGTCTGGCTGACCGGCCTCCCGGCGGCCGGAAAGTCGGCGATTGCGTACGAGCTCGAGCGGCAACTCTTCGATCGGAAGATGGCGGCGGTGGTCCTCGATCCCGAAGACAACGCCACCCGCACCCAAATGCCCGACGGCTCAAGCCCCGCTCACTCCCCTGAGCTCGCTTTGCGTCTCGCCGACGCGGGTCTGCTCACGATCTGTGCTTACGCGAGCCCCCACCGGGCCGATCGCGTGCAGGTGCGATCAGTGGTGGGCGCGGAGCGCTTCGTCGAAGTGTACGTCTCGACTTCGGTCGAGGTCTGCCGAACCCGAGATGAGCGAGGGGCTTACGACGGGGCGCACGTCGATCCGATCGTGAGTTACGAAGTTCCCCAGGAACCCGATCTCAAGGTGTCGCTCGACGGCGGCATCGGCCCCAAGGACGCAGCCCGCGCCATCTTGAGTCTGCTCGTGAGTCGCGGCCTCGCCCGCGAGTGAGCCGAGAGAGCAGCAAAAGAGCCTCAGCCCGAACGCACACTGCGCTTTTGGGCTGGGGCGTCTGCTTGGCATAACCAGCGGTAAGCGGACCCTACCTCGCGGAAGATCTGCGCTGTGACGCCCTTGGCCGCGTACACCTCGACCAGGCGATTCATGTTCGCGTTCCCGATCGCCTCGGCCGGCGGCAAGAGCGCCCAATAGCGCCATCCCGCAGCGATCGCCTGGGGCGCCCAGATGTTCTGGCCCCACTCATGATGAGACCGGGGCAAAGCGCCGCCGGCTCGGTCATCCGAGAGCCACTTCGTCGCCCCCTTTTCGCGCATTAGCTCGAGCCCGCACATCAGGACCTGCTCGAGGGTCTCGCGTCCAGGGTACTGGTGCATCTCATGACGAACGATCCGCTCGCCTGGGAAGTACCAGAGTGTCATTCGTGGTGTTTCGAGAACGACTTCTCCCAGCATACTTCCCTCGTCAGACCCGCCTCACAAAACATGAGGGGCCTTGAAGAGGATGACAAGACGCCGGTGAAAAGCGGCTACTTTGGCTTTTTCCTCGGCGCGCGACCCTGCGCCTCGTGCGTGGAGGGATGCCCGGGACCTAGAGGCCCCGGGGAGATGTATGTGTTCGCCGACACTCAGCGCAGCTGTACGTGAGGTGCCATGGATCGTGGCGCAAAGTTCGGCCCCCCGGCTCGTTGGCGCTGGGGGGCCTCTTTGCGCGTCCCTCAGGTTAGCGCACCTTCGCATTCGGCCGAGCGGCGATGCTCTCTCCGAGCGCCGCTCTCGAGAGTGAAATGGTGCCCCAAAAATCAGCGCAACTGTGCGTTCAGATCGGGCATGTTCTTCAGGATGTGGTGCTGTGAAGCGGACCCGGCGTCCCAATAGGCGGTATCGAAGTTGTTATCATTGGGACAATACGCGGGATAGACGCAAAAGAATCCTTCGTAGGGGAGCGTGGGTGTCTTGTGCTCGCTCGTGGTGCCTGGACGCTGCGCATAAAGAGAAGCGGGATCGTTCAAGTAGTTGGGAGAAGGATCCAAAGAGCTGTCCCACGACAGGTGAGTAAAGCGCGCTTTGCAATTGGCCCAGGCCCCGACTGTTCCAGCCCAGCCGCTTTTGCCTTTGTCGACGACGTCGCCGCCGCGATAGATGCCCTTGTACAGAAGCCAATCAGGGCCATTGCAGGTGAGCTGACCGACGAGGCCTCCCAGGAAGTTGCGCCCGGTGACGTCACCAACTGCGTAGACATCGTGGATGTCAACCGCGCTGGCGAGGCCGGCAATACCGCCAGCGATGACCGTGCGATTCGAATCGGAGGTATCCGGCGCGACAAGCACAAGGCGGTTCCCCTCGGTGACGCCCTGTGCATAGCTCCTTTCGATCGTCGCGAGGCCTGCCTGCGCCTCTCCTGTGCCCTTGGACGCGACGGCCACGAGCCCGCCGGCGTAGTAGTTTGCGCTTTGGACTTTGCCCTTGAAGTAGGACCGGGTGACGCGGCCGCCTTGCATGTGACTGATGAGTCCGCCAGCGGAATACCAGCCGCCGACTGTGCCTTCGACCGCCACGCCTTCGATCTGTGAGTCGACGCTGCTCGCTGCAAGTCCACCGGCCACCCAGCTTCCCGTGGCCTTCAAGTTCGTGAACCTGAGGTCTTTCACGGTCGCGCCGCTCAAATAGCCGAAGAAGGCGGCGTTACTGGAGTTGATCGTGAGGTTCTTTATCTTCTTCTTCCGGCCATCGAGGGTCCCCGAGAAGTCCTTAGGGGTCCATACTTTGCCTTGGGCTTCGATATCTTGCGTGAGGTGATAGGTTCCGGTGGAACCCATATTCACGAGGTCGTTCCAGCTTGAAATGGGGCTGGACTGGCCGGCGGCCTGCTCCGTGCTTTGGACGTCCTCGAGGGCGAGGAGGTCTTGATCGCTGGCTGCTTCTACCGCACAACCAAGGACGAAGACGAGGGAGCCGAGAGCGTCCATTGGCCTACAAGTTTGAGGTTCTTCATCTGTTTCTCACTTTGAGGGTTTCCGAGGTTCGTCCTCGAGCAGGTCGCCAAAGGTGATGTAAATAATAGCGAAGGAGGGCTCCCTCGCCGCGTTGCCCCACCCATCGAGCGCCCCTATCGAAGGCCGGCTCAGGCTATGGTCCAGAGCGCCTCTCTAGACAGGGACAAAAATCTCCTCCTCCCTCTGCGCTTATGCAGCAGGATTTACACTCGAGGAGTCTTGATGGTGAGCAAATGATTATCAAGGGGTCTGAAGCTCACACAAACGCGCGTTCGGGCTGCAGAAGTCGGAGAGCGCGAACTGACCATGACCTCCGTGGTCGAACTCAAGCTCAATGTCGCTTGAGGCGCAGCGAAAGCACAATTCTCTTTGATGTGCGATGCGTGAGCGTAGCGGTCCGCGCTCTCCGTGCCTGGAAAGGAGCCGAAGCCTCGAAAAGCCTCGAGGCTCAGAAGTTCGTCTCGACCATCGGCCGGAACACGAGCTCGTGCACGACCGCGTCGTCCGGTGCGAAGAGGACGGAGTGAACGATCAGCTCCGCGACACTCTCCGGGCGCATGTAATCCGGGCGCTCTGTGGCGCGGAACTCGGTGTTGGTCCCGCCGGGGTGCACCGCGCTCACCTTCACGCCGTGGGGGCGCGCCTCCTTGATGAGGACTTTGGTGAGCCCGGTGAGCCCATGTTTCATCGCCGTATAGATCCCCATTTGCTCGGAGGCGTAGAGCGTCGCCGTCGAGAGCACGTTGACGATGTGGCCGCTCTTGCGCTCGATCATGTCCTTGAGCGCGAGCCGACAGAGCTCAGCGGGTGCCCTGAGGTTCAGGGCATATTGGGCCTCGAATTCCTCGAGGTCGGTGTCGACGAAGAGCGCCTTCCGTGAGTTGTAGCCGGCGTTATTGACGACAATGTCGACGGTGCCGAGCGCATCTTTCGCGCGCGCGTAGAGCTCCCGAGGAGCCTCGCGGGTTCCGAGGTCGAGAGCGTAGATCAGACAACCGGTTTCGTTCTGGAGACTTTGGAGCTTGGCTTCGTCGCGGCCCGAAGCGAGCACGACGACGTCCCGGGCGGCGAGCGCTTTGACAAGCGCTCGCCCAATGCCGCGGGAGGCTCCTGTGACCAGAGCAGTCCGACTCACTTTCGACCTTCTAGCTCGAGCGGGGCGCGTCCGTGTGACGCTTCATGCCGCTCTGACGAACCATGTGCTCGAGGTCGCGGAAGCGCTGAGCGAGGGCTCGCACGAGCGCGCCGGTCCAGCCGTCTGCTCCGAGACCGTCCTGGAGCATCTTCTTTTCGAGAACGAGCACGGTCACGCGGTCGATGGCGTCGACCGATGCTGCGCGGGGTTCTTCGAGCAACAGAGCCATCTCGCCAAAGACGTCGCCTGCGCCCATGGTCGAGAGGGTCTCTTGTTCACCGGTCTCCGTCGTCCGGTAGGCGCGACATTTCCCGCTCACGATCATGTAAGCTTTGTCGCCCACGTCGCCTTCGCGAATGATGATTTGACCGGGCTGGAAGAGCTGGCGGGGGAGGTGAAGACCACCGCGGAGGAAGCTGCGGACGTCCTTCTGGAGCTCGAGGATCGACTGGTAACGATCTTCCGGACGCGCTGCGACGGCGCGCTCGACGATGTTGCGGATACGTTTCGAGACGCCGATGCCTTCACAAGCAGTGTCGATGGGAATGATCTCGGCTTTGGCTGCGCGTCGGAGTGCCTCTTCCGCGTCGTAGGTGTCCCCGTAGGGCGTGTAGCCGCTCACGAGCTCGTAGAGCACCGCGCCCATGCCGAACACGTCTGCGCGCTCGTCGAGGCTCATCACATTGCCGCGGGCTTGTTCAGGCGCCATGTAGGCGGCGGTTCCGACGGGGCCTTCCGCGTCCATCGCGGCGCAGCCGCTGGCGCGGCCGATCAAGCGAGCGAGACCCCAGTCCATCAGGTAGACCTGACCGAAGTCCGCGACCATGATGTTTTCAGGCTTGATATCGCGGTGAATGACGCCGCGGTGATGCGCATAGGCGAGCGCGTCACAGACCTTGAGGAAGATTTCGAGGCCTTCCTGGAGGCGCTCGGTGGAGCCTGGTGGACGCTTCCGATCCGCCATCCAGCGGTGCAGGTCGATGCCGCGGATCAGCTTCATCGTGAAGTAAGGCACGCCATCCGGGCTCACGGAGAGCTCATGAACCGGGACGATGTTCGGGTGCTCGAGCTGACCCGTGACCTGGGCTTCAGCGATGAACCCGCCTTTGTAGAAGTTCTCTTTGGCGAGCTCCTTGTCGAGGCGCTTGAGAGCGACGTGACGCAGCAAGTTTCGATCGGTGGCTGGGTGGATGCGGCCCATGCCACCTCGTCCGAGCTCCGCGAAGACGCGCAGGTTGTCCGGCGTGGGGATGCCCTCCGTCCGCGCCTCGTGCTCATTGACCCCATGGGCCCCACCCGCAGGGATACGTTCGATGATGTATACGGGCTGCGGCTTCGCTTCCTTTTCCGGCATAGTCAGGCAGAAGACTACAGGACTTCGAGCTTTCGCACGACCCAGGGCAGAAGGTCCGTGCCGAGGCTACTGATTTCCTGCGCTTCGGGGCCCGTCTCGGACGTCAGCGCGCCGGCCGGGTTTGCGGGAGGAGACCCTGAGAGGGCTTGGCTCAGGCGGATCAGGTACTCGCTGCGGCTGATCTCGTAAGCGCCCATCGAGCGGAGGTGGCCGGTCTCGAATTGAACGTCGTAGAGCCGAGTCCCGAGAGCGAAGCGATGCAAGACGCTCGTTACGAGCGCGGCCTTCGATGCGTCGGTCTCGATATGGAACATGCTCTCGGCGGCGAACAGGCCGCCGCTCAGGACCCCATAGAGTCCTCCCACGAGCTCTGCTCCTCTGCGCACTTCATAGGCGAGGGCTTTGCCGAGCCGGCCCAGCTCGACGTATGCGCTGAGCATCTCGTCGTTGATCCAGGAGCTCTCTCGAAGCTGACCACAAGTGCGCATGACCTCTTCGATATCCGTGGTGGCGCGCACGGTGAGCTCACCGCTTCGAGCAGCACCGCGGAGATGTCGCCTGAGGGAGCGTGAGATGTGGAGGTGCTCCGGATCGAGAACAGCTCGCGGATTCGGAGACCACCAAAGGATCGGTGGTTCATCGAACCATGGAAATATTCCCGCATGATATGCGCTGAGCAGTCTTTCTGGACGAAGATCGGCTCCAACAGCGACAAGTCCCTGGTCGTCGTAGTCGCTCGGGTCGGGAAATTCGACCGGTACTCCGGGCGGAAGCCAAACGGGTCTCTTCAGACGCTGCGAGCCGCGCATCGCGCGCTATATTGGACCCGTGGCAAGGATCATTCACCTGGCTATCGAAATTTACTCGGCGATTTTGTTCGGCGCCGTCATTGTGTCGTGGGTCGCGCCCAGGTCGCGGCACCCGTTTGTCCAGTTTTTGCGCCGCGCGACCGATCCTGTCCTCGAGCCGATCCGGCGCATTTTGCCGGCGGCCGGAGGAATCGACTTCTCGCCGATGGTCGCGCTCTTATTGTTGCAGCTCCTGGGACGGCTCTTTCGCTAATGGGGCCGCCGTCAGGAGCAGCGCGTAGCTCCCGGGGCCGCGCCTCACGAGCGCGGTTTCGTGGGGCTTTCTTTGGCTCTCGGCGGAGGGAAGTGCATCGAACCAGGCAAGACGTGCCCAGGCGCTCTCGTTGAGACCCTCGGGGCGGACGAGATCGATCTCGATATAGCGGCCGCTCGTCTTCTCGAGGAGCGCGGGCCCGAAGCTCATCGGCTCGAAGCCAGGGCGCGGTTCGATATCGTTATGCAGAGCGCCGCCGTAGGTTAAGATGAGGGGTTTGTGGGAGGGGGCTTTGGCTCGTTCCTCGAGGACGACCTTGGTGCTGAGTTCAGCGATCAGCGTCATCATGCGAAAAACAGGCTCAGGATCGGCGGCGATCGTCTCGAACTCTGCGCAGCTCGGCCGGAGGACGTCGACGGGAACACCCAGCGCCTTCGAGCGATGTCCGAGCGTGATGTAGTCGTTTTGGTTCTCCTTGGACTGACCTTCGGTGACCTTGTCGGACTCCGTCTGCACTTTCTCCTTCGCTTCCGCGCAGCCGCTCGGCGGAACGAGGAGCTCGACGAGGAGGAAGTGACTCTGAGGTGCGAGCGCGGGGAGGAGCTCGTCAGCGAAACGGAGGGCAGTGCTCTTGCCCGGAGTGCCTTCCTGAGCGTGGGCTTCGCCGAAAGCGATAACACTCGGGGAGTGCTCGGCGATAGTCCAAGCCAGAGCGCTGTCGGCTCCGTCGAAGAAGGCGCAGTCGAAGGCGCCGCAGCGGCCCTTGCGCGGGGGAGGCTTCTTTTCGCCTGGAGCCGAAGGGCCGCGATTTTCTTCAAGATCTGGGCGCGCTCGAGGCTGCTCCAAGAGGCTTTCGAGGCCGCGGTTTTCGGACGGGGAATAGGCAGCGCTTGCCCCCGGTTGTTTCTCCGACACGCACCCGGCCAACGCAGAGAACGCGATTGCTGCCAGTGTGACGAATCCCTCCCCCTTTCCTCGTGAACGGTATGCCCACGCGGCGCGGGGTCGGGTGCGTGTCCCCTTCTTGGGTCGTGCGTCGCTTGCGCCCTGACCGGGTGACATTAAGTTCCAAAAAGTCATGTACTTCGATCCTTATTGGTTCATTGTTGCGCTCCCCGGTCTCGCTCTCAGCTTCTGGGCGAGCTGGAACGTGAAAGCGACGTTCAACAAGTATAGCGGCATCGCGAGCCGCCGGGGCTGGACCGGAGCGGACGCTGCCCGCGAACTGATTCGACAGCGCGGCGCCCACGGGGTTCGCGTCGAAGAGACGCCGGGGTTCCTTTCGGACCACTACGATCCGACCGCCAAGGTGCTGCGGCTTTCTCCCGACGTTTATCACGGACGGTCGCTCGCTGCGCTGGGCGTGGCTGCTCACGAGGCCGGTCACGCCATCCAACATGCGACTGACTACGGCCCGCTCAAGTTCCGCTCCTTGGTCGTCAAGCCCGCCATGATCGGCTCGAACATGGGCACCATGGTCGCGGGCCTGGGTCTTGCGGCGCAGAGCACCGGTCTCGTCTGGGTGGGCGTGATCATGTTCTCGGCGTTCGTCCTGTTCACCCTGGTCACGCTCCCGGTTGAGTTCGACGCCTCGAACCGCGCGGTGCTCGCGCTCGAGCAGGCAGGCATGATCGATCGCGCCGAGGTGCCTGGAACGCGCGCCGTGCTGCGCGCGGCGGCGATGACCTATGTCGCGTCCGCTCTCTCCGCCATTATGCAGCTGCTCTACTTCCTCTGGAGAGCAGGGGTCTTCGGCGGCCGCCGCGACGATTGAGCCCGATTTCCCTCGCCTGTCGGGGCCCTGGATGGACAGGTCCAGCGCGCTCGATTAGACACAGCGCTCGTCGATAGCCCCGCTTCTTGTGGCGGCGGCACTTCGGGCGCTCGTAGCTCAGCTGGATAGAGCATCGGACTTCTAATCCGACGGTCAGTGGTTCGAATCCACTCGAGCGCGCCAGCGAAGCGGCGCGATCGAGCGGATTCGAACGGAGTCAAAACGTCGAGTCCCCGTGGACGCGTTGACTGGGGGCTCGTCATCGTAGGATGCAGCGACGACGGGGAAGGGAAGATCGAGCCGACCGGCGGTTCTCCGTCGGTAGGTGGCGGAGGAGGTAGCGGCGGCAGTGGTGGGGGCTCTGGAGGTGCACCCTCGGGAGGAATGGGAGGCGGCGCTGGCGCAGCCGGTGAAGGCCCCGGACCCATCGTTCCGGAGGGCGACGTCGCGCTTCCTTTCAATGACGGCTGGCTCGACGCCGACGCCAACGCTCTCGGGATCCAGGGGGCCATCTTCGGCTACGCCGACGTCCACACGATCGAGACGATCTCGGAGAACATCGCGAGCAACGGCGGGAAGGCCTGCATCCAAGGCGAAGCGTTCAGGGTCGAGATACCGTGCGAAATCACTGACCCGAATGCGACGGATTGTTACGGTGAGTACTGGGGAGCTGCGATCGGGCTCAACCTGAATCAGCCGAAGGTGCCCGATCCCGATACCGGAGAGTCCGTCGGCGGGACGCCGGAGCCCTTCGACGCCTCCGGGATCAGCGCCTTCAGCTTCAAGCTGGATGGCCCCACGATCCCGACCACCCTTCGCTTTTCCGTCGATGGCGGCGACGGCGTTCAATACTGCACGACCAAGGAGACGAAGCTGATGCCGCTCCCCGCGGACGGGGTCCTCACAGTGAAGCTCGACGACCTGCGCGCCAAGTGTTGGGAGTCTACGGCGTTCGCGAACAATGACGCCCCCGATCGCTCCTCGATCGTCAAGATCGCCTGGGCTGTCGTTACGGATGACAAGTCAGCGAAGCCCTTCGACTTCTGCGTGAGCGAGATTGTCGCGGTCCCGTAGAGAAGCGCGCCTTGACCCGGGTGGCGCTGCCGCATGGGCAGAGCCACCGCGGGTCGCCCTTTGATCGCTGCAGCTCAGCGACCAAGAGCCTCAAGGGAAGAGCTGAAACACGATCCAAGCCCAGGTGGGCACGGTGATGAGCGAGACGACGAGACCCCAGCCGACGAAGGCGGCGACGAGCTCGGGCACGACTCCGTAGGACATGAGGAGGGCGCCGATCGAGACCATGGTGGGCATGGCGGTTTCGAGGACGACGACGATCAGGATGTCGCGGGGGACGCCGAAGAGGAAACACCCGATCAGGCTCAGAGCCGGCAAAATCAGGAGCTTCAGGACGAGCCCCCAGGCGAAGATCCCGAAAGGTTCAGGGGTAGCGAAGCGGAGCTTGAATCCGACCGAGAACATCGCGAGCGCGACGAGAGGAGTCGAGGCGGCGCTGAGGAGTGGGTCGACGGCGGAGGGAAGCGGAAACGGCAGAACAGCGATCAAGAGCGCGATGAAGGGCGGGAATAAGACGACCCGCTTGAGGAGATCCTTGGGCTTCGGGCGTGAGCCGGTCGTGAGCGCGCTGAGCATGACGGGCGCGACGAGGCTGAGCAGGAGGAAGGAGCCGAGCTGGTCGTAGACGGAGGCGAGGGGAATGGCGTCCTCGCCGACCAGCGCCGAGATCATCGGGAAGCCGAGGAAGGAAGTGTTGCCGAGGGCCGTGACGAGGAAGAGAGCCGTCGTCATCGTGCGGTCGAGGCCGAGCACGCGAGCGGTGCCTCGAGTGAAGCCGTAAGCGAAGAGCGCGATGACCCAAGGTGCAACCGCTAAGGTGGCGAGGGCCGGCTGGAACTCGAGCTTGGGGACCAGCCGGAGGATCGTCGCGGGGAGACAGATATCGATGATGAAGCGGTTCAGGACGTCCGCGGTCGACTCAGGGAAGCGCTGGGTGCGGTAAGCGAAGTGTCCCGCGAGGAGGAGGACTCCCACGATCAGGAGCGCCGAAAGCATGGGGCGCGGTCTATGGCGTCCGAGGCGCGCGGGCGAGGAATTTCGTGCGATTTCCGAGGGCCCCGGAGCCCCGCCCCAGGGGGCTCAGACCTCAATACTAAAGCAAATGCTTGACTATAGAGGGCACCTGGAGGTAATACTAAAGCAGATGCTTCAGCAATCCCTGGATCAGGTGTTTCACGCCCTCTCCGACGGGACCCGGAGGGCGATGATCGAGCGCCTGGCGGCGGGCCCTGCCTCGGTCACTGAGCTCAGCACGCCTTTTTCGATGTCGCTGTCGGCCATTGGCCAGCACGTCCAGCTCCTCGAGGCGTCGGGTCTGGTGACGACCCAGAAGAAGGGTCGGGTGCGTATGGTCGAGCTCAAGACGGAGACGCTCATCGGCGCGGAGCTCTGGTTCGAGGTGCACAGGGCGCGCTGGGAGCGTCGACTCGATCGTTTGGGCTGTCTCCTCGAGGAGGAGGCAGCGAACCCGGAAACCCCGAAGCCAGGAAAGAGACCATGAGCAAACCTACTATCTTCAGCACATTCACTGTCGAACGCGTCTATCCCGCTCCGCCGTCTCGCGTCTTTTCGGCGCTCTCTGATCCGGTCAAGAAGCGGCGCTGGTACGCGGAGGGCGAAGGCTTCGTCGTCGATAGCTACAGTCTCGATTTTCGGGTCGGTGGGTTCGAGCGCACCCGGTTTCGTCCGGTGGGCGGACCGGACATGACCAATGACGGCGTCTATCTCGAGATTTTGCCCGAAGAGCGCGTCGTCTTCGCCTATTCGATGACGATCGCCGGTCAGCCCCTCTCCTCATCCCTGGGGACGATGGAGCTCCGTCGTGAAGGGGACGGCACGCGGCTCCGCTACACCGAACAGATCGCTCACACGAGCGGCATCGACGCGACCGCGGACCGCATCCAGGGAACCGAAGAGCTCTTCGAGGTTCTCGGCAAGGAGCTCGAGACGCACCCTTAAGTGCTCACTCAGCGCTCGTCGGTGCGGTCTCTCGCGATCTCGAGAACAGCGTGGAACGCGGGCTTCGGCTCATGGCGCGCGTCGAAGAGGAGCGGGTAGTTGTTGCGGCGCGAGGGCCAATAATTCAGCCAGCTCCTCTCGTCCGTGACGCCCCAGAAGGTGACGTGGTCGAGGACCTTGGCGTTGTCCTGAAAGACGCGGAAAATCTCTTTGTACCGGGCGGCGAGCCGCTGCTGGAGCTCGGGAGAGTCGGCGATGGCCGCTTGCCAGACCTTGGTGTCGTGATTGTCCTGGGCGTAGACGCTGACGTCGAGCTCGCTCACTTTCACGAGGAGATTCTCAGCGGCGAGCTCCTTGATGGTCGCGTCGATTTCTGCGGCGCTCGGCCACTCGATGTTCCAATGCGCTTGCATGCCGACGCCATCGACGCGCACCCCTGACGCGCGCAGCTCCCGGACCATCTCGATGATCTTCTTGCGCTTCTCGGGGCGGACCACGTTGTAGTCGTTGTAGTAGAGCTTGACCGTGGGATCGTGAGCTTCCGCGGCTCTCTGAGCGAACTCGAAGGCGGCGCGAATGTATCCGGGCCCGCCGTAGGCTTCGTACCAGACCGAGCCCTCCGCGCCGTCGCGGTAGGTCTTCGGGAGAGAGTCCGAGATGGCTTCGTTGACGACGTCCCAGTTGTCGATGACGTCTGCGTAGCGCTCCGTCATTTGAAAGATGTGGGCGCGCAGGCGCTCTGAGATCTGACTGATGGTTGCTTTTTTGTCGCCGTCTTTGAAGAACCACGCCGGGTACATCTGATGCCAGACGAAGGCGTGCCCGGTCATTTGCATGTGGTGCTCCCGGGCGAAAGCGGCGAGCGTATCGGCGGCTCCGTAGTTGCACTCGGGACGCGCGCAGATCTGTCCGAGCTTCATCGCGTTCTCCGCGGTGAGGCGAGCGAAATGGTGAGCGACGAGGTCGCCGACGACGCCGATTTGCGTCGGCTCCATGGCGGCGCCGATCGGGAAGAGACGCGCGTAGCTGGCGGAGAGGGAGGGGGCGCTGAGAGTCGCGCTGTGGTTGAACTGGGTATTTTGAGGCGGCGGCGGCGCGGAGGGAGCGGAGCTCGGCGCCGAGCTCTCTGCTTTTTTCTTCGGGATACAGCCGGAGCCGAGCGTGAGCGCGCCGAGGAGAGCTAGTGCGTGGCCGAGCGAGTGACCGAAGGGAGCGAGCGGGAGGCTCAGGCGGACGAAGGAGAGGTTTTGGGCGGCGCGCGGCATGAGTCTTCGAGCTTTGTCGTGGACGGCGGCGTCCGTCAAAGGGCGGCTGGGACACTCCCCCACGGGCTCGGCTGTGCCGAGACCGTCAGGGGGAGTCCCGCCGGGCGAGGGGCGCGATCGGGGCCTCTCGCGGAGGGGCGTTTGGAGAGGTGAGGGCGGGCGGAGCCCGGCGGGGAGGGGGCCTGAACAAGAAGGGGGAGGCGTGAGCGGCCCTAGGGGGAAGGAGGCGGGGAGCTGTTAGCGAGGACTCTGTTCGTATCGCTTCGCCTTGTTCTTGGCGCTCGCTCTTGCAGCGACGGAAGCGGCGGCCCCCCGGGGCATAGGATGAGGCGCGGTCTCGTGGGATCCCCGCACGTCACAGACGCAAATGACCTCCGCTCGAACGAGCGCGATTTGCGACAGTTCCATGCCGAGGGAAGTGCACTGACTTCGGCAGCGATCTTGGGCGTCAGAGGGAGCGTTCGCAGCTCCGACGTTCGCTTTGCAACCTGTGAGGGGAAGCCACGGAAGGACGCAGAGAAGGAGGAGAGAAGCGCGTTTCATCGGGTCTCGGGGACGGTGCCTTCCGGCGTGGTTTGAGCTGGGGGGGCAGCGAGGGTCTTTCGGAGAGCGAGCTCCACGAAAAAGCGATCGTTCATCTCGACGATGGCGACGTTCGGCGGGGGGAGAGCGGGCGGAATCGACGGGTCATAATAGGTCCGAAAGACCAAGAGGCCCTCGAGCTTTTTTCCAGAGCCCCGGAGAACGCCGTGGATGGGCTGTTTTTCGCAGTCGGGGCAGTCCATGACCTGGGAAGGTTCGAGGAAGGTTCCTTCGAAACGTGTGACGGGCCCGTCATCGTAGAGGACGCCGCCGAGAGCGAAGAGGTTATCGGGGGCGAAGCGGAGCCAGGTGTGTCCGCTCGGGAGTTTTTCCACGAAGCAGTCGCGCATGCGGTAGGCTTTGGTGATGCGGCAATCGTAGATGCCGGGGGTGATACGCGTCGGACGCGGCGGCGCGTCGAGAGCAGGAACGACGAGCATTCTGTTCTCCATGTGAGGCGGCACCGGCTCGGGCCAAGGGGGTTCGTGAGCGCGGGCATAAGCTTGCCACTCTTCGACGCTCTGAAAGCGGCGAGGGGTCTGGGGAGCATCGCTGTCCGCGGGTAACCCGCGGAACCAGCGCACGGTGCGATCGCCGGAGGAGGAGGTCAGGCCATCGCCATCGGGATCGAAGGAGAAACGATAGACATTGGCGGCGCCTGTGTGGCGCAGCTCCTTTTCGAGGGAAAGCGAGAGGCGGCGCGCCTGGCTTCCCGGAAGCTCCCGCTCGCTCAGGGAGAAGATGCGAATGCGACCGTCGTAAGAGCTCACCACGATCGCGTCTCCGCTCGGTGAGAAGCGAACGGTGCTGATGTTGTTGCCGAAGGCGCCTTCAAAAGCGCGGCGCAGAGGGGTTGCGAGGTCGACGACGAGCAGTCCTTCTCCGCCCACGGCGAGGAAGCGACCGTCTGGGGAAAAGTCGAGGTCACCCGTGTAGCGCATGGCTGGGATGCGCAAGAGATCTCGGCCTGTGTGGAGATCGATCACCCGGAGATCGCGGGCCGGATAATGTGTCATCGCGAGGTAGCGGTTGTCAGGGCTCAGGGCGACGCCATCGACGCGCTCGGCAAAGGAGAGAGTTCCGAGGCTCCTGAGCTCGAGGCCCTGGCGCTCGAAAAACTCGAGCTCTGAGGTCTGCTCCGGAAGCTTTGAGGTTTCGCTGACGAGGATCGTCTGGTCCGGAGAGAAGCGGATTTCCTGGGAAGGTGAGGAGCTCAAGAGGGCGACTTCATCGCCGCTCGCGGCGGAGATCAGAGCAAGGCCGCGGGGGGTCGCGCTCAGCAGCGCAGCTTCGCCCTCGGGGGTCAAAGTCGGCCAGGGGAGGATTGTCGCTTGGAACTGTTCGGCATTGGCGAGCGGGACTGTGCGGAGGAGGCGTCCGCTCGCGCGTTCGTAGACGCGCGCCTGAGAGTCATCACCGCTCGCTACGACGATCGACCTTTCGTCCGGTAAGAGATCGACGGAATAAAGAGAGCCCTTTCCGACTTGGATCTGTTTCTTCTCGCGAAAGGTCTCGTAGCGAGAGGTCCGCTGCGGCGGCAGGCTTCGGCGCAGAAAATTCGCGTCACTGGGAAGGACGAGTCGGAAGCGGGAAGGCTCGCCGGCTTCTGTCTCGGCGCGCTCTTCCGGAGCAGGAGTCGCCGCATTTCCCGAAGGTTCCCGGATTTTTTCGGGGGAAGTCGCGCTCTTCGGTGGATGGGGCGCGGGCGCGCTGGCCTGAGCGCAGCCGAAGAGGAGAAGCCCGCCCAGCAGAGGTGTGAGGAAGCTGTGGACGAAACGGGTGCTTCGACGAAGAGAAGTGAGCGCTGGAAGCGAAGACATGTGAGCCGGCATCTTCATCCGAAACAGAGCGTTCGGAAAGGGGAGCGCGGGGGGATGCGAAGTACTCATCTTGACGCGGGCGAGTGAGATGAGCACATTATTGGTATGATGCGGCGTTGTGACCAATGCGGACGGCACAACAGGGTACCGTCACGACACCTCGCGGACCGTGGGCGCTGCGGCGCGTGCAAAGGTCCTTTGCCTCCGCTCGCTGAACCTCTCGAGGTCGACGAGGTCGCCTTCGATGAGGTGCTCAGGGAAAGCCGCGTTCCGGTGCTCGTCGACTTCTGGGCGTCCTGGTGTGGACCCTGTCGAATGGTGGCTCCCGAGGTCAAAAAGGCCGCGGCTCGGCTGGCGGGGCGCGCTCTTGTCCTGAAAGTGAATACGGAGACGAACCCGCGCCTGGCGAGCCGCTACCAGATCCAGAGCATCCCAAACTTCGTCGTCTTCTCTCACGGCGAGAAGCGCCTCGGACAGGCCGGCGCTCTGGGCCACGAGCGGCTCGTGAGCATGGTCGAACAAGCGGGGTCTTAAAGAATCGGTTCTCTACTCGGCGCCGCCCCGGACCTTGAGCAGAGGGCCCCGTCCCTCGCCCAACCCAAAGTCACCGGCCAGGTAGAGATTGCAGGAATCGTCTCCGACCATGGCGTGCGCGGAGCCGTCGAAGAGGGACGTCCAAGGCCGATCGCCGTCTTCCATCAGGTTCGTCAGGAACGAGCTGTTCACCTCAGGAGATCCTCCAACCCACCACACGGCTCCTCGGGCATCCAGAGCGAGAGCACCAGTGGTCGTCGTCTCGCCAAACGCCGCCACCCAACTCGTGAACAGCTCCAGGCCTTCGGGGGTGATCCATTTCGCAAAGGCGCCATGCGCCCCGGAGCCCGCCACGACAATCGTCCCGTCGTCCTTGAGGAGCAGAGCATTCGCCTGCTCGGTGCGTTCCTCGAAGAGCATATCGCGTACCAGGGTTCCACTGCGTTCGATGACGCGGACGTGCGCGCGGTATTGCCCTGCGATGAGAGAAGAACCGGCGAGATAGAGCCGTCCCCTCTCGCCGATGGTGATGGCGTCGAGTCGGGCGAAGTCACTCACGTCGTACGCGACGGTCGAGGTGCCGGAGTCGACATCCAAGTAGCGCCGCAAGAAGGCCCGCGGCTGATCGTCGGTTCCGAGAGCACCGTAGCTATAGCCGACGACGTAGGTCGTTCCGGCGGGTCCGGCGGCGATCGCGGTGGCTTGCTCATTTTTCTGGCTGCGCTCGTCGGCCCTCCAGGCCAAGCCTTGAGCGCTAAAGCGGACCACGAGGGAACGATAAGGTGGGTCTTGAGTGGTTTCGGTGGCGACGCCCGCGAGGAACACGGATCCGCTCGGATGCAGGGCGATGCCGCGGGGCGCATCGTATTCGGCGAAGTTCGCGCGGATATCGTCGAGTAAGCGGTCGTCGGGTGCCAGGCGAGCGATCGCCGAGTGGTACGTTTGTGTGTCAGGAGGGCCGCTCCAATAATGCCCTGCCACGAGGAGCTCAGCCTTGGTGCGCGTGAGAGCAAACGCAACATCGATGCCGCCGCTGTTCACGAGCTGCATCTCTACTCCGTCAGGGGCGCAGCTGTTCTGAGCGCCACCCGACGCGGCGCCTCCGCTGCCCGCCGTGCCTCCAGAAGAACTACCTCCAGCGCTCGTGCCGCCGCTGTCCTGCCCGCCGCTTGGGCCAGGCCCGGAGCCGCCTGAGCTGGGAGCTCCTCCATCGGAGCTCCTGCCGCCCGTTGGGACCGGGGCGCCGCCGCTCGAGCTCCAGTCGTCGCCTTCGAGGTCGATGAACTCGGTGCGCCCGCCGCAGGCTATCGTCCCGAGGGTGAGCAGGAGCGAGGCTCGGAGGAGCTTGGTTCGGCGAAGGAAGCGCGACCGCACGAAAGAAACCTAGCCGAAGAAAAGGGGGCCCGCGAGGGGCCCCCTAGGATGAACACTTCAGGGATTGAGGGAAGGAACTTGAGGGAGTTGAGCGCGACTTGCCCGGATGGGCGCGGCGCGCTCCTAAGAACTAAGGTTACAAGCAGGAGAGTGAAGCGCCGGGGCGGAGCTCTACATCCCGCGCCATGACACTGCCGCGGAAGGTGAGCTGGTTGCCGCTGCCGAGACTGATCCGCGCCATGGGCGCGCGGATGTGGCCGGTGAAGTTGCGTTCGAGGGTGACCTGGTTGGTACCCGTGTAGTTGAGCGTGAGGGTGCCGTTTCCTTGGATATCTCCGCGCATGATGAGCGAGGAGCGAACGAAGATGCGCGTCGCACCGGACAGGATGAGCCTCGACTCCGGCTCGAGGGTGAGGGAGGTGAGATAGTAGTCGCCCGGGGCCAAGGTGAGCGTTGCGCGGGAGTAGACATTGATGTTCCCGAAGTTGCCCGGGGAGAGGGCGCGACTCTGACCTGGCTGGAGCGAGACCTGGGTCGTTCCGACCGGGAAAGAGGGAATATTCAGCTCGGGGAACGCTCCGACCGGGAGCGGTCGATTGGGCTGAACAGCGCCCGGCGGAACTGTCACGTTCGAGCCGAGCCGAACCACGCCCTGGCTAAGGAGCGTGCCGGTGACGCGGGTTCGGTCGCGGACCTCGAGAGTTCCGCGGGAGAGGACGGTGCCGACTTGTGCGTCATTGCCGACCGAGGTTGTCCCGTTTCCGAGAGAGACGATCGCCCCTGAGGGGACTTTTGCGCGATCTGCGAGGGAGACGGAGTTCGAGCCGACGATGACGGGCTGGTTGTCGACGGTTTGTTCGAGCGTCGTCGTGCTGCCGCGAGAGTCGGTAGCGGTCCAGATGATCGTCGTGGCTCCGATGGGTAGAGTCGAAGGTTGGTTCGAGGTCACCGTGACAGGACCACCGAAGCAGACGTCCTCGGCAGTCGGGGGCGTGACGCTCGCGTTTCCGCAGCCTGAAGTCGCGCTGCCCGCGACCAAGACGGGGCTCTGCACGGGTTCTTGGTTCGGATTCGCGACGAGGGGGCAGTTGTCGAGATCGTCTTTGATCCCGTCGCCGTCCGTGTCGGGGCCCGTGGGCTCTTCTTCCTCCTCCTCGCTGTCGTCGTAGTAGAGACTCGCGTCGAAGGTCTCGAAGAAGGAGCTCCCGAAGGAGCCGCTCAGGTTGATGGTGATGCTTCCTTCGCCACCGGGGAAGCCGATACCGAGGTTCTGGATGCTGATGGTTTTATTGTTCCAGTCGATCGAAGCCAAGACGACGTATTCGCTGACCTGAGGCGCGATGACCTTCGGAGCGCCGTTGTCGGAGAAGCGGGCGCTGATGACGAGATCGCCGGGCATGATGTAGCCGAAGCCGCTCGAGGTGACGCTGAGGGCGCCCTGGCGAGCGAAGGCTTCGACGGTGACGTCCGTGAAAACGTGTGGAACGTCGAGGTGGAGCGTGAAGTCGTCCACCTTCGCCTCGGTGTGGAAGCCGAGCCCACAGGTCCCGAAGGGACAGGGCACGCCGAGCAGCTCGAAGGTGCCGCTCACTTCCGACGAGACCTGTTCCGACACGGGGCTGCAGCTGGAGCCGTCCGCGCAGACGTCGAAGCTCAAAGAGGTAGCGACCGTGGAGCCGGGGAGCCAGCCGCCCGCCATGGAGAACAGCGCCCGACGCGCGCCCGCGCCCGCGCCCAAGGAGAGGGGTTCGTCCGAAGCGCTGAGCAGACTTCCGTCGAAGGAAGGCGCGCACACCGCTGCGCTCACGTCTTGGCCGCAGGCAGAGCCCTGGGTGCAGTCGCAGCTTCCGTTCCAGAGCTCGAGGTCCGAGCAGTTCTCCGTATCGCAGGCGACTTCAGCGCAGGTTCCCTTGCAGGAGGGAGCGG
The DNA here is from genome assembly GCA_002085155.1 of Sorangiineae bacterium NIC37A_2. GTDB lineage: Bacteria > Myxococcota_A > Polyangia > Polyangiales > Polyangiaceae > NIC37A-2. The sequence continues at coordinate 132,856 of NASX01000004.1, forward strand.
GCGTTCCGCTTTCTTGGCCGAGGACGGGGGCGCAGCTCACGACAATGCGAGCGGCGCTGCAGGAGGTTGTGAGCTGCGACTCGAGGACGCCGAGAGACGTCTTCTCGAGGAACCCGGCGAGCTCTTCGGAGCCGCAGTAGCTCCCGGGATTCGCTCGATAGGCCTCGGGCACGCAGACCTCTGGATCGATATGGATCTCGTTCTGTACGACGCCGCCGGGAGTCGTTCCCGTGATCTGGCAGGCGCACTGAACGGAGAGGGCTTCGGGCGGACTTGGGGGTTCAGGCTGAACGATGTCACTACAGGAGCAGCCTTCGAGCGCCCAGGCCAAAGCGACGAGGCTCAGCCTCGGTCCGTACTCTTTCAGCTTTCGGACGAGATACCCTCGTCCACTCGTCTTAGACGCGAAGAACTCTTGCATGCCCATTTCGCTTCGTTCCCTTCGGTAAGTCAAAACCACGGAGCCAGTTCCTTCCTCTCAGCATTCGATGAGCAGTCAGGGAAGGGTGTGATTCGTTCATCGTCGGCGAAAGTGAATCGTTCGGCAATGGCGTTTGTGGGAAGAGAGTGATGATTCATGATCCACACGTAGTCCTCCTTCATCCCACCTCACGACAGGAGGCGGCCCGGAGAGAGGGAGGGAGTGAGACTCACAAACCGACCACAGGCAGGGCGAGCCAAAGCATGGATCTTTGCCGCGAAATGTGGGCGCATCTCGGAAAACTCGCCCGCCAGTACAGAAAGTTACAGCTGGGGAGCGAAGAACGTCCGGGGGAACCTCTGCTGCTCTGCCGAAGCTGCACACCTCGGTCGCCAACTTTTCGAATCCGCGCGGCAAAGTCGATGAACAGCAGACGCCCCCGACTCTCAAGCAGCACCGGATTCGAAGAGCCAGACGGAGCGGTTCTATGCCGTGGGTAATTTGTAAGACGCTGGGGATGGCTCGGAGAAAAGAAAAAGGCGCTCGCGCGAGAGCGCGAGCGCCTGGGTCGCTCGAGGGTTTTTGGGTCTGTTAGGGCGTCATGCCGCCCATGCCGCCCATGCCCTCGTCACAGACGGGCTGAGCGGTCGGCTTGTCGCCGACGAAGAAGCTGAGGTCGTCGATCCAAACGTCGTAATCGTGCCGGTGCGCGACGCCGAATTCGATCGTGTAGAGCTCATCGAGATCGAGGGGGAGGCTCTCTCGACCCCAGCCTTCCGGAAGCAACTCGTCGAACTTGAAGGCGAAGAGCTGCCAGCAGTCGGTGAGCTTGAGGTTCGCGCCCGCGGCGTCGTAACAAGCGTCGTCGTCCGGACAGTTCCCACCCTCTGAAAACGGAACGACGTCTTTCTCAAGAACTTTGGTCCGAAGCAGGCCGGGCCGATCGGTCGAGCCGGTGCCGTCTACCTCGATGCTGCCCTTGGCCCAGAAGGAGAAGCCCGTATAGGCGGAGCCATCGAAGAGGCACTCCGCACCTTCGCCGCGGCTCGAGAGGATGGCGCCGAAGCCTGAGCCCCATACGGTTTGTCCGCTTCCCGTGATGCGCAGCGCCCGCCCGCCGCCGGGGCGAGGTGAGCTGGTGAGCGATATGCCCGTGGGGCTTTGGGTTCCGGTGCCGTCCGTGAACGCGTAGAAGCCGCCCTGGAGCCCGTTGCCCCAGAAACCGTCCTCTTCGAAGTCTTCGATCAGGAGCGATTTCTTCGGATCGCCCACGCTCGGTCCATCGTCGAGGTCACAGACCGCGAGCGATCCATCGATATCTCCACCAGCTCCGCCTGAGCCTGGACCTTCCGTCGTCTTTCCGCCCGAGCCGATCGGGATAACAATCTCACCTCCAACCGAGCTCGAGCGACCGCCCGAAGCGCTCTCGGCGCCTCCGGTCGATGGGGCTCCTCCGGTAGCAGATGAATCTGAATCGTCCGATGAACAGGCGATGTAGCCGAGGGACAGGCAGGTGACGCTGAGGAGGGTGGTCAGTCGGCGATGTTGCATAGTTTGTATTCCTTGTCTGGGGAGACCATGGGCCGCGCCCGCTCCCTGTCTATATGAGCTTCGGCCCCGCTCACTTCTCGTTTTGTGTGATCCAATCGACGGTTTACGCGAAAAAGGCGGCGGCGCGCGCCTCCGGAGCGCACCTCGGAGCCGTCGGAGTTCGAAGCGAGCGTCACGAGGGCGCTCCATGGGTGCCCAGTCGGGAGCTTCGGGGAGCTCGGCGATCGCCTGGGGTGGAACTCTTCAGAGCTTGCGACAGAGCAAGAGTCCGTCGCCGATGGAGACGAGGGTTGCGTCAACGCGGCTGTCGCTCTTCGTTTCGCGGGCGAGCTTTCGGAGGGCAGCCGTGTCGACGCTCTGGTCGCTCGGATCGGCCACCTTTCCGCCCCAGAGCATGTTGTCGCAGACGAGAACTCCACCGGGCCGGAGCAGCGAGAGGGAGAGCTCGTAATAGGCGCCGTAGTTCTCCTTGTCGGCGTCGATGAACCCGAAGTCGTAGGAGCCTGCCTCGCCCTTTTCAATGCGGCGCGTGAGCGTGTCGACCGCGGGGGCAATCACGAGCTCGAGTGCGGAGGAGAGCCCCGCGTCGGCGAAATACCCGCGGGCTTTGCGAGTCCATTCTTCCGAGACGTCACAGGCGAGCAAAGTCCCTCCGCGCGGCGCGATGGAAAGAGCGGTCACGAGGGCCGAATAGCCCGTGAAAACTCCGACTTCAAAGCAGCGCCGCGCTCCGATCAAGTCCAGGAGAAAGCTCATGAAAGCGCCCTGCTCGGGGCTGATCTGCATCCGTGAAGCCGCAAGCTCGGCGGTCTCTTCGCGGCAGCGCTTGAGGATCGGATGCTCCCGGCGATTGTGATCCTTCAGGTAATCAGCAAGGGCGGGCGAGAGCAGTGAGACAGACATAACAAGGACCGTGGGGTCTAATTCCAGCACGAATAGTCGAAAGTGACTACCCGAACGCCGTCGGTGTAGCTGATGATGTGGCCTTCGTCGTCATAGGAGTACGTGCGATCCAGCCAGCCTTCCGGCGCGATGCGACGGACAAGCCGACAATCTTCATACACGTAGGACCACACGCGTTCAGCGCCTTCAAAGGTGTTGACGCCGCGCACTGGATAGCCATTTGCGTCGAGCTCATAGCGATTCGAACTCGCCGTGGTGGTCTCGATGATCCCTTCGGACGTGTAGACGAAGGACGAAATGACCCCCAGGACGGACGTGATCTCAGTGATGCGTCCGAGGCCGTCCCGGACGTAGTTCTCTCCTTCGCCTAGGGTCGAGCTTGTGACCAAACTTCCCGTGTAGGAGTAGGTTGCTGCGAGGGAGCGGTCGGCGCTCGACTGGCTACAGGGGCCAGGATCCGGACCCATGAAGAACGGTCCGGTGATGGGAAACAGTCGGGAAGGGTCGACGGGCGGACACGCGTCATTCCCCGAGCCGGAGCCGCCTGCGCCCGAGCCGGAGCCGCCTGCGCCCGAGCCGGGGTCGCCTGCACCCGAGCCGCCTGCGCCCCCTGTTTCCCCGTCTGAGCTCGTGCCCCCGGAAAGCGCTCCTCCGGCGGAGCTCGCGCCGCCAGAGCCCGTGCCCCCCGAAGGGAGCTCCCCTGTGTCGTCCGGGGGATTTTCCGGCGCGCCACCACAAGCCCAGACTCCCGTCGCCACTGCGCCCCAAAGCAAAGCTACCCTCATGGTCTCTCATGCTTTCCAAATTTTGGAGCGCCCGTCGACCCGCTCGGTCAGGGGTGAAGCGAGCGGCGGTCCGTCCCGGGGGGAGCGAGGCTCAGAGATTCCCGGCGCCGCCCGGGCCCATTTCGCAGAGCTCCGCACCATTCGGCGGGGTTCCGATGAAGAAGCGGAGCTCGTCGATCCAGATGTCGTACTTGTTGCCGCGACCGACCTCGAAGGCGAGCTCATAAAGCTCGTTCAGGTCGAGATCTCCGCCCGACACTCCCCAGGGATCCTGCTTGAACTCGGAGAAGCGGAACGAATACCTCTTCCAGCATTCGCCGAGTGTGATGCGCACGCGATGGGAGCTCCAGCAGTCCCCCTCGGTCTCATCACAGTTCCCTCTCGGGAGCGGAACAACGTCCTTTTCGACCAACATTACGCGCAAGAGGCCCGGATCCCAGGGCTCGTCCGTGGAACCATCCTCTTCGATCGAGCCCTTGGCCCAGAATGTAATGCCTGAGTACGCGGAGGCGTCGAAGACGCACAAACCTTCATCGTCGGAGGCGAAGACTGTGCCGAAGCCAGAGCCCCAGTTCGTATAACCTTCTCCTTGGATCCGGAGCACTCCGTCGGAGCCTCTGAAGCCGCCGGGAATGGGCCGTACGTCGTCTTCCGGCGGTTCCATCGTGCCGTCGCTTTCATCGTCATAGACGAACCAGCCCCCTTGGAGTCCGTTGCCCGAGTAGCCGTTGTCGAGAGAATCGAAATTGTCGATGGTGAGGTTACCGCTAGCGCGGCCGATGCTGCGGCCGCCCTCGACGTTACAGATAGAGAGCTCGCCGGGGCTCGGCTTCGCCGCGCTGCCGCCGCTGCCGCTGCTCGTTCCACCGGTCGGTTGACCGATCGTGATGTCGAGATCGTCGCCGAGATCTTCGGTGGGACGGCCGCGTCGGCCCCCCGAGCCTGCTCCGCCACTCGCCGGGACACTTCCGGTGCCGCTGCCGCCGGTCCCGATGAGCAGTGGCTCTTGTGTCTCACCGCAGCCGAGCTCAACGAGCGGCAGGCAAGCAGCGATCAGGAGGAGTCGTCGGAGGGACATGGTCGGCTGATTATCGCGCTTTTTGCTGCCGGTGGCACTGAGCATTTTTTGCTCAGCTCCGAGTCCTCTGCGGCGCGCGGGGCGCTTTTTCGAACGGGACCCGGGGGGTCGGCTCTTAGGAGGTTTGTTTCTGGAGCTCGTGGATGAGCTCGGTCCCCCGAGGACCGAGCGCGACGAGGCGCGCTCGGCGAGGGTCTGCCGTGAGGAAGATGTGGACGCCGTCTTTCCCGAGCTCGGGAAGGTACCCTTCGCCCCATTCGACGAGGAGGATATAGCCGCGTCGGCGCAGATCTTCGGGAGCGAGCAGCTCGACCTCAGAGGCATCACCGAGACGATAGAGATCGGCGTGAGCGACGGGAGGATCCGTCGGATATTCGATCAGTAAACTGTAGGTCGGCGAAGGGACGGCTTCGTCTTCCGGATGTCCGAGGGCGTGGACGATGGCCCCCGCGAGGAAGGTCTTCCCGGCGCCGAGTTGACCGGTGAGCACGAGCAGGTCTCCCGGGCGAAGCAGGCGCGCGAGAGACACGCCGAGGGCCAACGTGTCCTCTTTGCGTTCGATCGAGAACGTGAGTTCTTCGGGAGCGACTGTCATGGCGAGCTCGTTCGGGAGGTCATCTTTGTACCTCGAGCTTTCTCTGGATGGTGTTTTTTCGGGCGAACCCGCGGGCGCTTGTCGTATCGAGGGGAGTTTCGACGCGCGAGAGCTCCAGACGGACCTGTTCCAGGTACTTTGCGCGTTCAGTGTCTGACGGGCCAGGCAGCGGGACGCGCTCGAGAGCGGCAGAGACGAGGCGGGCCGCGTCCGCGCCGAGGGACTCGAAGTAGGATGAGCCTGCGCTGAGGGCCGCGGCGGGATCGTCGCGCAGGATCGGGTAGGTTCCGGCCCGGAGTGAGATGGCTCGGGAGGTCTTGGTGCGGGCGGCCTCCAGGCCGAGGGCGATACGCGGAGGCGCTTTGAGCCCGGAGGCTTCGCGCTGGAGCTCGGCTGCGCAGGTCTCGTCACCGAGCACGATCAAGCCGAAGACGCGCCCTTGCCAGCTCCTCCAAGGGAAGGTGAGCGTCCCCGCGGATTCGGTCTGTTCGATGCAGGTCTCATCGCCCTGACCGAGCACTTCAACCTCCGTGATGCCGTCTTCGGCGAGAGCTGCGCGGAGCGCGCGTTCTTCTTCGTCGGGAGAGCTGCCGAGCACGAAGGAATATTGTGGCCCGGAGGCGGGCACCTTCGGGGGCGGAGCGGCGAGCAAGATGGTCGGGACCTTGCGAAGTTCTGCGAAGTCCCGGGCCTCGGCAGCGGCCTCGGGAGTCAATCCGGTCACGAGCACGGCGGCGCCTTGGCCTATGAGCGCCGCTAATGCCTGCGGAAGGAGCTCCCGGAAGTCTTCGGTGAGGAGCTCGAGGCCTTCCCCGAGTTCTTCGGTGATGCCGCGGGCGACATCGATGCTGTGGCGGCTTTCGCGCTTGCCGCGTCCGCCGAGTACGATGCCGATGCGCTTGCCGAGACTGCTCGCTTCGTCCACCGCGAGCGCCGCGAGGTTTGCGAGGGCGTCGCCGTACTCGCTCGTACGGAGCCAGGTCGGCCCGCTGCGGAAAAGGTCGCGCGCGAGGCGAGCGTCTTTCGTTTCGAGGGCAGTGCGCGCCAGGCGCATCACGATCAAGCGCCCGATCGCGTCGCTCGCTTTCTTCTTTTCCCCTTCGAACTCTGCGTTCGACCACTCGAGGAGCAGCCGTTTTTGTGCCAAAATCGGCACGCGCTCGAGAGAGACGTCGATAAAGCGGAGGGCTTCGTCCTGGCTCAGGCGGACTTCCGCGAGCCAATCGACCATGGTCAGGATCGTGAGTCGCCAGCGGCGCGCCTCGATCGCGGCCAAGACGAGGGCTTTTTCATGGCGACTGCGCGCGCTCTCTCCGACGAGCTTTCCCGAGAGGGGAAGCAGTAGCTCGAGAGCTTCTTCGCCGTGGCCTTCGAGGGTCAAACCTTCGGCCTTCAGGATCTGCGCCGAGTCACGGGCGGGCCCCTCGGGGCCTTTGAGCAGGGGCTCAATGATGCGGTCCGCATCCTTGCGGCGGCGCTGTTCGAGGTAGTGGGAAGCGAGCAACAGGCGGAGTTCAGCGACGCGAGGGTCCGAGCCACTTTCGGCGAGGACACGCTCGAGGGGCTCTTCCATGGTCACGCGCTCGACGGGATCGGCCTCTTCCCAGACGACGACGAGGCGATTCGCCTCCCGTTCGAGGGCGAGGCGCGCCTGTTCAACCTTGTCCCGCTGCTGCTTCGAGGACGACGCGCAGCCCAAGCTGAGCGCGAGCGCGGAGCAGAAGAGCCATGCTGTCCGGCGGGACATGGGGCATGTTAGAACCCGAGCCTTCCCCGTGGCGCAACTCCTATCGGCATCGCTGCTCGTTCTCATGGCATGGCGGGAAGCTGTGTGGTCGTCCGGGTCCGCTCTGGAGTTCCCGGCCTGGGTGGAGCTCGGCGCCTGGGCCCTCGTCTTTTTTGGGGTCGGGCTCGACTTGCGCGAGCGGGGCATGTCTGGGCGCGGGGTGACCCTCGCCGCTACCGTTTGTCTCATCGTCTACTGCGGCTTTGCGCGAGGGCCCGAGCTCTACGCGGAGATTCCTCCCCCGTTCGTTCAGAGTCAGCGGGCTGAGTTGCTCTCAACGGTCGCCTTGGGGCTCCCGCTGTATTCGATGGTCGGACTCTTCGCCCTGTTCATCTCGGCGGCGGGAGTCCTTGAGCTCTTGCCAAAAGGGGCCCCGCCGGGCCCCTTGAGCGAGCGAGCCTGGCTTTGGGTTCGCGGGGGCCTGAGCACCCTCTTCTTCCTGTTTGGGCTTGTCGCCTTATTCGGCTATGGGAGCGGCAGTCCGTCGCCCTTCTCGCTTTAGAGGGCCCGGACGTTCGCTCGCATTCCATGGCACAGTGTTACCTATTAGCCGCCGCGGTAGGCTCGAGCGTCGACCAACAGAGCAATAACATGTCTCTGTTCTCTCTGGTCGAGCAGATCAACGTCCCGCCCGGGTTCCCGCCGCCGCCCGACACCAAGATCCCTCTCGAGGTGCACGCCTACTTCCGCTTCCAGCCCCACGAGCTCGGTCAGAATATCGAGCTCCGCTTCGTGCTCCGCGCTTCGACCGGCCTCGAGACGAGCGGCGAAACCATCACCCACCGCATCGCCTCGCCGCGCATCCGCATGCGCGCGATGGGCCTGCCGGTTCCGCCCGTCCTCGGCCACTACGACCTCGCCGTCGATTTCCGCATCGGCGACGCCCCTGAGTGGACCCGAGATCCTCTGACCTGGCCCGTGGCCATCCTCGAGACCCCCACGACCCCGCGCGTGACGCACTGATCCTGTCTGACGCGATTCCGTCCAGCCGAGCCGTTTGAGCGCTCGCACCAGTCGAAGTGGGGCGATCGACGCGAGCCGACTTTTTTGTCTGAGGGTCTATTGTATCGGCTTGCGGGCGACGATGAACGCGACCTCCGAGGAGGCGCCGACGTCCGGGGTCTGAACGTCGACGAAGCCGGCCGCTTCGATCTCGGCGAGCAGCGTTCGAGCGGAGAAGAGCTCGACGGTTTGAGGAGCTTGGCCGAGAAGGCGCATGGCGACGAGCAGCCCTCCGAAAGGGATCCAAGAGCTCGCGAGGCAAGCGGTTGAGGAGACGAAGAAGCCGCCGGGACGGAGAAGCGCGTAGATTTGCGCGAGGGTGTGGCGCCTGTCTTTCACGAGGTGGAGCAGGCTGTAGGCGGTGATGCCGTCGAAGCTCAAGGGTTCGAAGGGCGCTTCTTGGTCCAAGGTACCGATCTTGAAGCTCACGTTGGGCGCGTGGAGAGTGATGGTCTTCTCGCGGGCGATCCGAACCATCTCCGCGGAGAAATCGAGGCCCACGACTTGCTCAGCGAAGGGGGCGAGGCGAATGGCGAGGGAGCCGGTGCCGCAGCCGACGTCGAGGACTCGGTCACTCGGACGCATCAGGGAGCGGGTGATCGCGATCTTGCGCTCGAAGGCGTTCGGGTCGCGGACCGGTTGCTTCGAGTATTTCACGGCAATCTTGTTCCAGAAGCGGGCGTCGGGGGAACGCGGCAAAGGAGAAGCAGAAGAGGGAGACATGGTGTTTTCGAGGCAGGGGACGCGGGCTGCGCGCGTCCTGTCTCCTTCTTCGACCGAGGCGGGGTGTTTCTTTCAAACAATCGGATCTTTTTTCCCGATCCCCCCAAAGCGGAGAGAGAGCGCTCAAGGCAGCCCCAAAAACGGGGGCTGCGTGGCCAGGGCGTGGGGCCTTTTGGGTGGACGGCGCTTTCGGCGAACCCCACTCAGAAAAAATGGCCGCCCTTTGAAAGAAAGGTGGTCCCTCAGGCGAAGAGAGACTTTGGATGCGTTTGTCGCTCTCGCCGCCGCTTTTCGCGTACTCTGCGAGCGCGATCTTTCGCACCGCCCCCGATTCCACGATGGATGCTCTGGCCGAATGTCGACCGCAGGTGGAGAGCCTCGTCGCGCGCGTTCTGCGGAGGGCGAAGGAGGACCCAGATGTTCAGGATTGTACGAACGAAGCGCTGCGTCGCGCCTTCGAACAGCGTGACCAATTGCGAGCGGCGTCGGAGCTTCTGCCTTGGGTGCTCGGTGTCGCTCGTCACGTGGCCCTCGACGCGCTTCGCTCCGAGTATCGCCGTCGGGCGCGCGCTATGCCTTCCGAGAGTCGGAATGGAGAAGACCTGGTCGGTCAACTTCCGAGCCGTGAGCCGAGCCCCGAGGCGCTCCTCGCTGAGCGCCAGAGCCTCAGGCATCTCGATGCCGCTCTGCGCGCCCTGCCTCCGGGTCAGAAAGATGCGCTCATCCTGCTGCATGTCGAGGGGCTCGGTTATCGGGAGATCGCGGAACGCCTCGGAGTTCCGATCGGAACTGTGGGGACTTGGGTCTTGCGAGGCCGCGAGACGCTCGGGCAGGCCCTCGGAAGAAACGGGGCGGCGGACGCGGTCGGGCGGAGTGGCGCGGCGGACGCGGTCGGGCGGAGTGGCGCGGCGGACGCGGTCGGGCGGAGTGGCGCGGCGGACGCGCTCAAGGGGCGCGCAAGCGAGCGAAAGGAGAAGACATGACTGACACATCACGTTTCCCTCCGGGCCTCCTGTTTCGGGAAGACGGCCATGTCACCGATTGGGTGCTCTCGGCGCTCGTCGACGGAGAAGAGGCTCTGCTCTCCGCGGAGGCCACGGCTCATGTGGACTCCTGTGAGGAGTGCGGGGCGCGCCTTGGCGCGATGGCTCATGGAGTGTTCGCTCTCGAAGCGGAGGTCCAAGAGTGGGCGAAGGCAGAGCGCGCTCGGGCGCCGTTCCCGATGGTTGCGTTCGGGATGGTGGGGCTGGGTCTTGTGCTCGGGAGCGTCGGGTTCGCCGTCATGCGAGGGGACGAGTGGAGAGAGTTGCCCCATCGAGCTCTCACTCTCTGGCGCTGGGCGAAAGCGCTCGTCCCTTGGCTTTTTGAGCGGATGCCGGTGCTGCCGATGGTGGCCTGGGGGCTCTCGGTCCTTCTCATCGTCGCAGTGGGCCTCGCCTTCGTCGCGCGCGAACTCTCGAAACAGGAGCGCTTGTCGTGAAGCCCTTCAGTCGTATTTGGTCTCTATTCGCACTCTGCGCTTGCCTCTGGACTCTCTCTGCCGAAGGCGCCGTCGAGAAGAGAGGCGTCTGGCCGAGCGGTGAGGTCGTCTCGCTCTCGCTCTCCGACGTGCCGCGCAGTGAAGCCGTGCGTCGCCTCGCAGAAGAAGCAGGGTTCAGCCTGGTTCAGGAGGGACTCGGTCAAGAGCCGGTCTCTGTGAGCGTGCGTGGCGAGCCAGCGGAGAAGGTTCTCGTCATGTTGCTCGGCGATCGAGACTACGTGGTCGAGCGCGATGGCTCGCTGGTCTCCGTGCGCGCCGTGACTCCGTCTGTTCAAAGCGCAGCGAAGCCTGTCGCGACTCCGACCGAGCCCGATGAAGATCTTTTCGTTCCCGAGCGCGGCCATGTTGGCCCGGACCAGGTCGTGCGCGACGTGTTCGTCCTGGGCTCGGTGCTGATCGAAGGGACCGTGACCGGGAGTGTTCTCGTGATCGGAGGCGAGGCGCGCTTTGCCAAGGGCGCTCGGGTCCGTGAGGATGTGATCGCGCTCCGGGGAACTCTCGACATTGAAGAGAGCGTCGAGATCGGCGAAGTAACGGTGCTGCTGGGGACGCTGAAGCGTGGAGATGGGCCCGCGAGGAGTTGTCTTGCTTGCGGTGGCGAGGAGAAGAAAGAAGAGCCGTGGCCGGAGCTTTTCGAGACTCTGTTCGGAAATCTCCTCGGGACTGTGATCGGCTGGCTCGTGGGGGCTGTGCTGCTTGCGCTCGTGCCGCATCGGGTCGAGATCCTGCGCGCGGAGATGGAGCGACGCCCGCTCCGAAACATGGGCCTCGGACTTCTTGGCGGGCTCGGGCTCCTGGTCACTGTGGCGACCTTGGTGCTCACCTTGATCGGTATTCCGCTCGCTGTTGCGCTCCTCTTTGGGTCGGTGGTCATTGGTTACCTGGGGAGCTGCGTCCTTCCTCTGGCCATCGGGCGACATCTCCTCAGAGAGCGCACCGAGAGCCCCTACGTTCAGCTGGCGGCAGGGTGCGCGCTCCTGTTCTGTATCTTGTCGATTCCGGTCCTCGGCGATCTGCTCAGTTTTCTCGGGGCACTGCTCGTACTTGGCGCTCTCCTCCGTACGCAAGGCGCGCACACGAGCCCCTCTCGAGAGAAGGGTGAGCAAGAAGACCCATGACTGGAGCGTGACGTGCTCGACGTTGCGCCGAGAGACAAGCGATTCTGCGCTCTCGGTCAAGACGGGTGGCTCTTGTCTTGCGATACATGAAGGTGTGAAGCGCGAGAGGAACAATCTGCTCAAGGTGGTAGGTCTGCAGCCGAGGGCGCTCGCCGCCCGGGCCCCGTGCGACCAAAAAGGAGGGAGGCGCACAGGGCCCGACGCTCGTCGGGGCTCTGTCAGGGCGGTTGGGGGAGGCGACCGCGGGAGCTCGAGCCTTCCGAGTGAGCCCGAGCCTTCCGAGTGAGCCCGAGCCTTCCGAGTGAGCCCGAGCCTTCCGAGTGAGCTGAGCTTGGTTTGGGCAGGGGCGGCGCTAGATTGGAGAGATGGCGCACGAAAACCCGAGCGAGAAGGTCCTCTACGAGCTCTTGGACAAGACGAAGACCATCGCCGTCGTCGGCGCCTCCTCGAACCCCGAGCGCCCTTCCTATGGGATTTTCAGGCGCCTTCTCGCCCACGGCTTTACGGTCATCCCCGTGAACCCGAAGGAGACCGAGGTCCACGGCCAGAAGGCGTATCCGACCCTCGATGCGGTGCCGGTGCCGATCGATCTCGTGAACGTCTTCCGCCGCTCGATCGACACGCCGTCTGTCGCCGAAGGCGCTGTGCGCGTGGGGGCGAAGGCTCTCTGGCTTCAGTCCGGGATCTCGAACGACGAGACCGCGCGCATCGCCGAGAGCGCGGGGCTCACCGTCGTGATGGACCTTTGCATCGGCGTCGAGATCTCGATGCTCGGTGTCCCTGCGAAGGGAAGCGTGGCCTAGGCCCGCCACTGGTGGGGCAGCGGGCCTTCACGGATGAGGGCTGAGAGCTCCACGGCGCGTCGCCGCGCTCCGGTGTTCCCGACGGCGTACGGCACGGCACTCGCCGCCCCTACCCGGTGAGCCTTTGATAACATTCAACCAGTTTTTCGGCTGAACGGTCCCAGGTCAGGTTCTGAAGAACGTGACGCTGGAGTCGATCGCCCTTGGGCCTTTCCCAAAGCTCCAGCACCGCCCGGCGAATTCCGGACGTATCGGAGGGATCGACGTAGGTGGCCATGTCTCCGAAGTAGTCGGGGGGACCTCCGTTTTTGGTGATGACAATCTCCGCGCCGCAGGCCGCCGCCTCGAGCGCAGCTAAGCCGGTGCCCTCGTGCACGCTCGGGAGACAGAAGACGGTGCACGCGGCGTAGAGATCGTACAGCGTCTTTTGGTCCTGCCATCCGAGGAGGGTGACGTTCGCATGGGCTCGGGCGAGCTCCTGAATCTGATCGAGGTCAGGGCCGGGGACGGCCGTTCCGGCAATGACGAGAGGCAGGCCCGTGGGGCCTACGGCTTGGATCAAGCGGGCAACATTTTTTCGGCTTTGGGTGTAGGCGCTCACATGAAGGACAAAGCGCTCGGGCAACTGAAGTCGCCTCCGAACTCCGTCGGGATCGCAAGGGGGCGGTGGATCGACGCCGTTTCGCACGATCTCACATTTATGAGGATCGACGCCGAGGCTCTGAATCATGCGCTCCTTTTCATGGGCGCTCCGGCAGACGACGAGATCGGATGCGCGGGCCTGGCGACCGAGCTCCCCGGGGATCGTAAAAATGCGGCCGGGCCAGAGGGCGCCGAGCTTCGCGGCAAATCGGTACGAGGGGAAAGACTGGTTGCTGTCGATGATGGGAGAGAAGACGAGCTTCTTGATCCACTTTTGCGAGGAGGACTCGAGGCCGAAATAGCCGAACCCCCCGCCGAAGAAGTGGACAATGTCGAAGTCGTCCGCTGTGCGGAGGTCCCAGGGATTGATCAGCGTGACCTCGTGCCCGAGGCGCGAGAGCGCGCGGGCCTGGGAGAGACCCTGGAGACGGACTCCGTTCCCGAGGCCGCCGGCAGCAGCCACAGCCTGGAGGAGAAAGCCGATCTTCATGAAGACCCCTCCTGGGCGCGGTGAGGCCGGAGCGCGGCCGCCAGCCATGCTGCGGGGAAGCCCGCTAAGAACTTGAGTCGGCCGAGCTTCGCCTGATGCGGCCACTCTCGGAAGTAGAGTCCTAAGGCGCTCTTGAGCCGCCTCTCCGCGAGCAGCCTCATCAGAGCCATGCGCCCGATGAACGCAATGTACTCGCGCCCGTCCCGGCGATCGACTTCGCCTGGCTCGAAGGCCTCATCTTGCTCTTCAAGCTTTCGCAAGAACTCGATCCCGCGCAAGAAGTAGAGGGCCTGATGGGACGCGTTGTTTGCGTGATGCCGGTAGATCATCAGGGGAGTGTCCCCGACGAGTCCGAGCGCGCCTTTGCTGAAGAGACGCAGATAGAAAGGTCCATCCTCCATGGTGCCCCGAATGCTCGGGTAGCGGAGAGCTCCGAGGCGAGCTCGGTTGAGGACGAGGGACGATGACATCACAATGAGATGACCCTCAGCGAGCCGGCGGAGGGGCCGGGGAATGTAAGGACGATCTTTGGACCAAGTATGCGGGTCGAAGACCGGCTGGTCTGGGCGGTCGGAGTAGGACCAGGGGACCGTGACGCCGACGCACTCGGGGTGTTTTTCGAGGAACTCGACCTGAAGCTCGAGCTTCTTCGGGTGCCAAAGGTCGTCGTGGTCGAGCAGGGCTACAAGGGGCGCCCGAGCTTCGTCGAGGCAGCGACTTCGCGCCGCTCCGATACCTCGGTTTTCCTGGGTCACGACGCGAAGCCGCGGATCGCTGATCGCAGCCAGGCGATCGCGTGTGTCGTCGGTACTTCCGTCGTCGACGACGATGAGCTCGAAGTCCTCCATCGTCTGAGCCAGCACGGTCTCCAATGTCTCGACCAGCAGACTTGAGCCGTTGTACGTTGGAACGACAACGGAGACGCGAGGCACCCGGCTCACCGAACGGATATCTCACCGAACCGAAAGGACCACAAGCGGCGGCGCTTGGGGAAAAAAGGGGCTTCGTGCTAGGTCCTCGTGTCCCATGAGTGTCCCGGTCGTAAGCGTTGTGATCTCCATCTATCGGAGAAACCGGTATCTGGGGCGCGCCTTGGACAGCGTTCTCCGGCAGACGTTTCGAGACCTCGAAGTCATCGTCACCGAAGATGGTGGATCGGATTGTGCCTCGGAAGTATTGGCTGCCTATCACGATCCCAGGATCCGGCTCATCCGAAACCAGGAGAACCGTGGAGCCGCGGCGAACAAGCTCAAGGCGTGGAAGGCTGCGTCCGGTCGCTTCTTGGTGAACTTGGATGATGACGACCTTCTCCATCCTGAGTTTGTCGAGAGGCTGCTCGAGCCGCTCGTGGCAAATCCGGAGCTCGTGGTGAGTTTCTGCGATTACTTTGTGATCGATGCCGAAGGCCGCGTAAACGCGGAAATGTCCGAGTTTGCTTCTCGGAGTCGCGGACGCGACCGCCTGGCCCCGGGGCTCCATAGGCCGCTCTACGAGCTCGGCCCGGTGAACATGACGATCCCGTTCGCCGTCGGCTGTATGTGGGCCAAAGAGCGTTTGGATCTCGACTTATTCCGAATTGAGTCAGGTCCCGCCTACGACCTCTTCATGGTCTATGTGGCGGCGAAATCGGGACTCGGCGCCTATTACGTGAAGGAGAAGCTCTCTTATTACCGTCGACACGGGGAGATGGAGAGCGTCCAGGGTCTCTTGCGCATCGGGCACGCCAACGTCTTCTGCAATGACTTGTTCGCAGCGGATCCGGATCTGGCTCCGTGGCGAGACGTCTTTTGGAAGCGGGCCTCGGACTTCCGTCGGGGACTAGCGGCCGAGTACTTGCGCCGCGGTGACGCTCTCTCCGCGAGGATTTGGTTCAAAGAAGCGCTCAGACGAGACGCGCGCGACGTCAAAGCGGCGCTCGGCGTCGCTGTGAGTCGGCTACCAGCGTTCGTGACGACACCCGCTGTGAAGTGGATCACAGAGCGGCGCGCGGGCTTAAGAGCGTCAGGACGTTAGGAGCGCCTCCTACAACGAAGCTGCACCTGGAATTCGAAGTACTCCTGGAAGCGGTGGAAGGTGAGGCGATTGAAGAGGCGTACGATAGGTTCGCGACGAGGATGCCGCGGATCGGGCGAGTGGAACCACTCTTCAATGTCGAGCTTCGCATTCGCGCACCAGCGCTCGAGGCGCTTATGGGTCATGAATTGAAGATGGGTCGCGTCGAAGATTCCGATCGGGTTTTCGGGCCAGTCCCCCCGCACGACGTATTGCCAGATCGCATCGAGGTTCCGCATGTTAGGCACGCTGATCACGATCCACCCGCCCTTACGGACGCAGCGAGCCAGTTGTTCGAGACGCACCCAAGCCTGAGAAAGATGTTCGAGGACGTCCGCGAGGATGAGTCCGTCGAGGCTTTCCTCCTCGAACGGGAGGACCTCGTCGGGAGCGAGCGTGCGAGCGCTAGTGAGGTGACGGGCAGCGACGGCGATAGCTTCCGGGTTCACGTCGACTCCGTGGACTTGTCGCCCTTGGCGAACGAGGACGGCCTCCGTTCCCGCACATCCACAGCCAAAGGAACCGATGACCTGTCCGTCTTTGGGGATCATGCGGAGCACGTCGAGACGAGGCTCGTCAGTGAGCGGGTAAGGATAGGAGGACGAGCTCGGGATGGGCGAAGATGAAGGGTTCACGAGGGTTCCTTGGTCAGTCAGGATCGACGCAGCCTAAGTGCGAAACTGCCGGACGCGAGCGAGCGCCGCTCGACAGGCCTGCGGTTGAAGGAGCCACATCCCCGCGTAGTAGGCGGCAGGGGTGACCAGGAGGAGCGTTGCGGTCCGCAGCCAGATCTCGCTCTCGGACGACGGAAGGAGGGAGGTGAGGCCGAAGCCGAGCGTCGCTGAAGCGACTCCGGACACGATGACGCTCAGAAACATGAACGTCGTAATGCGAAGCGGGACACCAGCCGAGCGCATAACCGTACAATACGTCGGGGTCCAAAAGAGGAAATAGTAACAGGCGACCGCGGCGCTGACCCCGACTCCTTCGCCGAGCCTGGCTCCGAGGAGCACCGTGGGCAAGAACACGCTCAAGGCGAGGACGTAGATCAGGGCGAAGGATTTAAAGAGTCCTCGTGCCATGAGCAGAAGGCATCCCGGCGAGGACAGCGACTCGAAGACCACACCGATGCTGAGAAGCTGGACGATCGGGATGGCGTCGTCCCAGCGGTGACCAAACACCAAGTGAAGAACCGGCTCCGCGAGGACCGCTTGCAGGAGACTGACGCAGCCGACGGTGAGCGCCAGATTGCGAGAAGTCTCGAGGACAACCTGGGCCTGCCTCAAGCGGTTGGTTCCGAGCGCTACAAGCGAGGGATACAGCACCGTGTGCACGTTCCCTCCGATGAACCTCGCGCCCTGCATCGCTAGGTTGAAACCGAAGAAGTAAGTTCCAACGAGAGCCGGCTCGAAGAGGTACCCGAGGACGATGTAGTCGCCTTGCATGATGGCGGTCCAACACACCAGGTAAACCAGCATCCATCCCGCGTTGCCGACGAGATACTTCCAACGGCGAAACTGCGGCTTCATCCGCACCTTGGGCCGGGCTGCGATCCAGGCCGCGAGCGTTTGCGCCGTGTTCACGATCGGCAGCGGCAATACGAAGCTGTAGGCGCCGAAGTCGAGAGCGGCGAGGAGGACTGTGAGGAGGCCTGTAAGAATTCCGGCGCCGAGGGTCAGGAGCGCCAGGAACTTGAACTTCAACTGACCGGTGAGAAGGGCATTCGGGAGCATCCCGAGAGACCCAATCGGAGCCGCGATCGCGAGCACCGTGACGAGCCCGACCAAGTTCGGCGCCCCGTACATCTGAGCGCCGATCGGGGCCGCAGCCAGCATGAGGGCCGCGCCGAGAATTCCGCACGTGAGACTCATCCAGAAGGCCGGCGTGCTCCAGTACCTGAGATTTCGCGCGCGTTGGACGAGAACGCTTGAGAGACCAGGGTTCACGACGAGGTTCGCGAAGGCGGTCACCGTGTACGCGAGGCCGATTTGCCCGAAGTCCTCCTTCGACAAGAACCAGGCGAGCGCGACCTGGACCAGTGTTCCTTGGACCTTGCCCCAGACCGAGACCAGGAACATCCAGGAGAACCCGCGCACCGCTCGTCGGCCCAGATCCAAGGGAGGCGTCGCTCCCCCTTTAACAGGACGCTGTTCGTTCATAGTTCTCGTAGCAAGGCGCGCGGTATCATTTCATGAGACGCGGGAAGCCGGACTGCCCCGGGATGAGTCCCACCGCTCCTCGGAACCTAGCTCAGCTGCGAGCGCCGAAGGTAGGGAGGCCCATCCTCCAGCGGTTTCCTAAGGCCTTCAGTCGCGGGAGCAGCCGCGCGACGGGGCGAGAGGGCTCCCCCTCGACTGCACTCGAGTGCACTCCTTGCCGTGCTCGCGGGGCTGCGCGCGGCAAGGGGCCCTCTGAGCCGGGCACCGTCGC
The DNA here is from genome assembly GCA_002085155.1 of Sorangiineae bacterium NIC37A_2. GTDB lineage: Bacteria > Myxococcota_A > Polyangia > Polyangiales > Polyangiaceae > NIC37A-2. The sequence continues at coordinate 150,775 of NASX01000004.1, forward strand.
GCCCTGGTTAAACGCGGAAGTTGGCAGAGGAGAGCGCAAGGTTCTCACTGTTAGCTCATGCGCTCCGTTGCGCGGCTGAGGGGCCCGAGTTTACCTTAGCCAGCTCGCCCGCTTTTTTTGAGCGCGAGAGGGAAGAACCGTCGCTCGGGCGACGTACGAGTCAGGTTTGGCCCTCGCTTGGCTCTCGAGGGAGCGTTTTGCCTTTCGCTTGCCCGCGGGCGGGGCAAGGAAGAAGCGGCGCTTGTTTGGGGTACTAGTTGGGTTGGGCTTTGGTCTACCGAAGGCGTCGCGCTCTCCTTGCCTCGCGCTCATGGTGGAGTGTTCGCCAGCCGCCCGGTCAACCCCGGACCACGTTGCCCGAGGCGACCAGGTTGTTCCATTGGGTTTCGAGGGCGGTCGCGTAGTGAGTGTCGCGGATGACGACGCCGACCTCGATGTTTCGGACGCTGCCACGGCCGGTGAAGTTCGCGGAGGTGACGAGCGTTTTCTCACAATCGACGATGACGCATTTCGCGTGGAGGCTCGCGTAGGATTTCTTTTCGGCGCTCCGAGGATCGAAATAGACCACGAGGGGGGCCTCGTAGGACCAAAAGGTCTCCCGGAAGAGGTCGAGGACCGCTTGAGCAAAGGCGGAAGGGCTTACGCTGCGCGCTTTTTCGACGGGCTGGAGGCGGGGGCGCCGATCAGCGATCGCGAGGATGTGCGCGCGGAGCCGGGCCCAGAGTTGGTCGATGTCGACGAACAGACGCACGTCAACGCCCCGCTGGATCGCTGCGTGCAGGCGTTCAAAGGCTCCGCCCGCTTCGTCGAAGCTATAACCGGCGATGGTCACTCGCTGTCCTGCGGAGTCGAGGAGCTCGGGGACGACGATGCGTGTGTAGCGAGCGTAACTCGGGCCGGCATCGGGCCCGGACCAGACGAGCTCGACGGTGCGCTCCTCGGCGCGCCGTCGTTCGGCGAGGACGATCCGAAGCAGACCCAAGAGGGGCATCCTCTCGAGTCCCATGAACGGACCGAGGGAGGAGCTGAGGTGGCCGAGGTTGACGAAGGAGAGGCTACCGGGGGTAAGCGGAGTATGGACGGTGCCCTGCTCGAGGGCGGTCACGAGCTGCCGGAGATCAGCCGTCGAAATCGCGGTGAAGCCGGCTGTCTCGTTTTTCTCGTCTGTGGCCATGGGCGATCAAACGACCGGAACGTCTCGGAAAAAAGCGAGCTCGGGTGGTTGGCCCATGGTCGGGACCACAAGCGCGCGGTCGAGGTAGCTATTGGCCCGTTCGCAGGAGGGTTCCGCGACGTACAGGCAGCCATGACAAGCAGCCCCGTCGAGGAAACGCCCGGTCGGGTCGGGACGCTCGTTGCGCATCGGGGAGTGCGCTGCGCACACCGGATCGTTCGAGCAGAGTCGGCCCATGCGGAGCGCCCGCTCGAGGTGTTTGGTGATCTTCCGGCCCTGGTCGACGAGACCACCGAGTGTCCCTTCGGAGCCAGCGGAGCCCGTGAGGATAAGGATGGCGGCCATGGGGACCGGGTCGGTCGAAGGGGCGCAGTAGATGCGTTCGCTGAGCGAAGAAGCGGCGTAGCCGCACTCTAGCGAGATCGCGTTCATGAGAAGATGCGACAGGGAATGAAGCATATAGTAGCGGATTCCAAGGAACCCGCTGCCTTCGCGGTTCGGATACTGACGCGTATATCCGGCCAAGAGGTCGCGTCCTCGTGAAAGGACCGCCTCTCGTTCTTCCCACTCTTGGACGGCCTCTTCGCGAAAACGGACGAGGACTCCCTCGCCCCAGATTTCGACCGCCGGGAGCCAATCTGCCGCTAAGGAGAGCGCCGAGAGCTGCGATTCATCTTCGTAGTCTCCCTGGAGATTCGCTGTGGGAGCGCTGAGGCGCGTGAAGCCGACCTGAGCCGTGACCCGACGCAACTTCTTCACGAGGGTGACGTCGGCGATCTTGGGCGAGAGCTCTTTCTGAGCGAAAACGCAGCGCGAGGCGAAGAACTCCGCTTCCCGAGGCGGAATCTCTCCCGGGATTTCATCTTTCGCGGAGAGAAATTCTCGGAACTCGGCGGTTCGGAGGCCTTCTTGGGGTGCTTCGGAGGCGTTATGGATCGCGCGCACGGTCTCGGCGATTTCCTCATCGCTGAAGTCGGTGCGTAACTTCCCGGTGATGGATTCGAGCTGAGCATCGACGGAGTCGACGAGTTCCCGGAGCTGCTGCGCCTTTTTTGCGTCGGTGGCTTTCTTGAGGGTCGGCCAAAGGGCGGGTGAGGCGACCGCGTCGCGGAGGACGCGCCCTTTGTCCGGAATCGAAAGGGCGCTCACTGTTTGGGCGAAGTAGGCGTCGCTTGCTGTGCGCGAAAGGAACTTCTGAGGGTGAGCGCAGGGGACGCGGCCTTGGTCGCCGAGCCACGGACGCTTCCCTTCGCAGGTTCGGAGTTGGCCTTCGTTTCTGGCGTCCGCGAGGCTCCGTTGCGCCTGACAGGCGTCGCAACGGACCACGAGCTCGGAGAAGTCACCGCTTCCGCCCTCGTCCAGATAGAGGTCAGAGCCGTCGCAGCGGGGGACGCCGACATGGACAAACCAATTCCAGGGGAACTCGTCGAGGTGTCCGTCTTTGCAGGTCACGACGAAGCGCACCGGGACACAGTGTCCCGAGCGCGTTCGGCTGCATTGATGGCGATAGGAGTTTCCCTTCTTCTCGAGAGACCTCCGATGCGAAAGTGCCTTGCACTCTTGGCACACGAACCATGCCGGGAACTCCAGAACAGGAATGCCGTTCCAGGGGCCTTCGGCGTCGTCTTCTCCGGGAGGGGCCGTTAAGAACGGTTCGCCTTGAGCGAGGTTCTGGCCCATGGCCTTGACCCGCTTGAGCAGAGTTTCGCGGAGGCGCGGCTCCTGGAGCGAAGGTTTCGGAACTTTCGAATCGTAGCGCCAGAAATCAAGCCCGCTGATCAGCACAGCGTGATCCATGAGGTCGACCATCGAACCGGGACCGAAGGTCGTGACGAGCTGGCTCAGGCGAATTCGTCCGTCAGGCTGGCGCCGTTGTCTCTTCTCGTTCGGCTTGTTCATGCGTCTCCACTGTCCTTCGCGTCGAAGTGTCCGACAATGGTGGTGACCCAGAGGTGGGCTGTGGGTTCTACGTCGCGCATCGAGGTCGGTGCGGAGAACTTGCCGTCAGGGGAATTGCGCGGCGGCGGGTTCACGTCGAGGGGCTGGTAAAGGAGGGGCGCGCCACCGGGTTTATCCTTGTCGAAGCGCGAATAACGCCTCTTCACGGGCTCTTCGTCGGTCGAGCGGACGACGGTTTGCCAGGCGTCGAGGAGGTTCTTCGCGCGGTTCTCCACCTCGAGCTTGAGCTTGCTGGCGGCGTCTTGATCGAGGTGCGGCTGGTCTTCGGCGCGGAGGCCGAAGACCGGGATGACTTCTTCGAGCGCTTTCCTGTGCTTCGCGACGTGCATGACCCCGGCGGGAGGTGTGAGCTCGGGGTGCTTGAAGCGGGCGATCGACATGAAGGCGCCGGCGAGTCCCCGATCGAGGGCAGGCCCTGAGAAGGGTGTCACGCTCGTCGCCTCGACGTAGCGGTAGAAGGAGTTGTGGTAGTGGACGAAGCGCTCGTAGTGCGAGCGGTCTCGGGGCTTGTGAATGTTCAAACAGGTCACGACGAGGCCCGGTCGGTCGACTTGGCGACCGACGCGGCTCGAAGCCTGGATGTATTCTGCGGTCGTCTTCGGCTGCCCCGCGACGACCATGAGGCCGAGGCGGTCGATGTCGACGCCGACGGAGATCATGTTGCTCGCGAGAAGGACGTCGACGTGGCCTTTTTCGCCGGAGGGGAGGGCGAGACGGGCTTTGGCTTCGGTGATGCGCTCGGTTTTCTCGCGGCTCGTGAGTTCGACGGCGTCGCTCCCGATGCGCTGGTTCGTAAACCAGGGATGCGGTCCGCGGTGGTTCAGGGGGGCGAATGTCTCGGCTTTCTCGAGGCGCGTGATGAGCTCGTCTTCGACGATCCGGCGCATGCCTCCGAGTTCCCGCAGGCTGTTGAAGTAGCCGACGAGGGTCGTATAGGCGTCGCGGGTCCTCTCGGGGCTCGCGCCGTGCAAGAATTCGTGGTGCGCAGCGGCGAGGAGCGCTCGATAGACTCGGAGCAAGATCGCCTTCATGGAGCGACCCTGAGCCGCGACGCCGAGGTAGAGACGTCCCGGGCTCTCCCGGTCGACCTGGGAGAAGTAGGTCTCCATGGCGTCGATGCCGGGAGGCGGGAAGACGGCGACCTGAGTCTTGTCCCGACCAAAAAGAGCCTGAATCTGTTCCGCGGCCCGGCGAACCGTCGCTGTCGCGGCGATGACTTTCGGGCGGACCTTCTTCCCGTCGACGGTTCGGGCGCAGAGCTCGTCGAGAGCCGTCTCATAGAGCCCTACCATCGTTCCGAGGGGGCCGGAGATGAGATGGAGCTCGTCTTGGACGACGAGTTCCGGCGGCCAATTCCCCTCGGGGAGCGCTGTAGCTCCCTTCGGGGTCTCTTTGCCGTCCATCGAGCTCAGGAACTGGCGCCCCTTTCGGCTCGTGACTTTTCCGAAGAGCTTTCCCGTCTCTCCCCGCCACGGTACCATCGCAAATTTGTCCACCGTTCCGATCAGGAAACAGGGGAGCTCTCGGTAGACCTGCTCGTCGACGAAGACGACAGGGATGCCGTCGGGGTTCTTCGCCGCTACGAACTCGCAGGCGTCGTTCTGACACCCGATGTGGACCTCTTCGGGATTTTTGCTCGTGATCTTGCCGTCCGTGCGCAGGCTCAAGCTGGACGGACGAAGATCGGTTCCACACCAAGGACAGGCGGTCAGAGGCGCGGGATTCCCGCCAGTTTTGGCTTGATAACTGGTGACGAGTTTCTGGACCGCGGCCATCGTGTTCGCTGTCGCGGAGCTCCCGACCCAGAGGCCGACTGCGAATCGTTCGGGCCCGAGGCGCCGCGGATCGCCGCGCCGCAAGATCTCGAGAGCACAGATCAGAGCGGCGGCGCGGCTCAGCTGATCGAGGGTGAGGAGGCGGAGCGTGTAGCGGAGGACGACGGCGACGCCGAGTCCGCGGTGAGGAGCGCCTTGGCCGCGAATTCGGCGTAAGAGGAGCGTAACGGCGATGACGCCGAGATAAGCCTCGGTCTTGCCGCCACCGGTCGGGAAGAAGATCAGCTCGGCGCGCTCCCGGTCCGGGTGCAACGGATCGCTCAGGCCAGGGAGTGAGAGCAAAACGAAGGCGAGCTGGAAGAGACGCCAGCTCGGTTCGACACCGGGCCGTTTCTTACGCGCAGCCATGGCCATGGCTCGATTGGCGAGACAGAACGCCTCCCGAACGTCGTCCTGGTCCCTTAGGAGTTGAATTCCGGCGCGGATGCGCTCGGAGGCCTGTTCTGCGCGGTCGAGGAGGAGCTCCTGAGTTTTTGAGCGTTCGGCGTCGTGGGCGCCCTGGGCGACCTGGACAGCTCTCTGTTGAGCGACCCACTCCGAATACTTCGCCGGGAGCGCCGAGAGACATTCCTCGACTTCTTCGGCGGACTGGATCTCCGCGAGCCGCTCCATCGAGATCACAACCGACGGTTCGTCTCGCGCGATGACTCGACGCACCTCATAACGAGGGATCCAGGTCGTGCTGACCGTCGTGACCTTTCCGTGAGCGTCCGGGTCGCCGACGAGAACTCCGACGCCATGCCCGACTCCGTATTCGCTCGTGCCCCGGTATTGCAGGTCGGCGATCGCTTCGTCTGCTTCGCGGGAGTGGATATGTGTTGTGTCGGTGCGCCCGATGAAGCCTGTAGCGAGATGAAGCTCGAGGCTGACCTGGAAAACGTAGGCAGCGTCGCGAAAGCCACGCGCCTCCGGGGTCCGGCGATTGACGAGGAAAATCGAGAGAACGACGGTGCCGTCGGGGAGCCCGAGAGCCGCTTTCACCGGCTCGCGCATCGCGACGAGCACGAGGCCGCGCGATTCGGGAACCGGAACTCCGCCGTCGTAGAGCTGTGGACTTTTGAGATCGAGCAGGACGCGGGCAGGCTCGACAGCGATCCGTCGCCAGTTCGGGGAGACCTTCGGCTTTTTGCGTGAAACCTTGTCGCCGAGGGCGCTACTCGCCGGCTCCTCGTCGGGCCGCTCATAGTTCGCATAGCAGACGACGGCTTCGAGGGAGGTCGTCTCGGGCGGGACGTAGACCGTGAGCCCGAAGGACGAGGGGAGAAAGACTTTCCTCTTCGGCTCTGGCGGCGCGTCGCCCGCGTCTTCGTCGGTTCGATCTTCACCGAGGGCGAGCTCTTCCAGAGACTCTTCGTCTTCGTCCGCGCTCTCTTCGGGAACCAAGAACCCCGTCAGGTACCAGCGGCTCGGTGGCAGCTTTAGCTCTTCGGCGAAATCTCCCGACGTCCCGTCGGGCGCCGGTAGGCCCCTCCGAAAAGGTCCGACCAAGTCCGCTTCGAGAGCACGGACCAGGTGATCGCGAGAAGAAGTCACCGGAGCGGCGGTCATTCTCGGTTTTTTAGGGGAAACGTCAGGAACTCGCCAGGAGCCCCCCGCTTTGGTCGGATGTTGGCTGTCCGAGCTCGGCTCATTCGGGGATAAAAAGGGCGGGGCGGCGCTTCGTGGGCACGAAAGGGCGAGGTTCGAGGCGGAGCGAAGCTCGCGGCATCCCTGGGTAATGGAACGCTATTGGGGGGCACGTGAGGGTGTGAAGGGCCGGCGTGCTCATGGCGGGGACAGGAGAGACAAAGGGCGGTCGACGTCTTCCTGTTATGGAGATGGGAGATGGGGAAGGGGCCAGAACGACGCGATTTCGATCCTTTGGGCGCCGCAGCTGGGGACGACGTAGGCCAGGTCTCGGGCCCTGAGGCCGAGAAAAAACGCTCGGCAGAGCGGGTTGTCCTCATTTCTGGCCGTCCAAACCAAGGAACGGCTGGACAAGTCTGGCGGCCCCGAGCTAAACACAAACCTGTGGGCGCCCCCTCGCCCGCCGAGAATCTGGGTCAGGCGTTACATGTCGCACACGGGCATCCAGCTTGGAGTAGATGGCGTCTTGAATAGCGTTATGACCCGCCTAGCTCAAGATGAGCCTCAGGTGTGGGTGACGGGCGATGTCGGGTCGGGGAGGACGACCTTGGGACAGAAGCTCGTGGCTGCGTGCCAGGACGTAGGAAAGCACGCTGTTTTCGTTCAGCTCGCGGAACGAGACGAGCCCGACGCCGCGATCGGCGGCTTTTACCAACTCGCGCGGGAGCTCCCTGACAAGGCCAAGAGGAGCTCCTGCTGGCAGGATTGGCCTCGCTTTTCGGAAGCGGTGAAAACTCTCACCGAGAGCTCTGCGGGGGGCAATTGGATCTGGGTTCTGAACGTTCCAACCTCCTGGGAGAAGGGTAGGATTGGTTCGGATTGGGACGCGTGGGCGCTGCGTCGATGTCGGGACCTGTTAGAATCGCTCTCGCGATCGAAGTTGCATATCGTATGGCTCACAGGGCGTACGATGCCGCCCGAGGCGCTTGGGCGAGAGGAGCGTCCGCTCTCCCTGCCGCGGCCGAAGAAGGCTACAGCCCTCTTCGAGACCATCGATTGGGCCGATTACCAGGCTGCTGCCGATCGACTCGCTGAAGCCATCGCAAGAGACAGCCAGGTTTCTCCGGTGGTCCTCCGCCTCGCGGTCGCTCTTGTTCGCTTCGGAGGAGACGCGAAGAGGATCGCGGAGGCGGTCGACGCGGCGCCCGCGGCCAACGTGATTCATTCCTTGTGCGAAGATCTGATCGACACCATTCGGAGAGAGCGAAGCGATTTGATGGCGCCGATTCGTCGCCTGCTCCTCGCGCGGACTTCCGTCGACGCCGATGCTCTCGAATCGATCACGTCGATTCCGAAGGAGGAACGACCTCTCCTTACAGACTGCATTGGCTACGGCTCGAGAGAGATTCGCGTTAGCCCTTCCGTGAGGGCACACCTCAGGGCGAAAATCGGAGTCGATCTCGAGGGCGGCGACGAAGCGCACCAGCGACTCGCTGACTACTACAAGTCGGCCGACGGGATGCGCGATATCGCGGACACCCATGGCGACAAGACGATCGCGTGGCTCGAGAAGATCTATCATCAGCTTCAGCTCCGCGACGCTCCGGAGCTGGAGCTATTGCCGTGTCGGGAGATGTATTGGGCTCGGGGGAGGTACCTGAGCCTGAAGCTTCGGAACTACGAAGATGCGGCGCGTGTCTATGAAAGGTGCGCGGCCCGCTTTCCCGAGGACGATTACGCGCGCCATTATTGGGCCTTCAATCTCGCGCAAGCAGGTCGAGAGCGAAAGACGGTTGAGACCCAGTATCGACAGGCGATCCAGTTGTTTCCGAACCACCCCTGGTGGAATTCGCGGCTCGTGACTTTCCTGGTCGAGCAAGGGCGTCCGCGTTCTGCGCAGGAGGCGTGGAAAGAGGCGTTAGAGAACGTCGATCCTGACGGCGATCGGCTGATCACGGACCCTGAGCTCGCGGACCATCTCCACTACTGGGTAGCCCAGGCTTGGCTCGAAGCGGGCAATAGCGCAGAAGCGACGGCGATCCTTCGGAGCATCCCCAAGGAAGTCATTCAACGTTCGTCTCGGCTGCCTGGTCTTTGGCAGCGAGTGCTCGCTGCTGCGGAGGCCGACGCGCTCGGGTTTGCCGTCTATCCGGAGAGCGTCCCCATGAAGCAGAGGTGGGTCGGTCCTCGCGCCATCGAGGTCGAGCCGGGATGCAAGTGGTGGCCTGGGGTCGTGCTTGGCGCGAACAAGGCTCGGGTTCAGATCGGTTACGGCGAACGGACGGGGAGCGGCCTCGCCTCTTTCACGATCGAGCTGGACGGCGAAAGGTGGCGGGACCAAACGGGCGTGTCCCCCGAGAGAGCGGAGGGATTCGTTGAGCTGGCGGAAGGCGAGGATGGTGGGCTTCGTGTTTATTTGGCGCCGGTCACCTCGACGCCCCACGAATCGAAGCCCCTGCCCTCGTTTCCATACCTCGACCGGTGGCGCTCCTCGACTCCGAACCTCTAGCGGCTCTGAGTTCCCTCGAGCCGGACCGTCTCTACCTCTTTTTGGCGGGACCGGGCGAAGGGGAGGGAATTGCCGTGGCGTTTCCGGGCGGGGGCTGGATGCTCGTCGACGGGTGCCAAACAGTGAACCGTTCGAATCCAAAGTTTCCCATTGAAGAGATCTTCAAGCGCTATCGTCGCGGTCGCAAGGATCGGGTCGAGCTGATGGTGCTCACGCACCCGCACCGGGATCACATGTACGGCTTCGCCGAGCTTCTCGAGACTCTGGCTCCCGTGAAGGTCGGCATTCTCGGCAAAGAAGACCCGAGATGGATCCTGGCGGAGGAAGCATGCGCTCATCATAAAGTCGCAGGGAAAGACTCACCGCTCAAAGAGAGCCACAAACGCGCCCACGCGGTGCTCCGCGCCATTGAGAGCTACGCGGAGGACGGTACGCTTGTCGGGCTTGCAGACGGAGAGACGGCTTTTCAGCGAGAGACGTTCACGGTGCATGTCCGTGCCCCGGATCAGGCGCTTTTCCTAGAGAAGATAAGGCAGGAAGGGGCGAAGGCGTTCCTCGGGGCGGAGGCGAACTGCTTCAGTCTCGTTCTCGAAATCAACTACGAGCGTTTGACCGTGGTGCTCGGGGGCGACTTACCGAAAACGTTGAGCGGGCGTCCCGTTCCGACGGGGTGGGACCGGGTGCTGCATTGTTATCCCGATCTGAGCTTTCACCACGGGCTTAAGCTGCCTCACCACGGATCGGCTGAAGCACTTCATGAGGAGTTGATAAGCCCGATGCCGCAGCGGGGGCGCGCTTGGTGCGTGACGCCATACAATTCCTCGTCGCTTCCGAGATTCGGAAGCGACGACGGTATGCGCAGGGCTCTTCAGGGACAGTCTCCGATCATGTTGACGGCCCTTCCTGTTTCCTCGGATCACCAGCAGAAAGACATCGTGACGATGTCCGTCGACGAGGTCGAACGCATGACGCAGGCGCTCAAGCTGAAGCTCCCGTCCGGAAGCCTTCCGCACCGTGCCGCGCACCGCCTCGAGCCCTTGGACCCGGTTTGGGCGGTGGCTTTCGACAGCCAAGGCACGGTTCGAGGTCGTTGGCGCGGGCCGTGTGCGCTCGATGTTGTGGGGTAGGCTCCTGGAGTCGAGTCTCCCTGCCAATCGATGACTGTCGACTTTCCCGAGCCCCATTCGCCTTCCAGGCCGACGGCGCGCCCGCCGTCTTCGGAAGTCAGAATCTCGACAAGGGCGTCCGCGACCTTCTTGTGGGGTCCGTCGAAAGCGTCTTCGTCCGCTGGTTCATCGCGTACTAAGAATGTTTGACAGCCTTGCGGGCACGGGTCGGGGCTCTCCGGATTCTCTTTCGGGGAATCCGTATCGGTGACCAACTCCCCATCGCCGCGTGATGTTTCGCGTTCCGCGCTTTTGGCGGGAGTCGAGTCGGCTTGGGGCGTGGTCAAAACAAACTTCCCTGGTCGGGGTTTTGGGGGGGCTTGGGTTTGGAGGGTTTGCGGGCGTTGGGGGGGGACTTGGGGGGGGTTTGGCCGAGGGCTTTTTCGGTGGCGGAGCGGTCGGCGTTCAGGGTGAAGAGGAGGTCGATGACCTCGTCCTCGAAGGCGGAGAGGGCGGCGCGGTCGGCGTCGGAGGCGGCGCAGTAGGGAGGGACGCGGACGCCGAGCCAGGCGTCTTTCTGCTTCGAAGTGAGCGCGCTGTCCGCGTAGGCGCGGAGAACGGCGCGGTCGAGCTCTTCGTGGAGCTCGCGGAGCTCGAGGATGCGCGGATCGGAGACGTTCGGATCCTTCAGGGCGTTGTAGGTCTTCGTGAGACCCTGGTCGGTGTCGACCATGTACTTCGCGCGGGCTTCGTAGAGCTTCTCGCCGAGGGCCTCGAGCTCGGGGATGACCGTGCGCGGGTCAGGAACCGGAAACGGGAAGGTTTCGAAGCAGTCGGAGGCAGCGTAACGCAAGTCTGTCTTCATGGAAGACGAGAGCAGGCGAGCCCAGAATTCGTGAATGCGAGACTGGAGGACGGCGAAGGGGGTGTTGGACTCGAGGGGGAAGACGTAGAGCGCTTCGCTAAAGACACGGCCGGTAGGCTGGAACGAGAATATGAGGTGCGGCTGATGTCGGGAGGTGACCAAACACCGGGAGAGGGGGGCGATGGCGGCATAGAGCGCGGGCGTCCAACGGCCGAATTGCCACCAATATTCTTTGCGTCGACGACCGTCCGCGTTGTCCTTTAAGACGTCCCGTTCCGGCTTCACCTTTTCGCGCACGATTTCAATCAAATCGGGCCACTGCTCGGCTTCGCTCAGCTCCATCTGCCCGAAGCTGATGACATAGCGCTCGAAGGACTGGGTCGGGCTCGTGTTCACCTCTTCGCCGCCGAGATAGGGGAAAATGCGCTCAGCGTTCTTGGGGTCCTTGTTCACGAGCGCCTCGCGCTCTTCGGGCGTGAGTGTGAACCCCATGCCGAGCACATAAGTTCCCACGAATGCGGCTCCTTCGTTGACCATCAACGCACGAGGATCGGCTCGCTCGGGTTTCGGCCGCAGGCGAGAGTTGATGTCCTCGACGCGGTGACCGTCGAGTTCTCTTAAGATGTGAGCTGTCGTTCGGCCTTTCGCGAGGTGAGCGATCGAGACAGTGACGGCGGCGTCCCCGGGCCAGGGCATGTCGCGGGTGGCCGAGAAAAGCGTGAAGCCGTGATTCACGAGGTGCTGAAGGCCAGTCGAGCGGGTATCCCCCTGGCCGATGGTGTTCGTGGCGATGAGCCCGATGGTGCCGTGGGCTCCGAGCAGGGAGGCGGCACGGCGGAAGAAATGAGCCGAGAGGTCGGCGTTGCCGTGGGCACCCTCATGGATTGCTTGGATCCATGGGAGGTAGCCGGGGCCTCCGTGCTCGATGATCCCGTTTTTCCCGGCGAAAGGCGGATTGCCGATGAAAGCCTCGACCATGGCAGCCCCGTTGACGCGGCCGTCGTCGAGGGGATCGGGGCGCTCCTGGTAAAAGACCTCGGGGAACTCGACCATCCAGTGGAAGGGGACCTGTCTGTCGAGGAGCTCCGCTCGGAGCGCGCGGAGCTCTTGAGCGCGCTCGTCCGCCTCGGCCTGGGTCCTGGCTCCGAGCCAAAGCTGGACGAGGTCGAGGCGGCGGAGCCGCTCCTTTTCTCGATCCTTGTCCTTCTCGCTCGAGAAGAAGGCCCCGACGATGAGGTCGGCGATCAGGCGGATCCTGTCGGTCGCGTCGCTAGCGTCCGCGAGCAGCGTTTCTTTCTCGCGGGTGAGCTCGAGGCGGTTGGCGCTGGCGAGCTCTTGGATTTGCTGTCGCAGCGTGACCGCTTCGGAGAGGGCGCTCTTGAGCGCGCCGCTGATCGTGGGCTGTTGTTCGTCCTTGTGTCCCGTTCGCCAGTGAAACGCCGTGATCTGGTCGAAGCTCAGCCCGACGAGGGAGTCTCCGTGGCGGAGGGCGTGGTCGACGAAGGTGAAAGGCTCGTTCTTCGCCATGGTCACGAGCCAGAGAGAGAGGCGCGCGAGCTCGACGGCGTAGGCGTTCTTGTCGACGCCGTAGAGGCAGCGCTGGGCGACCAGGCGGCGCGCGTAGTTTTCGACGCTGTCTTCGCGGCCGGCGAGGAGCTCATACTTCCCCTCCCGGGTCCAGGCGGCGACGACGTGGTCCGCGAGGTAACGACAAGCGGCGACGAGGAACGCCCCTGAGCCCATCGCAGGGTCGCAAATCACGAGGTTCAGGAGCGCCTCGGAGCTCGGCTTTTCCCCCATGGCCGCGATGAGCGGGTCGAGGGTCGTCTTGACGATCGGCTCGCTCAGGGAGCGGGGCGTATAGTGGCTCGAGGTGCGCCGCCGTTCGGGGCCTGGCTGGATCACGAGGGCGCCCGGGAGGGCCCGTTCGGGGACCCTTCCTGAGAAGGATTCGAGGGCGTCGAGGACGGCGTTCGGGGTATCAGAGCGGGCGGTCGCTTCGACGATCTTCTTCGCGATCGACTTGTCGAAACCGAGCTCGTCGATGAGCCACTTCTCCCGCTGGGTCTTCGGCTTTTCGAAGAGTTCGGCGCCGTCGATCCAGACGCGGGCCGCGCCCCGTTTTGTTCCGAGACGGACGCGGACGGCTCCTCCGACGACGCGCGCGACGTCAAAGCCCATGAGCGCTTCGTAGACGGAGCCGATCTGTTCGACGTCGAGGGCGCGGTAACTGAGCCGCTCGCCGCCGAGGTAAAGGAGACGCCGAAGGACCCGATAGATGGTCCCGTCGCTGACTCGCGGGATCTCGACAGAGCTTCGTTGCGCTCCGACGGCGACGGGCGCGCTGTCCCCTGACCAGCCTTCGAGGAAGCCGTAACGATGAGGATCGAAGAGGGTCCCCCGGCGCTCCGGAAGGAAAAAACTCCCTTGTTTTGCGCCGAGGAAGATCGCCCGGAACAGGCTCACGAGGCGCGGATAGGCGCCGTAACGGCGGTCCATCGAATCGGGCATGCGCCCGAAGTCCCGCTCGAGCTCCGCGTAGAGACCGAGGACGCTATAGTTCTTTTGGTAGAGTTCGTGCTCTACGGGCAAGAGTCCGCGGTCTTCCGAGTAGAGAATGAAGACGAGCCGGAGCAGGACCGTGAGGAGGCCCGAGTAAACTTTCTCGGTTCCTTCCTCCTCGAGAGTTCGGAGCAAAAGGCTCTTCGGATCGCGCTCAGCGGCGGCGGAGAAGCCCACGAGCAGCTCTTCGAGGGCCTCGAAGACCTGGCCCGCGAGGTCACTCGTGACGTTCGCCTGGTCTCGGCGGCTTCGCTCGAGGAGAGCCGGGAGCTGGACATCTTCGGAGACCGCGAAGAAACGCGCCCTCCCGAGGAGCATCACAAACGCATCCAGAATCGGGCGCCCGCCGACCTGGACCATGTCCCCGAAGCGGAAGCTGATCCAGCCGCTCGACTCGCCGTAGGGCGCGTAGACGAGACGCAGCTCGCGGCCGTTCGTGAGAAGCCCGATCGGAACGCGGCATTCCCGGAGCAGTCGATCGAACTTCGCCTGAGCCGGGTAGAGCCAAGGGCCTGTCTCGTTCTCGGGTTTGTCGAGGTCGACCGAGGAAGGGACCTCCCAAACGAGGGCTGTATAGGCTTCGCCCGCCGTGGCGGCAGCGGTCTTTTCGACGCCCACGGCGCCGCGCGTTCCCTTCTCGCTTCCGCCGCGCTTCTTGAGCGCCATGGTCGGCTCGAGGAACTGTTTTCCTTCGGGAACGAACAGGCGTAGAGCTTTCGGAAGCTCTTCTCGGCGGTCGAATAGATCGGGTGTCAGCCCGAGGACCTCGTCAAAGAGTCGGGAAACCTCAGGGAGGACGTGAACAGTCTTTCGGCGCTCCTTTCCCGCGCTATCCCTGCCTTCGGTGACTTCGACTTTGATGAGCAGATCGGCGAGCCGCTCCTGGACCGCTCGATCTTGGCGTTCCATGCACTGCGCTTCAACGAGCACGTTGCCGGACACGACGAGCCCCTCAGAGGGCTGCACCATGCCGAGCCATTCTTCGTGAAACCTTCGCGCGGGATCGCTCATCTCAAGGACCCCACACTGAACACCACGATCACCCCACGTCGGGCGAAACCAAGCCGATCGAGCACGCAGGAGGGTAAAAGGGCTTTCTCCAGGGATCAAGAACGCGCCCGAGGCCCTCGGGATAAGGGGGAGGGACTTACCATTCCTCGAGAGTGCCGGTTCCCCGCGGCGGTCCCGAGATGCGCACAGGAATTTCCGAGATGACCGGGCGAAAGGGGAGGCCGCGGGGGGCTCGGCGCCGGGAGCCGCGCTTTTCGGGTGGCCGCAAGAAAGATAACTAACTTTAGTTAAACTTAGTACAGAATAACTTGACCGCTCTTCCGGAGAAGTTATCCTGAGGGACATGAATTTCGAGGCAGTTGCCAGAGTTTACTCGGAGAATCAGGTGGTTGCGCATGTGATCGACCTCTTGGCTACGAGGCAGCGCGAGCCGAAAAACAGCGAGACGCGCGTCAAACATATTCTGCGCGAAGTTCCCCCGAACCTCGGCGCCGGAGTCGAGGAGATTCAGGACGCTCTCGAGCTGATCGCTCAGGAAGCCGGCGATCGGCGTATTGAGTTCAAGAAGGGGCGTCCCCTCGAAGAATCACGCATCGAGTGGGACTGTTCGGCGATCGAGTTCGCCAAGCATGTCCTCGATCAGATTCGCCAACCTTTCCAAAGTCCGGAGTGCGAAAAGCGCCCGGATAGTGTCGACGAGGAGCAGGTCGAGTTCGAGGTATTCACTTTCCCTGTGCGCCGTGGTGTCGACATGCCCCTGCGCATCCGAGCCGACCTGACGGCTCAGGAGCTCTTGAATCTCGCCGAATTCGTTCAGGTCCTCGCCCGTTCCCGCGGCGCTCAGGCGAGTTGAGGCAGGCCCTCATCCCATCCGCGTCGTCGGCCAGAGATAGACGAGTCCGACCGGTTCGAGGCGTTCCAGGGCGACGCGGTAGAGGGCTTCAATTTGCGGCGGCTCTGTCTCGAGTTCCTTTTCGAGAGCGGTCAGGCGTTTCTGCATGTGCTCCCGGTCCCCTTCCCATTGCGCTTGTTCTTCGGGGGTCAGGGGTTCGTAGAGGTTGAGCTGACGAGTCAGGGCCTTGCGAATGCCTTCCTTCTGGGCCCGGAGGAGTTCTCGGAGCGCTTCGGCTTCGGCGTAACCTCGTTCGCTCAGCTTCTGGCGCGCAGCGTGAGCTCGGGCTTCCGCTTCGTCGACGAGAGCGGGCCATAGAGCGCTAAAGTCGAGGGATGCTCCGCCCAGCAAGCGAGTGATGATCTCGGGAGAGACGGCGGGAAGCTCATGCGCCGACAACAGGAGCTCGTCGAGAGACTCGAGGGCGCGCCGGTCCGCGTCTTCCGCGAAGGGCTTCAGGTGACCGCTGCCTTTACTCTCGAACCACTGCGCCGCTACGCCGACAATCTCATCGTGGAGTCGAGTCGCTCCTTCTCCGAAGAGAGAGACGCGCCCAAAGGCCAAGACGCGCACAATTCCGTCCTTCGGGTTCGGAACGACGGCGACGCGGTGCAGGTCGTCGGCGCTCGTTCCCTGAGCTCGCAGACGCGACAGAATGCGCTGAACGAAGGGATGTTCGAGGTGAAGATGAACCCGTTCGTTGCCGATGCGCTGGAGCGGCTTGAAGACGACGGGCTGCGGTGGACGCTTTCTCCACTCCCAGACCGGTTCGTCTCGTTCGCGGGGAGGCCGCAGCGTGTCGAGAGTTGTTTGCCAGTTGTCGCCGAGAGGCGGGAGTAAGTAAGCGGTCTGTCCCTGGCCGAGTTCGGTGTCGGTGGTCGGCGTGAGCGGATTTGCTTGTGCGAAGGAGAGGCCGACGTCGACGGCTGCTCGCAGGCGCTCGGGGCTGAACTGAATGAAGCGGGCGGAGCGTTCGAAGATCTTCGCCGCGAGGTCCGTGTCTTTTCGGAGCTTCTCGACGGACTGACGCGTCTTCTCGAGCTCGTCTTGGACCGTGGCCTTTGCCTCAGCTTTCGGCTCTAGCTCGGCGAGGGCGGCTTCAGTTCCGGGGCGAATGCCCTGGGCGAGGGCGCCTTCGATGCGCGCGAGAACGACGTCTCCCAGGGAACCGAGCTCTTCCTGGATCGTCTCGACCTTCTTCACGAGCCGCTCGAGGACGGCGTCTTCTTCGCGGTTTTCGTAGACGAAGTAGTGGCAGCGGACCTCCGGGGAGGGCTGGAGCGTTCGATCGATACGACCGTTGCGCTGTTCCATGCGCGCCGGGTTCCAGGGGATGTCGAAATGGAACAGGTCGGCGCAGTAGTTCTGAAGGTTCAAACCTTCGCGTGCGGCGTCGGTCGCGATCAAGATGCGCACGGGGTAGGTCTTCGGGTCGCCGTTAAAGTGACGAGCGACGCGCTCACGTTCTTCGTCGTTCATCGCACCGTGGAAGCCGAGGATGCGCTCTTCGGCGTCCCGACTTCCTTCGATCGCTCGCCTCAGCATCTTCTCGAGGTAGCGCTTTGTGTCAGCGTATTCCGTGAAAATGATGAGGCGTTTATCAGACCATTCGAGGGAGGAACCTTTTCCCTGAGCGCCATCGAGGCTCGCCCCGGGGAGCATGTTCGCCGCGATCCATTCGACCAGCGCGCGCACCTTCGCGTCCGCCTGGTTCCGGAGTCCGCGACTGAGCTCTATCATCGAACGCAGCGTCTTTTCTGCCTCTTCGGCCGCTTTTGGCAGAGAAGTGCTGGCCTGTTCGACCTGGTGATCAAGAGCCCGGTCGAGGGCATCCTCGTCCGCGTCGATGGTCGCCTCGGGCTCTTCTTGCGCGGAGGGCTCGTCTGTGGAAAGATCAATAGTTTGTGCTTCGGTCGGAGGCCTGCGCGCGCCCGAGTCGAGGATCCGTGCGGCGTGGACTTCTAGGGTTCGGTAGAAGGCGTCGACGGAGCTCAGGAGGCGCTTCTGGAGGTGGATGAAAACGAGCTTGCCGCGGCCCTTCCTGGGCTCGGCGAACTCGCTGTAGCGCCTGAGGAGGCGTCCGAGCTCCAGCTCGGGGGGCTCGCCGGGAATCGTCAGGCGAATGACTTTTCGTTCGGGGAAAGAGCTGCCCGCGACGCCCGCGGAGCGGAGGTCCTTTTTCAAGCGCCGCACCATGACCTGTTCGAGGGCGTTGCCTGAGCCGACGACGGGGACGCCGCGGGTGAAGCGCTGGGGATCGAGGAGCTCCATGAGCGCCGAGAAGCTGTTCGAGTGGCCGTTGTGGGGCGTCGCCGAGAGGAAGAGACGGTTCTCGAAGCGGGGCGTGAGGTCACGGGCGGCGCGCGTCGTTTGGCTATCGACGGCGTATTGACTCGAGCTCGCAGGAGCGACGGTGTGAGCTTCATCGAGCACGAGCAGGCTCTTCGGACGACGCTCGCCGAGAACTTCGCGGAGAGGCTCGATATACTCCGGCCTCCGGAGCATCTGGTAAGAGATGATGAACCTGTTGTGGGTGTTCCAGGGAATCACCCCGAAGCCGCGTTCCCTTCGACGCGCGGCGACGAAGTTTCGATCGTAGATTTCGAAGCGCTGCCCGAACCGAACCATCATTTCGCGCTGCCATTGGAGACAAATGCTCGCGGGACAGACGATGAGCACGAACTCGACGCGCTGGCGGAGCTCAAGCTCGGAGAGAATGAGCCCGGCTTCGATGGTCTTTCCGAGACCGACGTCGTCAGCGATGAAGAGGTTCGCCCGGGGGAGCTCGAGAGCCTTTTTCAGCGGGATGAGCTGGTGGTTGAGAACTTGAATGCCCGCGCGGAAGGGGGACTGGAACAGGTCGCGCTCCGTCGCCGTCACCGAGTTCCAGCGGAGCGCATTCAAGTAGGCGGCGAACTCGCTGGGCTGATCGGCGCCGCTGATTTCGCCGAGCCCCTCTGATTCCGGGCGCTGTACCCGTGCGCCGAGCTCGAGCTCCCAGAGGACGCTGAGACGGCGTCCCTGATTGTCGTCGTCGAGGCAAACAAGGTCGACCTTGGTCAGATCGGTTCCCTCCGCGGACGCGGCGACGTTTTCGATCAAATATTGGCGATGACGAACGATGGCGATATCGCCGGGTTTCGGAGCGTCCGAGGCGCGCCCTTGGTACTCGAAGATACCGCGAGGCCGCGCGCTGTCGGGAGCTCCGGAGGCTTCGAGGAGGCGCGCGGCAAGAGCTGTTCGTGAGCGGTCTTGGGCCGGGATGCCGTGTGTTTCACAAGCTCTGCGGAGCTCGTCTCGCCCCATCCATTCGACGACCGGGCGAAGACGAACTCGGTCCGACTGAGCGAGTTCTTCAATCTGAGCTTCGCGGGTCCCCTGAGGCGGAAGCGCGATTCCGAGCGCTCGGGCGAGCTCAGCCAAGCGCGGCTTGGTTAGGGTTTCGAGGACCGTTCGGACGTGGGGAGCTTTCGCGTTCATTGACCCGGTGCACCCGAGGTCAAAAGCCCGGGCAAATCGAGCCCGAACAGTACCAAAGGGGCCGAGCTCGGGGCTAGGTGAATCGACAGTTCCTAGGGATCAGCTCGGGATCGCGCTCTTCGGCGAGTCTGTCAGAAGTCAGATACCTGAGCTAGAGTGAGCCGAGATGAGCGTGGCGGACCGGCTTCCCCTCGGCCAATTCCGGGACCGTATTCGATGCTCTCCTTTGGGATGGTCGTAGCGGGGACCTTCGACGGGACGACGTTCCGTCGGTCTGTCAATCGTCAGACCTTTTACCGCGAGCTGCGTCCGATCCTCTCAGTTTCAGCCTGAGGCCCTTCGTATCAACGGCCTGGATCGATCACGTCTCATGCAGACGGGAGCTGACCCAGTGGTTGCGATGTGTGAGGCTGCGGAATGGATCGCCGACGTCTCCGGAGAAGGCGAGCCTGTCCTCGTAGCGTACCCCCGGAGCTTCGATTGGACCTGGCTCTATTGGTACTTCATGAACTTCCTTGAAATATCCCCCTTCAATCATTCCCGCTGCTTCGACAGCATGACGGCCTACGCCGTCAAAGCTCATGTTCCCATTGCGGGGGCAGGCCGGACGAAATTGCCGAAAGATCTCCTGCCCGTCGCTCCCCACACGCACAACGCCCTGGACGACGCCTCGGAACAGGCGGAGATTTTGCGAGAATCTTCGACTGGGATGGGAGCGAAGCCCTAATCCCCACACCCACAAACCCCGCCGTGGCGTGAACAACAGCCTTTTCCGCCGCCGCACCCGCACTTCTTCGAGAGCGTCCCGTCACAGCACCGGGCGCGCCCTCCGCCGCTCGTCCTCCCCGCAGCCCGTGAGGGCGACGAGCGTCCCGAAGACGCGCCGCTCGAAGACGAGCTCCCCGAGGATCCGGAGGAGACGGGCTCACGCGACGTGGTCTTTTGGACTTCCGGCTCCTTCCGAGCGCTGACGCGCGCTTCAAGCTCTTGGAGGAGCGCTTCGCGCTCCGACTCCGAGGGCGCAGCCGTGATCAGGTGAGTGAGGAGTACGTCGCAGGGGAGGCGGGTTTTTCCTTCGATTTCGAGGCGGGTGATGTCTGGATGGAGGACTTCGGAGCCGGCTCCGAAACAGGCGCGGAGGTAACGGGCGCGCTCGTCGGGAGACATGGCTTCGTAGACCATCGCCCTTTGAGCGCGACGGACGGCCTCCTTTGCGGCGGCTTCTTCGACGGCGCGGCGTTCTTCTTCTTCGCGCTGGGCCGCGAGGAGGAGGTCCTCGCGGACTTGAGGCTCTTCGCTCGGCCTTCTGGCCTTGGGGGCCTCGCTCTCGAGCGTCTCACGTTCCCGCGCCTGTCGCTCTCGCTCGGCGCGCTGTCGGGCGGCGCGCTCCTCGCGCTCGCGCGCCAATTTTGCCTGGGCTTGCGCCTCGTGGGGCTGAAGGAGCCCTTCGGCGACGCGGAGGTTCTCGGCTTCCTCCGAACAATCCCTCCGCCGCTCGTGGCGACACTCCTGCTCCCGCGCCCGCGCCTCGGCCCAGAGCATCGAACACTCCCCGTGCGACGAGCACCCAGCGCGGAGCTTGTCTCGGAGCAGGCTCGCGCGACTCGCTCCGCCACAGGCCCCGAGCGCTCCGAGGACCGCCGCGAGAGTTCCGAGCTTGAGTCCTTTGTGGAATGGTCGCATGGGTCTCGGGGTGCTCTGCGTCTCGAATGACGCGGAAGGTGCTGCCGCCTTCCCCTTACTCGAACAAACTCTCCTGCCCGCTCGACGGGGCAGGGGTGGTCTTTTTCTTCTTCGATTTCAGGGCCAGCGGCGGCTCGTCTTTGGCCTCTTTGAGCTCGCGATCGCGCTCGAAACAGGCGTCGACGATGGCGAGGGAGCGGCGAACGGGCAGGGTTTGGTCGACGAAGATGCTCGTGACGGGATCGTGGTAGCCGCTCGGCAGATCGGCGGTGTCGCCGGCCAGGTAGAAGCGGGCGATGCGCCCCATGAGGAGCTCCCGGACGTACTTTCCGACCAAGGAGGCCATCATGACGAGCGGATCGCTCGCGTCCGCGTCGCGCAGGAAGCTGACGACCCCGAGGCCCGGGAAGCTGTAGGCGCTCTCGGCCGCTGTCTCACAGAGCGCTGTGTGAAGGCGGCCGCCGAGGGGGCCGAAGAAGCGGCTATACTGGGCCATGCCGCCGACCTTGCCGCAGGTGGCCGTGAATGGGACCTTCTCCCCGTCCTGGGGCAGAAAGCCGAGCACGAGCTTCTCCATGCCGTGCAGGTCCGCCGAGAAGCGGTTGATGCCGAGCTTGCGCAGGCGGTTCAGTTCGCCGGTGCAGACGCGATAGGTGCGCACGCCGTCGAGGCTGATGCCTTGCGAATCGAGGGTCTCGAGGTGCCCCCGGATGCGCGCGAGGAGCTCATCGTCCGAGACAAAGGCCTCTCGCTCCGAGAAGGAACACTGCTTGAGCGCCGAAGGAGGACAGTTCTCGTCGCGCGCGGTCCGCGCTTCGAGGGAGAGGCTCTCGAAGAGCTCCGTGGGCGAGCTCGGCCGGATCCCCGAGGTGCGCTCGACGAGCGCGCGGGCCCAGGCTTCGCCGAGCCGATAGTCTTTGTTCGAGACGAGGACCTTCGAATCGTCGAGGTCGGCGCGGATGCGCTTGCCGAGACCTTTCTGCAGCCGAGCGAGTCCCGCTTCGCTCACTCTCGCGCGCACTCCGGTCACGACGAGGGGGCCGAGGCGCGCACCGAGACCATTTTCGTCGACTCCGACCAAGAGGCCCGGTTCGAAATCTATCAGCCGCTTCTTCTTAGCCATTGAGGAGCAATCGGACGTGACTCTCGATCACGCATCAGTCGGGGGACGGGTATAGCGGAGTTCAGCCCGGTTCGGCCCTCGTCGCGCCGAAAGTCCCGGGGTCTCTGCGAGCGGCGACGCTACCACGAATGGGTCGTAAAGTGCGGCGGTACTGATACAGCTTGGTCGCACGAGAGGAGCTTCTGGTGGTGGTTTGGGACCAGGGGCTGGGCCCTCGGGCCCACGAGCCGCGTCCGCCGAGGTGGGTGGGGGTGCGAATTCCGGCGATTTTGAGAAGTCGAAGGGCGGTCGCCGTGCGACATTCCCGACCATGGACGCCCCTCTTGTCGGCCTTGAACTTAATTCGAGCTCCCAGCGCGAGTCAGCGACTCGTCGCAAGGCTGGGCTCCTCTCTGTTTGTCTTTTGTCATTCCTCGCGGGCTGTTCCGACGTCCCCGGGCCCATCAACGGGACCGGTGGCACGGCGAACCCTGGCGCGGGTGGAATGCCCCCGGTGGGCGCTGGTGGATCAGGAGGAATGGCTCCTGGCGCCGGCGGAGCGAGCGGTGGCGCAGCTCCGGGCGCCGGCGGAATTGCCGCGGTGGGCGGCTTCCAGGCGGCCGGTGGCGCGATTGGGGTCGATCCTGACGCTTATGAGATTCCAGAGATCGCTTGGCCGAGTGAGTCCTGTGTGAGTCAGGTCGACGCGCTCTTGGCGAAGATGACCCTTGAGCAGAAGGCGGCTCAGATGGTCATGGGTCAGTATGGCGACGTGAGCGCCGCCGACGTTTCCGGCGAAGTCACCGGCACGGTCTTCGCGTCGGGCTCGGCCATCCCCGGCAGCAGCCGAGCGGGCGACTGGGCGAGCATGATCGACGGCTACATCACCGCCAGCCAGAGCACGCCGAACAGCGTGCCGATCCTCTTCGGCGTCGACGCCGTCCACGGCAACAGCAAGGTCGTCGGCGCGGTGATCTTCCCCCACAACATCGGCCTCGGCGCCGGTAAGAACCCGAAGCTCGTCGAGCGCATCGGTGAGATCACCGCCTTCGAGATGATGGCGACGGGCGCGACCTGGACCTATGCGCCGGTGCTCAGCGTCGCTCACGACAAGCGCTGGGGACGAACCTACGAGAGCTTCAGCGAAGATCCTGAGGATGTGGCGCTGCTCGGCGCTGCTTCGGTCATCGGTCTCCAGGGACGCGAAGGCCTCGGTTCGGGCAACCCCGGCGTCATCGCCTGCGCGAAGCACTTCGCTGGCGACGGCCAGTCGACCTACGGAACCTCGCGCAAAGAGCCTGCCGGCTCGGACACGGGCGGTCTTGTCGATCGCGCGGACGTGAAGGTCGATGAGGCGACGATGCGTGAGTACGGAATCAACCCGTACATCCCGTCGATCAAGGCAGGCCTCGGCTCGATCATGGTGGCGGACACGACCTGGAACGGCGTGAACATGACCGGCCACGAGCAGCTCCTGACGGAAATCCTGAAGGGTGAGCTCGGCTTCAAGGGCTTCGTCTCGACGGACTGGGACGCGGCGATGCCGGATCAAAAGGGCCCCGGCGTCATCGCTGCCATCAACGCGGGCGTGGACATGCTCATGGCCGCGAACGACTGGAAGGGTCAGCGCAGCGCGATCATCAACGCCGCGGGCAACGAAATCAGCCAGGAGCGCATCGACGACGCGGCGCGCCGCGTCCTCACGGCGAAGTGCGAAGCGGGCCTCTTCGGCTGGTCGCGCGATCCGGCGCACCTCGAGAAGGTCGGCTCGGCGGAGCACCGCGCTGTCGCGCGTCAGGCTGTGCGCGAGTCGCTCGTCCTCCTCAAGCACGAGAACAACGTCCTCCCGCTGATGCAGGGCAGCAAAGCCTGGGTGGCGGGCAGCGGCGCGAACGCGCTCGGACGTCAGACCGGCGGCTGGACCATCAACTGGCAGAGCGGCGGCGACATGACCGAAGGTACGACGATCCTTCAGGGCATCGCCAAGGCCGCGACCGTCGTGTCGACCCCGGAGGAAGCAGACGTCGCGATCGTGGTGCTCAGCGAGTCCCCCTACGCCGAGTGGCGTGGTGACGTCGCGTCGATCAACACGCTTCCGGCCGGCGACTTTGAGCTGCTCGCTGAAGCGCGCGCCTCGGGCAAGCCCGTCGTCGCTGTCATCCTGAGCGGTCGCCCCGTGCTCATCACCGATCACCTCGACAAGGCGGACGCTTGGGTCGCCGCATGGCTCCCGGGAACCGAAGGCGACGGCGTCGCTGAGGTCCTCTTCGGCCTCTATCCCTTCAAGGGCAAGCTCTCGCACACCTGGCCGCGCTCCGAAGAGCAGGTCACCCTGAAGAAGTTCGACGAAACTTACGACCCGCTGTTCCCCTACGGCCACGGCCTCACGTACTAAGCCCACTCGAACGGGAGGGCCTCTCAGCCCTCCCTCACACCACGCGCGAGCTCGCCCGTCCGCTCCCCCGAGCGACGCCGAGCTCGCAGTCTTTTGTGGATCGCCCTTTCGTGGGCCGCCGCGCGCTCGGGCGCGCGCCGGTTCTTTCCTTGGACAACGGTCGCCGGCTGAGGTCCGCCTCGGCTATTCGTCGCTCGGGACTGTATCTTCGTCCGTACCCAATGCCCTCAGGAGCTCTGGCGCCACGAACTGTCGATCGCGCTTCTTTCCTGTCGCTTCGACGAGGATGCCCACGTCAATGAGACGATTCACATGCTGACCGGCGGTAGCTTGTGTCACGTCTAAGAGTTCGGCAGCCCGAGCGACGGTCGTCAGGGGGAGCTCGAAAAGAGCATCGACCAACTTCAGCGAGAGAGCTGAGCCACGCACGCGGTGAAGTAGTGCATGGTAACGGTCTCGCAACGTGATGAGTTGCTCTGCGGTCTCGCAGGATTCGTCCGCGGCCGAGCGGACCGCATCGAGGAAAAAATCAATCCATGGGGAGAACTCGCCCGTATGGCTTACCCCAAGCATCAGGTCGATATACCGCTTTTTTCGGCTCTCGAGATAACCGCTCAAGTACAGGGTGGGTGCGGTGATCCGTCTCTGGGCGAGTAGGGTGATCGGGACGAGGAGACGTCCCACGCGGCCGTTACCGTCGCGGAAGGGATGGATGGTTTCGAATTGATAGTGTGCCAATGCCAACCGCACGAGGAGGGGCGTCTCGGAGATGGTGTCGTCGAGATTGAGATAGTTCTCGAGATCGGCGAGCAACCCATCGAGACGATCGGCGGGNGGTGGGACAAAACGCGCAGAGGTGATGTCCGCGTGGCCGATGAAGTTCTGTACGCGGCGAAACTGGCCAGGTGTTTCTTGTCCGCCGCGCACGCCGTAGAGGAGCTTCTCGTGGAGCGCGCGAATGAGACGCAATGAAACGGGAATTTCGCCGAGTAGTTGCACGCCATGGTTCATGGCCTCGACATAGTTGGCGACCTCCTGCGTCTCTGGATCGGGGGCTCCTTCAGGATGCGCCTCCACGGAGACCAGGCGCGCTGCCGTCGTGCGTGTTCCCTCCATCCGACTGGAAAGAATGGCTTCCCTTCGGAGCAGGGGACGGGCGATCAGGTACGGGTTGACCATGCGGCCCACGGAGCCTTGGAGTCTTCCCAGGGCGTTCTCCGCGCGACTCAGGAGCAGAATTGCGGACGCCTGGAGTGGAACCTCTCGTGGAAGCGGGTGCGGAACAAATGCCCAGGTCGAGGCGCCTCCCTCCACGATGGGGGTGAGTTCACCCCCTGCGCCCTCCACAAACTCCCTGGGATCCATCTGGAACAGGGTACGCTATTTTAGATTTGATGCGAAAACTAAAATAGCGCAGCGAGATATTCACGTTGTCTGAAATAGGCCGCCCGGCCGCTTGCGGTCCGCTCAACACGCTCGTCTGCGAGGCGACCCCCTCCGCGGCCTTGCCTCGCCGGAAGATCATCGCACTGCGACTCCCGAAGAGTCCCTTGTTCTTTTTGGCCCCGGTCCATCACAAAAGACTGAGCCCCCCCGAGCCTTCAGCTGAGCTCGACGCCCCCGTTGAGCCCCTCCGAGCCTCATCTGCCTCCGGCCCCCTCATCCGAGCCCCTCCGAGCCTCATCTGCCTCCGGCCCCCTCATCCGAGCCCCTCCGAGCCTCATCTGCCTCCGGCCGCCTCATTTGCTCTCAACCGGACGCTCCCTCCGTACACCCTTCGGCTTACGGATCGACGAGAGGCGCGTCGACGATAAGGTGGTACTTGAAGTCTTTCCCGCGCGAAGCTGCGGAGGTGATGAGATATATTCTAGAATGAGCCCCCGAATGCGACGTGCCAGCCCCAGGACCGAGGAGGCTCGTGAGAATTCGATGAGTCGAAGGAGAAGCCAAAGGGCGCGTCGAGATTCATCGTGAAGCGGGTCGCGATGAAGGCGGCGTCATTGATATCGAAGCGAACGAACGGTTCGACTGCGAGCTGCGTGGAGGCGAAGAACATCGAGTAGAACTGCATCGGAACGCGCGCCCCGAACATGAGACGTTCGGTCGGCCAGTAGGCGAGGCCCGGTGCGGAGATAAGGACGAAGCCTGAGGCGGCGGCGTCCAGGCCAATGCCGATATCCGGCTGGACATCGAGTGTGATGACGAGCTCCGTGAGCGCATCGAACTCGAAACGAGTCGGAAAGACGAGATGAACCTGATCAGGACTATAATACCAGGAATCCTGGTACCCATGAATGGACGCTCCCGCAGCCGTCTGGACTACTCCGTCCGGCGAACGGTGATTCCAAGGTCCGAAAGCGACGAGCGTTCCGAGTTTCAGCCGGAGATTCGAGCCAAACGTTCGAATGTAGTTCCCCCCCAGGGCTACGTTTCCGAAGGCGACTCCGCGGTCCCGGGCCCTCTCGCCGATGAGCAAATATCCTTCGGTCGCAGAGCCGAAGGTTACTTCGAAGTTCTCGTTGAGGCGGAGCCCGGCTCCGGCTGTGAGGGTAAAGAGATGTGTCGTGCCCTCGCTGGATCCGAGCCCGCCCGCTGTGTAGTGGTTACTCATCGTGAAATAGGAGAGCTCCGCATGCGCCCGCACGCGTCGAAACTCCGTGCTCAGGTTCGCGCCCAGCTCCCCGGTCGGCGCCGAGAATGTATCCCGCGCCGCGGCTTCTCCTCGCGGCACCGAGAGCGCGACGAGCGCACCGACTGCCGCCGTCCCTAGGCGATTCCCCGACCCCACGGAGCCACCATAGTCGAGTTCGCGCCTTCGCGCAGCCCGGGACCGGAGGAGGCGGTCAAGAAGCGCGCGGGCGGCTTCGCGCAACGCCGCAAAATCAACCGAACCGGATTTTCCTAGGGCTCGACGAGGGGCGCGTTGACGATGAGATAATAGGTAAAATCCTTCCCACGCATCTCGGCTTTGAAATGTACCTCGGCGCCGTTCAGCTCGAATCGGTAAATCCAGGCCTGGGGAATACCGTCACCCTCGCCTCCGTCGAACGACTGCCCACAGCGAAGCGGCTCGCCATCGTAGCCATTTTCTACGTCACAATCATAGCCAGCGAGGTAGTAGCGGCCGTCCTTCATTTCGTGCACGCTCCCGCTGATCCTGATGGAGCGAATGCTCCTTGAGCCTGGATCACACGCTTCGCCGGATTCATCGAGCGCGGCGCACTGCCGCATGACTGCGGCGTCGGACTCGTTATCGAAC
This sequence comes from Sorangiineae bacterium NIC37A_2, assembly GCA_002085155.1. Classification (GTDB taxonomy): domain Bacteria; phylum Myxococcota_A; class Polyangia; order Polyangiales; family Polyangiaceae; genus NIC37A-2. The sequence goes on from NASX01000004.1 coordinate 178,173, forward strand.
CGCCACGCCCGAACGCTGTCCGAAAAGTTGGTGAGCTTCGGGTCGAGCCGACCGTTCGAGGCTCCGCCTCCGCTGCCCTCTCCTTCGAAAGGAACGAAGGTCCCCGTCGCTTGAGCGCAGCCGACGGAGCCATCGATGGAAGTTACGCACTCACGGTTTGCCGAGAACCGCCGCTTCAGGTCGATCCGGAGCGCCGTATAGAACCGCTCCGTGTACCCGAGGGCTTTGGCTACCGCTGTAGGTTCGCATTGCTCGCGATTCGCCGTGAAGACTCCAGTAAAGTCCTCGTTGAGCGCGAGCGGGATCTCGTTGGTGCAGGCAGGGACGTCGAGGAAGTAGCGGTCATCCCTTCGGATGATCGAGCTCCCGTGAGTGAGGTTGCTCCCTCCCGTGAGCCTCGTCGGCAGCCCCCCCGGAGAGTCGTCTCTGAAAACCACCTGGGCACCAAAGCGCCAATAGCTCCCGTCAGCGCGCGGGTGACTGTCCCCACTATCGATCAACCCGCAGCCGGCCAAACTCAACGCACACAAACAACTCCATGATGTGCGAAGTGTTTTCGTTGTCTCTCTACTCACCGAAGGGCTCACTCAAAGAG